>DATLQT010000044.1:0-142090 GCA_035535055.1 Candidatus Dormiibacterota bacterium | reverse complement strand
TCTAGCTCTCCCGCGGACTCGACGCGTTCGAATCTTACGCGAGGCACCTCAGGCGCTTCAGACGCGGGCCTGTCGTCTACTGATCAACGGAACTTCGGCCGCTTGGGGCTGTCTGCGCCATCTGTCCCTGTCAGCGGTTGTATACGGCCGTTTGTACCGCCATCACTCAAGATTGCGGTCCGTACTCGCTCTCGCAGGGGCAGGCCCGCGGGCGTCCGTGCGCGTTTCACAGCCACCCTCCGAGAGCCGACGAGGCCAGGTGATTCATTAATGGGCACCGCCGTTGGCGACCAACGCCCACCCAGCCGCGAGCGGGCCTGAAACCGCCCAGGAGAGGGACCAGACTGCCACCACCCCGGCCAGCAGGGCGAGGTAGGGACGGGGGCGTTGTGGCGCAGGAGGTGTCAGCAGGCGAGCGGCCAGCAGGCTGGTGACGAGTAGGAAGCCGAAGGCATAGAGCAGTCCCGCCCAAGTGGTGCGCGTGTCGGTACCCATGCCGAGCGCATGCAGTGTGGTCAGCAGGTAGACCGCGAAGGTGAGCTGGTGGAAGCGAAGCCACCACGAGTATCCGATCCTGGCCCGGACCCGCTTGCTGAACCAGATGGCCAGCATCAGGTAGGTGGCCACGATCCCCCAGGCCATCCAGACCGGACGGTAGTGACTGACCAGCGGCACGATGATCTCGGCCGAGGTGAACCGCATGAAGGGGTCGAGGGCGATGGCCAGGGTGTGAGCGCCGATGGCCAGCAGCGCCAGGAAGCTCAGGTACTCATGTAGCTCGGAGCCGATGAAGCGAGGCCAGCGCTCCGAGCGCCACTGCAGACTCAGGATGAGGCCGAGTCCGACCGAGAGGAGCAGCAGCAGGTAGGCGACGAACCCGGTGGCTCGTGCCAGCTCCCAGACCAGCTGGCTGGCCGGCTGCGTCATCCCCGCTCCTGGGCCGAGGCCCAGGACCCGACGAGAACCTGGCGACCGTCCTTGAGGACCAGCAAACCCGGCAGGTGGTGACGTTCCAGGTAGGCAGTGCCGGCGCTTTCGCCCAGCAGCAAGGCAGCCTTGGCGTGGACCTCGGCCTCCTGGCAGGTGCCGCCCCCAGCCGATGCCGACCAGACCTCGTTCTCGACCGGCAGACCAGTGGTCGGGTCGAGGAGATGGTGGCGCTCGACCCCTCCCTGGCGCCACCGCCGGCGGCCCACGCTGGAGGTGGCAAGGGCGCCCGCGGCGAGGCTCACAACGCATGGTTCGCGGTTGGTTTCGATCTCGATCGGCCAGGAAGCGTAGCCGTCGGGCAGACCGATCACGGCCAGATCTCCACCGGCGTCGACCGCGGCGCAGCCAGCCCCCGCAGCCCCGAGGCTGGCCAGGGCGGCGTCCACCGCCATGCCCTTGGCGATGCCGCCGAGGTCAAGTCCAATCCCCTCGGGGAGCTGCACGGTCCGCCGGCGAGGGTCGAGCCGGACCTCACGCCAGGCGCCGCCCGGAGTCTGCCGATAGCGGCCGGCTCTGGCGGCCGACCCGATGGCGCTGAATGTCCGATCGTAGCCGAGCCCATGGATCTGGTGCAGCATGGTCGGGTCGAATAGACCCTCGGTTGCCTGCGCCGCCGCAACAGCGGCCACCACGACTTCAAACAGGAGCCGGCTCACCGTCAACCGCTCGCCCGCCTGGGCGTTCAGCCACGATAGCTCGCTGCCCTCTCGGAAGCGGCTGAGTCTCTCCTCCCAGGACCGGAACAGACCCTCGACTCGGGCGATCAGGTGTTGATCGGCGTCCGCCAGCAGGACAGTGACCCCGGTCCCCATGGCCGAGAACTCGAAGCGCACGAGCCCTCGGGGGGTGTGGAGGTCAGGAGCCGGAGGAGCTGAGAACCGGGGCCTGGGCAGTCGCATTGGTCGGCCTCGAGGCTGCCGGTGGCGCCACTGACCCGTTTGAGGTCTGAGCTGCCGACGACGCCTGAGCCTGGCCGGAGGGTGATAAGGCGGCCACTGGGGCCGGCGTGCGCTGAGCCAGCGTGGCCGCCCGCACCGGCCCGGTCTGGATCCCGAGCGATCCGGCCGGATGACCAAGCACCAGCGCCCAGAAGGCGCCGAACGATAGGATCGCTCCCGCCATCAGCCGGCTCTTGAGGCGCGCCAGCCTCTCCTGCTTGGCCGAGGCGGGAGCAGTGGTCAGGCGCGTCTCAGTCGTCTCCCGAACCGTCGCCGCCATTCGACTCAGGGGTGGCGGTCGGCTCTGGGGTCTCTCTTGGCTCGGGGCTGGCGACCGCCTCCGGGGTCTCTCTTGGCTCGGGGCTGGCGCTCGCCTCCGGGGTGTCCTTGGGCTCAGGGCTAGACGCCGAGTTGATCGTCAGGGGGGCGCCTGACGTTGGGGTCCCTTCCGGTGTGGGGGTGGGCCCGGGCGTCGTGGTGGTCGTCGTCGGCGCCGAGCGCTGGATGCTGCCCATCAGGTCCGCTCCCCAGACCTTCGGGTTGGGACTGCCGGTAGTGGCCATCCCAATCGCGCTCACCCCGACCACCAGGGTGGCGGCAATCACCGCTACCTGCGACTTGAGCACGGCGACGAGTGGGGTCAAAGACATCGAGCTCCTCCCGAACGGGAAATGCCCTTGAACCTGACCCTGCCGTTCGGGGGTGGTCACCGGCAGACGGTCGAGGTTCTGCTTGAGGCGACTTGCGAACCAGGCTTCGAATTTGGGGTCAGTTGGCTTCATGTTGTCCGTTCCGCAAAGAGAGACGCTCTCGATCCTCGAAGTCGGCAACGCCGTCGTCCAAGTCAGTCCGCAGCCTTGCCATCGCCGTTCCAAGCCGCCAGCCGACAGTCCGTTCGGCGATGCCGAGAATCCTGGCGATCTCCCGGTTGTTGTATCCGTGGTAGTAGCGGAGAAGGACCGCGGCGCCCAGCTTCACCGGTAGCTTGCGGACAGCGTGGGTCACCTCCTGGCCCCACCCGTCAGAAGGTGGATCAGGGGCGGCGACCAGGCCCGGCGCGACCATGGCGACAATCTCCACCAGGCGGGTACGGCGGCGATGGGAGACCGCCACGTTGATGCCGATCCGGTGGATCCAAGCCTCGGCCGGGGCGTCGCCGCGCCAGCGGGGCCAGGCCTTGTAAGCCTTTTCGAAGGCCTCTTGGGCGCAGTCCTCGGCAGCCCCCGGGCCGACGAGCCCGTAGAGCGTCCTCACCAGCCGCGGGTGGGTGCTCCGGTAGAGGCGCTCGAACGCCTCGGGATCGCCCGCGGTGTATTCGCCCTCCTCCACTTTTCGTTAAACGTGCCGGCGGTCGATTTCTTTCGCTTCATGCATTGTTGGCGGGGCCCTCACTCGGCACCGAAGACGCTCCAAGTCGCGGCTCGGCCCTGGATTGGAGTCGGGGCATTCGTTTCGGTGGACATCAGGCAAGCTTCCGAGCGTCCCGATACGTCAGGCGTCGCCTGATCTTGCTCCAGCAGAAACCTGGCTGAACGCTATCGGATGCGATAGCCAGCGATAGCGACAGCGATACGGATCCCGTTCTCGTACATCGGCAATGCCCAACGTACTTCTTGGGCCCCCAATGCCCCTTAAGGGATAGAGGGCCAAGAGACCAGATTGCCGATTTCCGCCGACTCACCAGCTCCCAAAAAGAGTCCCAAGCCAACAACGCCGCTGTAGCGAAATCCACCCAGTTGGCGCAACTTCGTTCGGTCTTGGCCCTCTCACTGCACTTACCTGACTGAAGGCGACCGGTTCACAGGGAGGAGGGGCCTTGACACGACAAGTCGAACAGGACATGGGAAGTGCACGAGCGATCTCGATCCGACTCAACTCGGCTCGGCTGACCTACGAGCTGGCCCGGCGCGGCTGGAGCTGCTCGGACCTGGCCCAGGCTGCCGGCGTCAGCCGGGCGACCATCAGCGCCGCCATCCATGGCGGCGGGATCCGACACCAGACGCTCGTGCGGTTGGCCGGCGCCCTGCTCCGCCAACCGGTGATGCCGGAGGTCGAGGTGATCCTCGAGCCACCGGGGGGTCAGGACTCGGCGGAGAGGACCCTCATCAGCGCCTCGTAGGAGTCGGAGACGGTCAGGTGGCTGTAGGTGGTCTGGATCATCCGCAGCGTGCTGTGGCCGAGGATGTTGGCCAGCTGGATCGGGTTCATGCCCCGGGTCAAAGTCCAGGTGGCGAAGGAGTGCCGCAGCAGGTGCGGGTAGACGCGCTTGCCGAGCTCGGCCGACTCGCTGTCACCGAGGGTCTCGATCATCTGCTCCATGCCGGCCAGGCTCAGGGGCTCGAAGTCGCCGGTCGATGCCCGGCGCCGCAGGGTCAGGAAGACGCGGTCCTCCCTGTCCCGTCCCCGCACCAGCCGCTGCAGCCGGCGCATGTCTGCCGGCGGTACCGGCACCAGGCGCTGCCGGTCGCCCTTGCCGGTGACCTTCAGGAGGTGCTGGCGGTCGCGCTGGATCAGGTCGCCGACCTCCAGCCCCAGCAGCTCGGAGGCGCGGAGCCCGGTGTCGGCCAGCACCCGGACGATGAGCTTGTCGCGCTCCGACTGAGCAGTCTCCTCGAGCCGGTCGACCTCCTCTCGGCTGAGCGTCTCGACGACCCGCCGCGGCAGCCGCGGCGTCTGCGCCCGGACCGGCTTCATCTCCCCCTCTTTGACCGCCCAACCGAGGAAGAGGTTGATGGCGTTGAGGTAGGTGTTGACGGAGAAGCGGGAGAGCGGCTTGCCGCCCGGCCCCTTCTCGAGGAGCTGGACGCTGAGCCGGTCCAGGCGCCGCTGGTCGAGGTCGGCCGCGGACGTGATGCCGGAGTCGGCGCAGAAGGGCAGGAAGACGCGCTCCAGCGGGAAGCGGTAGTTGTCCTTGAGGGTCTTGGGGCTCAGGCCCCGGGCGGTGCAGGCGGCGAGGTAGTCCTCGACCAGGCGGGCGATTTCACCGGTCGGAGGCAGGGTCCCTGGTAAGGTCCTGCGCACGATTCTCGGTCACTAAACCAACTAATACGCACATATTGGACTTCAAGTTACCAGGGACCGAAATGGAGTGAATCGATCAAAACAGACCGAACGGACGTACGGAAAAGGCCCTAAAAAGCCTACTCGTCCTCGATCTGGTTGAACATGAGGCTGTCCTGGATCTCGTAGAGGACGTCCATCGCGTCCGGCACCGTCGCCACGCTCCTGGCGCCGCGGATCTCAGCAGCCTTGGTCTCCTCGATGAGCTGGTCGACAGCGGTGGAGAGCTGGTCGGGCATCCTCGCCTGGTCGGCCAGGTTCAGCATCTCCAGCTCGTTGAGAAGCTGGTCGATGTAGCGCATCCGGTTGCGGCGCGCGTACTTCTGCGCCCGCTCCTGGCGGTCCTTCTCGGTAAGGACCTCAATCTCTACACAGGCATCTTCAAGCATTGTTACAGTCTCTCACCCCCTATTGGTCAATTCTATGGGCGCCCGGGGCAATGTCAACCCCCGTCTGGCAAAGTCCTCTAATTGGGAACCGCTCCCATTTGTTCCCAGGGCACGAGAATTTCAAGCGAACCTTTAATGAAGATGAAGCCCGACTCCCTGCCGGTCCTCACGGCGGCCCAAGTGAGGGAGGTCGACCGTCTGGCCGAGACCCGCTTCAAACCCTGTCGAGTGGCTGATGGAGGCCGCCGGGTGGCAGGTTGCCCGCCATTGCACCGGCCGCACGGCGGTGGTCTGCGGCCCTGGCTCGAACGGCGGGGACGGCCTCGCGGCGGCTCGCCACCTGCACCGCTGGGGACGTCTTCACTCGGTTGCCGCGCTCGACCGGCAGGCGTTTGAAGCCGCTGCCGCAGAACAGGCAGAGGCGTTGGAAGCGGCCTGGGTCCTCATCGGCAGAGAACCCGATCTTGACGGCGCGGAGGTGGTGCTCGACGCGATCTTCGGGAGCGGATTGAACCGGCCCCCGGCGGGCAGGGCGGCCGATTGGATCGACGCCATCAACAGCGCCGATGCCCGGGTAGTCGCGGTCGATATTCCTTCCGGTCTCAGCTCCGATGACGGCGTCGCCCACCGGCCCTCCATCCGGGCCCACATCACAGTTACCCTGGGCCTGCCCAAGGCCGGGCTCCTCTCAAACCAGGGCGCGAGACTCGCGGGCGAGGTGTGGGTAGTCGACATCGGCATTCCGCCGGAGGCCTATGCGATGGTCGGGGCGGCGATGCCCCGGGACATTTTCAGCAAGACCGACCGGGTGCGGCTCCGGTGACCCGCAACGTCACCTGGGACCGCGGCGTCTCCCTGCCCGACCACGCGATCTGGTTCGACCCCGAGGTGGCCCGCGCCCTGGCCGTGGTGACCCACGCCCACACCGATCACTCCCGCCGTCATCGCGAGACCTACCTCACCGCGGAGACGCTCGCTCTCACCGCCGCCGCGCGGCGGCCCAAGGCTGCCCGGGTGATCGGCTATGAGGTGGATCAGCAGGTCGCCGGCGGCACGCTCCGGTTGGTTCCCGCGGGGCACATGCTGGGGTCTGCCCAGGTTCTCTTCAGGGCGCCAGCCGGAAGCCTTCTCTACACCGGCGACGTCAAGCTCCGCGGACCGCGGCCGGTGCGGATGCCGAAGGCCGACGTGCTGGTCATCGAGAGCACCTACGGCCGACCGAACTTCGTCTTCCCGGACCACGGCGAGGTCATCGAGGCGATCGCGACCTGGTGCAGTCGGGTGCTCGCCGAGGGCGTCACCCCGGTCCTGCTCTGCCACGCCGTGGGCAAGGCGCAGGAGGTAATGCTGGCCCTCGCCCCCTACGGAATCCGCTTCGCCCTCGAGGCGCGCTGCCTGCCCGGAACCGAGGCGTACCTGGAGCTGGGCGAGGCGATGCCCGACTACATCGAGCTGGTTCCCGGGGAGGACTACTCGGGACGGGTGGTGATCGCTCCCCCCGCCGGCAAGGCGGTCATCCGCCGTCTCCACCGCTACCGCTGCGCGCTCGTCTCGGGCTGGGCGCAGGACCGCCATTTCCGCGCCATCTTCGGTGCCGACGTGGCCTTCCCTCTCTCCGACCACTGCGATTTTCACGAGCTCGTCGAGACGGTGGAGATGGTCGCGCCCGAGCAGGTCTACACCGTCCACGGGTTCACCGACGATCTCGCACGGCACCTGCGCAAGCGCGGTGTCCGCGCCTTCGCTCTGCGAGGCGTCGAACAGCTTGCGCTGGCCTTCGTCTAACGGAGCTTCCAGCCGCTCCGGCTGAGTCGGGCCCGGAGCTCGTGGTCGCCGGCGGCCTCGCTACTGAGCGCCATGAGGAGTCGATCGACCCAGCGAGCCGGCGGCAGGTCGGGCGTCAACTCCAGCCGGCCGCGGCGGATCCGGGCCGCGTACTCGGTCTCGCCGACGGAGAGCTTGAACTCTCGGACCGGCCGGCCACGGCCGAGCGTGAAGCGCTTGATCCTGGCAGCGGGCAGCCGCGCCGCCAGGTAGTCCAAGAGCTCGGCGGGAGCGTGGCTGTCACCGATCGGCGTCGCGCAGAAGACGCACGCATTGGCGAGCAGGACGGCCGGGGCTCCGCAGGTTTCGCAGCGCATCGCGCTGTGAGACTTTACCCGTGCCTAGTCCGTGTAGCGGGAGATGAGGCCGTCCTCGCGGCGCTTCTCCGCCTGGAAGAGACGGCACTCCTCGAAGTTGCGGACGCAGATCGGCGGGCTGTCGCTGAGCCTGCGACGGACGTGCGAGGCACCGTCCACATGGCAGTCGAAGTGGTAGCTGCGGAGCGGGCCCAGCTTCTCGCGGAAATACTCTTCGAGGTAGGGACAGCGGCGGCTCATCTCTGAGTGAATCGTTCTCCCTGCCTACGATAGTCCAGCCGATGCGCGAATTCGCCCGTTGTGCCGAGGCGATCGCGTCCACCGCTTCCAAGCTCGAGAAGACGCGCCTCCTGGCCGAATACCTGCGAACCCTCGAGCCGGACGATCTCCGGCTGGCCACGACGTGGATGACGGGGCGACCCTTCAGTCTCAATGACCCACGAACGCTGCAGGTCGGTGGCGCCTCGCTATGGCGGGCGGTCGAGATGATCACCCGGGCTGAGCGGGATGAGCTCTCCCGGGTCTACCGCAAGCACTCCGACCCGGGCGACTGGGTGCAAGAGGTGCTGGCAGGCAAGACCGAGCCGGTGCCCGCCACGCCGGCCGAGGTGGCCGCTGCCTTCGCCGCCATCGCCGGCGCAAGCGGATCGACGGCCAGGCAGGAGCTGCTGGGGGAGCTCCTTCGTCGTCTTGACCCGCGAGAGGCCAGGTTCGTTGTCAAGATCCTCGCCAACGACCTGCGGATCGGGCTCCAAGAGGGCCTCGTCGAGGAGGCGGTGGCGCTGGCGTTCGACCTGCCGCTGGCCACCGTCAAGCGCGTCCACATGCTGACCGGGGACCTCGGTGAGGCAGCGGTCCGGGCCAGGGCCGGCGAGACGGGCGCCGCGTCGATGGAGCTCTTCAGGCCGATCCGCTTCATGCTCGCAGGGGTGGTCGCCGACGCCGCCGAGGCCATGCAGCGGGTCGGCGAGGGTGCCTGGACCGAGGAGAAATACGACGGGGTCCGCTGCCAGCTGCACCGGGGCGGCGGCCGCGTGGCGCTCTACTCCCGCGACCTGAAGGAGACCACGGCGGCCTTTCCGGAGGTCGCCGGGGCGGCGGCGGAGCTGGGTCACGAGGTGCTGATCGACGGCGAGATCCTCGCCCACCGCCAGGGCCGGGTCCTCCGCTTCTTCGAGCTCCAGCGGCGGCTCGGCCGCAAGGTCGTCTCCGCCGCGATGCGGGAGGAGGTGCCGGTGGTGCTGGTCGCGTTCGACCTCCTCCTCCTGGACGGTGAGGTCTTGCTCGACCGGCCCCTGCGCGAGCGGCGCCGCCTGCTCGAGGGCCTGCGGCTGGAGCATCCTTTCCTCCTGGCCCGAATCGAAACCGCCACCGGCGCCGAGGACCTCGACCGGATCTTCGGAGAGACGCGTGAGCGCGGCAACGAGGGTCTGATGCTGAAGAACCCGGAGAGCGCCTACACGCCGGGCCGCCGCGGGCTCTCCTGGCTGAAGCTGAAGCGGCCTCTGGCGACGCTCGACTGCGTCGTCACGGCCGTCGAGTGGGGTCACGGCAAGCGGCGCGGTGTCCTCTCCGACTACACCTTCGCGGTCCGCGACGAGGCCGCCGACCGGCTGGTCAACGTGGGCAAGGCCTACACCGGGTTGACCGACGCCGAGATCGCGACGATGACTCAACACTTCCAGGAGCACACCATCCTCGATCGCGGCCGGGTGCGGGTCGTCGAGCCCGAGACAGTGGTCGAGGTCGCCTTCGACTCGATCCAGCGCTCGACCCGCCACAAGAGCGGCTTCGCCCTGCGCTTCCCCCGGATCGTTCGACTTCGGGACGACAAGGGGGTCCGCGACGTTGACACCCTGGCGAGTGTCGAACAGCTCTACCAGCGGTTTTTCGGGGGCGCCGAATCCGAGACGAGGCTCGAAGAGGTTGCCGAAGCGGGCGCTTGAAGCTGACCTTCATGGGCACCGCCGGTGCCCGCTTCATGGTCGCCAAGCAGCTGGCCGCCTCGGGTGGGCTTTACCTGGAGGACGGCTACACCCGCCTCGCGCTCGATCCCGGCCCGGGCGCGATCGTCCAGTACGCCAAGCGCAAGATCGACCCCGCGCGGCTGAGCGGCATCGTCCTGAGCCATCGCCACCTCGACCACTCGGGCGACGTCAACGTGATGATCGAGGCCATGACCGAGGGCGGCTTCAAGCACCGTGGCCGCCTCTACTGCCCGGCCGACGCGCTCGACGATGACCCCGTGGTCCTTCACTACCTGCGCGGCTTCCCGGAGGAGCTGATCCGCCTCCAACCGGAGACCGAGTATCGCGTCGGCTCGATCGGATTCGCCACCACCGCGGCCCACCCGCACGGCGCCGAGACCTATGGCTTCCGCTTCGGCGACCGCCTCGGTTGGGTTACCGATTCGGCCTATTACGAGGGCATCGCCGAGCAGCACCGGGCCGAGGTGATGGTGATCCACGCCGTGCTCCGCGAGCGCCGCCCGCTGCCGCACCTGTGCCTCGACGACGCCGAGGCGATCATCCGCGCAGCCCGTCCACGGTTGGCCATCCTCACCCATTTCGGGATGACGATGTGGCGCGCCCACCCATGGGAGCTTGCTGCGCAGCTCACAGAGTCGACAGGAGTGGAGGTGAAAGCGGCGCGGGACGGGATGACGGTCGAACTCTGAGCTCGCGGAGACTGCCGAGCCAGAGGACCACGATCCCGGCGAGCTGGCTCTCGTTCCAGACCCTCAACACCAAATCAGCCGAGAAGCCAGCGCCGATCGCCGACAGCATCGCCCCGTGGATCGGGCCCACCAAGAGCCAGGCGGCGGCCGCGGCGCCGACGGCTAGGCGGTCGGCCCTCGCCAGGCCGAGGTGGAGGAGGACCAGGATCGGGACCAGCAGCAGGACGAGGTGGAAGCTGTGGGCGATGCTCAGCAGCAGCGGTGAGGCGGCCACGGCGACGGCGACCTCGGCCGCGCGACCGCCGGGATCGGTGCGGGGCGAGCGTCCGAGCCGCCACCAGCTGATCGCCACCACCGCGACCGCGACGGCGATGTAGAGCGCCTTCAACAGCGGGTCGGCCGGCGCGGCGCCGTCGTAGAAGACGTCGGGGTGGAAGAGCCGTGCCAGGAACCCGGCCGGCGCCGCGTTGTCGCGGAAACCGGTCGCCGCCGAGGCGGCCCCGAAGACCGCGAGCAGGTAACGCTCGAGGTGGGCGGCACCAGGGAGGAGTGACGCCAGCAGGCCGAGGACGATGGCGGCGATGAACATCTGCGTCCGGCGGCCGAAGACCAGCAGCAGCGCGAGGCCTGGCTGCAGGGGCTTGAGCGCCATCGCCACCCCGTAGGCGGCCCCACCCCGCCACCGGTCGCCGCGCACATAGGCGAAGGCGGTAACGCCGATCAGGAGCAGCACCACCAAGTTGACCTGGTCACTCCACAGGTTGGCGAAAACAGGGAGGAAGGCCGCAGTGAGGATCACGCCCAACGCGACCTCCTGCCAGTCCACCGGCCGAAGCACGCGATAGAGGACGACGAGGAACCCCGCGAGACAGAGCTGGAGTATGACGAGCAGCGCGAGGGCGGCACCCTCCCTGCCCAGCGGCAGCAGCGGCTGCTGGAGCCAGGCCCATAGCGGCGGGTAGATATAGACCGGCTTGCCGTAGCTGTAGCCGCCTGCGACCCAGGCATAGGGGTCGCCGCCGGAGTGGATCGCGACCGACGCGGTGTAGACGAATTCCTGGTCGGAGAACCGGGGCTGGAAGAGGAACGGCCCGACCAGCGTCTGCCAGAGGTAGGAGGCGAGCAGCGGGACCCCGGCGACCGCGAGCAGCAGCGCCCTAAAGCGCCGGTTGCCCAGGGCGGAAGAGCTAGCTCTTGGTGTTCTTGGCGCCGTCAAGCGCCACCGGCGGTGAGGAGATGACGCCGTCGATGAGGCCGTACTCGATGGCCTCCTCGGGCGAGAGGTAGAAGTCCCGATCGGTGTCCTTCTCGATCTTCTCCAACGGCTGGCCCGTGTGCTTGGCGATCAGCAGGTTGAGCTCCTTTTTGACCCGGATGATCTCGTTGGCATGGATCTCGAGGTCGCTGGCCTGGCCACTCAGCCCGCGGCCGCCGATCAGCGGCTGGTGGAGGTGGATGCGAGCGTTGGGCAGGGCGAACCGCTTGCCCTTCTCGCCGGACATGAGGATCACCGTCGCGAAGCTGGCCGCCATGCCCATGGCGACTGTCATGATCGGCGCCGACACGTACTGCATGGTGTCGTAGATGGCGAACCCGGCCGAGACCGAACCCCCCGGGGAGTTGATATAGACCTGGATCTCCTTCTCGGGATCGTCGGCACTGAGGAAGATCAGTTGGGCGACGATCAGGTTGGCCATGGTGTCATCGATCGGCCGGCCGAGGATGATCACCCGATCCCGGAGCAGCCGGGAGTAGATGTCGAAGGCGCGCTCGCGGTTGCCGCCCTCGTTCTCTATGACGGTCGGGATGTAGGCCATTCGGAGGGAAGCGTAGCAGGCGGATATATTCGTTCCGTGCCTGTCCGGAGCGGCCGCCGAGTGACCTCGGCGCCCTTCTTCCAGGCGCTGCCGCTCTCGGTCGCCCGGGCGCTTCCAGCCGAGCTACGCGGCTTCGAGCACCGTCGCGTGCACGGGGTCCTGAAATTCCACTACGGGCGCCCCGAGACCCACTACGAGGTCTGGATCCACTCGGGCCAGGGCAAGGTCGAGGTCGGGCTTCACCTCGAGGGCAGTCGGGAGCTCAACGGGGCCGGGCTTGAGTTCTTCCGCTCCCGGATGGTCGAGGTGAAGGGCGGGCTTCCCCGCGCGGAGCTGGAGCCCTGGGACCGGGGCTGGACCCGCCTCTACGAGACGTTCCCGGCGGCCGGGCTCAACACCGATACGCTCGAGCGCGCCGCCACCACGCTGGCCGCCTACATCACCGCCCTGCAGCCGCTTCTCGATCAGTTTTGGAGTGAACGCGATGGATCCGCTTGATGCCCGAGCCCTCTTCCCGATCTGCGAACAGCACATCCATCTGAACCACGCCGGGGTCGCGCCGATGTCGGAGCGCGTGCGGGCGGCGGTCGACCAGGTCACCCGGCTGATGAGCGAGGAGGGCTACTCGCCCGAGGACTATTCCGAGACCCTTGACGGCCTGCGCGAGAAGCTCGCGACCCTGGTCGGCGTCACCACCGACCAGGTCTCGATCACTCGGGGCACCGCGCACGGCATCTCGCTCCTGGCAAGGGGCCTCGACTGGAAGCCGGGCGACAACGTGGTCGGCGCCCGGCTCGAGTACCCGGCCAACCTCTTCCCCTGGATGGCCGCGCGGGACCGTGGTGTCGAGCTGAGGCTGGTCGAGCCGGACGGCGGGAGGGTGACGCCGGAGGCGGTTCTCTCCCTGGTCGACGGCCGCACCCGCGTCGTCGCGCTGAGCTTCGTCGAGTTCTGGAACGGGTACCGCGTCGACCTCGCCGAGATCGGCGCCGAGTGCCGTGAGCGTGGCGTCATCCTCGCCGTCGACGGAATCCAGGGCCTAGGCGTGCTGCCCTTCTCGCTGGAGGCGTTGAACGCGGACTTCGTCGCCGCCGGCGCCGGCAAGTGGCTGACCGGGCCTCCCGGCGTCGGCTTCACCGCTTGGCGGCCGGAGCTGCTGGAACGGATCGACCCGCTGCTGGTCGGGACCGGCTCGATGAAGGACCGCTACTCCTACTTCAACCCCGTCTTCGCCTTCGAGAAGACAGCCCGCAAATTCGAGGAGTCGGCGCTCAGCTGGCTCGACATCGCCGCCTTCGACGCAGCCGTCGGCCTGCTCCAAGAGGTCGGCATCGACGTCATCGCGGAGCGGGTGCTGGGCCTGTCAAAGCGCCTCGCAGAGGGGTTGGTGGAACGGGGATGCACCGTCATCGAGCCCTGGCCGCGGAGCCACAAGGAGTCGTCAGGGATAGTCAGCTTCAACCGGCCGGGGATGACCGAGGTGGAACTGCTCCGCGACCTGACGGCCGTGGGCGTGATCTGCCGCACCCACCGCGACTTCGTCCGCCTCTCACCGCACTTCTACAACACCGAGGAGGAGATCGATATGGTCCTCGAACTGCTGGCGCCGCGGGACCTGCCGGGCTAACCCGGCGGCTTAGCCTGGTCGCCCTCGATCCAGACCTCGCCGCCCTCGAAGAACTCCTTCTTCCAGACCGGCACCGATTCCTTGAGGCGGTCGATGCCCCACTTACAGGCCGCGATGGCGTCCCCCCGATGGGGACAGGAGACCGAGACGACGACGGATGCCTCGCCGATCTCCAAGCGCCCCGTCCGGTGGGCCATCGCGACCCGCGCCTCCGGCCACTTCTCAGCGATCTCGGCGGCGATCGCCCACATCTGGGACTCCGCCATTCCGGGATAGGCCTCGTACTCGAGCCGGATGGTCGATCGACCCCGTGAGTTGTCCCTAACGACCCCGGTGAAGGTGCAGATGGCGCCAGCGCCGGCCCGCGCGACCGCCGCCTCCAGACGCCGCGCGTCGAGGGGCTGGTCGGTCAGCTCGAAGAGCACGCCGGCGTGGCCCGCGCCACCGCTGACGGGAGGGATGAAAGCCACCTCGTCGCCCTCGTCGAGCACGGCATCCCAGGCCGTGAAAACCTGGTTGACCGCCGCCCGGACCGTGTCGTGGTCGGGGCTCAGGCGCGGACAGTCTCCCGCCAGGGTCGCGTAGGCGTCGGCGACACTGGCCCCGGCCGGCAGTTCGAGAGGGAAGCGGTCGCCGCCCGCCTGCTCCCGGAGACGGGCGAAGAGGAGCGCGGTCACCCTCACCGCGACGAGCTCACCCCCCGATCTTAGAGGTGAAGACGTGGACCTCCTTGCCCGAGTCCAGGGCGCGCTCGATGGTGCCCCGGGTGCCGGCCGAGGAGCCGTCCCAGAAGGCGACCACGACGTCGGCCTGGTCGATCAGCCTCTGGTTGCGACCGGCGGCCGCCGAGGCGTCCCGGGCCTCGTCGAAGGAGGCGGGCACCCGGATCACCGCCAGGTCCCTACCGCGGGCCGCCCTGGCTGCCTCGGCGTCCACCCCGCTGGCGCTGCCGGTGACGATCACCGAGCCGGCGGGAAGGGCCTCCACGTACTTGAGGACCCGCTCCAGCGCGGGGTAGTGCCGGCTTCCGACGACGGCGTAGCGGGCGATCAGCCCGCCGCCGCGCCCTGGTCGCGGAAGGTCCTGAAGTAGTCCTCGAACATCCCCTTCAGCCGGGCGGCCTGGCGGTCGTATGCCGCGGGGTCGCTCCAGGCTGCTCGCGGGTCGAGGATCCGGGTCGGGACCTCGGGCACCTCGTCGGGGATGCCGAGCCCGAAGACCGGGTCGGCATGGGTCGAGACCGTGTCCAGCCGGCCCTCGACGATGGCGCGCACGATGGCCCGGGTGTAGGCGATCGAGATCCGCTCGCCGCTCCCGTAGGCGCCGCCGATCCAGCCGGTGTTGAGCATCCACACCCGGGTGCCGTGCCTGGCCACCCGCTCCAGCAGCATGTCCGCGTAGCTGTCGGGCGGCAGGACCAAGAAGGGCGCCGCGAAACAGGTGCTGAAGGTCGGCTCAGGCTCGGTGACGCCGCGCTCGGTACCGGCCACCTTGGCTGTGTAGCCGCAGAGGAAGAAGTACTTCAGCTGCTCGCCCTCGAGGCGGGAGACCGGGGGCAGGACGCCGAAGGCGTCGGCGCTCAGGAAGAGCACCTGGGTCGGGTGCCCGGCGCGGCCGCTGACGTCCACCGAGGGGATGTAGGTGATCGGGTAGGCGGAGCGGGTGTTCTCGGTCTTGTCGTCGGCGTCAAAGTCCGGGATGCGGGTGTCGGAATCGAAGACGACGTTCTCCAGCACCGTCCCGAACCGGTTGGTGGCGGCGTAGATCTCGGGCTCTGCGTCCTTCGAGATCCGGATCGTCTTGGCGTAGCAGCCGCCCTCGAAATTGAAGATCCCGTCGTCGCTCCAGCCGTGCTCGTCGTCCCCGATCAGGGTCCGGGTGGGATCCGAGCTGAGGGTCGTCTTGCCGGTGCCGCTGAGGCCGAAGAAGAGCGCTGAGTCGCGGTTCCCCTTGGAGTAGTTGGCCGAGCAGTGCATGGGCATCACGCCCGCCTTCGGCATCAGGTAGTTGAGGACGGTGAAGATCGACTTCTTGATCTCGCCGGCATAGCGGGTGCCGCCGATCAGCACCATTCGTTTGGCGAAGCTGAGGACGACGAAGGTCTCGCTCTTGGTGCCGTCCGCCTTGGGATCGGCGGTGACGCTGGGGAGCGACATCACCGTGAAGTCCGGCTTGAAGTGGCGGCGCTCCTCGGCGCTCGGCCGGATGAAGAGGTTCTGCGCGAAGAGGCTGTGCCACGCCATCTCGGTGATCACCTGGACCTTCAACCGGCGGGCGGGGTCGGCGCACGCGTAGAGGTTTTGGACGTACACCTCGTGGCCGGCGCAGAAGTCGCCCATCTTGTCCAGGAGCCGATGGAAGCTGTCCGGCGAGATCTTCTGGTTGCCCGCCCACCAGACGTCCTTCTCGGTCGCCGGCTCGACGACCACGAACTTGTCCTTGGGCGATCGCCCGGTATGCTGTCCGGTCTCGGCGACCAGGGCTCCGCTCACGACCAGCTCGGCCTCGCCGCGGCGGAGGGAGTGCTCGTACAGCTCGGCGGGAGAGAGATCCATCCAGACCTTTACGTTCGAACCGATCCCGAGGCGGTCCAGGAGTTGAGTTTCGATCATCTGCATCGCAGTTCCATGGTATCCGTATGACCTCCCGCCGACCGATCGGTTGCGGCATCGACTTCGGAACTTCCAATAGCGCCATCGCCGTGGCCTATGCCGACGGGGTCGAGGTCGTCCCCGCTGAGTCGGGCCTCGACGGCCTGACCCTGGCCTCGGTCGCCTACCTGCACCGCGACGGAGATCGCCGGGCTGGCGAGGCCGCGATCGCCCGCTACCTGGTCCAGGGCCACCTCCACCACACCTGCCTCCACTGCCCGCTGGTGCGCTACGGGGCCGAGACCGACTGCCGGCAGGCGACCCGCAACGGCGGCTGCCAGGACACCCGGTTGGTGACCGGCGTCAAGCGCGACCTGGCCCGCACCGACTTCACCGGCACCCACTCCTGGGCACGTGACTTCGAGCTGCCGGAGCTGGTCTCGATCGTCATCGAACGGCTCAAGCGTTCGGCGGACGAGGCAAGCGGCGCGGACATCCGGCGCGTGGTCCTCGGCCACCCGGTCGTCTTTCCCGGCGTAGAAATGGGGGGCCGCTCGCAGCAGGTTGCGCTCGACCGGCTGGCCGAGGGCGCCCGCCAGGCCGGCTTCGAGGAAGTGGCGCTCTACCCAGAGCCGGCGGCCGCCGTCCTCGGCGAGCGGCTGCCGGAGGGCCACGTGCTGGCGGTGGACTTCGGCGGCGGCACCTTCGACGCCGCGGTCATCGAGGTGCGCGCGGGCGTGGCGCGGACACTGGCGCTGACCGGCGTGGACATCGGGGGCGAGCGCTTCGACGCGGCGCTCTTCGAGGCGGTTGTCGGTCCCGCCCTGGAGCTGACCTCGCTGCCCAACTGGCTCTACAACGAGATGGGTTCGCGCTCGGGCGTCCGCCAGCTCCTGAGCGACCCCGGCGTGCCCAAGGTGCTCGACAGGATCGGTGGCAAGGCGGCCGAGGTGGCCCGGGCGATCCTCTTCGAGGGCCACGCCTGGGAGTTCTACAAGGCGGTCGAGGACGCCAAGATCCGCCTCTCCGCCGAGGAGGTGACCCGTCTCCGCTTCGTCCGCCGCGGGGTGCGCCTGGACGTGCCCCTGCTGCGCGGCCAGTTCGAGGCGGTGATCAAAGAGGACCTGGAGGAGGTGGAGCGCTGCCTGCTCCGGGCCGTCGTGGAGGCCGGTCTGGAGCCGGGGCAGGTGACCTCCGTGCTGCGGACCGGCGGGTCATCGCGGCTGCCGTCCTTCCAGCACCGACTGGATGCCCTCTTCGGTGACCGGGTCAGCGACCGCGACGCCTTCACCGCGGTGGCAAAGGGCCTCGGAGCGAGGGCCGCCGAACTCTGGGGCTAGAAACAGCCGGCCCCTAGCTCGCGCGCGTGTGCCGGCGCTGCTGGCGGCCCGAGACGTAGTCGACCAGGATGTACTCGCCCAACCGCTCTGGCTGGACGAAGAAGGCGCGGCCCTTGTTCAGCTTGGTGACGCGGTTGATGAACTCGGTCAGGTAGGGCCCCCGCTCGAGCATGAAGGTGTTGATGACGATCCGGTCGCGGGTGCACCGCTGGACCTCTTTCAGGGTCTCCTGGATGGTCCGGAAGGTGGGCGGATAGGCGAAGTAGACGCGCCCGTTGTCGAGGTGGGCGGTCGGCTCCCCGTCGGTGACCATGATGATCTGCTTGTTGCCGCGGTGACGCGCCAGCAGCGACCGCGCCAGCTGGAAGCCGTGCTGCATGTTGGTCCCGTAGACGTAGTCGTTGAGCGTGATCTGGGGCAGCGCGTCCGGCTTCAGCTCCACCGCCTGGTTGGAGAACCCGACGATGTAGAGCTTGTCGCGTGGGTACTGGGAGCGGATCAGCGCGTCGAGCGCCATCGCCACCTTCTTGGCGGCGAGGAAGCAGCCGCGCAGGAACATGGAGCGGCTCATGTCCACCATCAGCACGGTGCAGGCCTGCGCTGAGTGATCGGTCTTGCGGACGACGAAGTCCGCGGCGTCCATCTTGAGCGGCACGCCGCGTCCCTCGCGCTCCAGCGAGTTGAACAGCGTCTCCTTCATGTCGATCAAGAAAGGGTCGCCGTACTCGTAGTCCTTGAGGTCGTCGCCGGCCTCGTTGCCGACGCCGGTCTGGAAGATTCGGTGCTGGCCGACCTGGCTCTTGCGAAGACGCTCGAAGATGTCCTTGAGGGCGTTCTTACCGATCTGCCTCATGCCCTTGGGGGTCAACTCCAGGCCGCGTCCGCGGCGTTCCACAAAGCCCGCCTTCTCGAGCAGGTCCGAGACCTGGCGGAGCTGGTTGAGCGAATTGCGGGCCTGGGGACCGAGCAGCTCCTCGGCGAGGCTTCGGTCGACGTCGTCGAGCCGGAATGACCCGCGCTCGAGCTGCGACTCCAGCCGGTCGATGCCCTGCAGCCGGCCCATCAGGTCCATCGCCTGTTGAAGGCTGGTCGGCTCCTCGCCGAAGAACGGGTAACGCTCCTGCAGGTCGGAGGGCGGCATCATCGCCTCCATCAGGGCGCCGAGCTTCGCCAGTTCCAGCCGCAGGGAGTCGTCCTGGAGCAGCTCGTCCATCATCCTCGCCAGCTCCTCGCGGGCCTCGGGTGACATCGAGCGGAGCAGCGACTGCATCTGGGCCATCTGCCGCTGCATGTGCTCCATCAGCTGGTCGAGGTTGTCGATGCCGGGCGGGAACATGTGGCCGAAGCGGTCCATGAACGACTTGAAGTCGGGGTTGGCCCCGTTGGCGCGGTCCTGGAGCATCCCGTTGAGCGCCTTGACCATCTCCTTGACGTCGGAGAGATCCTCGGAGGTCATCTTCGAGATCGACTGCTTCATTCCCTGGAACATCTGGTCCAGCATCTGCTGCTGCAGCTTCTGCATCAGCTCGTCGAACTTCTGTTGAGCCTCGGGCACCATGAACTCGTAGTTCTTGAGGGCGTTGACCCGGCCGCCGAGGTCGTCGGGCACCCGGTCGAGCTGGTCCCCGCGCTGCTTGGCCAGCTTCTCTAGGATCTTGCGCTCTGAGCCGTCGGAGCGCTGGGCGTTTTCGAGCCGCTCCTTGATTCCCTTCCGCTCGGTGTCGACGACCTCTTGGAGCTTCTCCTTGAGGTCGTCGACGACGCTGTCGAGGTCGTAGCGGGCGAGCTCTTGCTCGCGCAGCTCCTGAAGCTGCTTGGCGAGGTCCTCCAGGCCCGGCATCTCTCCCGAACCCCACCGGTACAGCCGCTGCAGCGCCCCGTTCAAGTCGCCGTGCGACATGAGGTCGTCGGAGATCGACTCGAGGACGGTGTCGGCGTCCAGCGGGAAGGGCTGCTGGGTGCCGTCCCAGGCGCTGTAGCGGTACTTCATGCTCGCGGCGTAATGGAACTTACACCGTGTCGCCGGGATGGGTCTCGACGACGTTGACGCCGGGCCCGACCAGCTCCCGGAGGGCGCTCGGACGCCCGGTGAGGATGGGGAAGGTCCCGAAATGCATCGGCAGCACGGTCTTCACGCCGAGCAGCTCGACCGCCTTGGCGGCGCGCTTGGGGCTCATCGTGTAGCAGTCGCCAATCGGCAGGATGGCGGCGTCGAGGTCGTGGAGCTCGCCGATCAGCTTCATGTCGCCGAAGACGTCGGTGTCGCCCGCGAAGTAGACGGTGTAGCCGTTCTCGAACTCGATCACGTAGCCGACCGCCTCGCCCCCGTAGATCATCTGGCCGCCGTCGGTGATGCCGCAGCTGTGCTCGGCGTGGGTCATCGTGAACTTGATCCCCTCGACCTCGACGGTGCCGCCCTTGTTGAAGCCGACCACGTTCTCGACCCCCTTGGAGCCCAGCCAGCCACCCATCTCGGGAATGGCGAGCACCTTCGGCGAGTGCTTCTTGGCGATCTCGACCGCGTCGTGAATGTGGTCCCCGTGGCCGTGCGTGACGGCTATCAGGTCGACCTTTTCGGGGTTCTTCAGGTTGTCGGGGGCGACCGGGTTGTTCATGACCCAGGCGTCGAGTAGAACCTTCTTGCCGGCGGCGCTGGTCGCCATCCAGGTGCCGTGGCCGATCCAGGTGAACGAGACCTTGTCGTTGATTGCCATTGGTTTTCTACCTCCAGAACGGAATTCTTCAGTCGACCCGGGAACTGTGTTCGAAGGAGCCGGCGGGTATCCCCCATTCGCCGGACCGCAGAAATTCGATGAATCCGGCCACCGGTGAGGCCAGCCGGTTTCGCTTGAGATGGACTATGTTCCACTGCCGGCGAACGGGGAAGCCCTCCACGTCGAGCAGCGCCAACTTGCCGGCCGTCTCCTCCAACCCCACCGCGAAGCGGGAGAGGATGGCCAGACCGAGCCCGCTTTCGACGGCGTGCTTGATCGCACCGTTGGACCCGAGCTCCATGGCGACTTGGAGCCTGACACCCCCGCGCCGGGCCGCCTTCTCGACCTCGAAGCGGGTGCCCGATCCCTCCTCGCGCATGAGGAAGGGCTCGTCCTTCAGGTCCTTGAGGGTCAGTCCGAGGCGGCCGGCGAGCGGGTGCTCGCCCGGCGCGATGACAACCAGCTCGTCGGTCATGAAGGGCACCACCTTGAGATCGGGGTCCTTGAGCGGCGGCCCGACCACCGCCAGGTCGAGTTCGTTGCGCAGAACCCGCTCCTGGATGGCGCCGCGGCTACCGATCTCGAGGCTGATGGCGAGCCCCGGGTGCAGCTTCTTGAAGGCGCCGAGCGCGGTCGGGATCACGTAGATGCCGACGGTGGTGCTGGCCCCCACCTTGAGACTTCCCCGCTCCAACCCCTGCAGCTCCCCCAGGGCGACCGCGGCCTCGTCGATGACGTTCAGGGTCTGGCGCACGTAGCCATAGAGGAGGTGGCCGGCCTGGGTCAGGCTGACGTGCTTGCCGAGGCGGTCGAAGAGGTCGGTGCCCACCCCGCGCTCCAGTTCCTTCACCTGGTAGGAGACGCTCGGCTGGCTCAGCTTGAGGTCCTGGGCGGCCGCGCTGAAGCTGAGCCGGTCGGCCACGGCCTTGAAGACGCGGAGCTGGTGGAGGGTGGCGGTTCGCTCGAGGGACGGCGGGGAGGCGGAGGTCAGCGAGGCCACCCCGGCATGATCCCGATAATGGTCAAAGATGGCCGACCGCAAGCCGAAAGCTGCATTGAGTGCTGTCAAGCGTACGCGGCGCCCGATGGCCAATCTCGAGGCGCCCGAGCTGGAGCGCGCCACCGTCGCCGAGACCAAGGTCAATCAGTTCCGCAAGCGGCGCTACGAGGCCATCCATGCCAGCGGGGAGCCCAAGGGCCGGCTCGGCGCCCGGGCGCGGATCGACCTGCTGCTCGACAAGGGCAGCTTCCAGGAGCTGGACCTCTACGCGAAGTCACGCGCGGTCGGCTTCGGGATGGAGGAAAAGAGGATCGCCGGCGACGGCGTAGTCGCCGGCTTCGGCCTCGTCGAGGGACGACCGATCGCCGTCTTCGCCTATGACGCCACAGTCCTCGGCGGGTCGCTGGGCGAGGTCACGGCCGCCAAGATCGTCAAGGTCCAAGAGCTGGCGCTGCGCGACCGGGTGCCGATCGTGGGGATCAACGATTCCGGCGGCGCCCGGATCCAGGAGGGTGTCGCGGCGCTGGCCGGTTACGCCGACATCTTCTTCCGCAACGTCCGCGCCTCGGGCGTGATCCCGCAGCTGTCGATCATCGCCGGCCCGGCGACCGGCGGCGCCGTCTATTCGCCTGCGATCACCGACTTCATCTTCATGGTCCGTGGCGTCGGACACATGTTCATCACGGGGCCGGAGGTGGTCCGCGTCACCACCGGGGAGACCGTCACCTTCGACCAGCTCGGCGGGGCCGAGATCCACGGCACCCGGTCGGGCGTCGCCCACTTCATGTCCGCCAACGAGCGCGACTGCTTCAAAGACGTCCGCCGCCTGCTCGCCTTCCTGCCCTCCAATTCCGGCGAGAAGCCGCCGCGGGTGCTGAGCGGCGACGACCCCGAGCGCGCCGACGAGGAGCTGCAGTCGATCATCCCGGCGTCTCCCAACCTCCCCTACGACATGCGCGGAGTGATCACGCGGGTGCTGGACAGCCGCGACTTCATGGAGGTCCAGCCCTTCTTCGCGGCCAACATCGTGGTCGGCCTCGGCCGCCTCAACGGCCATGTCGTGGGCGTGGTCGGCAACCAGCCCAAGGTGCTTGCCGGGGCCATCGACATCGACGCGTCGGTCAAGTCGGCGCGCTTCATCCGCTTCTGCGACGCATTCAACATCCCGCTCATCTCCTTCGTCGACGTGCCCGGCTACCTGCCCGGCACGGCCCAGGAGTACGGGGGAGTCATCCGCCACGGCGCCAAGCTACTCTACGCCTACGCCGAGGCGACCGTGCCCAAGCTGACGGTGATCACCCGCAAGGACTACGGAGGCGCCTACTGCGTCATGTCCTCCCGCGGGCTGGGCGCGGACCTCAACCTAGCCTGGCCGACGGCGGAGATCGCCGTCATGGGGCCGGAGGCTGCCGTCAACATCATCTACCGCCGCGAGCTGGCGGCCTCCAAGTCACCCGACCAGCGGCGCAAGGAACTGGTCGCCGACTACGTGGAGCGCTTCGCCAACCCCTACGTGGCCGCGGAGCGGGGATTCATCGACGACGTCTGCGAGCCCCGCGAGACGCGCCGCATGCTGGTCCGCGCGCTGGAGCTCTGCCTCAACAAGCGCGTCGACCCGCCGCCCCGAAAGCACGGCAACATCCCACTGTAATTAGGTGCGCCCTGCGTAGACCGGGTTCATCCCGGCCGAGTTTGAGTTGTTCAGAATCGACACTTGGCCCCGCGCCGAGAGGGGGAGTTCTGGAAGAGGGGGCCTGCCCCTCTTGCACCTTTCAGTGCGTCGCTGCGGCCGTCTTCGCGAGGCCTCGGCTCCGGCGGAGCACTTCGACCTTTTTGACGTAGTCGTCGACGGTCACCAAGAACTCCGCGTGTGACCAGGTGAGAGGCGCCACGGACAGCGGCGCACCGCTGTGGGGGTCCACCTGCTCGGAGAGCATCCCCGCCTCGGTCTTGTGTGCGACGACCCAATCGATGATGTCGCGGGCGACTTTCAGCTCCTCGATCTGCGTTGCCCCGGCGATGTACCACTGCGCGAGCCAGAGGGTGCAGATGAACCAGGGATTGCCCGGCGTCTTCGTCACGTCTCGCTCGACCTGGAAGTAGTAGTCGTTGGTGTAGCGCGCCTGGCCGCCGCACTCCGCGCGGTTGGAGAGCTGCTCTTTGATCGCGGTCATGGTCTTGACGATCCTGGGGTCGTCGGGCTCGTACATGCCGAACCGCCAGAGGCCGTAGATGGCCGAATCGAGGACGTTGTCGGCGACCATGCCGCCATCGGGCGCGACGGTGAGCCGGCGGACGAAGCGATCCATCTCCGGGCGCCAGAGCCAGTCGTCGGTGGCGTGCCGGAGCTCTTCGGCCGCCTGGGTGAACTTCTCGAACGCCTTCTCGTCGCCGTAGAGCTCGGCGAAGCTGGCGGCGGCCCGGAGCCCCGCCCAGACCGCGCCGATCGAGAACGCATGCACGCCCCAGCGCTCCTCCCAGAGATCCCAGGAGGGCTTGATCAGCCCGTTGCGGGGATCGACGTACGATGCCATCCACTCGGCGGCCGGCACCACCAGCGTCGAATAGAGCTGCATCGCGAAGTCGAGGTTGCGGTGGACCTGGTAGTGCTGCCAGAGCGACCAGAGCACGAGTCCCGTCTCGTCCTCCTGGATGGGCAGCACCCGCTTCCCTGCAGCGTCCACCCAGGGGTGCCAGGAGGATCCCGGCTGGCCGTCGGGCGCGTACTTGTGAGCGAAGTAGCCCTCCGGCCGGAGCGCTCGTTCGCAGAAGAGGAAGAAGCTCCTGGTGACGTCCTCGTGCCCGGCGCGGTCGAGGGCGTTGGCGACCAGCGCCCCGTCGCGCGGCCAGACGTAGGAGTAGGTGTCACGCGCGAACTTGGTGATGTCGTAGTCGTTGGCGGCGACGATGCCGCCGCGATTGTCGACCTGAGTCCGAACGGTCAGCACGCTGCGCCGGAAGAGGTGCCGGACGTCGTGGCCGAGCGCCTCCTCGATGTGCCGGTGCTCCTTGTCCGACCAGCGATCCCAGTAGGTTCGGGTGCGCACCAGGTAGGAGTGCTGGCCCTTGCTGACGATGAGGTCCTGCCCGTAGGTGGTGACCTCCTGGAAGGACTTGCCGAAGGTCAGCCAGTGGGTGAGCCGGCGCTCCTCCCCGGCCGCCATGGCCCCGAGGTCGAAGGCGATCGTCGAGTCGACCGAGCCCTGGTCGATCGGGTTCCGGCCGAGGATGCCGTCCTCGGCGTCGACCCAGGTGCCGGCCAGGTTGTCGCCCTTCTTGCCGGTGGCCCAAGACGAGATCCCGTAGTCCTTGCCGCTGATCCCGCCCGCCAGCGCCCAGCGGTCGCCCTTGTAGGCGATCACGGCGCGGTGGTCGGGCTCGTAGAACACCGTGCAACCGAGGTCCTGCTCGCGCATCCACCAGTCGTGGTGGAAGAAGACCCGGACCTGCTCCGCCGGTCGGTCGAGGCTGATCCTGAGGTTGCGAATGAAGTAGTCGCGAACCATGTCGACGTAGTCCTCGAAGTGGACGGTCAGGCCCAGCGCTACGTGCTTCAGGGTGACGTCGCCGACCAGGGTGTCGCCCCAGTAGCCGATCTCCCGCTCCCAGCCTCCGTCACCGACCCAGGCGAACTTGCCGTCGATCCAAAAGCCGGTTCGGCAGACGTTGCCGACTGTCTGGTTCTCCATCCCGACATAGGGAAAGAAGAGATCGCGGACGTCGTAGTTGGCGTCGTAGCCGACCAGGACGTTGCCGTTGCCGATCACGAAGCTGCGCGGCATTTGGGGTGGCGCGAATATATAGCACCCGCAGGAGGCGTCTTAACTTAACAGCGGCTGTTGGTCGCCTCCCCGACCGTGATTAGACTCACCGGGAAGTCTTCGTCCCACCCCACGCAGGAGCATCTCCCAGATGGCGATCCAAGAGCAGGACCTGAGCGGTCCCTGGCAGCCCCCCGTACGTGTCATCGGCTCCCGGCGTCGCCGGCGCACGGTCCAGGCGCGGCTGCGCTCCGGCGTGCTCGAGATCCTGGTGCCGGAATCGATGCCCGAGCGCGAACGGCAGAGGTGGACGGAGATCATGCGGGGCCGGATCGAGCGCCAGCTGCAGCGCGCCCAGCCCAGCGACGATCGCCTCCAAGAGCGCGCCCAGGGCCTCAACCGGCGAATCTTCGGCGGCCGGCTGCGCTGGAACTCGGTCGCCTTTGCCGAGCAGGGTCGGCGCTGGGGCAGCTGCACTTACACGGCGGGCGTGATCCGGGTCTCGCACCGCGCGGCCAAGCTGCCGCCCTGGGTGCTGGACTACCTCCTGGTCCACGAGCTCGCCCACCTCGAGCACGCCGACCACGGCCCGGCGTTCTGGGAGCTCGTCATGCGCTACCCCTTGACCGAGCGTGCGCGGGGCTACCTGATGGCGATCGACCACGGCCTGGGCGAGGGCGAGTCGGCCGGCGAGTTCGGCTCCAGTGATGAGGAAGACCTGAGGCCATAACACCCGACCTCGAGCTGTACCGGGTCCGCAAGGGCCGGGGTGTCGTACACCTCACGGTCCTTGCCGATCCGACACGCCCCGTCGAAACCCTCTGTGAACGGCGGTTCGAGCCCTCCGAGTACGAGCTGACCGACCTCGACCCCAGCTGCACCACCTGCCTGCGGCGGCGGGAGGACCCGTCGCGCCTCTCCAACGCGATGTTCGGTTCCGACCTCGGCGCCCGCCTGCTGGAGCTCTCGCTCTCCAACGCCCCGAAGCGGCCCGAGGACGCCCGTGCCGACGAGCGCGCGGCGTCCGCAAAGCCGCCGCGGCTGCGGGTCATCAGCACTGAGGGGCCGGCCGAGCGGGAGGCCCGCCCGGCACCATCCGAGCCGGCCGGGGCCCGGCGCCCCCAGCCGATGGGCCTCGACCTCAGTTCCTTCGAGGATCTCGGCGCCGACCGCTACCGGAGCCCCGGCGGCGTGGTGGTGAAGCTGACCAAGCGCGAAGGTGGCGGCTGGGACATAGCCGAGGCGGAGTTCGCCGGGCCCAGCGGCGTCGAACAGCTTGCCGACGGACGGGTGCGAGTGCGTATCGGCGACCTTCGTTTCGAGTACAGCGGCGACATCGAGAGCCGGCTTCACCGCCGCAGCTGACGGCCGGCGACGACCCGCCTAGGGAGTGAGGAGGATCTTGGTCGCCTCGCGGCGGTCGAACATCTCGTAGGCCCGGACGCCCTCGTCGAGCTTCATCCGGTGGCTGACGATCTGGGCCGGGTCGAGCCTTCCCGCCGCGATCAGGTCGAGCAGCTGGCGCATGTAGGCGGGAACGTTGCAGACGCCTCCGGTGAAGGTCAGGTCGTCCCACCACATCTTCATGAAGGGAAAGCTGCCCGCGGTGGTGTCCGGCACTCCGACGACCGATACCGTGCCGCCCCGGCGAACGGAATGGATGGCGGTCTCGATGCTGGCGGACAGCCCCACCGCCTCGATGGCGCGGTCGGCGCCCTCGCCGCCGGTCTCCTCTTTGACCGCCTGCGAGGCATGCACCTCGCGGCCGTCGATGGGCACGGCTCCCAGTCTTGCCGCCATCTCCAGCCGGGCCGGCACCATGTCCACCGCCAGGATCCTGGCCGCGCCCATCAGCCGAGCCGACATGATCGCCATCAGGCCGACCGGGCCGCAGCCGATGACGGCCACCGAGTCGCCCGGCTGGATACCCGCTCGCTCGGCGCCGAAGAAGCCCGTGGCCAGGATGTCGCCGACGAAGAGGGCCTGCTCGTCGGCGACCGCGTCCGGGATCGGCTCCAGGGTGTGGTCGGCGAAGGGCGCCACGCAGTATTCGGCCTGGCCTCCTCCGAGGTTGCCGAAGTGCTCGCCGTAGCCGAAGACCCCTTTGTTGTCGCACTGGGAGAACCAGCCCCGCCGGCAATAGAAGCAATGTCCGCAGAAGGTGAAGAAGCAGGCGACGACCCGGTCGCCGGGCTTGACCCGGCTGACGTGGGCGCCGACTTCTTCGACCACGCCCACGAATTCGTGGCCGAGGACGGCCCCGGCCTGGATGGGCACGCGCTCGTGGTAGAGGTGGAGGTCGGAACCGCAGATCGCCCCGGTCGTGACCCTGACCAGGGCGTCGTCCGGGCCCTGCACCGACGGCTTGGGGAGTTCGTCGAGGCGGACGGTTCCGGCTCCCTGGAATGTCAGTGCGCGCATGGCAGCCGAATTCTAGCCGGGTGGAGCGGCCGCGAGAGGAGGGTTGCCGGTGCCCGCGACTGCCGCTATAGTGATACAGTCTCTATAAGATTTCTTTCCCTCACGACAGGGGGATTTGGGAGGTAACGAAAGCCTATGAACGGGATTCTATGGATGATCGTGATAGCGATCGCGGTCATCCTCCTGGTCGCAATCATTGTCCGTGGCATCAGCTCCCGGCGCTCCCGGCCCGCCTTCGAGGTTCGGGGTCTGCCGGCCAGCTACGTCGGCGCCTACCAGGCGCGGATGACCGAACTGCAGGCGATGTTCGTCGACCATCCGCGAGAGGCGGTCGCCGGGGCCAAGCAGCTGGTTGACGACATGACCATGCGGATGGGCTATCCGACCCGGATGACCGATGGCGAGCGGCTGAGCGACATGGCGTCGGTCGATAACGGCCACGCCGACCGGTACAAGGTCGGCCTGGGCCTCAAGGCCGAGTCCACCACCGAGGAGATGCGGCGCGCCCTCCAGTCCTACCTGGACCTCGCGAGGGACCTTCTGAGCCGCGGGGGTGCCGACAGTGCCGTGGAGGAGAGGGGCCGGCCGGAGATCGCCGGCTAGACAAACACGCCTTTTCCCTGAGGAGGGGCCAGGCCGCGAGGCCCGGCCTCTACTCTTTTTGGGCCGATGCGGCTCAAGAACAGCGTCGTCCTCATCACCGGCGCCTCGAGCGGGATCGGTGAGGCGACGGCGCTCGCCTTCGCGGCCAAGGGCGCTCGGCTCGCGCTCTGCGCCCGCCGGCTGGAGCGGCTGCAGGCCGTCGCCCAGCGCTGCCGGGCCGCGGGGTCGCCACGGGTGACCACCAAGCAGGTCGACGTCTCCCGGCGGACGCAGGCGCGCTCCTTCGTCGCCTCGGCCCTGCGGGACTTCGACCGGGTCGACATCCTGGTCAACAACGCGGGCCTGGGCTGGGCCGGCCCGCTGTCGAAAATGCCCGAGGAAAAGGCGGAGGCGCTGGTCGAGGTCAACATCCTCGGGGTGGTCTGGACAATCCAGGCGGCGTTGGAAGCCATGGTCGCCCAGCAGGCGGGCGTGATCATCAACGTCTCCTCGATCGCGGGCGTGCGAGCCACTCCCTACTCGGCTCTCTACTCGGCCACCAAGCACGCGGTGACCGGGCTCTCGCACGCTCTTCGCGGCGAGTTGAGCGGCACCGGGGTCAAGGTCTGCGCGGTCTACCCGGCCGTCACCCGGAGCGAGTTCTTCTCGGTCAGCGGAGGGCGCGAGGTGGGCCCCGTCTACCCGGCGGCCTGGGTCGCCAACCTGATCGTCCGGACGGCCCGCTTTCCGCGGCGGGACGCGATGGTCTTTCCCTTCCGGGTCGCCCACTTCGCGGAGCCGTTTCTGGGCGGGCTGATCGACCACGCCGTCGGGGAGCTTCGGCGAAAGGCCGACACCGGCGCCTCCGATTGACGGCACTGGTCGTCGTCCTGGCCCTGGCGGCGGCCGGTCTCCACGCCGGCTGGAACCTCCTCCTCAAGACATCCGGAGATCCTCTGCCGACCGCCACCCGTTCGCTGGCCGCGTCGGCGGTCGTGGTGGCGCCCCTCGCGCTGGTGGCATGGCTGCTGACGGGCCATCGGGCCCTGCCGCCCGCGGGCTGGCTGGTCCTCCTCCTCTCCAGCCTGGCCGAGCTCGCCTACTTCCTGTTCCTGAGCCGCGCCTACCGCGTAGGTGACCTCTCGGTGGTCTACCCGGTCGCCCGCGGCACCGGCCCCTTGGTCGCCGTCGCCGCGGGCCTGCTGCTCCTCCGCGAGCGCCTCAGCTGGCTGGAGATGGCCGGGGTGCTGGCGCTGCTGGCGGGCATCTGGCTGGTGCGCAAGCCGCGGATGAACGCGGCCGTGGTCCCGGCAGTGATCACCGGGGTCTTCATCGGCACCTACACCACCCTCGACCGGGTCGGGATCAACCTCGGCTCTCCCTGGCTCTACGGCGGCCTGCTCTGGACCCTGATCGCCCTGCTGCTGGCCGCATGGACGCGCGGGGTGCCACTGCGACGCGGGCACGGCGAGAACTGGCCGGTTTCGATCGCCATCGGGCTGATGATGGCGGTCGCCTACGGGCTGGTTCTGTTCGCGCTGACGATGGCCCCGGTGGCGATCGTGGCTCCCCTGCGCGAGTCGGCGATCGTCCTCGTCACGGCCTGGGGCATCTGGCGCCTGGAGGAACGGGAGGGGGCGGCGCTCCGCCTGGTGGGCGCCGTCGCGATCGTGGCCGGCATCGCGCTCATCGCCGTCTAGCCACGACCTGAAACCGAGCGGTGCGAGTCCTTATCGGCAGCCAAGCCTCACCCACCACAACCCGCTAGGCGGCGGTAGAATCCGCGCCGACTTGCCAGCGAAGAGCCCCCTTTACTACCTGACCCACTGGTACACCTACCGCACCGTAGTCGGGGTGCTGCTCGGAGCCGCGGTCGCTCTCGCCATCTACGGCACCTACGCCGTGAACCTGTTCCCCATCCATCCCGAAGACGCCTTCTTCCCGCGCGCCGACCCGCCCGACCCCAACGTCGTGATCGTGGGCATCGACGACAAGAGCATCGCCGCCGTCGGTCGCTTCCCCTTCAGCCGCGATCGCTACGCGACCGTTCTCGACAACCTCCACCAGGCAGGCGCCGCGGTGACCGCGTTGGACGTCCAGTTCAGCGAGCCCAGCGTACTGAGCCAGGACAACGCCCTTGCGACGGCCATTGGCAAGGATGGGCCGGTCATCCTCGCCTACGGGCAGACCGACCTGGGCTTCGGGACGAACCACGACGTGGTCTACACCAACCAGGGCTCGACCAACCGGCCCCTGGACAAGTTCATCTGCGGCGACCCGAACGCGAAACCGGGTTGCAACGCGGTTGCCGAACTCGGCGGCACCGCGGTCGTTCAGGACGACGACCACATCGTGCGCAGGATGCCGATGTTCGAGCAGGTGCCCTGCCTCACCACCGACCCGCAGGGAAACTGCCGGCCGGGAATCATCAACCCCCTGAGCTTTGTCGCCTACCGCCAGTTCCTGCTCCAAAACCAGGCCTCCAGCGTGCCTCTCCAGTACTCGGCGCAGGGCGCGGTCTTCGGGCAGGCCTGGCCGAAGCCACTGCCCGTGGACCAGTACGGCGAGGCAACGATCTTCTACAGCGGCGGCCCCGGGAACCTTGCCGACCACGGCCAGTATTTGAGCTTCAGCGACGTCTACAACAACAACTTCGACCGCTCAAAGGTCAACAACAAGATCGTGCTGATCGGCATCTACGACGCCACCGGCATTCATGACGAGCAGCAGGTCCCCGCCCTGAACTCTCATCGCAGCCAGACCATGTTCGGGATCGAGATCCACGCCAACATGATCCAGACCCTCAATTCGCCGAGCCAGTCGAAGTTCATCCAGCCCGAGTCGCCGGCCGCCGTGCTGCTAACCCTGCTGGCGATCGGAATCCTGCTCGGGCTCGTGCTTCCACGACTCTCGGCCGTCTGGGGACTCGGCGCCACCGTCATCGTGGCCGCGGCTTACACCGGGGCCTGGGCGCTGCTCTTCACGATCCTCCAGCTGGTGCCGGACATGTTCCACACCTGGCTGACGATCGGGTTCACCTACGCGTCGCAGATGGCCTACCGCTTCCTCTACGAGGAGCGCGAGAAGCGCAAGGTCAAGAGCCTGTTCGGCCAGTACCTGAAGCCGGAGCTGGTGGACAACATGGCCAAGGCGCGATCGGTCGAGGACATCCAGGTCGGCGGTGAGCGGCGCGAGCTGAGCCTTCTCTTCGTCGACATCCGCGGCTTCACCCACATGTCCGAGTCGATGGAGCCCCAGGACGTGCTGCGCGTCATCGACCTCTACCTGGAGGAGCTGACCAAGATCGTCTTCAAGTGGGACGGGACGCTCGACAAGTACGTCGGCGACGAGATCATGGCGTTTTGGAACGCGCCCCACGCGCAGGCCGACCATGCGCTGCTCGCGGTGCGCTGCGCCTGGGACATGATCACCAAGATGCCCGAGATCCAGGCCACCCTGGCGGCCGAGGGGCTGCCCCAGATCCAGTACGGGATCGGCGTCAACACGGGACCCGCCTCTATCGGCATCATGGGCTCGCGCCTGCGCCGCGCCTACACGGCCATCGGCGACACCGTCAACACCGCCGCCCGCTTCTGCGGCGCCGCCGGGCCAACCCAGATCCTGATCGGCCAGAAGACCTACGAGGACTGCAAGGACTACGTCGCGGTCGACATGGTCCCCGGCCTCCAGCTCAAGGGCAAGAGCGCCGAGAAGTTCACCATCTACCGCGTCACCGCCATCCGGGAGGCGCCGGGCCAGCCGTGGGCGACCGTCCCCGGCCTGGAGACCTACTCCGAGGTCGGTGTCTACCACCAGCAGACGATGATCGGCGCCGGGGCGACGCTGGCGATGGAGACCGGAGGCCCGACCGCAACCGGGGAGCAGACGCTGCCGCCAGAGCCCGCGGCGCCGGTCGGTTAGCTTCCGGCCGGGCTCGGCAGCGGCCGGCGGTCGGTACCCGGCGATTCAGCTGCCGGGCGTGAAGACATAGAGGTCGCTCAGGTTGACGGTGGTCGCGGCGCCGCTCTCGTTGAGGGCGTAGAAGGTGGCGGCTCCCGGGTTGGCGACGTCAACTTGGACCGAGCTGACCAGGTTGCCGTTGAGCCAGGCCTCGGCCTGGCTTCCCTTCACCGAGAGGACCAGGCGATTGAGCTGGTTCAGCTGCACCTGGGCGGTGTCGTTGAACTTGGAGACGGGGACGGCGCCAGCCACGCGCTCGGCGATCCAGACTTTCCCGACCGGGCTCACGTAGAGGAAGAGGCAGTCGGTCGGCGAGCAGCGCGCCGCGACGCCGAGGTTGGCGTCGGCGGAGCTGGTCGGAGTGAAGTCGGCGATGACGACCTCGTCGGTCGGCGTTGCCCCGGTGACGACGCCGAGTCCAGCGCCCCTGGAGGGCGCATTGAGGGTGGCGAAGCCACCGCTGACCGCGATCGCCGCCGCTTTGGTCGGGATGCCGTTGGCGTCGAAGGCGGAGCCATGAAGGTCGGGCGGGAGCGCCGACAGGCCGGCCAGGCTGTCCGCCTCGACCTGGGTGCCGAGCTTCAACCCGCAGGCGCCGCCGCTGCCCGCGGCGGGCGTGACGCCGGCGGTGAGGAAGGCGCAGGGGCCCGACTGGGCGGCGGTCGAGTTCGCCGTCGGCGTCACCGCGCCGGTGTTGGCCGGCCTGTTCTCGAAGAGGAAAAAGACGACCACCCCGGCGACCACGAGGAGGGCCGCGACAACCCCGCCGATGAGCACCAAGTTGGAACTCGCGGCGGGCCCGACCTTGTCTCGGTGATGAGCCGGCGGCTTCGGCGCGTAGACCGGTGCGGCGGTCGGCAGCGTGGGCTGGGCCGTCGCCCCGGCGGCCGCGGCCGTCATCGCCGCCGGCCCCGCCGCCGCTGCCGCCACCTGCATGGAGCCCATGGTGCCGGGCGCCTGAGGGACCATCCGGCTGAGGTCGGCGCCGGGTTCGAGGGAGTGGATCCAGTCGGGGCCGCAGAGCCGGTTGGCGATCCGGGTCAGCTCACGGTCGAACTCGGCGCCGGTCTGGTAGCGATCCTCAGGGCGCTTGGAGAGCGACTTCAGGATCACCGTCTCCAGCGCTGGGTCGAGGCCTGGCCGGATCACCGTCGGGGGCGGCGGGGGCGCCTGGACGTGCTTTGCGAAAAGGGTGAAGGGCCCGTCGGCCTCGGTCGCCTCGAAAGGCGGCCGCCCGCAGAAGACCTCGTAGCAGACAATTCCGGCGCTGTAGAGGTCGGAGCGGCCGTCGACCTTGCTGGTGGTGACCTGCTCGGGCGACATGTACTGCGGCGTCCCAACTGTCGTGCCCGTCTTGGTCGCGTTGCTGGTGGCCGAGTCGTCGGTCAGCCGGGCGATGCCGAAGTCGGCGACCTTGACCTCGCCCTTCAGGGAGAGCATCACGTTCTCCGGCTTGACGTCGCGGTGGACGATCGCGTTCTGGTGGGCGTGGTCGAGCGCCTGGAGGAGGCCGTGCATGACCGCGAACGCCTGCGGGGTCGGCAGCGGGCGGCCCCTCAGGAGGTCGCGGAGGGACCCGCCGGCGACGAACTCGAGCGCGATGTAGTGGCCCCCGCCGGCCTCGATGATGTCGCGAACGGCCACGATGTTGGGGTGGCCGAGGCGCTGCATGACCTCGCCCTCCTGGAGGAAGCGCCTCACGGCGACGGGGTCCGCCGCAGAGGTGATCAGCAGTTCCTTCATCGCCACCTTCTCGTGGGTGACGTCGTGCTCGGCGAGGTAGACGGCACCCATGCCGCCCCGGCCCAGCTCGCGCTGGATCGACCACTCGCCGATGTGGCGCCCGCCGGACGGCTCGTTGGTGATCGGTGCGGAGGTGGCCGGCGGATCCACCAGGGGCCCCTGCGGAGGGCCGTCGACTGCCATAGTCGGCGGCAGCCTAGCAGAGATGCCGGGGCCTATCCAGCCATCTCGTCTGGCCGCTGGATTTTTGGGCCTTTTGGCCCGATAATGCCCCCGCAGCCAAGGTACCGGCTATCTCGGTACCAATAACCATTCGGGAGGAATTCGTTTATGCAGAATCCACCGGGACCGCCGGGACCGCCGGCACCGCCGCCCGCGGCGGCGAGCAGCGGGATGGACAAGAAGACAGCGGCTCTTCTCAGCTATCTCATCACCTGGATCACCGGGATCATCTTTCTCTTTGTGGGCAAGAACGACCCGGACGTGAAGTACCACGCCGCGCAGTCGGTGGTCTTCTTCGGCGGCCTCACCGTCCTCAACATCATCATCGGCATCGTGTCCGCCTTCAACGGGCTGGGCGCCGTCGGATACGTCGGCAGCCTCATCAGCCTGATCCAGTTCATCGGCTGGATCTACTGCCTCTACAAAGCATGGACCGGTAACGGTGCGCGCTTCGAGATCCCCGTGCTCAGTGGGGTCGTGACCCCCTGGGCAGAGCAGCTGGCCGCCCGGGTCTAGCTCGACCGACTGGAATATTGAAGGGAGGCCTTGGGGCCTCCCTTCTTCTATTTGCCCTCGAGTTGAGCCAGCGCCTGGCGCACGCCGGTGAGCAGCTGGTCGCGTTCCTCGCGAACCTGCGCAAGCTCCTCCCGGACCCGCTTCAGCTCGGCTTCGAGCCTCCCCAATCGGGGATCGGGTTTGCCCACCCGGCGCCGAAGCTCCTCGGTCTCCAGCCGGTGGCTCTGAACCTCTACCCGGGCCGCGCGCAGCTCGGCCTGGAGCCTTTGGACGACGCCGGCCGCGGGATTTTCGGGCACGCCACTCAGGACGCGGCGGCCGAGCCCTTGACGTAGCGGCAGATGCCTGGCTGGAACTCACGCAGCCGCAGGTGCTCCATCTCGCCGCGGAGGTAGCGCGCCTTCAGCTCGAGGCCGCGCATGCCAGTAGCGCCCTTGGCGATGCCGAAGAGCGCCGCGTCGTCCTCGTGGGGAAAGCGGTAGAGCTTGTAGTGATCGATCAGCATGCAGAGGCCCAGCTTTTGACCCTCATCCTCGAGGACGTACTTGTAGCAGGGCACGCAGCGGCGGGCGACCTCGCGGATCTTGAACCCGCCGACCCTCTGAAAGACGTAATCGGCCGGGGAGCGCATCAGCCAGAATCGTAGCCGAGTGGATCTGCGACTCACCGCCGCCGAGGAGGCCCTTCAACGCGAGGTGCGCGAGTGGGCGCGGGCCAACCTCGAGCCGGCACTGAAAGCGGGCTCGATCGCGGGAAGGGAGTGGCAGCGGCGCCTGGCCGAGGGCGGCTGGGGAGCGCCGGCCTGGCCGGTCGAGCATGGCGGTCGCGGCGCGGGACCGTTCGAGAGCCACCTGATCGCCCAGGAGCTGGCCCGCGCCGGGGCACCGGGCTCGGTGGCCGTGATCGGGACCGGCTGGGCGGGTCCCGCGATCATCACCCACGGGTCGGAGGAGATGAAGCGCCGCTTCCTGCCCCGGATCCTCAACGGCGAGGAGATCTGGTGCCAGCTCTTCAGCGAGCCCGACGCGGGCAGCGACCTCGCGGCGCTGCGAACCCGCGGCGAGCGTTCGGGCCAGGGTTGGAAGGTGTACGGCCAGAAGATCTGGACCAGCCACGCGGGGGAGTCGGACTACGGCATCCTCCTGGCGCGAACCGATCCCGAATCGAGTCGGCAGAGGGGGATTTCCTGCTTCGCCTTTCCGATGCACGGCCACGGCGAGCGGCTGGAGATCCGGCCGATCAGGCAGATGGACGGCCGTGCCACCTTCAACGAGGTCTTTTTCGACGGAGCCGAGATCCCTCCCGGCCACGAGATCGGCGAGGTCGGTGCCGGCTGGGCGGTGGCCATCACGACCCTGATGAACGAGCGCACCAACCTCTCGACGGGGATGGGGACGCTCTGGGGCGACGGGCCCACCCTGGACGACCTCTTCGCCCTCGCCCGCCGTTCCCACCTCACCGCCGACCAGCGGCAGCGCGTGGCGCAGCTGCACGTGGTCTCCGAGGCGATCAAACTCACCGCCTATCGAATGCTCTCGACCAACGGGACTGCCGCCTCGGTCACCAAGCTGGCCGCCGACCGCTGGGGCCAGCAGGTGAACGAGCTGGCAGTGGAGCTGCTGGGCATGGACGGGCTGGTCATGGATCAGGGGGGACGTCCCGCCTCAGACGGTTGGCAACGGGCGTTCCTCTTCGCTCCGGCGCTGACGATCGGCGGCGGGACGACCGAGGTGCAGCGGAACATCCTCGCCCAACGCGTTCTCGGGCTGCCCAAAGACGCATGAGCACCAGCCCGGATCCCTCGCCGCCAACGCCCGATGACCTTTGGCGGCCGCGATTCAAACCGTGGATGGCCTGGGCGCTGGTCGGGCTGGTGCTGGTCGCGATCGTGGCAGCGATCCTCTTGGTCGACCTGTTCGCGATCGTGGTCCAGGTCTTCCGGCATCTCGGACGAGGCCCCGGACCCTAGCCCTGGCCGGTTCCGAGATCCTCGGCCAGCCGGAGCGCGGCCAGCAGGTTGGCGGGGCGTGCCCGGCCGGTGCCGGCGATGTCGAAGGCGGTGCCGTGGTCGACCGAGGTCCGCACGATCGGCAGGCCGATGGTCACGTTGACCCCGGTGTCGAGGCCGAGGAGCTTGATCGGGATGTGGCCCTGGTCGTGGTGGGCCGCGATGACTGCGTCGAACTCGCCCTCCGAGCCGCGGAGGAAGACGGTGTCCGGCGGCCAGGGCCCGCTCGACTGGATTCCCTCCTCCCGGGCCAGCTCAACCGCCGGCGCCAGCTCGGCAGCGTCCTCGGCGCCCAGCAGGCCGTTCTCGCCGGCGTGAGGGTTGATCCCGGCGACGGCGATCCGGGGCTCGGCGATGCCGGCGTGCTCGCGGAGGAAGGCGGCCGCCAGCCGGATGCATTCGAGGCAGCGCTGGGTGGTGGCGAGCATCACCGCCTCGGCGAGGCTCACGTGGGTCGACTGGTGAACCACCCGGAGCCGACGGTTGACAAGCATCATCGCGAAGCACCCGGTGCCGCAGATCGCGGCCAGCGCCTCGGTGTGACCGAGGTGGGGCACGCCGGCCCGGCGCCAGGCCTCCTTGTTGATCGGGGCCGTGCAGACCGCGGTCACCTCGCCGTCCAGCGCCAGCCGGGCGGCGTGCTCAAGGTAGGCGTAGCCCGCCCGCCCGGCCTCCGCTGAGAGCTCGCCCCAGGGCAGGTCGGCGGGGACGTTGGCGAGATCCACGACGTTGACGACGCCAGGCTCGAAGCGGGCCTCGGCAGGCGCGGCCACCCTCCGCAGGCGGGGCCCGCCCCGCGGCAGCAGCTCGCCGGCCAGCTTCAGCCGCCCCGCGTCGCCGATCACTACGACACGGTGCTCCTCGACCGCAAGCGCCGCCATCACGATCTCAGCGCCGACGCCGGCGGGGTCACCCATGGTTACCGCGATGATGCCCCTAGCCATTCGCTAGGAGCTTAATCGCCGCGTCCAGGAGGAAGGTCGGGCCGCCGAAGCCGCCCGCCTTGGTTGCCAGCCAGAGGGCGTCCCTGCCGGTCGCGTTGAGGGCCACCCCTGGGAGCAGCTCGAGCCTCGGGCGAAGCGAGGTGATCCCCAGCTCGCGGCAGACGGCCATCGCGGCGTCACCCCCGGTGGCCAGGACGGCGACCGGCCCCCCGAGCTCCTCCAGCCGCTCGGCGACCTGACGGGCGAGGCGCCCGGCCAGCTTCTGGTGAACCTCGATCGCGGGGTTGGCGGCAGCCCTCGCCACCTTGGCCTGGGCCAGGCTCGCGGGGTGGCGGCTACTGATGGCGATGAGCACCGCCTCGACGGCCGGCACTGGCGGAGGATCCCCGGGCGGGCCTTCGAGCCGCGCGAAGGCGGCTGCCAGGCCCGCCGAGCCCGCCGGCAACACGGTCGGGTCGCTTTGGCAGGCCTTGGCAATACGATCAAGGTCGGCGTCGGTGACGGCGTCCATAACCCGCAGGTTCCTCTGTGCGCCTACCAGGTCTATGACGCGTCCCTGGTCGATGCCATCCACGCGCAGGCGCCCGTGGCGTACCGTCCTGCCCTGGGCGGGCAGGCTCGGCGCCAGGACCACCGCCCCCCGGCCGAGCGCCACCCGCGCCGCCTCCAACTCAGCGCCGATCGGACCGCGGAGGGTCGAGTCCACCTTCTTGAAGACCCCGCCAGCGAGACCGTGGCAGGCGGCGCTCACGGCCGCGGCGGCAGCGGCGGCCGGCAGCCCTCGGGTCTCAGTGTCGATCACGGTTAGCGACGCCGTCGCTGCCCCCGCCCCGGGGAGGAGAATCACGACCTCGCGCCGGCCGGCGAAGGGCGCCGACGCGTCGGCAGCCCCGGTCAGGTCGTCGGCCAGCAGATGGCGGATCACGCCACCGTAGGCTAGGCGGAGATCAGCTCCAGCTGGCGCGGCCGTTCGACGGGCGTTAGCCGGACCTGCCGCCGGTCGGCGATGCCGTGACGAGCGCGGAGCTCCGCCACCGCCTGCCGGACGGGCCTGGTCCGCGATTCCGGCAGGTAGGCGCCGGCCCGGTACTCGGCCTCGTAGCGCGGCACCAGTTCCGGCCAGTGGCGGGCCAGTCCCTCCATGAAATGCTCGCGGGTACCCGGCCGCAGATAGAGAAGGTTGGCCCAGATCGAGACCGCCCCGGCCTCGCGGGCGGCACGGACCACCGCCTCCAGCTGCTCGGGCCGGTCGGTGAGCCCAGGCAGGATGGGCGCCATCCCGACGCTCGCCCTCACCCCGGCCGCGACCAGCTTCGAGAGCGCCCGGAGCCGCTGCCGGGGAGGGGCGGTGCCCGGTTCGGTCCTCCGCCAGACGTCATCGTCCAGGGTCGGCACGCTGAAGGTCACGCCGAGCTCTGCCCGGCGGCCGAGCTCCACCAGCACGTCGAGGTCGCGGACGATCATCGGCCCGCGGGTGATGATGCCGGCCGGGTTTGCGGCGGCGGCCAGGACCTGGAGACAGGAGCGGGTCAGCCGGTAACGCCCCTCGGCGGGCTGGTACGGATCGGTCGCCGCGCCGATGACGACGGGCTCGAATTTCCAGGACGGCCTCGCCAGCTCAGCACGGAGGACGAAGGCGATGTTGGTCTTGACCCGGATGCTCCTCCCGTAGCGATCGTCGGAAGGCCGGTCGGCGCGCTTCTCGAACGCCCTGACGTAGCAGAAGGTGCAGCGGTGCTCGCAGCCCATGTAGGGATTGAGCGACCACTTGAAGGGCATCCCCCTGACCGCGTTGATCGCCGACTTACACGGCTGCTCGAGGTACTCGACGCTTGTCAGGCGCGCTTCCGGATCCTGCATTTGCCGCGAGTGTAGAACGTTTGTTCGCTGCGCGGGTGGACGAGCTGGGGCAGAAGTCGTTGAGCACGCAGGCGTCGCAATTGGGACGCCGGGCGTCGCAGACCCGGCGCCCGTGGAGGATCAGGCGCAGCGAGAGGTCGGTCCACTCCTGCTTCGGGACCACCTCGCAGACGTCCCTCTCGATCTTGACTGGATCGGAGCTGTCGGTCAGCCCCAGCCGCCCGGAGAGCCGGGTGACGTGGGTGTCGACCGCGAAGCCGGGGATGCCGAAGGCGACGCCGAGGACCACGTTGGCGGTCTTCCGGCCGACCCCCGGCAGCTTGACCATCTCCTCCATGCGGGGCGGCACCTGGCCTCGGTGGCGCTCGGTGATGGCCGCGGCCGCCCCCGTGATAGAACGGGTTTTCTCCCGGAAGAACCCGGTCGGCTTGATCAGAGCTTCGACCTCGGCCGGATCGGCGGCCGCCAGGTCGGCTGGCGCGGGCCATCGTGCGAAGAGCTTGGGCGTGACCGAGTTGACCGTCCTGTCGGTCGACTGGGCGCTGAGGATGGTCGCGATCAGGAGCTGGTAGGGCGTCTCGAAGTCGAGCTCGCAGCGGGCGTCGTAGACCTCCTTCAGGCGAGCGACGGTCCTCAGCGCGCGCTGTCTGGCGCCGTAGGGCCTAGCCAAGCAGCCGTTTGGCGGTGGCCGCGATCTCCCCGCCCGGGGCGCGCCCGGCCAGCCGCAGGTTGGCCTCCTTCATGACCATCCCGAAGCCCGACGGACCCGACGGCCTGACGTCGTCGATGATCTTCCTCAGCTCGGCCTCCAGCTCCTCCGCGGACAGCTGGGCGGGCAGGAAAGGCCTGATCACGTCGGCCGCGGCCAGCTCCCGCGCCGCCGCCTCCACTCGCCCGGCGCCGGAGTAGGCGTCGGCCGACTCCTGCCGGCGCTTCAGCTCCTTGCGGGCAACGCCGATCACCAGGGCGTCGTCGATCGACCCCTTGAACCCAGCCTCCTTGCTGGCGTTCACGACCTCGCTCTTGAGCAGTCCGAGGCTCGCCAGCGCAACCTGGTCCGAGCGCCTCCGGGCGTCGGCGAGGTCGTCTTCGATCTTCTGGAACAGGCTCATCCGCGGAACCTATAATCGCAGCCTCAATGAACCCGCTCGCGATCGGACCGGTCCTGGCCCTTCTCGGAGTGGTGGCGGCCTTCTACGTGCTCCGGGGCAGGGCGAAAAGCCGCAAGTCGATGTACCGGACCCTCCGCGAGCAGCGCGAGCGCGACCTGAAGAAGGCACGCGAGCGCGCGACCGCCGCCAAGGCGGCCGCCGAGAAGGCCGCCCAGGAGAAGGAGGCCGCAGAGCAGGCCGCCTCCCAGCAGGCAGCGGCAGCGGCGTCGGCCGCGGCCGCGGCCGCGAGCGCCCCGCCGGCGCAGCCCTCGAGTTCGGCCACCATCTCGCCGCTCGCGCCCACCGAGTCCGCCTGGGAGACCTCTGCGCCCCAGCAGCCTGCCTACACGCCGCCCGAACCGCCCGCCCAACCAGCGCCCGCAGCCCCCGCACCGCCGCCCCCAGAGCGACCGGTCGTCGAGCCGATCTACGAACCGCCCGCGCCCGAGCCACCGGCTCCGCAGCCACCGGCGCCCGAGCCCCCGCCTCCAGCGGCGGGCGGCAAGGCCTCGTGGGAGATCGTCCAGCCCGAGAAGGCCTCCGCCACGGGAGACGGGACCACCGCGGAGGCGGCCTCCGTTTCGAAGACCAAGGCAGGCTGGGAGCTCGGCACCGCCGAGCGCACCCGGATCGACGAGGGCCGCAAGGGCAGGAAGAAGGAAAGCGACGAGGCTGACGAGGACGAAGACGATGGGGAGCCGGGCCAGGAATCATTGGCCCAGGTGATAGTCAGCTACGCGGGCCTGGTGGCCGCGCTGCTGGTGATCCTCCTCGGAATCATCTTCATGATCGGCTCCAAAGCCACCTAGCAAGCTGGCGAAAGAGGTCGACTGCACTTCACTGATTCGGTGTCCGCCGCCGGTTTCTAGCCGACCTCGTTCGTCACCTTGCTGAAGATCCTCCGGCGGCTCGACGTCGGCGGCCTGCTGCTCGCCTTCGTGGTCGTCGATGCGATCGGCGCGGCCGTCGTCTTCGGCCTCCTCGGACTGGGCTGGCTGGGCATCGTCGTCGCGGTCCTGTCGGTCGTCCTGACGGTGGCGGGTTACCTGCGGACCGGCGCCTCGCCCCGGCTGCGGCTGGCGACCCTCGGCGCGCTGGTCTTCCTGCTGCTCTTCCTGCCCCAGTTGCTGCTGGTGGTAGCGCAGCCGCCCAACGCATCGATCATCGACGGCGTGCTGCTCAACGACGCCGCCGCCGATCGCCTGCTGAGCGGCCACGATCCCTACGTCGGCGACTTCCTCAACACACCGATGCGGGCCTTCTACCTCTCCGACGTGCCGGTCAACTTCGGCCTCGTCCGCTACGTGTACATGCCCGGGATGGCGATCCTCGACGTGCCGGTCCGCCTGCTCCACAGCGACCGCGCCAACTTCAGCTGGCTCTTCCTGCCCGGCCTCTTGGCGCTGGCCGCGGCGGCCTGGTCGCTCGGTCGCAGCCGTGCCGAGAAGGAGGCCGCGCTGATCGTGGTCACCCTTAGCCCCCTCTTCCAGCTCGACTTCTTCTACCTGCTCAACGACCTCTTCTTCCTGGCGCCGGCGCTGGCGGGGATCGGGATGCTGCGCCGCGGCCGGGTGGTCTGGGCGGGCGTGATGCTCGGACTGGCGCTGGCGATGAAGCAGCAGGCGATCCTCTTCTTACCGCTGCTGGCGATCTACGCTGTCTTCCACCTGGAGCGCCGGCTGCTGCTGAAGCTGACGTCCGCCGGCGCCGCGCTGCTGATGATCACAGTCCTGCCCTTCTTCCTTTGGAACCCGGCCGCGTTCCTGGCCGGGACCGCGGGGTTCTTCTACGGCTCCGGCGTCGACGCCTACCCGATCCGGGGTCTGGGCCTGCAGGGCATCCTGCTCCAGCTGGGCGTGATCGGGAACCGGTGGGACTACTTCCCGAGCGCCCAGGTCCAGGCGCCGCTCCTCGTGATCCTCCTGGCACTCGCCCTCCGGGACCTCCGCCGGCGCTGGTCGTGGACCCACTTCTGGGTCTGGCTCGGCGGCGAGGCGTTAATCGCCTTCGCCTTCGGCCGCGTGCTCTCTCCCAACTATCTCGACCTGGTGGTGATGCTCTTCCTGCTCGCGCTCGCCTCAGCCCTGGTAGGCGAGGCTCCAATTGAGGCCGTCGGCAGAGCGGTAGATCGGCCCGCGAGCCGCGGCGGCGTAGTAGGTGTCGACGCTCCTCACGACCCGGGTCACCTCCCGGCCGTGTAGCGGCCCCGGCCCATCCGGGTAGACGCCGTCGGTGGTGGCGATGACGCCGTCGAGCGACTCAATCCCACCGGAATAATTGGCTCCCCGGGTGACCAGCCCGCTCGCCGGATCGTAAAGCCAGGTGGCGCCGCGCCAATCACCCGCGCGGACCACGCTCCCCGCGCCGACGTAGTCGAGGGCGGTGATGCGATCCGGGATGCCGCTCACGTGGGTCCATGTTCGCCCGCCATCGGTCGAGTGGAGAAGACCGAGCAGGGTCGCCGCGAACCCCTTGGGGATCAACGCCTCGAACTCGGTGTCGCCGGCCGGCACCATCGCCCTAGTCCAGGTCGCGCCGGAGTCGTCGCTCAGGTAGAGCCCGTCGGCCCAGGCGCCGGCCAGCTCCCACTGCCCGAGAACGGTCACCGCTGTGAAGCGGCCGTTCAGCACCGCCCGCCACCGAAAGCCGGTGTCGTTCGACTGATATAGCTTCCCCTCGGTCGCCAGCAGCATGTTCGACCCGCTGACGGCGAGCGCGCGGTAGATGCCGGGCGGGGTCGAGGCCAGCCGGGTCCAACCACCGGCGGCATGGATCAGCCGCAGCTCCCGGTGGCCTTCGTCAGCCAGGTAGAGGTCGCCGCTGGGCGCCGGAGCAATCGCGCTCCAGTAGCCCTCGCCGCTGGGGCTGGTCGCCTCCCGCAGGAAGACGAGCCCGAACACGACCAGGGTCGCCAGGGCGATGGCAACAGCGCGGCCGATCGCGTTGCCGGTCACGGTGTGCAGGTATATCAGGCGAAGGCCGGGATTACCCTCTCGCCGATCTCGCGCAGCCGCTCGCCCGAGGCTGTCCCCGGCATCAACCCGAGCGTCATCTCCTCGACCCCTTCCGCCTCGTAGGCGCGCACCGCCTCGATCACCTCGTCCATCGTCTGCTCGGGCCTGATCGCGATCCGGCAGCCGAACTCAATCGGGCGACCTCTGGCCTCAGCGATCACCGCCGTCCGGAGGCGGGCGAACTCCTCCGGTGGGACGAAGGTCGGCTGGTAGCGGTCGGCCATCGTCGCCGCCCGGCGGATCGCGGCCGGCGAGTGGCCGCCGACCAGGATCGGCAGCCTCGCGCCCTGGGGCGGCAGCGGCGCGAAGACGAAGTCCTCGAGGGTCGTGAAGCGGCCGCGGAACGGCTCTTGCGAACCGCTGAACAGGTGGCGGAGGAGCCGGATCGCCTCGTCGGTGCGGGCACCGCGGGTCCTGAAGTCGAGGCCGACGTTGGTGAACTCTCCCTCCACCCAGCCGGCGCCGACGCCGAGCACCAGCCGGCCGCCGCTGAGGAGGTCGATGGTGGCGATCTGCTTGGCGAAGAGGACCGGCTCACGGAGGGGGACCACGATCACCGAGCTGCCGACCCGGACGGTGCTGGTGACGGCGGCGATCGCGGCCAGCACCGTCAGCGACTCGAGGTTGCGGCCGTACCGGGCGGCGGAGACCGGCGGCACCACGTGGTCGGAGACGTAGACGGTGTCGAAGCCCAGCTCCTCGGCCATCTGCGCCAGAGGGAGCGGGTCGGCGGCCATCGGGACGGCGACTCCGAATCTCATTGCTGGAGTACCTCCTCCGCGAGCCGGCGCCTGCCCTCGGGGCCGCCCATCACCGTGTCGAGGATCACGACCTCGAGGCCCAGCTCGTGGATGGCGGGCGCCTGGGCCGCGTCGCGGTGGTCGAGCACGAAGGTGCCGGCTTGGTCCCTGTATCCGCGGGCGACGCCGAGCGGGGTCGCCTCCCGACCGAGCCCGCGCAGCATCTCGACCGTCGGGCCCTTGAGGGCCGCGCCGGCGACGATCGGCGTCACCGCCGCCGTCCTGGTCCGGTCGAGGAGGTGTCCGGCCACCGCGATGATCGGCTCGATGCTGATGGCCGGGTTGGAGGGCCCGATGATCACCCTATCGGCCTCGGCCAGGGCCTCGGCAACCCCCGGGGCGGGAACAGCGTCGGCCAGGCCGTCGAACTCCACCGCCATCACCTTGGGCAGCTGGCGCTCGCGGACGAAGTATTCCTGCAGTTCCAGCCGCCCGCTGTCGGTGGCCAGGATGCTGCGCACCCGCTGCTCGGTCATCGGGATGACGCGGGCGTGCAGGCCGAGCCGGCCGGCGAGGCCGGCGGTGACCGCGGCGGCGCCCTCGCCCGCCGCCAGGAGCGAGGTCCGCAGCAGGTGGGTGGCGAGGTCGCGGTCGCCGAGCCCGAACCAGGGTTCGTCGCCGTACCGCTTCAGCATCTCCAGCATGTGGAAGCTCTCCCCGGCCACGCCCCAGTGCGCCTCCTCGTTGAAGACGCCCGCCAGCCGGTAGAGGACGGCGTCGGTGTCGGGGCTGATCGAGAGCCCGTAGAGCTCGAGGTCGTCGGCGGTGTTGGTGATGACAGTGAGCGAATCGGGCGGCAGGGCCGCGTAGAGCCCCTCCGCCAGCATCGCCCCGCCGGTGCCGCCGGAGAGCAGGACGACCTTCAGCGGAACATGTCCTCCGCTGCCGGCCGGACCAGCGACCGGCCGTCGCCCGGCTCGCCCTCGGCCCGGTAGCCGCGGATAACCACCACCGGCACCCGGTCGGTCTTTCCCATCGCCAGCTCGGCGGCGCCGGCCAGCTCGTCGCTGATGGCTACCACGGTGCCTACCATGGTCCGGCCGAAGTCGTCGTCCCGGCCCCGGTAGTCCACCACCGCGGGCATGCCGGCGACGCCCAGGGCGACGTTCGCGATCCCGATCCGCCAGGCGCGCCCAAAGGTGTCGGAGACAATCACCGCCACGGTCTTCCCGGTGACCTCGCGGAGGCGCTCGCGGAGCGCTGCGGCGCTGGCGTCGGGGTCGACCGGCAGCAGGCAGAGGATCTCGCCGCCGGGGACGTTGCTGTGGTCGACCCCCGCGTTGGCGCAGATGAAGCCGTGGCGGGTCTCGGCGATGATCACCCGCTCGGTCCGGACCAAGCGGACGCTCTCGTCGATCACGGCCTGGACCTGGCGGGGGTCGGCCCCGTTGCGGATCGCGATTTCCTTCGCCTGCTCGGAAGGCTCGATGGTCCGCATGTCGCGGAGCCGGCCCTCGGCCTTGGACACAACCTTCTGGGCGACCACCAGGATGTCGCCATCGCGAAGCTCGGTGTGCTCGGAGATCAGCGCCGCGAGGTCGACGCCGGACCCGATCTCGGGAAGCCCGGTGACGGGGTGGAGCTCGATCAACCAGCCCGCCGCCGCACGCGGAGCGCGTCGAGGTCGGAGGGCTCGTCGACGTCCAGGGCCAGCTCCTCCGATTCGTAGAGCTCGAAACGGACTCCGCGGGCCCGCGCGTCGGCCTCGAACTTGGCCAGCGAGTCGTCTCCGAAGTGGAGGCCGATGGCGTCGGGGGGCGCCAGGTAGAGAGCGTTGGTCCCGCCCCGCCCCGTCGCGGGCGCCGCGACCACCACCGGGCGCGCCAGCGCGTCGGCGTGGGCGAGCAGCCTCTCGATGACGTCGGGACGCACCAGGGGCAGGTCGCTGGAGAGGACCAAGACCGCCTCCGCGCCGCGCCGCCCGGCCTCCGCGATGCCGAGGGCGGCCGCCGGGTTCTGCCCGGCCGCGCGCTCCTCGAGGACCACCTCGTTGCCCGCCTCGCCGGCAAGCCGCGCGGCGTTGTCGGAACCGGCAACGACCAGCGCGCCGGTGCCGACCGCGTCTAACGCGGTGCGGGCGAAGTCGACGGCGGCCACCCTGCGCCCGGCCGCATCAAGCACCGAGCTCAGCCGGCTCTTGGCGAGGTCGAAGTCCTTGACCAGGAGGACGACGCGGGTAGTCATTTCCCCCACCGCTCGCGCAGCCGCGGCAGGATCTCCTCGCCGTAGAGCTGGAGGAAGCGGTCCTGCTGGTCGGTCGGCGAGTGGAAGATCAGCTCCCCGAAGCCGAGCTCCAGGTAGGGTCGCAGCTGCTCGAGGTGCTCCTCCGGGTCGTCGGCGACCAGCCAGCGGCGGTGGGCCTGGTCCTCGATCGCCTTCGCTCGCTTCTCCAGCTCGCGCGGGTCCTCGACGCCCGCCTTGTCCTCGGCCGGCAGCGCCAGCGGGGCCCAGAGCTTGGTGTCCTCCATCGCCCGCGAGCGATCATGGTCGTAGGAGACCTTCATCTCAATCGTCTTGACGATCGCCTCGTAGTCGCGGCCGGCCTTCTCCGCGCCTTCGCGAACCGCCGGCAGCAGCTTTTCGGAGTAGAGCTCCATCCCCTTGCCCGAGGTGCAGATGAAGCCGTCCGCCACCCGGCCGGCAAAGCGCGCGGCCACCTCGCCGGAGGCGCCGACGTAGATCGGGACCGCGCCCCCTCCGGGCTTGTCGTAAAGGGTGACGTCCCGGGTCTGGAAGTACTCGCCGTCGAAGGTGACGAAGTCCTCCTTCCAGAGCCGCCGCATCAGCTCCACCGACTCCCGCAGACGGCCGAAGCGGATCTTGAACTCGGGCCATTCCATTCCCGTGACCGGGACCTCGTTCATCGATTCCCCGGTGCCGACGCCGAGGATCACCCGGCCCGGCGCGAGCCGGTCGAGGGTGGCGAAGGCCTGGGCCACGATCGAGGGGTGGTAGCGGAAGGTCGGCGTGAGGACGCTGGTGCCGAGCGTCACCCGGCTGGTTCGCTGGGTGGCGGCGCCGAGCCAGGAGAGCGAGAACGGCGCATGGCCGTCGGTGTGGCGGAAGGGCTGGTAGTGGTCGGAGACCCAGACGCTGTCGAACCCCTTCTCCTCCGCCATCACTGCCAGATCGAGCAGCTCCTGGGGCCCGAACTGCTCCGCCGACGCCTTGTATCCGAGCTTGAGTTTCATCTACGAGGGAAATACCGGGCCCAGGAGAAAGCGATTCCGCCGATCGCCGCGACGGCGACCGCGACGCCGAGCGCGATCAGGCTCCGGCCGTTCAGGTCGGCGGGCCCCGGGAAGGTGAAGACGACGAAGGCCACGCCGAGCAGCATCATCAGGATCAGGATCACCGCCCGATGGCGCCGGCGAGGGGGCTGGGGCGCGTTGTTCAACGGACCGGCAGCCGCGTCCGCCCGAACTCGTCCCGGCTCTGGTATTGCTTCCACTCCGGGTAGGGTCCCGACTCCTCGTCGAGGTCGGCCTCGGTCCAGCCGTCGACCCGCTCCACGGCGTCCCGGAGCATCGCCTCCAGCTTTTCCGGCGCCTGGTCGCGGGTGAACTCGCCGACCTCCTCCACGTGCTGCCGGCGCATGGCGCTGTCCCAGTCGTCGCGGAACCAGGTCGCCACCAGCCAGTAGGTGTCAGGCTCGTCCTCGGTCCACTCGACGTCGACGCTCGCCTCGCCGCCGAGCGAGCGGGCCCAGGCAAGGCGCCAGAGCGGGTCGTCGCGGTGGAACTCGAGGAGCTTGACGCCCTCCGCCTCGGCCGCCCGCCGGATCGCCGGCCCCACGACCTCGAAGGCAGCGTCCATCAGCCCGAGCTTGTCCCATGAGGTCCCCGCCATAAGCGGAATTAAGCTTAAAGAGCCTGAGGGGGCCGGCCCCCCTTATCCGGATCTCCCCTCTCGGCGCCGCGCACGGCCCCGGTTCAAAACAACTCACAGGGCCGGGATGAACCCGGCCCACCCACGACGAAAAGAAGGACGTACTTGCTCCACCGTCTCGGGACCGTCGAATCGACCCAGCTCGCCGCCGGCGGCCTGCCCCTCGGGTCGGTGGTCGTCGCGGACCACCAGACCGCCGGCAGGGGACGCCTCGGCCGCAGCTGGGAGGCGCCTCGGGGCAGCGCGCTGCTGGCGACCTTTGTTTGTGAGCCCTCCCCGCTGATCGTCTTCGCGGCCGGCGTGGCGGCCGCCGAGGCCTGCGGTGGGAGCGTCCGGCTCAAGTGGCCCAACGACTTGGTCCTCGACGACCGCAAGCTGGGCGGGATCCTGGCCGAGGTCCGTCGCAACCACGCCCTCGTCGGGATCGGGATCAACCTCAGCTCGGCGCCGGAGGGCGCGGCCATGCTCGGCGAGGACCGCGACCGGCTGCTCGAACGGTTGATGCCGCTGATGACGCAGTGGACCGCGGCGGAGGCGGAAGCGTTGCTGGAGCGCTGGCGTCAGCTGTCCTGGACCCTCGGCCAACAGGTGCGCGTGGAACTGGGCGGCGAGGTGCTCGAGGGAATCGCCGAGGACCTGGCACCCGACGGCGCGCTGATCGTCGGTGGGAGGCGCGTCATCGCCGGCGACGTCACCAGGGTGCGCCAGGCTTGAGGCACCACCGCGTCGCGATCATCGGCTGCGGTTTCGGCGGCCTCGGCATGGCAATCCGGCTGAAGCAGTCCGGCGTCGAGGACTTCGTGGTGCTGGAGAAGGCCGCCGACCTGGGCGGCACCTGGCGGGACAACCGCTACCCCGGCTGCCAGTGCGACGTCGAGTCCAACCTGTACTCCTTCTCCTTCGCGCCCAACCCCGGCTGGACGCGGCTCTTCCCGCTGCAGCAGGAGATCTGGGATTACCTCGAGCGCTGCGCCGACCGCTATGGTGCGAGGCCCAAGATCCTCTTCAATCACGGCCTCACCTCGGCCGAGTGGCAGGAGGAAGGGTCGCGCTGGCTGCTGAGGACAGCGGGCGGCGAGCTGACGGCCAACTTCGTGGTCGGCGCCGCGGGTCCGCTCAGCGAGCCGTCGCTACCCAGCGTTCCCGGGCTTGCCGAATTCCAGGGCGCCAGCTTCCACTCCGCCTGCTGGGACGATTCCGTGGACCTTCGCGACAAGCGGGTGGCGGTGGTGGGAACCGGCGCCTCGGCCATCCAGCTGGTGCCCCGGATCCAACCGCTGGTCGCCAAGCTCCACCTCTTTCAGCGGACCCCGGCCTGGATCATGCCCCACCGCGACCGCCCGGTCCGGCAGGCCGCCCGGGCGCTCTACCGCCACGCCCCCTGGCTGCAGAGCGCGGTGCGCACCGGCGTCTACTGGTGGCGCGAGACCTTCGCCCTGGCTTTCATGAAGGTCCGCCGCGACTCGGTCCCCGAGCGCCTGGCCCGCGCCCACCTCGAACGACAGGTCGCCGACCCCGAGCTGCGCCGGCGGCTCACGCCCGACTACGCCGTCGGTTGCAAGCGGATCCTGATCTCCAACGACTTCTACCCAGCGCTCCAAGAGCCCAACGTGGAGCTGGTGTCAGGGGCGATCCGGGAGGTGCACCCGCACTCGATCGTCGCCGCCGACGGATCCGAGCGCGAGGTCGACGTGCTGGTCCTCGCGACCGGCTTCAAGGTCACCGACGTGCCCTTCGCCCACGCCGTCCGCGGCCGCGACGGCCGGCTGCTGGCCGACCACTGGCAGGGATCGCCTCGCGCCTACCGGGGGACCACCGTCGCCGGCTTCCCCAACCTCTTCCTGCTGCTCGGCCCCAAGACCGGCCTCGGCCACACCTCGGTGCTGATCATGCTGGAGGCCCAGATCCGCTACGTCCTGGGTGCTCTCCGCCACCTGCGCCGCACCGGGCGAGCGCGCCTCGAGGTCCGGGCCGAGGCCGAAGCCGCGTTCAACGCCCGGACCCAGCTCGCGCTGGAGGGCACCGTCTGGAACTCGGGCGGCTGCCGGAGCTGGTATCTGGACCAGCGTGGCGGCAACCCGATCATCTGGCCGGGGATGACCTGGCCCTACGTGCGCCTGATGCGCCGCTTCGACCCGGGCGCCTACGCCGTCTCCTGAAGGGCCAGCCGCACCAGCTCCGGCAGCAGCTCGCCGGCGCGTCCCCGGACGATGACCGTCGCCAGCTCGTCGAAGGGCGTCGGCTCGGCGTTGACGATCATCAGCGGCGCGCCCGCCTGGTGGGCGGCCAGCGGGACCTGGGCCGCCGGGTAGACGGCCAGCGAGCTGCCGATCACCAGCATCAGGTCGCACTCCTCGGCCAGCTGGAAGGACCGCCGGGTGGCCTCGACCGGCATCGCCTCGCCGAAGAAGACCGCCGCCGGCTTGAGGTGCATCCCGCCGCAGAGCAGGCAGCGCGGTGGCAGCTCCTTCTCCAGGCGGGCCTGGACGTGGCTGCGGGGCTCGCGGTTGCCGCAATCGAGGCAGACCACCTCACGGCCGTTGCCATGCAGCTCGAGGACTGTCTGCGAGCCTGCCAGCCGGTGGAGGCCGTCAACGTTCTGGGTGACCACCGCCACCAGGTGGCCGCGGCGCTCCAGCGCGACCAGGGCCTCGTGGGCTGGGTTGGGCCGGGCGGCGAGGAGGACCCGGCCACGCTCCCGCGCCACCTCCCAGTAGCCGGCCGGATTCTCGATGAAGAAGTCGATGGAAGAGGTGCGCGGGCTGGTGGTGTTCCAAAGACCGCCCTGGCCGCGGTAGGTCTGGATGCCGCTCTCCTGGGATATCCCGGCTCCCGTGAAGGCGACGCCCCGCCGAGAGCCGGCGACGAGTTCGGCCGCCCGCTCGAGGCCGGTGGGGCCGAGGAGGTCGGGACGCGCCATTGGGCGAGAATTCTAGGGACGGGCAGCGTTTGAATTACCGCGTACTCGCGATCTACCTGATCTGCGCCTTGAGCTTCGGCGCGGGTGGCGCGCGCAACCTCGCGCTTCCGCTCTATGCGGACCAGCTGGGCGCCGGCCGGGGCGAGATCGGGCTCCTCTTCAGCACCTACACCATCGCGGCGGCGATCCTGAGCCTGCCCGCCGGCCTCTTCGCTGACCGATTCGGCCGCCGCAACGTGATCGTCTTGTCGATGCTGGCGCTGGGAGCCTCGCAGCTGCTGGCGGGGCTCACCACCAGCGTGGAGGTGCTCTTCGCGACCCAGCTGCTGGGCGGCGTCGGCGCCGGCGCGTCGCAGACGGCGCTGATGGCCGCGCTCGCCGACCGGGTACCCATCGAACGGATGGGCCGTTCGATGGGTTGGCTCACGCTGGCGATGCAGACCGGGTTCCTCGCCGGCCCCGCGATCGCCGGCATCCTCCTCCACTGGCTCGACCTCCAACAGGACCTCCTGGTGACGACGATCCCGGTCGGCTTCGCCCTCCTGCTGGCGCTGGGGATCGGCGCCGAGGGTTACCGCCGGCCCCGCCGCCTGGAGCTTGGCCGGCCGCTGAGGGCGCTCTCCGCGCAGCGTGGCTTTGTCGGGCTGATCGTGGCGTTCCTCGCCGCGACCGTCCTCTGGGGCACCTACCAGGCGTACATCCCGATCTTCGGCAAGCGTGGCCTCGGTCTCGATGGCACCTCCATCGGCTACCTGCTGGCCATCCAGGCGGTGGTGAACGGCGCGACCCGGGTGCCCGCCGGCCGGCTGCTCGACCGGGTCACCCGAAAGGGGGTCGTGGTCGCCGTCAGCACCATCGGCTTCGCCGCGGGGCTGCTCGTCCTTCCCCACCTCCACGGTTTTTGGACCGCCACCCTGCTGCTGGTGGTGGCCATCCCCATGATCGCCACCGCCTTCATCGCGATCGGCATCGTCTTCGTCCAGATGGCGGACGCCGAGTCCCGGGGGACGGCGATGGGCGTCTACTCGACCGTGCTCTTCCTCGGCCTCGGGGCCGGCCCGGCGATCTTCGCGCCGCTGATGAACGCCAGCTTCCTGGCCGGCTTCACCGCCTGCGGAATCGCCGGCGCGGTGCTGGCGGGTATCTCACTGATCGCCCGGACCGAGCCGATCCGCCGGCGCCGCCGGGCGGCCGTCATCCCCCCCGGTCCTTAGCCCATTCGGTGATCGCTCGGCGGTGGCTGGCAAAGGCCAAATCGGGCAGTTCCCCGACCCGGAACGTCCCCACCTCGGCCGTCTCCGAGCCAGCGCTGGGCGACTCGCCGTCCGCCAAGTGACCGGCGTAGGCGATCCCCACCATGCCGCGGCCGTCGCCGCGGGTGATGTGGTAGACGTCGAGCAGCGAGTCGATCTCGACCCGCGCCCGGATCTCCTCGGCGCACTCGCGGATGGCGGCATCGCGGGGCTCCTCCTCCTCGTTGACGAAGCCTCCCGGGAGGCACCAGAGCCCAAGTCCGGGCTCGATATCGCGGCGGCCGAGAACGATCCCCGCCGGCGTCTGGACCACCACCATGGTCGCCACCAGCGGGTTGCGCCAGGCGATGAAGCCACAGCTCGGGCAGTGGGGCACCTCGCGGCCCTCGACCGGCCGCATCTCCATCCGGGTGCCACATTCCTGGCAGAAGCGGGCGGCCATTCCCGACAGCGTACCGACGTCCTCCAACTAGACTCGGGGCAGTGAACCTGGTCGTCGCCGGCGTCACCTTCGTCGCCGCCGGAGTGGAATGGGTTGAGGCCCTCACCATCGTCCTCGCGGTCGGAGTCGTCCGCGGCTGGCGGGCGGCCTTCACCGGCACCCTGGCCGCGCTGGTGGCGCTGATCCTGATGGTGGCCGTCTTCGGTCTGGCGCTGGCCGCCTACCTGCCGGTGGTGCGAACCCTGATCGGCGTCTTCCTGCTCCTCTTCGGCCTCAAGTGGCTGCACAAGGCCATCCTCCGGTCGGCGGGCCTCAAGGCCCTCCACGACGAGGCGAAGGCGTACTTAGCGACCGAGGAGCGGCTGCGGGAGACAAAATCGCACTGGGCCGGCGTCGCAACCGCCTTCAACGGGGTCCTCCTGGAGGGCCTGGAGGTCGTCTTCATCGTGGTCGCGGTCGGCGGCCTCAACGGCAACAGCTACCTGTCACCGGTCGTCGGCGCCGCGGTCTCGGTGGTGGTCGTGGTGGGGGTCGGCGTCGGCGCCCGGCGACCCCTAACCCAGGTACCCGAGAACGTCCTCAAGTACGTGGTCGGGATCATGCTCACATCCTTCGGCACCTTCTTCGCCGGCGAGGGGATCGGCGTCCACTGGCCGGGCAGCGACCTCATCATCCTCGCGCTGATCGTGGGCTACGGTCTCGCCTCGGTGATCTTCGTGGCCTACCTGCGGCTCCCCGTCGGCGCGCCGGGCGAGCCGATCCTGGCGGTCCGCCTCCTCCACGGCGCCTGGTCCGAGGTCTACGGCCTCTTTGTCGACGACAGCGCGCTGGCGGTGGTTACCATCGCGGCGCTGCTCGCGGTGGCGCTCTTCGCCCAGCGCTACAACCAGCAGCTGGCCGGCCTGCTGCTGGTGCTCGGCGTGGTGCTGGCGATGGTCATCTCGCTGGCCGGGCCGGCCCGCGCCAGGGCGCGCAGGTAGCCTCGGTTCTATACTCGGCTCGCCCTGGACCTGCTGCATTACGAAGACCTGGAACTGGGTGGCAAGTGGACCACCCGGGGCCGGACCGTCACCGACGCCGACATCGCCGCCTTCGCAGGGGTCTCCGGTGACTTCGGCTTCCTCCATCTCGATGGGCCCCGCGCTGCCCAGGGCCAGTTCGGCGGGAGGATCGCGCACGGCTCGCTCCTGATCGCGATCGCGCTCGGGCTGGGGGCGATGGACGTCCCCCAACCGCAGACGGTCGCCATGGTGGGGACCAACTGGCGGTTCCTGAAGCCCGTCAAGCCGGGAATGACCGTGCACGCCGGCTGGCGGCTGGGTCGCAAGCGGGACGTCACCAACCCTCGCTGGGGGCTCTGCACGTGGCAGGTCGAGCTGATCGACCAGGGCGGCGACCAGGTAATGGAGGGCGAGGTCACCATCCTGGTGGCGCGCCGCGAGGGCGCCGCGGCGGCGGCGGTCAGCAGGAGCCGGCGCAGACGGCGCGGCAAGGCGCCCGCGGCCGCCGTCGAGGCCATGCCGACCGCCGAGGCGAACCTGCCCGAGCCGGCTCCGGCCGACACCCCGCCCCCGGCCCGGCGTCGCAGGCGCAGCGGTGGTGGAGGCTCCCGGACGGACGCGCCGCCCGTCCCGGAGGAGGCGGTCCCGGTGGCCGAGACCACTGCGGCTGAAGCCGCCCCGACGAGCTCCCCGGCCCGACGGCGCCGGCGGCGGCGCGGCGGCGGCGGCTCCGGAGGGGCCGGAGGGAACGGAGGCGATGGGGGGGCGCCCGGGGCAACAACCGTCGACGCACCCGCGCCGCCGGCGCAGCAGCCCGAGCCGGAGCCACCGCGGAGCACCTGGGCGACGCCCGAGGTCGCCCAGCCGGAGTCGAACAACCCGGTCCGCCGGGCGCTCGGCCGGCTTCGTCGGCCGCGAACCTCTAGTCCGGCGGAGTAAGCCCGGCCAGGAACTCGATCACCTTGCGTGTCAGCTGGCTCGGGGTCGAGGCGCCACTGGTGACTCCCACCCGGTTCACGCCGCGGAACCAGTCCGGGTCGATCTCCTCCAGGCTGTCGATGAGGTGCGCGGGCTTTCCGCCCTTCTTCTCGACCACCTCGACCAGGCGCTTGGAGTTGGAGGAACGGGTGCTGCCGACGACGATCACGACGTCGACGTCCTTGGCAGCCTCGACCGCGGCCTCCTGCCGCTCCTGGGTCGCCCGGCAGATCTCGTTGTGCACCTCGGCATCCGGGTAGCGCTCACGGACCCTGTCGATGAGCTCGTCGGTGTCCCAGACCGAGAGCGTCGTCTGGCAGGTGATGGCGACTTTGTCCGAGGCGATCTCGAGCCGGGCGATGTCGGCGGCCTCCTGGACCAGGTGCACCTTGCCCGGCCCGTGGCCGATGGCGCCCTCCGGCTCGGGGTGGCCGCGGAGCCCGATGTAGACGACGTCATAGCCGTCGGCAACCAGGCGGTCGATCAGGTCGTGGGTGCGGATGACGTCGGAACAGGTCGCGTCGACGGCGTTGAGGCCCATCTTCCGGGCCTTCTCCTTCACCGCCGGCGAGACGCCGTGGGCGGTGAAGATCACCGTCCCCTCTGGGATCTTGTCCAGGCCGGCCAGCCGGTCGGGTGCGTCCACCAGCTTCACGCCGTGCTGCTGCATGTCGTCGGTCACGTGGGTGTTGTGGACCAGGAGCCCCAGCATGTGCACGGGCCCTTTGGTCTCCTCGCCGACATGCTTGGCGATCCGGATCGCGTCGACCACGCCGTGGCAGTAGCCCCGGGGAGTGATCTTGAGGACATCCACGAGGTTAGGTTACCCAGCGACCCCCGCGAACAAATCCGGTTCCGGCGGTTCGCCGCCCACCTCGCCGCGGGCGAGGACGAAGTGCTCCTCGCCGAAAGCGCGTTCCCGGAGCTCTTTGGGCGTGCTGAGGAAGAACGCCTCGGGGCCGTTCTGGCTGAGGTGAGCCCGGAAGGCGGCCAGCTTCCCCCCGACGTAGGGCCGCACATCCACGACGGTCGTGATCTGCTCGTCCGGCACGCCCATGTTGGGCGGGAAGGAGGGGGGCTCGGGCGCGTCAGGCCGGGCGGAGAGCTCGGCCCAGGCCTTCAGGCCAGAGCGCGGGAAGGCGTGCCAGTAGAACTTCCGTGGCTCCCAGCCCTCCGCCTTCAGGAGGTCGAGGGCGGCGGTCGTGACCTGGTGGGCCTTGATGTGGTCGGGATGGAAGTAGGTGCCCGTCGGGTCGTAGCTGACGACGACGTCGGGCCGCTCCTCGCGGATGATCTTCGCCAGCCGCTCGGCGGCCTGGTCGAGCGGAGCCTGGTGGAAGCTGGCCGGGTTCTGGTTGTCGTCGGTGCCGGCCATGCCCGAGTCGCGGTACCCGAGGAACTCCTGCCGATCGACGCCGAGGATCCGGGTGGCGGCGGCCAGCTCGGCCGTCCGTACCTGGCCCAGCCGGGGCCGGTTCTCGGCCTCGTCCATGTTGTGGATCTCGCCGACCTCGCCGCGGGTGGACGTCACCAGCACGACGCGGTGTCCCTCGGAGTGGGCCTTCTGCATCACGCCGCCAGTCATGATCGCCTCGTCGTCGGGGTGGGCGTGAACGAGGAGGATGGTGCTCATAGTTCATTCAACAGTCCGGCGAGGCCGCCTGTTCCGGGGCGGCCGATGACGCGGTCGGCTGCCTCCAGCACCTCCGGCGGCGCGCCCGCGACGGCGACGCCAAGCCCGGCCCAGGTGATCATCGGCACGTCGTTGCGCCCGTCGCCGGCCGCCACCGTCTCCGCCTGCGGAACTCCCAACCTCTCGGCCAGGAAGCGGAGCGCGGTGCCCTTGTCGGCGGTGGGGATCGTCATCTCGAGGTAATTCGGAAGGGAGGTGGCCACGAAGAGCCGGTCCTTCCAGCGCTCGCGGACCTCGGGCAGCAGTTGTTCGATCTTCTCTTCGGAGGCGACGATGACGAGCTTGGGGCTGGTCGGTCCCATCGCCTGGTCGAGGTCGGGGACGATCTCGGGGTCGAGGCCGGAGTGGTGGGCGTACTCACGACCCTCGGGGGTGTCGTGCTCGACCAGCAGCGCGTCGTCCCGGTAAGCGTTGACGTGCAGATGGCGCTCTCTCGCAAAGCGGATCACCTCCATCGCCAGCTCGTGTGGGATGCCATGGTCGAGCAGCACGGCGCCGTCCGGCGCGCGGACCTGGGCGCCCTGGTAGCAGATCAGCGGCTCGGTCAGGTGGAAGCGCCGAACCCACTGGACGGCGCCCGAATAGGGCCGCCCGGTGCAGGCGGCGACCAACAGGCCCCGCTCCCGGGCCGAGCCGAGCGCGGCCTCGTCGCGCGGATCGACCGAGAGGTCCAGTCCGACGATGGTCCCGTCGAGGTCCAGAGCTAGCAGCCGGTAACGGTGGTTACCGGGGATTGAGGGCCTCGGGGTTGAGCAGATTGGGCGGCCGACCGCCTCGGACGGCCGTCAGCAGGTTGCGGACCGCCATCTCCGACATCTGGGAGCGGGTCCGGACCGAGGCGCTGGCGATGTGCGGCGCGAGGATCACGTTGTCCAACTTCAGCAGGTCGGGGTGCACCTCGGGCTCCTTCTCGTAGACGTCGAGCCCCGCCGCGAAGATCTTGTCGCTCCTGAGCGCCACCGCCAGGGCGGCCTCGTCCACGACCGGCCCACGCGAGGTGTTGATGAGGACCGCCGTCGGCTTCATGAGAGCGAACTGGGGCGTCGAGATGAGGTGCCGGGTCGTCTCCGTCAGCGGCACGTGGATGCTGACGAAGTCGGACTCGGAGAGAACCCGGTTGAGGTCGGCGCGGGTGACGCCCAGCTCCTGCTCGGCCTCGGGCGGCGCCGGGTGCTCGTCGTAATAGAGGACCCGCATCCCGAAGCCCTTGGCGCGGCGGGCCATGCCCCGCCCGATCCGCCCGAAGCCGATCAGCCCCAGCGTGGACTGGGAGACGTCGTGGCCGAGCAGCATGTCGATCGCCCAGCCTTTGAAGGCTCCGCTCCGGGTGAAGCGGTCGGCCTCCAGCAGACGGCGGCCGGCCGCGATCATGAGCGTGAAGGCGAAGTCGGCGGTGGTGTCGTCGAGGATGCCGGGCGTGTTGGTCACCATCACGCCGTGCCTGGTGGCGGCCGGCACATCGATGTTGTCGAAGCCGACCGCGACGTTGGAGACGACCTTCAGCCCGGGGACGGAGAGGACCTCCTCACCGACCTGGTCCATCAGCTGGGTGACCAGCCCCTGTGCGCCCTCGGCGGCCTTGCGGAGCAGCTCAACCGGGTGGTGGTACTGGTTCGGCAGGTTACGGACCTCGCATGCCTCTTGCAGCAGGGTGGGGCCGGGCTCGAGGATCGGGTGGGTCACCACGACGGTGGGCCTGGCTTCACTCACGGCTGCAACCCCAACTGGGTGGCGATGGGTTTCAACGCATCCCGGACGTTCGCCACGTGGTCGTCGAAGGGTACGCCCAAAAGTTCGGCCCCCGCGACCAGGTCCTCCCGGTGCACGGCGCGGGCGAAGGCCTTGTCCTTCATCTTCTTGCGGACGCCGGCCGGCTCGACCGCGGAAAGGGATTTGTCGGGCTTGACGAGCGTGCAGGCGATCACGAAACCGCACATCTCGTCCACCGCGAAGATCGCCTTGCGGACGGGCGTGTCGCGGGGGACACCGGTGTCCCCATGGGAGTAGGCGTCCATGATCAGGTCCTCGGGCCAGCCCCGCTCCCGCAGGATGCGGACGTTCGAGTGCGGGTGCTCGGTCGGGTAGCGCTCGAAGTCGAAGTCGTGGATGAGGCCGACCACCGCCCAGCGCTCCTCGTCCTCCCCGTGGATGCGGGCGTAGGCGCGCATCGCTGCCTCGACGCTGAGCATGTGGCGGAGCAGCGTCTGGGACTGGGTGAACTCGGTCACCAGCTCCCAGGCGTCCTGGCGGGTCTTAACGCTCATCCCTGGAGTACCTCCGCGATCGCGCCGAGCACCGCCGCCAGCTGCTCCCGGGTGCCGATCGTGATCCGGAGCCAGCCGTCCAGCGGCGCGCGGGTGAAGTGGCGGACGAGGACCCGGCGCTCGCGCAGGCCGGCGAAGACCTCCCCGGCGGTGACGCCGTCGGGCGGGCGGGCGAAGACGAAGTTGGTGGATGACGGTGAGACCTGGAAGTCGAGCGCCTGCAGCTCGCCAGCGAACCACTCCCGATCGGCGACCACCCGCGACACCAGCCGGTCGCGATAACTGCGGTCGTCGGCCGCTGCGCGGGCGGCGACGATGCTGAGCCGGTCCAGGTTGTAGGAATCCTTGACCGTGTCGAGCGCCGCCAGCAGCTCGGGGTGGCCGAAGGCGAAGCCGATCCTCATCCCCGCCAGGGCGTAGGACTTCGACATCGTGCGCAGGATGAGCAGGTTCGGGTGCTCGGCGAGGAGGTCGAGCCGCGACTCAGGCGCGAAGTCGACGTAGGCCTCGTCAAGGACGAACACTCCGCTGGCCGAGGCCGCGACCGACTCCACGTCATCGCGGGTGTACCAGGTGCCGGTTGGTGAGTTGGGATTGACGAGGAACTTGAGCCGCGCATCGTCGGCGGCGAAGGACGCCGGGAGCGACCAGCCCTCGCCCAGCCGGTGCGGCGAGGCCACCACCTCGTGGATGCCGCAGAGCGGCTCCAGCAGGGGATAGCTAGGCCAGGTGAAGGCGACCCGGTCGCCGGCGCCGGCGAAGGCGCGGAAGCACATTGCGATCAGCTCGTCGGCGCCGTTGCCGAGGCGCACCCAGGAGGGGTCCACCCCATTGGCGGCGCCCAAGGCGGCGGCTGCCTCGTCCGCCATCGGCGCGGGGTAGAGCCGGAGCGAGTCGCCGATGGCGGCGTGGAGGGCCTCCAGCACCTTGGGTGAGGGCGGGTAGGGCGACTCGTTGGTGTTGAGCTTGATCCAGTCCTCGCCGTCGGGCGGCTGCTGGCCGGGGACGTAGGGCTCAAATCCCTGGAGGCTCGCCTTGAGGTAGGGGGGCGCCATGGTTCTCAGGAGGCCCTCCGGACCTCGAGCAGGAAGCACTCCAGGTTCAGCCTGGGGCTGACGTTCTGTTCGTGGTGGCCGAGCGTGTCGTAGGACAGCTCGAGCAGCCGGGCCCAGGTGGCCGGGTGGAGGTCGCCGAGCATCCGCCGCCGGATCTCCGCCTGCCAGCTGTCGAAAGCCTCCAGGAAGGGGTCCTCGGACTCCTTGTCCGAGCTCCGCCAGGCCATGTGTAAGGAGTCCAGCTCCTCGGCCAGCCGCAGCGGCACGTCGGCCGGCGCCCCGACCATCCCCTCCAGCCGCTCGGTCCAGGCCGCGTGGCGCTCCATGACCTCGGGGTCGCCGGCAGCGCGCAGGGCCCAGCCCGGCCGTCCGCGGCTCAGGGCGGCGAGCTCGTCCGCCCGCTCGGCGGCCACGCCGGCGCCCACCAGCAGCTGGGCGATCTCGCCCTCGGCGACCGGTTGGAAGCTGACCCGCTGACAGCGGGAGACGATGGTCGGTATGACGACGAAGGGCGAGAGGCTGGGCGAGGTGAGGATGATCACCCGGTTCGGGTGCGGCTCCTCGAGCGTCTTCAGGAGCAGGTTCTGCGATTGGTCGGCGATCCGTCCGACGTTGCTGATGACGGCCACCCGCCGGCTGCCGACCGCCGGCTTCAGGTTCAAGAAGTCCTGCAGCGACTGGGCGTGGAACTCGGGTCCCTCGTCGGAGATCAGCCGGATCTCGTTCACCCGGAGGTTCGCGATCCGGTCGTCCTCCCAGTAGTCGGGATGACGCTCGAGCGGGACCTCGGGGAGGAGCATTGCCGCGAAGCGGCGGGCAACCGCGGTCTTGCCCAGCTGGGGCTCGCCGGTGAAGAGGTAGGCGTGGGCGAGGTGATCTAGCTCCAGCTGGCTCTCCAGGAGCCGCAGGACCCGCCGGTGACCCGCCAATCCCTCGAACCCGGTACCCGTCATTCTGCGAAGCCAAAGCCTATCGGTAACCTGTCCCCGGTGAGGCGGTTGAACGTGGCCCTGGCGCTTCACAACCATCAGCCCGTCGGCAACTTCGGCTGGGTGCTGGAGGAGAACTACCAGCGCGCCTACCTGCCGATGCTGGAGCGCCTTGAAAAGCACCCGCGGGTCAGGGTGGCACTGCACTACAGCGGGTTCCTGCTCGCCTGGATCACCGAACAGCACCCAGACTTCGTCCGCCGTGTCCGGGCGCTGGTCGAGCGGGGTCAGGCTGAGGTTATGGGCGGGGGCTACTACGAACCGATCCTCCCCTCCATCCCCGACCGCGACAAACGGTCGCAGCTAGTTCGTCTCGCTGACGCGGTCGAACGCTCCTTCGGACGCCGCCCCACCGGGCTCTGGCTGGCGGAGAGGGTCTGGGAGGCCTCGCTGGCAAAGCCCCTGGCCGAGGCGGGCTACCGCTACACGATCCTCGACGACGCCCATTTCGAGCGCGCGGGGATGAAACCGGAGGAGCTCTACACGCCGTTTCTGACCGAGGAGCAGGGGCAGCCGCTGCGGCTCCTGGCGACCGGTACCCGGATGCGCTACCTGATCCCCTGGCGGAGCGTCGAGGAGTGCCTGGCCTACTTCCGGGAGACGGCGGCGGAAGAGCCGCGACTGGTCCTCATGGGCGACGACGGGGAGAAGTTCGGTGGCTGGCCGACGACGGCCCAGCTGTGCTGGGAGGACGGCTGGGTGGACCGCTTCTTCAACGCCCTGGAGGCGGAGTCGGGCTGGCTCGAGACGGTGTTGCCAGGCCAGTACGTCGAGGCCCAGCGGGCCCGGGGGCCCGTCTACCTCCCGGCGGGCAGCTACCCCGAGATGCTCCGCTGGTCGGGAGGCTTCTGGCGCAGCTTCCTCTCCCGCTACCCGGAGGTGAACGCGATGCACAAGAAGATGCTTCGCGTCTCCGAACGGGTGGCCGCCGCCGGCTCCCCCGCGGGCGCCGTCAACGACCTGCTGCGGGGGCAGGCCAACGACGCTTACTGGCACGGCGTCTTCGGCGGCGTCTACCTGCCTCACCTCCGGCGGGCGGTCTGGCAGGGGCTGCTCGCCGCCGAGCGGGCCGTCACCCCAGCGGATGCTTCGCTCCACCGCGAGGTGGTCGACTACGACGCCGACGGAGCCTGCGAGCTGCTCCTCGAGTCCCCGTCGCAGAACGCGTACCTCGCTCCCGCCCTGGGCGGTGCGGTGGTGGAGTGGGACGTGCGGGGCAGGAACGCCGCCGACGTCATCGCCCGCCGTCCCGAGCCCTACCACGATCGGCTCCGCCTCGGCGACAAGGGAGAGAAGGTCTCCACGCTGGAGGAGCCGCTGCGGGTTCGCGAGCCCGGGCTCGAAAAGCGGCTGCACTACGACGCCCGCCGGCGCCTCGTCCTCCAGGCCTACCTGGTGGCTCCCGGCTCCACGCTCTCGCGGGCCGTCCGCGGCACCCTGCGCGAGCGAGGCAGCTTCGCCGCCGGGCAGTTCAGTCTGGGCCCGGGAGGCGCGATGGAGAGGACCGAGCGCGTGGGCCGCTCGGAGGTCCGCTTTGGGAGGTCGGTGCACCTCGACGCTGCTGGCCCGGGTCTCGAGCTCCGGCTGACTCTGACCACCGGCGGGGCGCCGCTCGACGCCCTTTTGGTGGTGGAATCGAACCTCGGGCTGCTGGCGTCGGTCCACGAGGGATCGGTCGCCGGGCATCCGCTCGACGACGCGGCCGACCTCGGGGAGAGGTCGTCGGTGATCCTGGCCCAGCCGGGCGCGGGGCTCGAGTACCGCTTGACGGCGCCGGCCGGCGGCAGGTTCTGGTACTACCCGGTGGAGACGGTCAACAACTCCGAGGGCGGCTATGAACGCATCGTCCAGGGCGCCTGCGTGCTGGCCGTGCGGCCGCTCCGGCTCGCCGAGGGGGGGGACGACCTCAAGCTCCGATTCCGCCTGCGGGCCGTGTCCTAAGACCCCGCTGCCGCCAGCCGGGCGGCGGTCAGCTCAGCCGGTTGGGAGCCAGCTTCTGCTTGGCCGTCCGCGGCCGACGGGAGGGGGTCTGCGGGACAACCTCGGCGGGAGCGGCCTCGGCGGGAGCGGCGACGGCGGTCGCCGCCTGCTGACGCTGGGCTCGAGCCTGGCGCCAGACCTCCGCCACCCGCTGAAGTGCGGTCAGGTTGGTGAGCGCGGCCAGCGCCCAGATGATCCAGAACAGCACCCAACCCCCGATGACCAGCCCGACGATGGTGGCCACGATCCGCTCGGGCCGGGCGAAGAGCCCCGAGTCGCACTTGAAGCCAAGGCTCTGGGCGCGGGCACGGACGTAGCTCACCGTCAGGGAGCCGACCATCGCCAGCAGCACCCCGAGCACCGCCGGCCGCGGGTTCGGCTGGCCGACGTAGTAGGCGGCCAGGCCGACGTAGACGGCCGCCTCCGCGTAGCGGTCGGTCGTCGAGTCGAGGAAGGCCCCGTAGGGATAGCTGCGCTTGGTGACGCGCGCCAGCGCGCCGTCCAGGATGTCGAAGCTGCCGCCGAAGGCGAGCACGACGCCCGCCGCCAGGAGGTGGCCGGTGGCGACCAGCACGGCGGCGACGAAGACGACCAGCATCCCCGCCACGGTCACCTGGTTGGGAGTGATCGGCAGCCGCGCCAACCACGCCGCGACGGCCTGGGCGCGCCGGCGGACCCACTGCTGGAAGCGCAGCGTGAACATGCTTGTGGGTTCCGGCTACTCGGCCGTCGCCTGCTGCGGCTTCACCACTTTGCGGGGATTGTTCGCGATGAACTCCTCGGTGAAGCGGTGGCAATCGTCATCCGGGTACTGGATCGGGGGCGACTTCATGAAGTAGGAGCTGGGCCCCTCCAGCGCACCGCTGAGGCCGTTGTCGAGCGCCAGCTTGCAGCAGCGGACGGCGTCGATGACGATGCCCGCCGAGTTGGGCGAGTCGTGCACCTCGAGCTTCAGCTCGACGTTGAGCGGCACATCGCCAAAGCTGCGGCCCTCGAGTCGAATGTAGGCCCACTTACGGTCGTCGAGCCAGGGAACGTGGTCCGAGGGCCCGATGTGGACGTTGTCGTCACCGATCGCATAGTCGAGCTGCGAGGTCACCGAGCGCGTCTTGGAGATCTTCTTCGACATCAGCCGGTCGCGCTCCAGCATGTTGAGGAAGTCGGTGTTGCCGCCGAAGTTCAGTTGGTAGGTGCGCTCGAGGCGGACGCCGCGCTCGCGGAAGAGGTGCGCCAGGGTGCGGTGGATGATGGTCGCGCCGACCTGCGACTTGATGTCGTCGCCGATGATCGGAAGACCCGCCTTCTCGAAGCGACGCTGCCAGTAATCCTCGCGGGCGATGAAGACCGGGATGCAGTTGACGAAGGCGACGCCCGCGTTGAGCGCCTGCTCGACGTACCACTTGGTCGCCTCCTCGGAGCCCACCGGCAGGTAGTTGACGAGCACGTCGGCGTGGGTGTCCTTGAGGATCTGGACCACGTCGCTGGTGGAACCGGGCGCCTTCTCGATCAGGGGCTCGAGGTATTTGCCGATGCCGTCGTGGGTCATGCCGCGTTCGACCTTCACCCCAAGGTTGGGGACATCGGCGAACTTGACGGTGTTGTTCTGGCCCTGCCAGATCGCCTCCGAGAGGTCCTTGCCCACCTTGGTCTTGTCGACGTCGAAGGCGGCGACGAACTCGATGTCGCGGACGTGGTAGCCGCCCAGGTTGACGTGCATCAGGCCGGGGACGAACTCGTTCTCGACGGCATCCTGGTAGAACTGGACGCCCTGGATCAGCGACGACGCGCAGTTGCCCACGCCGACGATCGCGACCTTCACCTTCCCGTTGCCGTTTCTCATGACGAGACCTCCCTCCGAAGATTGCTAGCAGGCGCGCCGGCTCGTGGTTCAAGCAGTGATTCGAAGCCGGTAAGCCGCCGGCGAACGGTTTCCAGATCGACCGAGCAGTAGGTGAGACGCCCGTCTCGCCGGGTGCGCACGACGCCGCCCAGCTCCAGCATCCGCAGATGCCAGGAGACCCGCGGCTGGCTGATCCGGAGCGCCAGCGCGAGCTCGTTCACCGTCTCTTCCCGGACCGTGAGCAGGTGCTCGACGATGCGCAGCCTGGTCACGTTGGCCAGGGCGGTGAAGAAGGCTGGCAGGTCACCCTGCTGTCCAGGAAGAAACATAAACAGATCTTTATGCGATGTTAAAGCATAAAAGATCCCTTATGTGTCGCGCCTGAAGTTGGCTGTATGATTTCTTGATAGTCAGATGGCCACAACCGAAAGCACGCCGGACCTCGCCGCGGGGATCGTGGACGAGGCCGAAAAGCTTGTCCACCTTGAGATCGAGCTGGCCAAACAGGAGCTCAAGGAGATGGCGCTCACCAACGCCATCGCCGCCGGCTCCTTCGCCGTCGCCGGCGTGCTGGCGCTGCTGGCGCTCCTGGTCGGTATCCCGGTCCTGGTCGTGGTGGCTGTCGAGCCTCACTGGCTGGCCGCGCTGATCTGGGTGGTGGTCTACCTGCTGGTCGCGGCCGGGCTGGCCTTGTTCGGCCGGTCCAAGCTGCGGATCGGCATTCCCGAGCGGACTGTTAGCAGCCTCAAGGAGACAAGAGATTGGGCGCTTCGTCAGATGAGATCACCAGGCAGATAGCCGAGACCCGGGACGAGATCGAGGGCAAGATCGTCACCCTCCGCGAGCGGGGAGAGGTGGCGGTCCGTCGCGGCAAGCGGCTGGCGCTGATCGCGGCCGGCGTCGGCGCCGGTATCGCCGTCGTGGGGATCGGTGCCTTCATCGTTTACCGCATGACGCGGCCAGCCTCGACCCGCGAGCGCATCGAGCGCGTCATCCCGACTCGCTGGTGGGAGCGGGTCATCAGCCTTCGCCGCACCGTCGAGGAAGGCGTCCGCCGGCAGGTGCCACCGATGCGCGTCTACGTCGGCGACCGCCAGGGCGGAGAGGAACCGCCCTCGAGCAACGCCCAGAAGATCGCCCTGCGCCTCGCTCAGGCGGCCGGGACCGCCATCGGCGGTGCCATCGTCCAGCGCCTGATGCAGCGCTTCGAGCGAGCGGCCTAGCACCCCGTCAGGGGTCGATCCGGAGGTTGGCGCCGCTCAACGGCGCCGACTCCGGCGAGGCCAACCAGCCAACGATCCGCGCCACGGCGGCTGGGTCGAGGATAGGTCCTAAGACGCCCGAGATCTTCAGCATCGGGGTGTCGATGGCGCCCGGGCTGACCGCGTTGACGCGGATGCCGAGCGGTCTGCCCTCGACCGCCATCGCCTCGGTGAGGCCGGCGAGGCCCGACTTCGCGGCGACGTAGGCGGCCATGCCGGGAAACTTCTCGGCGCCGGCCACGCCGGAGAGGCTGGAGATGTTGACAACCGAGCCGCCCGCGCCCATCCGGCGGAAGGCCTCGCGCCCGCAGAGAAAGGCCGACCGGAGGCCGCCGGCCAGCTGGGCGTCCCATTCTTCGGCGGTCAGCTCGGCCAGCGGCCGCTTGACCAGCAGCCCGGCGTTGTTCACCAGCGCATCGAGCCGGTGGAGGCGCGCGAAGGCGCCCCTCACCTGTTCCTCGTCGGCCGCGTCGACGCCGGTCGAGCGGCTGAGCCCGACGACCTCGTAGCCGCGGCCCTCGAGGTCGGCGGCGATCGCCTGGCCGAGGCCGCCCGAGGCGCCGGTGACGACGGCGAGAGGCCTCAGCGCAGAGCCTCCTCGTAGGCGTCCAGCGAGCCCTCGAGCAAAAGCCGCGGCCGCGCCTGGGCACGGACGCCGGCTCGGTCGAGGCAGAGGCAGTCGCCGATCGCCCGGGCGAGGTCGGCGACGTCGTTGGCCCGGGCCAAAAAACCGCCTTCGCCGTCGCGGACCACCTCCGCAAGCGCTCCCCGGGCGTAGGCGGCGACCGGGCAGCCGGCGACCTGGGCCTCGGCGGCGACCAACCCGAACGGCTCCTCCCACCTGGCCGGCAGCACCGTCACCGCCGAGGCCGCCATCAGCCGCCAGAGCTCGGCGCGCGGCAGCGGCGGGCGGACCTCAATGTCCTCCAGGCTCTCCCGGTAGGCGCGGTCGTAATCGCCCCCCACGACCAGCGGCCGAAGGCCCGCCAGGCGGGCGGCGGCGACCCCGTCCTCGATCCCCTTCTCGGGCGAGATGCGGCCCGCCAGCAGCGCCACCCTCGCCACCGGGCCTGGCTCCGGCTCCCAGTCGGGTACGCCGTCGGGGAGCACTCGCGTCTCCACCCCGGCCGCCGACCACGCGCGCCGCATGGCGGCCGACACGGTCGCCAGCGGCTCCCGGCACGCGCGTGCCGCCGCGACCACCGCCGGCACGATCGGGGGCAGGTGGAGCGTGTGCAGCACGGGCAGGCCCGCCGCCAGCTCGAGCGCCTCGGCGTCGAAGGCATGCTGGCTGACCACGTCCGCACCGCGCCGGCGGAGTTCGGTGAAGAGGCTCTCGAACCCACGCCGGAGCTCGGGCACCTCCCCGGCAGGGGCGCCGCCGGGCATCACCAGCGCCCGCCCGACTCCGGCCTCGACCGGGATCTCGACCAGTTCGACGCCGGCGACCTCGGATCCCTCGGCGCAGTAGAGCTGCACGGAATGACCGCGCCCGGCCAGCCCTCGGGCGAGATCGACCAGGAAGGCCTGGGCTCCGCCGGCCTGGACCGGGAGCAGCGGCGTCACCAGCGAGGCGACGACCGCGATCCTCACCGTTTCCCGACGAGGCCCAAAAACTCCGCGCGGGTGGCCCTGTCGTCGTGGAAGGCGCCCAGCATGCAGGAGGTGACCGTCTCCGCCTCGTGCTTCTCGACGCCGCGCATCTCCATGCAGAGGTGGCGGGCCTCGATCAGCACCGCCACGCCCCCGGGCTCCAGCACCTCATTGAGCGCCTCCGCGATCTGACGCGTCAGCCGCTCCTGAAGCTGCAGCCGGTGCGCGAAGGCGTCCACGATCCGAGGCACCTTGCTGAGTCCGACGACCCTTCCCTTGGGCAGGTAGGCGACCTGGGCCCGGCCGAAGAAAGGAAGGAGGTGGTGCTCGCAGAGCGAGAAGAAGTTGATGTCGCGGACAAGGACCAGGTCGTCGTAGTCCTCCTTGAAGAGGGCGTCGCCGACGATCTCCGCCGGGTCGAGGCCGTAGCCGTCGGTCAGGAAGCGGAGCGACTCGGCGACCCGCCGCGGAGAGTCGACCAGGCCCTCGCGGCTGACGTCCTCGCCCAGCTCCTCGAGCAGCCGGGCGACGATCGCGGGCAGCTCGTCGGGGTCGAAGCGCGGGCGGTAGATGCTCAGCGCGACACCTCCACCGAGTTGTTCTCGGACTCGACCAACCTCAGCCGTTCGAGGCGTGCGCCCTCCAGGTTGGCTTCGAGCTGCTCCCAGAAGGCGAGGGCCAGGTTCTCGGCGGTGGGGATCACCCCGTCGAGGAAGAGGACGTCATGGTTCAGGTGGTGGTGGTCGACGTGGTCGATGACCGACTGGCGGATGACCTGGTCGAGAGTTTTCAGGTTGATCACCATCCCGGTGGCGGGGTCGAGGGTTCCGCTGACCGACACCTCGAGCACATAGTTGTGGCCGTGCTCACCGGCACAGGCGCCGAAGACCTCCCGGTTGCGGCGATCGCTCCAGTCGGGGCGGCGGAGCACATGCGCGGCCGCGAAGGTCGACCGCCTGGTGATGAGGAGGGAGGCCGCCGAGCCCAGGCCCGCCGCTATCTCCCCCCGCGGGCGGATCTTGAGCATTTGACTGTCCATAATTCTACCTTGCCGTGACGTATTCCGATCTGGTGGAGAGCGCTCCGCCCGGCGCCCGCGAGTTCGGCCGGGCGGATCTCGAGCGCCTCCCGCCGGAGGTCATCCGGGCCGGGGTGACGCGGATGCCGCGCGATGAGCGGCGCCTTTATGAGCAGGGTGACCCCGACGCGGGGACCCGATTCGTCCGTTCGCTCTTCTGGGAGCTCGTCTACCATCTTCGGCCGCAGCTCTGGGACCAGCTGAGTCAGGTCGAGCCGATCCACCCGGCCCTGCTGGCGGCTCTGCCCGCCGACGGCGTTCGGGTCCTCGAGGTCGGGGCCGGCAGCGGGCGGCTGACGGCAAACCTGGCTGGGCGCGCGCGGATGCTGATCGCCACCGAGCCGGTGGAACCGCTGCGCGAGATGCTGGAAGAGCGGGTGCCGGCGGTGGCGGTGCTGGAGGCGACCGCCGACGACGTCCCGGTCCCCAACGGATGGGCCGACCTGACCGTCTCCTGCGCGGCGCTCGGACCCGAGGGTGCGCCCTTCACCGAGCTCGAGCGCTGCACCCGGGCGGGAGGGACGCTGGCCCTCATCAGCCCCCGCCAACCGGGCTGGTTCGCCTCCCACGGCTGGCGGCTTCTGAGCTTCGACGCGGCCGAGGTCGAGGTCCTGCCCCACGACCCCGGACTGGAAGCCTTTTTCGGGCCTCTCGACCCGCCTCACGAGCTCCTCTTGAGAACGGTGTGACGGCCGAGGAGGCCGCCGCCGTCCTCGCCGAGATCGCCTACCGCCTGCGTCACGACCCCGAGCAGGCGTTTCGCGCGAGGGCCTATGGCAACGCCGCGGCGACGCTCAACCGGCTCAAGCCGGACCTGGTGCAGCTCCGCTCCGAAGGCAGGTTGGAGTCGATCCCCGGCATCGGGTCGGGTATCGCCAAAGTCCTCGCCGAGCTCCTCGACACGGGGACCAGCGCCTACGCCGAAGAGCTCCGGGAGGCGGTCGGCGATCCGGTGGCGATTCCTCTCGAGGCCGGCGTCAACGCCGCCCTCCTGAAGGGCGACCTCCACTCCCACACCGACTGGTCGGATGGCGGCTCGACGGTCCTGGAGATGGCAAGGGCGGCGCAGGCGCGCGGCTACTCCTACCTCGCCATCACCGACCACTCTCCGCGGATGACCATCGTCAACGGCCTCGGCCCCGAGCGGCTCGCCGCCCAGGCCGCCGAGATCCGGTGGGCGATGGAGCAGCTGCCCGGCTTCCGGATCCTCCGCGGGATCGAGTGCGACATACTCGAGGACGGCTCGCTCGACCTACCCGACGAGGTGCTCGCCGAGCTCGAGGCGGTCGTCATCTCGCCCCACATCAAGCTCAAGATGGAGCCCGCGGCGATGACCGAGCGGATGCTGCGGGCCGTCTCCAACCCGCACGCCGACATCGTCGGTCACCCGACCGGCCGGATGCTCGGCCGGCGCCCCGGCGCGACCTACGATTTCGAGGCGGTGTTCCGGCAGGCTGCCAAGAGCCACACCGCGCTCGAGATCGACACCGACCCCGCCCGGATGGACCTCTCGCCGGAGCTGGCGCGGCTTGCCGCCGATTGCGGCTGCATGCTTTCGCTGGATTCGGACGCCCACGCGCCGGACCAGTTCGCCTACGTGGACGCGGGCGCCTGGATGGCGCGCCAGGCGGGCATCGGCCCCGACCGCCTGCTCAACTGCCTCGAGCTGCCCGACCTGCTCGCGGCTTTACGCTAGAGATTCATGGCCGTCCTAGGAATCATGATCGAGGGCCAGGAGGGCCTCAACTGGGAGCGCTGGCGGAACCTTTGCCGGCAGGCCGAGGACCTCGGCTTCGAGTCGCTCTGGCGGTCCGACCATTTCTTCAGCGTGATGGGCGAGCACCAGCGCGACTGCATCGAGACCTGGGTCTCGCTGGCGCTCTGCGCCGAGTGGACCAAGCGGATCACCTTCGGCCCCAACGTCTCCCCGATGACCTTCCGGCCACCGGCGCTGCTGGCACGGATGGCGACCTCGGTCGACATCCTTTCCGGCGGGCGTCTGGTGCTCGGGGTCGGCGCCGGCTGGTACGAGGCGGAGCACAAGGCCTTTCACCTCCCCTTCCCGACCCTCAAGGACCGGATGGACGGGCTGGAGGCGGGCATCGCGATCATCCGGGAGACCTGGGAGAAGTCCAACCCCAAGCCAGTCCGCGGCAGCATCCCCCTCCTGATCGGCGGGGGTGGGGAGAAGCGGACGCTGCCGCTGGCCGCCCGCGAGGCGGCCGAGTGGGGCCTCGGCGGCAAACCCGACCTCGAGGACTATCGCCGCAAAGTCGAGGTCCTGGCCCGCCAGTGCGAGCTGGCCGGCCGTGATCCGAAGTCCATCCGCCGCTCGTTCCAGACCGCCTACCTCATCGGCCGGGACTCGAAGGAGATCCTCCAGCGGGCGGCGGCGATGCGCGAGATGATCCCGCGCTACCGCGGCCTCGAGCCCGAGGCGGTGGTGGAGGCCGCCCGGCAGACCTGGCTGGTCGGCACCCCGTCGGAGATCGCCGAGCAGCTGCGGCCATACGTGGAGCTGGGCCTCGACCGCTGGCACGCCCAGCACTTCCTGCTCGACGACGACGAGGGCCTGGCCCTCCTGATGGAGGGGGTGGCCCCGCTCATTTCGGCCTAGCCTTTCAGCCATGGATTTCGACCTGACCCCCGACGAGCAAAAGTTCAAGGACGAGGCCACCGCCTGGCTGCGGGCCAACAAGCCCGAGCTGACCGACGGCGACGAGAACGCGGGCCGGGCGTGGATCGACCAGCGCCGCGCCTGGCAGAAGAAGATGTTCAAGGCCGGCTACGTCGGCCTCAACTGGCCGGTCGAGTACGGCGGCAAGGGCGCCGACCTGATGCAGCAGCTTCTCTTCAGCGAGGCGCTGATCGAGACCGGCGCGCCGTCCCCGGTCAACGTCCTGGCCCTGGGAATGCTCGGGCCCACGCTGATCGCGCAGGGCACCGAGGAGCAGAAGGCCCGCTACCTGCCGAAGATGCTGAACGCCGACGAGATCTGGTGCCAGGGCTTCAGCGAGCCCAACGCCGGTTCCGACCTCTCCGCGCTCCGCACCCGCGCCGAGCGCAAGGGCGACCACTATCTCGTCAACGGTCAGAAAGTGTGGACGACCCTGGCGCACGTGTCCAAGTACTGCATGTGCCTCACCCGCGAGTTCGCGGCCGACAACCCGCGTGACGGGCTCACCTACCTCATCATCGACATGGAAGCCAAGGGCGTCGAGGCGCGGCCCCTGGTCCAGATCACCGGTGATCCCGAGTTCAACGAGCTCTTCTTCACCGACGTCGAGGTGCCGATCGAGAATGTGGTCGGAGAGCCCGGCAAGGGCTGGGCCGGTGCCATGACGACGCTGCTCCACGAACGAGGTACGCTCGGTATGTCCCTCGCCAACCAGGCCACCATCACGGCCCGTGCCCTGATCGAGCACGCGCGCCGGCTGGGCCGCGGCGGCGAGCCCCTGGTCCGCCAGAAGATCGCCCAGCACGTGACCGAGGCAAGGGCCCTGCACCTGAATGGCCAGCGGGCCGTGACCGGCGTCATGAAGACCGGGATGCCGGGGCCGGAGGGCTCGCTGATGAAGCTCTTCTGGTCGGAGTTGAACCAGCGGATGCAGGAAACCGCCGTTGACCTGGAGGGGATGTACGGCGAGTTGGAGGGCAACGGGCCGTGGCAGTACGGGTTCCTCCGCTCGAAGGGGAACACCATCGAGGCGGGCAGCTCCGAGGTGCTCCGCAACATCATCGCCGAGCGCGTCCTGGGCCTCCCGAGAAGCCGCTAACGGCGGCTCCAAGTTACCAGTTGAGGCCCAGGTGGGCGCCGTCCTTGAGCCGGACGTAGCCCTCCGCCCAGAGGCGCAGATGGGGGATGACACCGGTCGTCAGCGTCTCGATCGAGAGCAGGGAGTTGGGCCAGGCGCAGCCGAGCCCGTCCAGCGCCCGGTTGACGGCGGTGACCTGCGAGACCACCTCGGCGGCCGGCGCCAGGCTCAGCACCCCGGCCAGCTCGGCCCGGAACTCCGCCAGCACCGTGCCCCGGGAGACGACGACGGCGCCGCCCTGGAGCTCTCGGAGCCGTCGCAGGGCGATCGCCATGTCGGGCTCGGAGTCGCCGACCACCACCAGGCAGGGCGTGTCCCAGGCGGCGCTGACCGCGCAGGCGCCGCCCTTGAGCCCAAGGCCCGCCAGCAGGCCGCGAAAGGCACGTCGGCGGCCCATCCGGTCGACGACGGTTGCCACGATCGCGTTTGAACCGTCGGTCTCGACCTCCCGGGTGACCAGCGGCGCCACCAGCTCGATGGCCCGCCAGCGGCCCCGGCCCGGGTGCGCGAACCAGGCGGGATCAGGCTCTCCCAAGGTGAGGGTGTGGAGCATCTCCGGCGGGTAGCGGTGCTTCACCGGCTCGGCCGGGGTGCGGCCGCCGACCAGCACCAGCCGCGGGTTGACGCCGGGCTCGTCGCGGGGCAGCAAGATCAGGTCGGCGAACATGCCCGGCGCGAGACCGCCCACCCAGCGGCCGAGTCCGAAGCGCTCGGCCGGGTTGCGGCTGGCCAAGCGGACGGCCCGGGCCAGCGGCAAGCCGTTCTCGACCGCCAGGCCGACCGCCTGGTTGAGGGAGCGGCGGGCCAGCAGTTCCTCCGGCTCGAGGCTGTCGCTGACCAGCGCCAGGCGCCCGAAGTCGCCCAGCCGTCCCTCCTTCCAGAGCGCTGAGATCGCCTCCAGGTCGCGCCGGATCGCGCCCTGGCGAACCATCGTCCAGTAGCCGAGCCGGAGGCGGTTCAGGGTGTCCTCGGCGGCGATGCCCTCGTGGTCGGCGCTGATCCCATAGGCGGCGAAAGGGTTGAGGATCGCCTCCCTGGCGCCGGCACCGTGGCCCTCGATGGTCAGCCCGCGGACGTGCGCTCCAGCCGCCAGCGCCTCCACCCGGGGGTTGCCGCGGATGACGTCCACCCAGTTGGTCTCGCCCACCCCGACCACGCCCGGGAGGTCCAGGAGGCCCACCCATTCCTTGCCGGGCACGCCGATGTCGCGCTCGTAGACCGGGTCGAGCCCGGTCAGCGGCGGGATCGTGAGCAGCACCCTACCGGGCATCCCGGCGGCGTCGGCGAGCAGCTCACGGACGCCGTCGGGCCCCAGGATGTAGCCGAGCTCCATCGTCTCCAGGACGGTGGTCGTGACGCCTGACTCGACCTGGAGGGGAATCGTTGCGGAGAGCCCCATCCGGAAGAGGTGCGTGTGCGCCTCGACCAGGCCGGGAGCGATGACGTGGTCGCGGCCCTCTATCCGCGCCGCCGACTCGAACCTCTCGACGTCCGGCCCCGCGTAGGCCACCCGGCCCTCGGCGATGACAAGGCCCCACCCCTCCAGGATCTCCTCGGTGTAGACGTCGAGCAGCGCGCCGCTGGTGATCACCAGGTCGGCCGGCTGGCTGCGCCGGGCGACGGCGACCAGCCGGCGCATGGCGTGGACGTCGGGAGCGAATCGGACGGTCATCTGTGGGGTCCCATTAGAATCGCTGGGGAATGGACTTCGCATTTTCGGAAGAGCAGGAGATGCTGCGGTCGACCGCCCGGACGATGCTCGCGAAGGCAAGCCCCAGCTCGGTCGTGCGCAAGCTCATGGAGACCGAGGACGCCTACGACCCCGCTCTCTGGAAGAAGGTCGCCGAACAGGGCTGGACGGCCCTCGGCATCCCGGAGGAGTTTGGCGGCTTCGGGTCCTTCCTCGATTTGGTCGTGGTCTTGGAGGAGACCGGCCGGGTGCTCCTCCCGGGTCCCTACTTCGAGACCATGGCGATGGCGGTGCCCGCCCTGCTCGAGGCCGGGTCCGACGCGCAGAAGAAAGAGGTCCTGACCGCGATCGCCGCGGGTGAGGCGCGCGCGACGGTTGCGCTGACCGAGCCGTCGGGTCGCTGGGACGCCGAGGGCGTCGCGCTCACAGCCCAGAAGTCGGGCGACGGTTGGACACTCAACGGCACCAAGCTCTTCGTGCCCGGCGCCGGCGTGGCCGACTACATCGTCGTCGCCGCCCGTACCCGCGGCACCGGCGAGGACGGGATCACGCTTTTCCTGGTCAAGGGCCGGCCGGACGGGATGACCGTAAAGCCGCTCTCCACGCTGGACATGACCCACAAGTGGTACGAGGTCAAGTTCGAGGACGTGAAGCTCGGCGCGGACGCTCTGATGGGTGAGCCCGACAAGGGCTGGGTGCCCCTGCGCAAGGCGCTCGACTGGGCCACCGCGGGCCTCTGCGCGGAGATGGTGGGCGGCGCCCAGAAGGTGCTCGAGGACTCGGTCGAGTACGCGAAGACCCGCCAGCAGTTCGGCAAGCCGATCGGCATCTACCAAGCCGTCTCGCACAAGCTCGCCGACATGCTGCTCGAGGTGGAGAGCGCCAAGTCGGTCACCTACTACGCAGCCTGGGCGGTGGACGCCGACGCTCCCGACCGGAGCCTCGCCTGCTCGATCGCCAAGTCCTACACCTCCGACGCGTATCGGCACGCCACCGGCAGCGGCATCCAGGTGCACGGCGGCATCGGCTTTACCTGGGAGCACGACATGCACCTCTACTTCAAGCGGGCCAAGGCGTCGGAGGTGACGCTGGGAGACCCCACCTTCCACCGCGAGCTGGTCGCGGAGGCGCTCGACCTCTAGCGTCTAGCTCAGCAGGAGCAGCGCCACCACCGTCAGGCCGAAGGCAGCGCAGACGGGGATCACCAGGCCCCGGTAGAGGACGAAGTAGTCGGCCCACGCCGCCCGCAGCCGCTCCACCCGGGAGCCGGCGCCGAAGACGAGCGCTGAATAGAGCGGCAGGCTGGCGGCCGTGTTGACCGTGAGCGCCAGCACCACTATCCCGCCCGCCAGGCCGAGCCAGTTCTGGAGCGGCGCGTAGGGGCCGAAGCCGATCTCCGCCCCCCAGAGGGCCGCCGCGATCGGGAGCAGGAGCAGCTCCGGCAGTCCGAGCAGGAAGAAGGCGGCGAAGGTCACCGCCAGCAGGACCAGCAGTAGCGCGAAGCCGGAGACGACGCCGGCCAGCACCGCGGCTGCGATCGTCACGCCGGTGGTGCTGACGGTCATTCCGGCCGTGGCCCGGGCCACGTTGGCCGCCTCTGGGTGGATCCCCTGCAGGTACTGGACGGCGCCTGGCCACGAGTGCACGTGGGCCGCGCCCGCCAGGAGGCCGCCGGCCAGCGCCGGCAGGATCGCCAGGGCCGCGCCGAGCGCGATCGCCGGCAGGTGGCGGCGGAGCTGTTCGGTGGGCAGCCAGCGGCGGTGGCGTTCGCGCTCGCGGCCGACGCCCGTTTCGAGCAGCCGCTCGCGGTCAAAGGTCGCGCCGGTGACGATCGTCAGCGCGAGGCAGGCGCCCAGCGGCAGCAGCAACGAGAGTGGCGCCAGGGGCGAGCGGAAGACGAACAGCGCCAGCGGAAGGTCGGCGACGGCCGCCGAGATCGGCGAGAGCAGGAAGGACCATGCCCCGCCGGCGGCGCCCTCGCGGGGGAAGAGCATGAAGCCGAGCAGACGGCCCATGGCCGCCCAGTAAGCGGTGGCGACGGCGACGAAGGCGAAGACCGGCAGCAGGTCCCAGGGTGCCGGGCGGCCGAAGACGGACATGAGGGCCATCCCGGCGGACACCCAGAAGGTGACGTAAACGGCGCTGACCACGACGCCGGGAAGCACCTCGAGCCAGATCAGCGAGGGGTCGTCGAGCGGTGTGTAGAGGAGCACCTCGAGCGACTGCTGCGCCTTCTCCCACCAGATCCCGATCGAGCTCTTGATCGACTCCAGGAGAGCGAAGGACATGAAGAAGAGCGGCAGCAGCAGCCCCGCCTCGAGGCTGGCGCCGCGGGGAATCCGACCGGCAAGCCCACTCAGGGCGCCGGGAGCGCTGCCGAAGAGCGAGACGCCGCCCACCAGCAGCAGCACGAAGGCGTTGAGGTACATGACCCAGCTCAGGTCGCCACGGCGCCACCAGGAGCTGACGTAGAAGGGCAGGAACTGCCGCAGGCGGCGGGGCTGGTCGCGCAGCGAGCCGACGACCTGGCTGGGCCGGAGCCCCGGGATCGATGCCGGCTGTGATGCCTGCGCCGGCTCTCTGGCGGCCTCGGCCATCGCCTTTAGGTAGACCGTCTCCAGGCTCTGCTGGACCTCTGACAGCTCCCAGTAGGGCGCGTGGTGGCGATTGAGCCGCCGCTGCAGCTCGGCCGCGAAGCTCGCCAGCTCGGCCTCCGGCCACTCCCAGGGCACGCCATAGCTGAGCCGCCGCCCCGCAAGATCGGGCGCCGCGGACTGCTCACGCAGCCAGGCCAGCGCCGGCTCCGGCTCCGCGAGGTCAGCGCTCAAAAGAGCGGTGAAGCGGCGGGTCGGGTGCGCCCAGCGGCGCAGCCCGGCGAGCGTGCCCTCGGCGACGACGCGGCCGCGGCGCATGATCGCCACCCGGTCGGCCAAAAGCTCCGCCTCGACCAGGATGTGGGTGGTGACGATCACTGCCGCGCCTCGGTCGCGCTGCTCCCCGAGGTAGCGGCGCATGTCGGCCGCGGCCACCGGGTCGAGGCCGACGGTGGGCTCGTCGCAGAAGAGCCAGCGCGGCTCGTGGAGGGTGGCGCGTATCAGCGCCACCTTCTGGGCCATGCCGCGCGAGTAGGTGCTGAGAATCCGGTCTGAAGCCTCCAGCAGCTCGAACCGCTCCAGGAGGGTGGCGATCCGCTGGTGGCGCTCTGGCGCCGGGACCCCATAGAGGTCGCCGAAGTGCTCGAGGTACTCCACTGCGGTGTTGCGGCCGTAGAGACGGGCCAGGTCGGGCACCACGCCCAGCTGACGGCGGACGGTGTCGAGGTCGGCGGGCAGGCGGAGGTCGTCGAGCCGGATCTCTCCCGCGTCGGGCCGCAGGATGCCGCCGAGGCAGCGCAGAGTGGTGGACTTGCCGGCGCCGTTCTGGCCGAGCAGAAGGAGGACCTCTCCGGCGCCGACCTCGAGGTCGACCCCAGCCACCGCCTGGACGCTGCCGAACCTCTTCTGCAGCCCGCCGACGGAGATCACGCCGCTGAATACTACTGACGCCCCCGCGGATCGCTTCGGTTCCGACGGTCAGAGCTTTTCGAAGCGCTCTACCGCGACCACGAAGACCGTCGCCCCACCGACCTGCACCTCGACCGGGTAGGGCATGAAGAACTCGCCCGGCTCGACCATCGGCGGCATCGGGGTCAGGTACTGCGAGCGCTCCCGGCAGTTCTCGCGGATCAGTGCGATGGCGTCGTCGACCCGGTCGTCGTCGACGCCGATCATGAGGGTTGCGTTGCCCTGCTGGAGGAAGCCGCCGGAGGAGGCGAGCCGGGTGACGCTGATGCCGGCGCCCGAAAGCGCCTGGACCGTCTGGCCCGAGTCTTCACCCTGAACGACGGCGATTATCAACTTCATAGCAACTGGCCCACCCTGCGCATGACCTGCTGATGGATCTCGTCCGGCTCGGCCGAGGCGTCGAGGCGGAGGAAGCGGCCGGGCTCCTCCCGGGCGAGTCGATCGTACGTCTCGGAGGCACCGCGGTGAAAGTCGAGGGATTCCGAGTCGAGGCGGTCGAGCTCCTTCCCGGAGCGCTCGAGGCGGCCGATGCCGGCTTGCGCAGGCAGGGCCAGGAGGATCGTCAGGTCCGGCTTGGGAAACAGCGGCGGCCAGGCCACCTCGACGCCGCGGCCTCCGCCCTGGTAGGCGACCGTCGAGTCGTGGTAGCGGTCGTCGATGACGACCCGCCCGGCCGCCAGCGCGGGCTTGATGCGGGTCTCCAGCAGCTCGGCGCGCGCGGCCATGAAGAGGTACATCTCGGCCGGCCCGCTCATCGGCTCGCCGTGGAGGAGCAGCTCGCGGATGCGCTCGCCGAGCGGGGTGCCTCCCGGCTCCCGGACGACCAGGGGTTCGCGGTCGCGGAACGCGGCCGCCAGCAGCTCGACCTGCGTCGACTTGCCCGCACCGTCCGGGCCCTCGAAGGTGATGAACAGGGCGCGCTCGCCCAGAGGCTTATTCAGAGCCGGCGGGGAATATTCGCAGGCGGCGCTGGGGCTCTTTGCCGGTGCTCTTCGCCTCCACCCCCTGCTCGTCGGCCAGCTGGTGCTGAAGCCGGCGGACGTAGGCGTTCTGGGGTGAGATCTCGAGCGGCCGGAGCGTCGACTTCACGCGGTTGATCGCCTCCCTCGCCTCGTCGAGCGCCTTCGAGGTGGGATCGCCCCCCAGCTCGCCCGCATAGAGAGTCGCCAGCGCCTCCTTCACCTGGGTGACGGTGTTGCTCCGCAGCGACACGATCGGGATGCCCGAGGTCTCCGCCTGGCGGATGCTGTCGGGCCGCTTGCGGTAGTGGTTCTTCAGGGTCAGGACGAGGTCGGCACCCTCCGGGTTGCCGAGGATCCGCAGGGGCAGGTCGAGGTCCCGCGCCGCGTGTTCGATGTAGCTGCGGCTGACGCCATAGGCGAACACCCCCCTCGGCTTCTTGAGTGGGCCCGCGTGCGTCGCGGCGTTGCCGCGCGGAGACGGCACGGAGGGAGCGTCGCGAGCGTCGCGGTGGTCCTCGTCGACGTTGCTGAGCACCCGCCCGTCTCGCGTCCGGAGCCGGATGCGCGGCGCCGGCAGGTCGCCCCGCAGGGCGGAGTCGACCACCTCCGACAGCGGCATGTGGATCGCCACCCGCTCCCGGTCCTGGATCTCGACCAGCGTGTCGAAGGTGGGCGGAGCCTTGCGCTCGAGCACCGACTTCTGGGTGCCCCGGCGGCGGGCCTCCTCGTCGGAGAGGGTGACGCTCTGGATGCCGCCCAAAAGGTCGTTGAGCGTGGGGTTGTTAAGCAGGTTCTCGAGGGTCTGGCCGTGGGCGGTGGCGATCAGCTGGACGCCGCGCTCGGCGATGGTCCGAGCCGCCTCGGCCTCCAGCTGGGTGCCGATCTCGTCGATGACGATCACCTCCGGCATGTGGTTCTCGACCGCCTCGATCATCACCGCGTGCTGGAGCAGCGGCGTCGTCACCTGCATCCGGCGCGCCCGGCCGATGCCAGGGTGGGGGATGTCGCCGTCACCGCCGATCTCGTTCGAGGTGTCCACGATCACGACGCGCTTGCGCTGCTCGTCGGCGAGCATCCGGGCGCACTCGCGGAGGATGGTCGTCTTGCCGATGCCGGGCCGGCCGAGGAGGAGGATCGACGTCCCGGTCAGCGCGATGTCGCGGATGATCTCGGCGGTCCCGCCCACGGCGCGGCCGACCCGGCAGGTGAGCCCAACGATCCGGCCGGCGCGGTTGCGGATCGCCGAGACGCGGTGGAGCGTGCGCTCGATGCCGGCGCGGTTGTCGTCGCCGAACTGCCCCACGCGGTTGGCGACGTAGTCGAGGTCGGCGGCGGTCACCGGCCGGTCGCCGAGCAGGACCTCGCGACCGGGCACCCGCGCCTCCGGCTCGCGGCCGAGGTCGAGCACTATCTCCAAGAGCTCATTGGGGTCGATCCGCTCGTGGAGGGCGTCGTAGAGGTGCCCGGGCAGGGTCTGGGCGAGGAGCTCGATCTCGGGGTCCCAGGCCGCCTCGGTGGGAACGTTGAGCGATTCGGGTATCAACCGAACGAGGGGACCATTCCTTTCTCCCGGGCGGGGACGCGCAGGGCCAGCTCCTTCACCATCAGCGACTGGTTCACGAGGGTCTCGAAACCACGGGCTCGAAGAGCCTCGATCATGTGCGAATCATAGTGACGGAGGCTGGACCAGACCGCTCCCGGACGCGGCCCGAGCAGGCCCAGCGCGTGGTCGGCCAGCTCGGCCGGCAGGTGGTCCTCGGGCAGCGCCATGAAGGAGAGGGTGTGCGGGCGGGTGCTCGAGCTCCGCTGGACCCGCAGCCAGCCCACGATCTCGACCCGGTCGACAACGAACTGATCGTCCGATTCACCGCGGATCGGGTGATGGCCGAACCACTCGCCCTGGAGCGAGCGCCACTCCTTGTAGGTCGGCGCCTCGATGGTCGCGATGCCCGACGGCGTCAGCTTGCGGTAGAGCTGGTAGACGAGCGCGTGGTCGCGGCCGCGCTCTGCCCGCAGGCCGGCCAGCTCGTCGCCCGGCCCGCCACCCGGCTTCTCCGTGTAGAGCACGTTCTCGACCGCGTACTGACGAAAGCCCTGGCGGCGGAAGACGCTCGTCAGCGGGTCCTCCAGCGGCAGTCGGACGAAGAGGCGCAGGATGCCGCGCTCCAGCGCCTGGTCGGTGAGGTGCTCGATCAGCAGCCTGCCCGCCTCCTCCTCGTCCCTGCCGGGATCGATGCAGAGGTTCAACACCTGGAGCGTGGTGGCGCCGACCAGGCCGATCGCCGCCGGCCGGTTGGAGGCCTGGACGAAGCCGATCACGGTGCCGTCCTCCTCGGCGACGTAGAGGAGGGTCTCGCTGTAGAGCGCAGGCAGGATGGCGGAGAGGGTCTGGCTGACCAGCGACCAGAGCCTGATCGGGCCCCGGCTGGCGGTCTCGGAGAGCTCCCCACCGCCCTCGTGCTGGATCTCCTCGATGCGAGCCAGGTCCCGGAAGCTGGCGGTGCGGACGCTGACGCTCACGACCCCCCTCCAACCAGGCGGAGGAACTCGCGGTGGAGGCGCAGGTCGCCGCTCAGCTCGGGGTGGAAGGCGAGCGCCATCAGCCTTCCCTGGCGGACGCCCACCGGCCTTCCGTCCTGGCGGGCGATCACCTCGGTGTCGCCGGCGTCCTCGAGGATCGGAGCACGGATGAAGACGCCGGGAAAGGGCTCGGGGTCGCCGGCCAGGTCGACCGGCCCCTCAAAGCTCTCCAGCTGCCGCCCGTAGCCATTGCGCCGGACGGCGATCCGGAGGGCGCCGAAGCCCCGCTGGCCCTCGATGCCGCCGTCGATCCGGCTCGCCAGGATGATCATCCCGGCGCAGGTGCCGAGCGCCGGCAGCCCGCCGGCGACCGCGTCCCTGACGGCGTCGAAGAGTCCCATCCGCTCCATCAGCATGGTCATGGTGGTGCTCTCCCCGCCGGGGATGACCAGCCCGTCGAGGCCCGCCAGATCCTCCTTCAGCCGGACCGGCCGCGTCCGTGCGCCCGCGTCCTCAAACGCCCGCAGATGCTCGAGGAAGGCCCCCTGCAGGGCCATGACCCCGATCAGGGGAGCCATACCGTGGCTCTTACCAGCCGCGGGAGGCCAGCAGCTCTTCTTTCGGGAGCGTCGGGATCTCGATGCCGACCATCGGCTCGCCGAGGTCCTCGCTGACCTCCGCCAGGATGTCCGGCCGGTCGTGGTAGGTGGTCGCGGCGACGATCGCCTTGGCTCGCTTCAGCGGGTCGCCGGACTTGAAGATGCCCGAGCCGACGAAGACGCCGTCGACACCGAGCTGCATCATCAGCGCGGCATCCGCTGGGGTCGCGATGCCGCCGGCGGCGAAGTTGACCACCGGTAGCCGGCCCAGCCTCTGGCAGTCGGCGAGAAGGTCCACCGGGGCGCCGATGTTCTTCGCCTCGTGGACGAGCTCGGCGTGGTTCATTCCGTGCAGCTTGCGAATCCCAGCGTTGACCGCCCGCATGTGACGGACGGCCTCGACCACGTTGCCGGTGCCGGCCTCGCCCTTGGTGCGGATCATCGCGGCGCCCTCGGCGATCCGGCGAAGCGCCTCGCCGAGGTCGCGGCAGCCGCAGACGAACGGCACCTTGAAGGCGCGCTTGTCGATGTGGTTCTCCTCGTCGGCGGGGGTCAGCACCTCGGACTCGTCGATGTAGTCGACGCCCAGGGCCTCAAGAATCTGCGCCTCGACGAAGTGGCCGATGCGAGCCTTCGCCATGACGGGGATGGTGACCGCGGCCTGGATCTCCTTGATCAGCCGGGGATCGCTCATCCGGGCGACGCCGCCGTCCCTGCGGATGTCGGCGGGGACCCGCTCTAGGGCCATCACCGCGCAGGCGCCCGCCTCCTGGGCGATCCGCGCGTGCTCGGCGGTGACGACGTCCATGATGACGCCGCCCTTCAGCATCTCGGCCAGGCCGGCCTTGACCTTGAAGGTGGCGTGCTCGGTCCCGGCGGGAGTGCGCTTGCCGTTGCTTTCGCCCATCACACTCTGAATTCTACCCTCGCTTCGCCTAGTCTCACTTTGAGTGAAGCGGGTCCTGCTCCTGGCGGCCGTGCTGGCCGCCTGCCAATCGTCTCCCCTGCCGTCCGTCGCCGCCAGTCCCAACCCGGTCGGCGTGAGGGGCGGAGACCTGGTGATGGCGGACTGGGAGTACCCCGACAACCTCGATCCGCTCCACGCGACCACCGAGAGTGACCTCCGGGTGGCGGGGCTGCTCTTCGAGCCGCTCTGGACGCTGGACGCCGGCCTCCAGCCCCTGCCGCGCCTGCTCAGCGAGATGCCGGTGCCCAAGCTCGGCAGGGGAGGGACGATGACCCTCGATCTCAACTTGAGGCCCGGCCTGCGCTGGTCGGACGGTTTACCGCTGACGGCCGACGACCTGATCTTCGCCGTGAACGCGATCTGCTCCGCCGGCTACCCGGGTCGTGATCGGGCGGGGTTCGACCACATCGCCTCCCAGGAGCGCCGGAGCCCGACCGAGGTGATCTGGCACTTCGGTCCCCGACCGGCCGGGTCCTGCGGGCTGGCCGCGAACCTGACCAGCGGGGTCTACCCGGCCTGGCCGACGATGGGGCCGCTGGTGGTTCCGCTGCCGGCTCACCGGCTCGGGTCCATCGCACCGGCCGCCTGGGCCGCCGACCCCTACTTCCAGCGCCCAGACGTGGTCTCCGGGCCCTTCAAGATCAGCGGGGTGGTGCCCGGCCGGCTGATCCAGCTGGCGGCCAACCCTGATTACGCCTCCGGCCGCGGGCGCATGCCCTGGCTGGATGGGATCACCTACCGGGTCTACGACGGCAAGGCGGCGCTCATCTCCGGCCTCCAGACCGGCGAGGCCGACCTCGGCTTCCACCTGCTGCCCGCCGACCTGCCACAGCTGGCGGACGTGCCCATCTCTCAGTCCCTGGTCACCCCGACCCTGCGGGGCGAGTTCGTGCTCCCCAACCACACAGCTGGGCCCTGGGCCGGCGACGCCGCGCTCCTGAGCGCCCTGGCCGGGTCCGTAGACCCGGCGGCCCTCAACAGCGCTGCGTTCAACGGCTACGCCGAGGTCAGCACCGGGCTCTTCCCGCCACCCCTGAAGGACTACGACGCCGACCCGCCTCCCGGGCTCAGCGTCGCCCAGGCCAAGGCGGCGCTCGACGCCGACGGCTGGACTCTGGGAGCTGACGGGGTCCGCGCCAAGGGCGGACGGAGGCTCGCCTTCAGCCTGCTGGCCATCTGCGATGACCAGGTCCGGCAGCTGGAGCAGGCTGAGCTGGTGCGCCAGTGGGGACTGGTGGGCGCGGCGGTGTCGGCCGTCTGCGAGCCGCGCCAGACCATCTTCTCCCGGCTCGCCGGCGGTGCTTTCGAGATGGCCCTCCTCTCGAACGCCTGGCCGCCCGACCCCGGTTCCTGGGCGACCTTCGGGACGAGAGCGGGAAGCCTCAACTGGGGGCGCTGCTCGGATCCGGGGCTGGACGCGGACTTCGCCGGGGCGGCCGCGACCCTCGATTCCAGGGCTCGGCGAACCGGCTACCACGCCGCCGCGCAGGAATGGCTCCGGCAGACCTGCAGCATCCCGCTCCTTCAGTGGCCGGCGGTGGTCCAGCGCACGGCTCGACTGCACGGCTTCGAGCCCAACCCGATGCTCGGCCTGGACTCCTGGAACGCGGCCGACTGGTGGCTCAGCGCTCCGTGAACAGAACCGCCGACGGTACTAGAGGACTTCGAGCAGCTGCGAGCGCTTGGCCGCGTACTCGGCATCGTTGAGGAGGCCGCCACGGTGGAGGCGGGAGAGCGCGTCCATCTCCTCCAGCACGTCCAGCAGCGGCGCCATCGTCCGCCTGGCCAGGTAGGCCTCCGAGGGAAGGCCCTTGTCCTCCTCGGCGCGCCCGTCGAACTCGCGGACGTAGAAGAGCGCCTTGATCGAGGAGAAGGGCACCGCCAGCCGCCGCGGGGGCCCATCGGTCTCCGGATGAAGGTGGAGTCCGAGCCCGTAGCGGTGGCGCTTGATCTCACCCGCCGTGTGGCCGCGGAGCACCTCGCCGTCGAGGAAGCGGATCGCCACCTTGCGGCCATGGGGCTCGACCTCGTGGTCGTCGATCGGCATCTCGACCATCTTCACCGCCGAGAGCGGGATCCAGGCAATCTCAGAGTTTTCGAGCCCGCTGGGGTCGTCGATCTCGAGGATGAAGTCGGGTTCGTCCAGGTCCAGGTCCTGGGCGGTGCCCTCCAGTGTCTCGTCGTCGAAGAAGCGGACTTTGACCATCTTTGAGCTATCGATCCTGGGAAGATAACGAACGGCCGGGGGAAGGCTTGCGGCGCGGCAGCTTTCGACTGCAGGAGACGCAGTGGGCGAGGTGCTCGCGGACCGCGTCGGCCTGGTTCTTGCGGAGCTTTCCGGCCAGGTAGGGCTTCAGCATCGCGAGGACGTCGCGATGGTCCATCTCGTCGGCTGACTGCTGGGCGACGAACTCCTCTTTGAAGCGGAGCCGGGCACGGTAGACCAGCGTCTCGACCGCGCTCTCCGAGATCTTCAGCGCCTTGGCGATCTTGCGATAGCTGAACCCCTGGAGCTCGCGAAGAGTCAGCACCAGCCGGTACTTCTCGGGCAGCCGCTGGGCGACCTCATAGACCCGCCGGCGCAGCTCACGGCTCTCGGCCTGCAGCACCGGGTCGAAGCGGGAGGGCGGGGCCGGGATCTCGTAGAGGATCTCGCGGTCCGCCGGGACCTTCTCCTCCAGTCGAGGATCCCGCCGGCGGCGGCGGAGCTCGTCGCGGCAGAGGTTTTGGGCGACGGTGTGCAGCCAGCCCCCGAAGTTGAAGCTCTCATCCATCCGATCGAGGGTCCGGAGCGAGCGGATGAAGGTCTCCTGGGCGATGTCCTCGGCCAGCAGGGCGTCCCCGAGCGTCCGATGGACGAGTCGGTAGATGCCCCGGACGTGGCGCCGGTGAAGCTCCTCAAAGGCACGGACATCGCCGGCGCGATAGGCGCTGACCAGCTCGGCGTCGGTCCGGGGAACCGGCTCCGCGCTCAAGCCTCGAAGTCCCGCAGCGCGCGCTCGGTGGCCAGCTCGAGGAGCTCGGCGGCGTGCGCCTCGCGGTACTCGACGGGCTGGCCGTCCTCGCCGATGGCGCGGACCGGGCAGCCCAAGGTCTCCCAGCCCTCGCCCAGGCTGCCCGCCAGCAGGACCACCGGGACCCCCCTGCGACGGGCGCGCTCGAGGACCTCGGCCGGACCCTTGCCGAAGGCGGTCTGGGCGTCCACGCGGCCCTCGCCGGTGAAGACGGCCGTCGCACCCTCGAGCGCGTCGTCGAGGCCGGCCGCCTCCACGACCAGCGGGGCGCCGCGGCGCAGGCTCGCGCCGAGGAAGGCGACCAATCCGGCCCCGGCTCCGCCCGCCGCCCCCGCGCCGGGGAGGTCGGCGACCTCGCGCCCGAGGTCGCGGGAGATCACCTGCGCCAGGTGGGCGAGCGCGGAGTCGAGCTCGGCCAGCACCGCCTCCGTGCCGGCGCCCTTCTGAGGACCGTAGACACGCGTCGCCCCGCTGGGACCGGTCAGCGGGTTGGTGACGTCGACCGCGACCTCGACCGCGACCTCGCGCCACTCGTCAGCGACGGGAGGCAGGATTCGGTCCAGCCCGGCGAGCGCGCCCCCGCCTCGGGCCAGGTCCCTGCCGGAGCTGTCGAGCAGGCGGAATCCCAGCGCCTGGGCCATCCCGGCGCCGCCGTCGTTGGTGGCCGAACCGCCGATCCCGGCGATGATCCGCCTCACCCCCTTCCTCCTCGCGGAGTCGAGCAGTTGCCCGAACCCGAATGTGGATGTAACGCGCGGATCGCGCAGATCCTTCGGCACCAGCGGCAATCCGCTGGCCGAGGCCAGCTCGACGACCGCGGTCCGGCCGGAATCGATGAGCCCGTAAGAGGCCTCGACGGGGTCGCCGAGCGGCCCCTCGACGGTGATCGCGACCCGCTCGCCGGCGGCGGCCGCAACCAGGGCGTCCACGGTTCCCTCACCGCCGTCGGCAACCGGCACCTCGAGCACTTCGGCCTCTGGGTGGACGCGCCGGACCCCGCGCGCGATGGCCGCGGCGGCGGCCGGGGAACCAAGAGAACCCTTGAAAGGGTTGGGCGCCGCTACGTACTTCGCGAGCTGGTCCCTAGTAGACGGGGAGTGACCAGTTCGAGTACTTCGGGTTGTCACCGCGAACCGCCCCGAAATAGATGCCCTGCAGTTCGCCGGTGAGCTCGCCGATCTTGCCGTCCCCGACCGGCCGGCGGTCGACCTCGATCACCGGCGAGACCTGGGCGCCGGTGCCGCAGAGGAAGAGCTCATCGCAGGTGTAGAGCTCGGTGCGGTCGATCGAGCGCTCGACGACCTGCTTGCCAAGCTCGTCGCTGATCAGCTCCCGAACGATCCGGCGGGTGACGCCCTCGAGGATGTCGTCGGTCACCGGTGGGGTGACGAAGACGCCGTCCTTGTACATGAAGAGGTTCTCGGCGCTGCCCTCGGAGACGTGCCCGTCGGTGGTCAGGACGATCGCTTCGTCATAGCCGTTCTCCTCGGCTTCGGCCTTGGCCAGCGCCGAGTTCGCATAGGCGCCGGTGATCTTGCCGCGCGCGGGCAGCGACTGGTCGGACACCCGGCGCCAGCTGGAGACCATGCAGCGGATGCCGGAGTCGACGTCGACGTAGTTGCCCATCGGGGCGGTGTAGATGCAAAAGCTCTCCTCAATGCCGTCGAGCCGGACCCCGATCACCTCGCTCGACTTGAAAAGCAGCGGCCGGATGTAGGTGTCGGCCCGGTACTCGTTGCGGCGGAGCAGCTCAAGCGCGAGCTTGACCAGGTCCTCGGTCGAGTGGGGCAGGGTCATCTTCATGATCCGGCCCGACCGCCGGAGGCGGTCGAAATGCTCGGGTGCCGCGAGCAGGAAGAGCTGCTCTTTGGACCCGTTCCAGTAGGCGCGGATGCCCTCGAAGACGCCGGTTCCATAGTGGAGGGCGTGGGTCATGAGGCCGACGCGAGCCTCGTGATAGCGGCGAAAGTCGCCGTTGTAGTAGACCCAGCTGTTGGGATGCTCGGTCGAGCCGGCCACTTTCGACGAGGTGCCGGTTTCTATGCCCATTCGCCTTGATTGTAATCTTGTGGTCCCGAATGACCCTCTACGACATCATCGCCGACCTCCGCCGCGAGCACGGCAACGAAACCGCCTCCAAGACGCTCGATCTGGTCATGTTGGAGCTGGGCCACAACCGCGACAACCTGCGCGCGGCGCTGGGCCGACTGGACCGCCCATCGGTGCCGCCGGGCGGCGAGGCGGTGATCAGGGAGCTCGACGAGCGGGCCCACCGGCATCACCTCGACAACCTGAACTACCCCGAGGTCAGGATGGCCGGCTTCCGGCCGCCGCTGGAGCCCGTCGACACCGGCACGGCGGGCATCGCGATTCTCCTCGGCCTCACCTCCCTCGTCCTGCTCGGCCTCGCCGCGGCCGCCGTGGTGGCGGGCCTGAACAGCATCTACCACTTTCTCTGAGGCGCCCTCCCCCCAATGGCTGAGTTCTCGTTCGACGTGGTCTCCGAATTCGACGGCTCTGAGCTGACCAATGCTGTCGACCAGGCCCGCCGCGAGACGGGCACCCGCTTTGACTTCAAGGACACGGCCACCAGTTTCGAGCTGAAGAGCGGCGAGGTGATCGTCGAATCCTCCAGCGAGGACCGCGCCCGGGCGGCCTACCAGGTCCTGGTCGAGAAAGCGGCGCGGCGGAGCCTCTCGCCCAAGCTCTTCAAGCCCGGCGACCCGAAGACCATCGGCAAGGGCCGGGGGCAGATCGAGGTGAAGCTCAACGCGGGCATCAGCGACGAGCTCGCCAAGGACCTGCAGAAGCGGGCGAGGGCGGCCAGTCCCAAGGTCCAGGTCCGGATCCAGGGCGATCAGCTGCGGGTGACGAGCAAGGACAAGGACGCCCTCCAGTCGGTGATCAAGGCGCTGCGAGACGCCGAGGACATATCGGTCCCGCTCCAGTTCACCAACTACCGCTGAGCAGGTAGAGACTTTCGGGTGCTGGTCATCCCGGCGATCGACATCCGCGGCGGCCGCGCCGTACGGCTGACACGGGGGGACTTCGACCAGGAGACCGTCTACGGCGACGACCCGGTCGCGATCGCCCGCTCCCACCGCGCGGCGGGCGCCTGGCGGATCCACGTGGTGGACCTCGACGCCGCCCTCGGCCGCTCAGGGGATAACCGGGAGGTCGTCAAGCGGGTGGTGAGCGAGACCGGCTTCGAGGTCCAGGTCGCCGGGGGCATTCGCGACCGCGCGACGGCGGAGGCGTGGCTGGAGGTCGGTGCCGCCGCCGTCGTCATGGGCACCGTCGCGGTTCGCGACCCTGATCTCTTCGCGGCGGTCGCCGAGCAGCATCCCGACCGGGTGATGGGGGCCCTCGACCTCCGCGGCGCCACGCCCCAGGTCTCGGGCTGGACGGAGGGCGAGGCCACCGCCGTCGAGGAGCTGCTGGCGAGCTGGGCGGAGTTGCCCCTGGCGGCCGTGATCCTAACCTCGGTCGATCGCGACGGAAGCCTGGCCGGGCCCGACCTGGAGGCGCTGGCGCGGATCCTGGTCCTGACCCGTCACCGGGTCATCTACGGCGGCGGGATCGGCAGCCTGGAGGACGTCAGGGCGGTGGCGGCGGCCGGCGCGGGCGGCGTCATCATCGGCAAGGCCATCTACGAGGGGCGGGTCGACCTCGTCGGAGCGCTGGCCAGCGCCGATTAACCCGGTCGGTTCAACCAGCTGCCACTGAGACGGGACCTTCCGACCTCCTCAACTTCGAAGCCAAGGGTCCGGTAGAAGCCGGTGGCGTGCTCTGTGAAGAGCGCCACGTGGTGCCCCGGCACAAGTTGGAGGAGACGCTCCACCATCGCCCTGGCGATGCCGCGACGTCGGTGCGCGGAGGCGGTCCAGACGTCGACCAGCCACGCGTTGCAGACGCCGTCGGCACGTAGCCTCGCCATGCCGATGACATCGGTGCTCTCGCCGACGATCGCGATGGCGTAGGAGTTCTCGAAGGAGCGGCGGAGCTCCTCCGGCGTCCGGCCGTTGTTGAACCGGCGGAGGTCAGCGCGCGGTCAAGAGCCTCCCAATCCACCCCCTCGAGGCTGTCGCGAGCGTCGATCTCGGTCACGGGCGCTCAGGTGGCCTGGCCGTTGGGGCGCATCTGGATCACGCTGATCACCGAGTTGGCGGGCTGCGCCATAGCGTTGATGCAGGCGGCGGCGACGTCGCCGGCGGTCAGGGGGTCGAACTTGCGGGGGATCACCCCGGCCCCCTCGTGGCGGACAGCGACGTCGTAGAAGGGCGTGTCCACCGTTGCCGGCTCGACCAGGGTGACCCTCACATGCTCGTCGGCCAGCTCCTGGCGGAGCGACTCGCCGATCGCGGTCACCGCGAACTTGGTGGCGGCGTAGACGCCGGCCCCGAGCCTCGAGCCGCGGCCGCTGATCGAGGACATCAACAGGATGTCCCGGACGCCCTCGGGCGCCATCCGCCGGTAGCCGTAGAAGACCGTGTAAAGGACGCCCATCACGTTGGTCTCGACGACGTCGTGCCAGTCCTTGGGCTTGCCCTTGGTGATCAGGCCATAGAGCCCGTAGCCGGCGTTGGCAACGATGCCGTCGAGGTGGCCGCCCAGGGCCTCCGCAGCCCGGTCGATCGTCCGCTCCACGGACTCCTCGTCGCGGACGTCGCAGCGGAAGCTGTGGATGCCGTTCGCGAACCCGTCGGAGACCCGGCGCGCGAGCCCCGCGACCTGGGCGCCCGCCTCGACGGCCTGGAGCGCGATCGCCTCGCCGATGCCAGCGCTGGAGCCGGTGACCAGGATCCGCCGGCCCTCGAGGCTCGGTGGTTCAGCCATCGCTATGGATCCTCCTTTGCAAACCGCGGTTCGAAGCGTTCGAGGTTCTCCGGCGTGCGCTTTGGGATCAGCACCCGGCGCCGGAAGCTGCAGACCCGCTTGCCGTGCTGGTTGTAAGCGCGGGTCTCGACCAGGACCGTGCCGCGGTCCGGCTTCGACTTCGACTCGGCGACCTCGACCACGGTGGTCTCGGCGTAAATGGTGTCTCCGTGGAAGGTCGGGTTCTCGTGCTTGAGCGCGTCGACCTCGAGGTTGGCGATCGCCTTGCCCGAGATATCGGGAACGCTCATCCCCAGTGCCAGCGAGTAGACGAGGTTGCCGACCACGACGTTGCGGCCGAACTGGGTGCGCTCCTCGGCGTAGTTGGCGTCGGTGTGGAGCGGGTGGTGGTTCATGGTGATCATGCAGAAGAGGTGATCGTCGGCCTCGGTGATCGTCTTGCCGGGCCAGTGCCGGTAGGTGATGCCGACCTGGAACTCCTCCAGGTAGCGGCCGAACGGCCGATCGACCACGGGGCCCTCGCTCATCGACTCGCATTCTCCAGCGCCCGGCCGATGACGCGCAGAGCGAGCACCTCCTCCGAGCCTTCGAAGATCGCCAGCACCCGTGCATCCACGAAGTAGCGGGAGACGTCGGTCTCCTCCCCGTACCCCATGCCGCCGAAGAGCTGCATGGCGTCGCGGGTGACGTACTCGGCCATCCGCGACGCATACAGCTTGGCCAGCGACGCGCCGATCTGGCCGGACGCCGGGTCGGTGTCGAGCACCCTCGCGGCGCTGTAGGCGGCCTGGCGCGAGGCGTGGAGGCGGGTCGCCATCCGTCCGAGCATGGCGCCGGCGAGCTCGTGCTCGGCGAGCGGCTTCCCGAAGACCCTTCTCTGGGCGGAGTAGGCGAGCGCATCACGGACGGCCGCCTGCATGACCCCGACCGCCCGGCCCGCGGTCTGGAGGCGGCCCGTCGCGAAGCCCTCCATCTGGAGGTAGAAGCCGCGGGCCTCCTCGCCGACCAGGGCCGTCGCGGGCAGACGGTAGTCCTCGAAGTTGAGCTCGAAGGTGTGAAGGCCCCGGTAGCCGAGCGTCGGTATGGCTCGGCCGCGGAGGACCCCGCCTCCCTCGGCGCGATGCTCGAACTCGTGGCCCGGAAAGCGCGGCTTCTCGAGGACGAAGAGGCTCAGGCCGCGGTGGCCGGGCTCGGCGCCGGTGCGGCAGAGCAGCATCAGCAGCTCGGCACGGCCGGCGAAGGTGCACCAGAGCTTGGCGCCGTTGACGACCCACGACCCGTCCCCGACGCGGGTGGCCCGGCACTGGATCGAGGCCACGTCGGAGCCGAAGTCGGGCTCGGTCACCGCGACCGCGACCATCATTTCGCCGGTGGCGATGGCGGGCAGCCAGCGCCTCTTCTGCTCCTCGGAGCCGCCGCTGAGGAGCGCACGGACGAGGATCTCGGGCCGCGTCATCAGAGAGCCTCCCGCGGCCAGCGAGGCGGCCGAGAGTTCCTCGGTGCCGATCAGCATCGCCACGTGGTCGGGCCTTTCGCCGAGGCTGCCGCCGTAGGCGTCGGGGATCGACAGCCCGAACAGGCCAAGCCCGGATACCCCCGCGATCACGTCCTCCGGCACGTCCAGGTCGCCGCGGTGGATCGCCTGGGCGTGAGGTGCCAGCCGGCGGGAGGCGAAGTCGCGCAGCGTGGCGCGGAGGAGCCGGTGCTCGTCGTCAGCGCCGAGGTCGTCGGCCGCGCGCCCGGCCAAGAGCAGGTCCGCCACCCGCCCGAAGGGTTCCGCAAAGCACTCAGCGGAGGTGTCCGCCTCCGCCCCGGCGGCGATCGCGGCCGCCAGCGGGTCGCCCGTCGCATGGGCCCAGGCGCCGGTCGCGCCGGCCGCCGCCTGGCGAGCCGCCGCCCAGGCCGCCTGGTAGGTCTCTAGGTCGCCGATGGCGGGCTCCAGGGCCCGGGCTTCATCCCGAAGGACTCTCCCCGCTCGACCATCACCGCGGCCATCTTGCGCGACGCCTCGTCGATCATCTCGTCGCCCAGCATCACCGCGCCCGTCTTCTCCTCCTCGGTCGCCCGCCGGTAGGTCTCGAGGATGGCGACCGCCTTGTCGAAGTCCTCCTGGCGGGGCGAGAAGACCTCGTTCAGGATCTCGACTTGGAATGGGTTCATCGCCCACTTGCCGTCGAAGCCGAGCATCGCCGCGCGTCCCGCGGAGACGCGCAAGCCGTCCCCGTCGCGAACCTGCGTGTAGGGCCCATCGATCGCCATCAGGCCGTGGGCGCGGGCGGCGACCAGAACCCGGGCTAAGAAGTAGTGCCAGAAGTCGCCCGGGTAATCGGGCTGCAGGCGCCCGACCGTCAGCTCGGGCAGCCGGAGGTTGGCCGAGAAGTCGCCGGGGCCGAAGATCAGGGTCTCGGCGCGGTCGGAGGCGGCCGCGATCGCCCCGATGTTCTCCATCCCCTTGGCCGACTCGATCTGCAGCTCCAGGCCGATCCGGCGCTCCAGCTTCAGTTTCCATTCCAGCTGGTTCAGCAGGTTGGCGATGAAATGCACGTGATCCACGTCCTCGACCTTGGGGATCACCAGGCAGTCGAGGCGGTCGCCCGCCCCCTCGACGATGCTGATGACGTCCTCGAAGCACCACTTGGTGTCGCAGGCGTTGACGCGGACGCAGCGCACCTTCCCCGAAAGCTCGTACTGGCGAAGGGCCTCCACCACCTGGCCGCGGGCCTCGACTTTCGCATCGGGCGCCACCGAGTCCTCCAGGTCGAAGAAGACCTGGTCGGCGGACGATTGATCGGCCTTGGCGTGGAAGCGCGGCTGGCTCCCGGGCACCGCCAGGCAGGAACGGCGAGCCCTCATGGCTTTGCCTTGCTGTGCTGGGGACCCTTGCCCGACTCGATGTAGACCTTGAGGCTCTCCAGGGTCTTGCGCATGTCGATCGGCACCTGGCGCTCGACGGCCGCGAAGAAGAGCCGGGCAGCGAAGCCGTTCGGCTCGTAATCCATCTGGTAGGTCAGCCTGGTCAGGTCCTTGCGCTCGGCGTAGCTGTATTTCCACGTTCCCTTGATGGGGCCCTTGACGATCTCGCCCGAGCAGACCTTGAAGGGTTTGTAGACCAGGTGCTCGATCTCGGTGACCTGCTCTCCGCCCGGCGTGTCGAGCCGATAGCGCAGGATCGTCCCCTCGCTGGTCGGGCCCGGCGTCAGCACCTCCGCCTGCTTCAGGTTGTGGGACCACTTGGGGGCGTTCTTGAAGTCCTCGTGGACCACCGCCCAGACCCGCTCCGCCGGAGCCTCGATCTCCACCGATTCCCGTACCCTCGCCACCACTTCAATTATCGACGCTTGGGACCGGCCGCCAGGTACCGGCAACTAGGATTGACGGCGGTGCAGCCCGCCACCTCCCCTCCCACCATCCAGCGCAGGACGCGCCGGATGGGGGCCCTGCGGCACCGCAACTACCGGCTCTACTTCATCGGGCAGGCGATCTCGACCGCGGGCACCTGGATGCAGAGCGTCGCCATGCCCTGGCTGGCGCTGACGCTCACCCACGACGCCTTCCACGTCGGCCTGGTGCTCGCGACTCAGTTCACGCCGATGCTGGTGGCCGGCCAGTTCGGCGGCCTGCTCGCCGACCGCTTCCCCAAGCGCTCGATCCTGGTCGTGACCCAAGCCGCTTTCATCGTGCCGGCCCTGGCGATGTGGTTCCTGACCGCCGAGGGCATGGCCCAGTACTGGATGGTGCTCCTCGCCGCTCTGGCGGTAGGGACCATCAACGTCTTCGACGTCCCGACCCGGCAGGCGTTCGTGATCGACATGGTCGGTCGCGAGGACCTGACCAACGCGATCGCCCTCAACTCGACCATCTTCAACGGCGCGGCCGTCATCGGCCCCTCGATCGCCGGCGTCGTGATCGGTCTGGCCGGGGTCCCCATCTGCTTCCTCTCCAACGCGGTCAGCTACATCGCATCGATTGGAGCCCTGCTGTTGATGACCAAGCTGCCCTCACTGGTCCGGTCCGCCCATCCCGGGTCGATGCTGTCGCGGATTCGCGAGGGCTTCAACTACGCCCGCCACGACGCCCTGGTCGGCACCATGCTGGTCAACGTCGCGGTCTTCTCGCTCTTCGCGATGAACCGCTTCACGCTCCTGCCGATCTTCGCCGACCAGGTGCTGCACGTCGGGCCCACCGGGTTCGGTTTCCTGACCGCCTCCCAGGGAGCGGGGGCGCTGGTCGGCGCGCTCAGCCTGGCGGTGTTCCAGCGCCGGCTGGCGGCGGGCAACGTCCAATTTCTGATCGGCCTCGCCTGGTCGGTGTTCCTGGTCGCTTTCAGCCTCAGCCACGTCTACCTGCTCTCTCTCCTGCTGCTGGCCCTGGCCGGCTTCTGCCAGATCGCCTTCATCGCCATCTCCAACACCCGCATCCAGAGCGCCACCCCCGATCACCTGCGCGGCCGGGTGATGGCCCTCTACGCACAGGCGCTGATGGGAGTGGGCCCCGTCGGCAGCTTCCAGGCCGGGACCGTCGCCCACTTCTTCGGGGCGCCGGTCGCCATGGGATTTGGAGCCGTTGTATCGGTCATCTTCGTGACCGCGAGCCGGATCCTGCGCCCGGCCGTCTTCCGGAGCGACGCGCGAGGCGGAGACGTCAAGCCCTAGGGTGAACCGCCGACCCTGCGGAGCCGGCGGGCGGCTGGCAGCGGTCCCTTAACCTCCAGCGCGCTCGGGATTATCGCGCCCTAGAATTTTCTGGAATTTTTCCGATGCCCCGAAAGTCCGCTGCCAAGTCACCACTTGACGCCCTGCTGGCCGACACCCAGCAGCTGGTCGCGCGGCTGCTCCGGGAGAACCGAGCGCTGAAGACCCAGAACCAGCGCCTGGGGAGCGAGTTGGAGCGCGTCAGCAAGGGCTGGGAGCAGATCAAAGAGCTGGCCCGGAAGGCTCCCCGCAAGGTCCGCCGCTAACGCTAACCGGGAGTCTCCCCATCCGCCGGCGGATGCGGTTCGGGTTCAGGCCAGCCAGTCCAAGAGCGCGGCGAGCATCGGCGCCGTCGCGTCGGGGCGCGTCCTCGGCCGGCGGACCCGGCTGCCGAGCTCGAGCTGCAGGGCCACGCCGCCCGCGACCTGGACGGTGGCCGTGATCGTCCCCGGCCAGGTGGCGTCGAAGGGCTTGCCGGTCCGCGCCACCAGGCCATGGCGGGTGGTGGCGGCGACGAGCCCGCTCGCCAGCTCCCGGATGGCCTGGTTGGGAGCCGGTCCGAGCCCGGTGATCATGTCGTCCTGGAGCTCTTCGCGGAACCCGTGGAGGTCGACCACGATCACTCCGGGGCGGGCGAGCACCGCCTGTTTGAAGGCGCCGATCTCGACGTCCCAGTTGGCGTCGCCGGTCTGCCGGCCGATCACCGTCAGCGCCTCCGAGGCGGTCAGCTCGGCCAGCGTCTCGGCCAGGCCGCCGGTGCCCATGTCGGCCTGCTTGGGCTGGCCGCGCCGGATCGAGCGCACCGAGTGCGTGGCCGTGAAGAGGTAGCGGCCGGGGGTCCCGGTGAGGCGCAGCGCGTCCACCTCGTCGGTGCCGCGGTGCTCGGTCGCCCGGTAGAGGAGCTCTCGCTCGGCCCACAGCTCGAGCCCCGCCGTCAGTCCTTCGGCAAGCAGCGCGGGAGCTCCTCCAGCGAGGCGATTGCGGTCCGCTCGAGGTAGGCGGCGATGCCGTCGTGGACCCGCGCGATGGCGGCGCCGTCGACGAACGTCGCGGTGCCGACCTGCACGGCCCGGCAGCCGGCGACCAGGAACTCGAGGGCGTCCTCGGCCGTCGCGATGCCGCCGATCCCGATCACCGGGATCCGCACCGAGCGGGCCACCTGGTGCGCCAGGTGCACGGCCAGCGGCCTCACCGCCGGCCCGCTGAGCCCACCGGTCCGGTTGGCCAGCCGCGGCCGCCGTGTGTTCAGGTCGATGGACATCCCGACGAAGGTGTTCACCGCGCTGACGGCGTCGGCGCCCTCGGCCTCCACCGCCCGGGCGACGACGGCTATGTCGGTGACCATCGGGGTCAGCTTCACCCAGACCGGCAGCCGGGTGCGCTGCCGCACGGCGGCCGTCACCCGGGCCGCGGCCACCGGGTCGTTGCCGAAGTACATCCCACCCTGCTCGACGTTGGGGCAGGAGATGTTGACCTCGAACCCGCCCACGCCGGGCACACCGTCGAGGCGTGCCGCCAGCTCGCCGTACTCGTCGATCGACTCGGCGTTGAGGTTCACCAAGACCGGGAAGTCCCAGCTGGCCCAAAGCGGCGCGTAGTCGCGGATCAGCGCCTCGACCCCGGGACCCTGGAGCCCGATGGCGTTCAACATCCCGGACGGGGTCTCGACGATCCGCGGCGGCGGGGTCCCCGCCCGAGGCCGCAGGAAGATGCCCTTGGAGACCATCCCGGCCAGCTTCGTGCGGTCGAGGAGCGGCACCTCGGTCCCGTAGCCGAAGGTCCCCGAGGCGGCCATCACGGGTCCCCGCAGGGCGAGGTTGCCGACCGCGACGGCGAGGTCGCTCACGCGCCCACGGCGTAATGGAGGTGTCCCGGCAGCGCCTTCCAATCGATGGCGGCCGCCCGGTAGACGGGGCCCTCCCGGCAGGCGCGATCGTAGCCGCCCGAGGCCAGCGGGACCGCGCAGCCGAGGCAGACGCCGGTCCCGCAGCCCATGTAGGTCTCGACCGCCACCTGCGCCTGCGGCCACCGCCCGGCGACCGCGGCCAGCATCGAGTTGGGGCCGCAGGCGAGCACGGCTCCGATGCCGTCTGGGACTGCGTCCAGGGCCGAGCCGTGGTGACCGCGGCTCCCGTCGTCGGTGGCCCATAGGGCGTCGTCGCCCTCCCACTCGGAGCAGAGGTCGGCGGCGCTGCGGGCGCCGTGGACCCAGGTGACCGTGAGGCCCTCCGCGCGGGCGGCGGCCGCGGCGATCGGGAAGGGCGCCGCGCCGAGGCCGCCCGAAACCAGGGCCACCGACCCCCAGGCCGGATCGAGCGTGAAGCCATTGCCGAGCGGCCCCAGCATTGACACGCGGTCGCCCGCTTCCAGCGCCAGCAGCCCGGCGGTGCCGGCGCCGACCGCTCGGAGCAGGATCTCGACCCGGCCCTCGGTTGCCCGGAAGACGCTGAACGGCCGCCTCAGCAAGGGACCCGGGCGAAGCAGCAGGTTGACGAACTGGCCGGGCAGCGCAGCCTCCGCCACCTCGGGCGCCGCGAAGGAGAGCACGAAGGTGTCGCGGGCCACCTGCCGCCGGCCGGTCAGCGGCGCCTCAAGCTGGAACACCGGCCCTCCACTCGGCGACTGTGCGGACTGTCAATTCGTCGCCGGCCTGGACCGCCGACTCCAGCAGGGCGGCGGCGGTGTCGAGCGAGGTGAGGCAGGGGATCCGCCGCTCGACGGCGGCGCGGCGGATTTCGAAGCCGTCCCGGATGACGCCGTTGGCCGACTGCTTGGAGAGGTTGCTCATGGTGTTGATGACGAGGTCAACCTCGCCGGCCTCGATGACGTCGAGGACAGTCGGACCTGCCTCGCCGATCTTGGCGACCACGCGCGGCGAGAAGCCGGCTGCGCGCAGCGTCGCGGCGGTGCCCTCGGTGGCCAGGATCGGGCAGCCGAGCTGGACCAGCCGGGAGACGATGGGCAGGATCTCGGCCTTGTCGGCGTCGGCGATGGTGAGCAGGGCCCGCGCCCGCGGCTTGACCCGGAGGCCGGCGCCGAGGAAAGCCTTCTCCAGCGCCTTGTGCAGGGTCCGGTCCACGCCCATCACCTCGCCGGTGGACTTCATCTCGGGTCCGAGGTAGGAGTCAACGGCCGACAGCTTGGCCATCGAGAAGACCGGCGCCTTCACGGCCACCAGCGGCGTCGGAGGGACCAGGCCCGTCTCCCAGCCCATCGACGCCAGCGTCTCGCCCAGCATCACCCGCGTCGCCAGGCGGACCATGGCCACGCCGGTCACCTTGCTGAGGAAGGGCACCGTCCGCGAGGCGCGGGGATTCACCTCCAGGACGTAGACCTTGCCTCGGTGGACGACGAACTGGATGTTCAGCAGCCCGCGGATCTGGAAGTGGCGGGCGATCCGGATCGTGTAGTCGATGAGGTCGGCCTGCTCGCCGGGCTCGATGCCGGGCGCCGGGTAGACCGCGTAGGAGTCCCCCGAGTGGACGCCCGCCCGCTCGACATGCTGCATGACGCCGGGGATCACCACCGTGGCCCCGTCGCTGACGGCGTCGACCTCGACCTCGATCCCCTGCAGGTACTTGTCCACCAGCACCTCGCCGCGAGGGTTGGCGCCCAGCGCCCAGGTCATGTAGCGCTCGAGGTCGGCGGGGTCGCGAACGATCTCCATGGCCCGCCCGCCGAGCACGAACGAGGGCCGGACCAGGACCGGGTAGCCGACCCGCTCGGCGATCCTCGCGGCCGCCTCGACGCTGGTCGCGGTGTCGCCGACCGGCTGCGGCACGCCGATCGAGCCGAGGGCGGCCGCGAAGTGGCGGCGGTCCTCGGCGAGGTCGATCGCCTCCACGCTGGAGCCCAGGATCGGCGCCCCGGCCCGGTCGAGCGGCTCGGCCAGGTTGATGGCCGTCTGGCCGCCGAACTGGACCACCACCCCGGTCGCGTGCTCGGCGGCGATGACGTCGGAGACCGCCCGCTCATCGAGGGGCTCGAAGTAGAGCCGGTCGGAGGTGTCGAAGTCGGTCGAGACCGTCTCCGGGTTGGAATTGACCATCACCGCGCTGCGACCCGCATCGCGGAGCGCCCAGGCTGCGTGCACCGAGCAGTAATCGAACTCGATCCCCTGGCCGATCCGGATCGGCCCCGAGCCGATCACCACCGCTGTCTCGCCGCCCTCGCCGGCGCGCGATTCGTCCTCCTCTTCGAAGCAGGAGTAGAAGTAGGGCGTCGCCGCCTCGAACTCGGCGGCGCAGGTGTCAACCAGCTTGTAGGTGGGCGCCCGGTCGGGCGGACGGAGCGCGCCGATGGACCGCATCCGTTCCATGAACCAGCGATCGATCCCGCTTCGGCGCGCCAGCTCGGCCGGATCCGCGCCGGCCTCCAGCGCGGCCAGGATCGCGAACAGCCGGCGGTCGTTGGCGGTCTCGATCAGGGTCCCATCCTCCAGCTCGCCGGCGCTCGGCGGCCGCTGCTCCAGCGAGCGCAGCGCCTTGGCCATCGCCAGCTCGAAGGTCCGCTCGATCGCCATCACCTCGCCGGTCGACTTCATCTGCGTGTTGAGGGTGCGGTCGGCGTTGGGGAACTTGTCGAACGGCCAGCGGGGGATCTTGACGACGCAGTAGTCGAGCGCCGGCTCGAACGCCGCGAAGGTCTTCCCGGTGACCTCGTTGCGGATCTCCTCCAGCCGGCGGCCGGCGGCGATCTTGGCCGCGACGCGAGCGATCGGGTAGCCGGTCGCCTTGGAGGCGAGGGCCGAGGACCGCGACACCCGCGGGTTGACCTCGATCACGTAGTACTGCGACGACTGCGGGTCGAGCGCGAACTGGACGTTGCAGCCGCCCTCGATAGCAAGCGCCCGGATGATCCGCAGCGCCGAGGTCCGCAGCATCTGGTACTCGCGGTCGCGCAGCGTCTGGGACGGCGCCACCACCACCGAGTCGCCGGTGTGGACGCCCATCGGGTCGAGGTTCTCCATGTTGCAGACGGTGATGCAGGTGTCGGCTGCGTCACGCATCACCTCGTACTCGAGCTCCTTCCAGCCGATCAACGACCGCTCGACCAGCACCTGGTGGATCGGCGACGCGCTGAGCCCCGACTGGACCACGCGCTGCAGCTGGACCAGGTTGTTGGCGATCCCGCCACCGGTCCCGCCCAGGGTGTAGGCGGGACGGATGATGAGGGGGTAGCCGATCCGCCCGGCGAGGCCCTCGGCCTCGGGCAGCGAGGTGCAGACCAGCGAGTCGGGGACCGGCTCGCCGATGCTCTCCAGCAGCTTCTTGAAGGCGTCCCTGTCCTCCGCCATCCGGATCGAGGCCAGGGGCGTGCCCAGCATCCGGACTCCGCAGCGCTCGAGGACTCCCGCCTCGGCCAGCTCGACGGCGAGGTTGAGGCCGGTCTGCCCGCCGAGGGTGGGCAGGATCGCGTCCGGCCGTTCGCGCTCGATCACCGCGGTCAGCGCCTCCAGCGTCAGGGGCTCGATGTAAACCCGGTCGGCGACGTCGTCGTCGGTCATGATCGTGGCCGGGTTGGAGTTGACCAGCACGGTCTCGACCCCCTCCTCGCGGAGCGCCTTGCAGGCCTGGCTGCCGGCGTAGTCGAACTCGGCCGCCTGGCCGATCACGATCGGGCCGGACCCGACGATCAGCACCTTCCGCGGCCTCTCGACCGGCGCCGCGCCGGCCACGCTTCGTGCCAGCGGGCGGGCGCTGCGGACCATCTCGGTGAAGCGGTCGAAGAGGTGCTGGTTGTCCTGTGGCCCGGGGCAGCCCTCGGGGTGGTACTGGACGCTGAAGACCGGCAGGCTGCGGTGGGCGAGGCCCTCGACCGAGCCGTCGTTGAGGTTCAGCTGGGAGACGAAGAACTCGCCCTCGGGGATGCTGCCGGGGTCCACCTGGAACTCGTGGTTCTGGCTCGTGATGTGGGTTAGGCCCGTCTCCAGGTCCTTGACCGGGTGGTTGGCGCCGTGGTGGCCGAAGGGCAGCCGGGAGGTCGTGCCCCCGATCGCGCGGCCGAGGATCTGGTGGCCGAGACAGATCCCGAGGAGTGGGATCCGCCCGATCGCCTGCCGGCACAGCTCGACCGGACCCTCGAGCACGGCCGGGTCGCCGGGCCCGTTGGAAAGGATGACCCCGTCGGCAGCGGTCGCGGCGAGCTGCTCCCAGGTGGTCGTGTGCGGCATCACCAGCACCCGGAAGCCGCGCGAGCGGAGCGAGCGGAGGATGTTCGCCTTGACGCCGTAGTCGACGACGGCGACCGTGAGCCCGGCCGCGTCGGCGCCTTCGCGGTGGCGCAGCTCCGGCGGCAGCGGCTCGAACCACTCCACCTGGCGCCGACGGGACACCTCGGCGACCAGGTCCTGCTCGGACAGCGGAGTCACCCCGCGCGCTGCCGCGGCGAGTACGGCTAGGCGAGCGGCGTCGGGCTCCTCCGCCTCGTGGCTGAGAACCGCCCGGAGGGCACCCCGGGAGCGGAGGTGGCGGGTGAGCGCGCGGGTGTCGATACCGTGGATGCCCGGGATCCGGTGCCGCTTCAGGTAGCCGTCGAGAGAGTCGAGGGAGCGGACGTTGCTGGGGCTCTCGCACTCCCAGCGGACGATGAACGCCCGCACCCAGGGCTGCTCGGATTCGGCGTCGGCGTCGTTGACCCCGTAGTTGCCCTGCAGCGGGTAGGTCATACAGATCATCTGGCCGGCGTAGGAGGGGTCGGTGAGAACCTCCTGGTAGCCGGTCATGGCGGTGTTGAACACGACCTCGCCCTCGCCCAGCGCGTCGGCGCCGAAGGGGTGACCGACGAAGGAGCGACCGTCCTCCAGGACCAGCGCGGCGAACTTCTTCACTGGACGATCACCGCCCGGTCGATCCCGTCGACCTCGGCCCAGAGCACCTGGACGCGCTCGTCGTTCGAGGTCGGCACGTTCTTGCCGACGTAGTCGGGGCGAATCGGCAGCTCCCGGTGCCCGCGGTCGATGAGGACTGCGAGCTGGATCGCGCGGGGACGGCCGTGGGTGAGCAGCGCGTCCATCGCGGCCCGGACGGTGCGGCCATGCCAGATCACGTCGTCGACCAGCACCACGGTCTTGCCGGCGATGTCGGGGACCTCGGCCAGGCCATCCTTGGCCGGCACCGCCCCGAGGTAGAGGTCGTCCCGATGGGGGCTTGGATCGACCGCGCCGACCGGGACGGGCCGGCGCTCGAGGTCGGCGAGCAGCGCTGCCAACCGGCGGGCCAGGGGCGCGCCCTTTGACATCACGCCGACCACCACCAGGTCGTCGACGCCGCGGTTCCGCTCCACGATCTCATGCGCGATCCGCTTCAGCGAGCGGTTGATCGCGTCGGCATCCATCACCGTCGCCTTGAGGGCGCCCGATACGGCCACCGTCAGCTGAGGACCATGTCGAGGAGCGCCATCCGGATGTAGAGACCGTTGCGCGCCTGCCGGAAGTAGGCGGCGCGCGGGTCCTCGTCGACGGCCGGGTCGATCTCGTCCACCCGCGGCAGCGGGTGCATCACGATCGCCTGCGGGCCGAGCCGCTGCATCGTCTCGGGGGTGATCCGATAGACGCCCTTCACCGCCATGTACTCGGCGGGGTCGGCGAATCGCTCCTTCTGGATCCGGGTCTGGTAGACGACGTCCACCTTGCCCAGGATCGAGTCCAGGTCCTCGGTCTCCGACCACTCGACACCGTGCTCGTCGAGGTGGTCTTTGATGTCCTGCCGCATCGCCACCGGGCCGGGCGCCACGAACCAGATCCGCACGTCGCGGTACTTGCTCAAAAGGTAGGTCAGGGAGCGGACGGTGCGGCCGTTGGCGAGGTCGCCGACCATCGCGATCTCGACCCCGTCCACCCGGCCCAGTTCGGCGCGGATGGTGTAGATGTCGAGCAGCGCCTGGGTGGGGTGCTGGCCGCGCCCGTCGCCGGCATTGATGACGGGCGCCTGGCTGACCGCGGCGGCCCGCCGGGCGGCGCCCTCCTCGTCGTGGCGCAGCACGATCACGTCGGCGTAGCCGTTGACGATCCGGATCGTATCCTCCAGCGTCTCGCCCTTGGCGGCGCTCGAGAACTCGCGGGCGTTGTCGGTGCCCATGGTGCTGCCGCCAAGGCGGAGCATCGCCGCCTCGAAGCTCAGGCGGGTGCGGGTCGAGGGCTCGTAGAAGAGGGCTGCCATGACCCGGCCCTGCAGCCGGCCGGCCGCGCGATGCGGCTCGCGCTCCATCTCCGAGGCCCGGGTCATGATCTGCTCCAGCAGTTCGCGCGTGAACTGCTGGCTCTCGATGACGTGCTTCAGGCGCTGCCCGACGGCCATAAAAAATTCCTCCTTCTCGGCCTCTCAGGACCGGCTTAAAGGGCGGCCCGCGGCAGCGGTGCGCGGGGAGTTTCTAGCCGCCCAGTTTACGCCTTCGGCGGTCAACCTCTCGCGGGAATCTCGCGACGAGCCGGTCATTCACCGGGGAGGCTCTGGCGGGAAGACCTCGGCCGAGTCGCGGATCGTTCCCTTCGGTTTGGCGCTGTAGAAGCGGCAGGGCGGCGAGTCGGCGGTGGTGAAGAAGTTCCAGTGCTTGCACCAGGTGTGGCCGTCGAACTTGCGGCAGGAGCCGCAGGTGACCTTCGGGTTGTACTGCTCCAGCTTCCTCACGCCAGCAAATCCCACCCGGCCCGGGGGTTCATGCCGAAACCTTCTCGCGGTCCCAGGTGCCCGGCGTCACGCCGGCGTCCCTGAGCCGGTACTTCTCCACCTTCTCGGTCGGCGTCAGCGGCAGCTCGGCCAGGACCTCGAGGTAGCGAGGCACCATGTGCCGCGCCATCCGGGCCTCGCACCAGCGGACCAGTTCGACGGGCGCGAAGCTGAACCCGGGGCGAAGGACGAGGCAGACCTTGACCTCCTCCTCCATCAGCTCGCTCGGCACCCCGAAGGCCGCCGCCTGGAGCACCGCCGGATGCGCCTCGACCACCTCCTCGATCTCGAAGGCGCTGATGTTCTCGCCCCGGCGGCGGATGGCGTCCTTGGAGCGGCCGAGGAAGTAGAGCCAGCCGTCCTCGTCGAGCCGGCCGAGGTCGCCGGTGTGGAACCAGCCGTCCCGGAAGGCCTCCGCCGTCGCCTCGGGCAGGGCCTGGTAGCCGAGCGTCATCAGCCCCGACTCCGAAGAGCGGACCAGGATCTCCTGGTCGGCGGCGATCCTCAGCTCGTAGGGATCGGTGACCCGCCCGCAAGAGCCAGGGCGGCGGGGTTGGTCGAAGGGCTGGGAGACGGGAAGGCCGCAGTCGGTCATCCCGTAGCCCTCCACCAGCCGCAGGCCGAAGCGCCGCTCGAAGCCCTCCGCGAAGTCGGGCATCGGCACCCCCCAGCCGATCCGCGCGGGGTTGTCGGCGTCGTCCGGCCGCTCGGGCTGCTTCCAGAGCATCGTCAGCGTCGAGCCCATGAAGTCGAAGTGGGTGGCCTTGAACTCCCTCACCTGGTCCCAAAAGCGGCTCGCGCTGAATCGCTCGGCGAGGGCCGCAGTGCAGCCGGCGACTATCGCCGGAGCCAGGGTCAGGACCGAGGCGTCGATGTGGAAGAGCGGGAAGGGGTTGAAGAGGACATCCGTCGGCGCGATCCGCCAGTGCTCGCAAAAGAGCTCGGCCTGGCGGACGGCGTAGCGGTGGTCGAAGAGGCACGCCTTGCTTCGGCCGGTGGTCCCGGAGGTGAAAAAGACCTGTGCGATGTCCTTCACCGCGACCTCGACGGCGGGATCGGCGGTCGCGCCCCGGAGATTCCCAAGCTCGCCACGGGTGACCACCCGCTCCAGCCGGGCCAGTCCGGAGCGGACCTCGGCGAGGGCGGGCAGGTAGGCGTCGTCGATGACCAGAAGCCGGCACCGGCTGAGGTCGAGAACGTGGCCGAGGCCGGCGCCGCGGAAGGCGGTGTTGACCGGCGCCTCGACGGCTCCGATCCGGAGCAGGGCCAGCCACAGCAGGGCGAACTCTGGGCAGTTGGGCAGCATCACGCCCACCATCTCGCCGCGCCGCACCCCCGCTGCCAGCAACCCGTTCGCGAGGCGGTTCACCTCGCTGTCGAAGTCTTTGTAGGTGAGCGTCCGCCCGGGCATCCGGAGAAGGTCTCGACCGGGCGTTTCCGCGGCACGAGCCGCGAGGACCCGGGCGAGCGTCACCGCCGCTTGCGGGCGGCCCAGCGCTCCAGCTCACCCTTCAACGCGGCCACGACGGCCGGGTCGGAGAAGGCCTCCACGGTGGCCGCCGTCTCGGCCGCCAGGGCGGCCTGGACCTCCTCCTCCTCGGCCCGGTTCAGGAGGCGCTTGGTCATCCGCACCGCGGCTCCCTGGTTGGCCGCGATCTCCCCGGCCATGGCCAGGGCCGCCTCCACCACGCCTCCTTTGGGCGCCACCCGGTTGACGAGGCCGGCGCGCTCTGCCCAGGCCGCGTCGAACCGGCGCCCGGTGAACATCAGCTCGCGGGTCCTGCCGGAGCCGATCAGCCGCGGAAGCAGGCTCGAGGAGCCGTTGCTGAGGAGCAGCCCGAGGTGGACCTCGGGGCAGAAGAAGACGCTGTCTTCGGCGCAGACCCGGAGGTCGCAGGCGGCGGCGATCTCGAGCCCTCCGCCCACCGCGTAGCCCTCGATCGCCGCTATCACCGGCATCGGCATCGCCCGCAGCGCGGTGGTGATCGATTGAAAGCCCTCGATCATCTCGGCGAAGCCCGCTCGGTCCATGGCGGCCGTCGCGGTCAGGTCGTCACCGGTGGTGAAGGTGCCGCCCTCGCCGGCGAGGACGACCGCGGCGACGGCTCGGTTGCGGCCGACGAAATCGAGCGCCCGCCTCAACTCGGCCAGCGCGGCGGGGTTGAGGGCGTTGCGGACCTCGGGGCGGTTGATGGTGACGACGGCAATCGTGTCCTGGCGATCGACCCGGACCAATGGCATCAGCGCCGAAATCCTAGACCCGCCAGGGGGCGCGCCCTTCAGAGCCGGGAGCGCAGCTCCCAGAGCTCGGGGTAGAAACGCTTGTCGAGGGTGCCGCGCAGGTACTCGGCCCCGCTCGAGCCGCCGGTGCCGGTCTTGCCGCCGATCTGCCGCTCGACCATGAGCACGTGACGCGAGCGCCAGTGGGCGAAGGCCTCGTCATGGTCGAGGAGGGATTCGGCGACCTCGAAGAGCTCGGCGTGTTCCCGGCGGTGCCGGAGGACCTCCTCCAGCGAGGGCGATCCACTGCGTTCGACGAACGCCGCAAAAGCGTCCCAGAGCGTCGGCTCGGTCAGCCTGCGCTCGAGGCGGGTGCGCTCCACTGGGTCGGCATCCAGGCGCTTGAGATAAGCCGGGTCCTTAAGCCCGGAGAGGAACTCGAGCTCGCGGAACTGGACCGACTGGAAGCCGCTGGCGGGCGCCAGCTCGGAGCGGAAGGCGAGGAAGTCCTGCGGCGACATCGTCTCCAGCACCTCCAGCTGCTCCACTAGCAGCCGCTCGACCACCCTGACCCGCTTCAGGCAGTGCAGCGCGGCGAAGGCGTCGCCTGCGAAGAGGCCGTCGCGGGCCGCCTCCAGCTCGTGCAGCAGGACCTTGAACCAGAGCTCGTAGACCTGGTGGACGACGATGAAGAGGAGCTCGTCGTGCTCCTCGGTCATCCCCTCCTGGAGGCCCAGCAGCTCGGGGACCTTGAGGTAGGAACCGTAGCTGAGCCGGCGGCCGGCCTCGCCGAAGGGCGCCGGGCCGGCGGCCGCGCGCTTCACGCCAGGAGCTTAGATCCGCGTGCTGTCGATCGCGTCTCCGCGCAAGCTCGGCTAGGCCTTCGGCAGCCGCTCGGCTCGGAGCGCCGAGCGGCGCACCTTGCCGGCGTCGTCGCGAAGGTACTGCTCGGTGCGCTCGATGGTGCGCGGGATCTTGTGGGGCGCCAACCGCTCGGCGAGGTGGGCCCGCAGCTCCTCGTCGCTCACCGAGTCGGGCAGCTGGACGATGGCGTGAACCCTATTGCCGAGCTCCTCGTCGGGCAGGCCGATGACGCAGCTGGAGCGCACCGCCGGGTGCTCGTCGAGCGCGGCTTCGACCTCGGCCGGGTAGACGTTGGCGCCGCCCACCAGGATCATGTCGCTCAGCCGGTCGGTCAGATAGAGGTAGCCGTCGGCGTCGAGGAAGCCCATGTCGCCGAGCGACTCCCAGCCGTCCCGGCTTCGGGCCGTGGCGCCGACGTAGCGATAGGTGGCGGGCGATCCCTCCGCGCGCTGCAGGTAAACCTCGCCGACCTCGCCCGGCGGCAGATCGCGGCCGTCCTGGTCGAGGATCCGGATCCGGCCCTCGCGCACCGGGCGGCCCACCGAACCGCGGTGCTCGAGCCATTCGGTCCCACTCAACACGGTGATCACCTGCTGCTCGGTGCCGCCGTAGAGTTCCCAGACCCGCTCCGGCCCCAGCCACTCGATCCAGGCCTCCTTCAGCCACGGCGGGCATGGCGCCGCCAGGTGGTAGGCGATCCGCAGGTGGGAGAGGTCGTGGCGGGTACGCTCCTCCGGCGGCAGCTTCCAGGTCCGCAGCATCATCGTCGGCACGAGGTACATGTGGTCGACCTCGTGACGCGCCGCCAGCTCCAATGCGCCGGCTGCATCGAAGCGCGTCATGACGATGTTGTGGCCGCCCAGGAAGAGGTTGCCCATGGCCGCGCTGAAGGGACCGTTGTGGTACAGCGGGCCCGTCACCAGGTGCGCGCGGCCGGGCAGCATCTGGTAGATCTCTGCCGTCAGCTCGGCGACGTCGATGACCGCCGGCAGAGCGGAGACGATGAGCTTGGGGCGGCCGGTGCTGCCGCCCGAGGTGGGCGCCTTCCACTCGGCCGCGACCAGGTCCTCCTCGAGGTCGTCGTCCAAAAGCGTCGGGTCCGGCTCGTGGCCGGCTGCGAGCGAGGTTCTGCCCCGAAGCTCCGCGCCCGCGACAAGGCTCGGGTCGGCCAGCTCCACGATCTGCTCCAGCTCCAGCCGTGGCGAGCGGCTGGAGACCGGCTGCGGCGTGGCGCCCAGCTTCCAGGCGGCGAGGCAGGCCTCGAAGAACTCGATCCCGTTGGGCAGCGCGACGGTGACCATGGTGCCGGGGCGGACGCCCAACCGCTGGTACTCGCGGGCCAGCCGGTTGCTGCGCCGCTGGAGTTCGGAGCGGGTGACCGTGTGGCCTTCGTGGGTGATCGCCGGCGCGTCCGGCTCGGCCGCGGCGAGCTCCCGGTAGACCAGGGTGAGCGGCGTCAGCTTCAGCTCCATCTTCGCGGAAAGCCTAGTGGCGGAAGTGGCGGATCCCGGTCATCACCATCGCCACCCCCGCCCTGTCGGCGGCGGCGATCGAGTCCTGGTCGCGGACGGACCCGCCGGGCTGGGCGATGGCGGTAACGCCCGCCGCGATGGCGGCTTCGACGCCGTCGGGGAAGGGGAAGAAGGCGTCGGAGGCGAGCACTGTCCCCCTCGCTCGCTCGCCCGCCCTCCGGAGCGCCAGCTCGACGGACTCGACGCGGCTCATCTGGCCAGCGCCGACGCCCACCGCGGCGCCCTCCCGGGCGACCACGATCGCGTTCGACTTGACGTGCTTGACCACCTTCCAGGCAAAGGCCAGCTGCTCCCACTCCTGCGCGGTCGGCTGGCGCCGCGTCGGGACCGTCGCGCGCTCCCGGCTGAAGGGCTCCCGGTCGGGCGTCTGGGCCAGGAAGCCCCCGGGCACGCTGCGAAACTCCAGCTCTGGCCAGGGCGACCGCACCGGCAGCGCCTCGAGGAGCCGCACCTTGGGCCTGCGCGCCATCGCGTCCAGGCCCTCGGGATGGAAACCGGGAGCAATCACCACCTCCACGAAGATGGCGGCGATGCGCTCGGCGGCCTCCCGGTCAAGGGGACGGTTGAGGGCGACCACGCCGCCGTAGGCGGAGACCGTGTCGCACTCGTAGGCGCGGCGGTAGGCGTCGGCGAGGTCAGTCCCGATCGCGCAGCCGCAGGGGTTGGTGTGCTTGATGATCGCCGCCGCTGGCTCGGCGAACTCGGCGGCAAGCGCGAAGGCGGCCGCGGCGTCCTGGATGTTGTTGTAGCTGAGCTCGCCGCCCTGCAGCTGCTTGGCTCCCGCCAGTCCGCCGGCGGTCCACGGCAGCCGGTAGAAGGCCGCCGACTGGTGGGGGTTCTCGCCGTAGCGGAGCACCTGGACCAGCCGTCCGGCGACCGGCAGCTCGGGCGGGAAAGGCTCCTCCCGGAGCCAGCCGGAGACCGCGCTGTCGTAGAGCGCGGTGTGCGAATAGGCCTCCGCCGCCAGCTGGCGGCGGAACTCGGCCGGCAGCCCGCCGGTGGCGAGCCCCTCCAGCACCCTCGGGTACTGCTCGGGCCGAACCACCACCGCCACCGAGGCGTGATTCTTGGCGGCGGAGCGGATCATGGCCGGGCCGCCGATGTCGATGTTCTCGATCACCTCGGCGAACCCGACGCCATCCGCGGTGGCGGTCTCGACGAAGGGGTAGAGGTTGACGCAGAGCAGGTCGATCGTCCGCAGCCCGTGCTCCTCCAACGCGGCCAGGTGCTCGGGCTTGTCGCGCCGCGCCAGCAGGCCGGCGTGGACGCCCGGGTGGAGGGTCTTGATCCGGCCGTCCATGATCTCCGGGAAACCGGTCAGATCGGAGACCGGGTGGACCTCGAGGCCGGCCTCGCCGAGCGCCTTGAGCGTGCCACCGGTCGAGAAGAGCTCGTAGCCGAGCTCGGCCAGGCCGAGCGCGAACTCGGCCAGGCCCGACTTGTCGCTAACGGAGAGAAGCGCCCTGGGCAAGCCTTTCCTCGATCAGGCGGATTCCTTCGGGAAGGAGTCGATGCTCTTCGACCTGGATCCGCGCGTGGAGCGAGCCGACGTCGTCGCCGGGCAGGACCGGCACGGCCTCCTGGAGCAGTATCGGCCCGGCGTCGACCTCCTCGGTGACCAGGTGGACCGTGCAGCCGGTGACCTTGACCCCGTGCGCCAGGGCCTGGGCGACGGCATCCATGCCTCCTCCGAAAGCGGGCAGGAGCGATGGATGAACGTTGACGATCCGGCCCTCGAAGGCGGTGATGAAGTCGCGGCTCAGGATCCGGTCGTAGCCGGCGTTGATCACCAGCTCGACGCCCTGGGCGCGCAGCCAGTCGCGCATCGCCCGGTCGCGCTCCTCGACCGAGGCGTAGGAGCTCTGGGAGAACTCCCCCAGCGGCAGCGAACGCTCGCGGGCGAGGGCGGCCGCGCCGCAGGAGGGCCGGTTGGTGGCGACGGCGACGACCTCGAACCCGCGCTCGACCAGGTTGCGAAGGTTGCTGCCCCTGCCGGAGGCGAGGACTCCGAGCCTCATGCGCTGGTCACCTCGCCGATGACGTTGGCGCCCTCGGGCACGTCGTCGCGGTCCATCACCAGCACCATCCCGATGCCCATGTTGAAGGTGCCGAACATCTCCTCCTCGCCGACCCGACCCCGCGCCTGGATCTCGCGGAAGATGCCGGGGACCTCCCAGGCCTTGAGGTCGAGGCGGTATCCGAGCCCAGCCGGCAGGGCGCGCGGCAGGTTGCCGGGGATGCCGCCGCCGGTGATGTGGGCGGCGGACTTCCAGGTCAGCTGGTTCAGCTCCCGCAGGTAGGAGCGGTGAGTGTCGAGAAGCTCAGCAGGGAGGTCATCGCCCTCGAAGACCTTGCGGGCGAGGGAGAAGCCGTTGGTGTGAAGCCCGCTGGAGGGGAGGCCGACCAGCAGATCACCGGGGCGGACCAGGTGGAGCTCGGGCAGCGCTCCGGGTGGCACCAGGCCGACGATGAAGCCGGCGATGTCGTAGTCGCCGAGCGCATAGAGCCCGGGCAGCTCGGCGGTCTCGCCGCCGAGGAGCGGCATGCCGGCGTCACGGCAGGCGGACGCCATTCCGTCGACCAGTTCGGCGAAGACGTCGGGATCCAGCTTGCCGGTGGCGAAATAGTCGAGGAAGAAAAGCGGTCGGGCCCGTCCCACGGCGATGTCATTGACGCAGTGGTTGACGAGGTCCACCCCGATCCCTCGGTGCCTACCCAGTGCGATTGCGATTTTGACCTTGGTCCCCACCGAGTCGGTGGAGGCGGCGAGGTGGCCGAGCCCGGGCAGCTCGTAGGTGCCGGCGAACAAACCGAACTTGCCGGCCTGCTCGCCGAAGGTCGACTCGATGAGCGGGCGGACGCGCTCGAGCGCCTTCTCGTAGGCGGCGATGTCGACTCCGGCGGCAGCGTAGGAGAGCCCCTCCTGGCTCAACCCAACAACCTCGCCCGAACTCCCACCAGCCACGGGGCCCGGCCCAGGAGTTCGGCTCCGGAGCCAACCACGCCGGTCAAGCCGCCTCTCAATGCGGCTCGAGAGCGAGCTTGTCCATCTCGAGCTGCTGCGGCACCGGCACCGGGTAGGAGCCGTCGAAGCAGGCGCGGCAGAACTCGTCGATGGTGCCGCGGCCGACCGCCTTCATCAGGCCCGGGATGGAGAGGTAGGCGAGCGAGTCGGCGCCGATGTGGGCGCGGATCTCGGGGACGGTGCGGTTGGAGGCGATCAGTTCCTTGGAGGAGCCGATGTCCACGCCCATGAAGCAGGGGTAGCGCATGGGCGGCGAGGAGATCCTCATATGGACCTCGGTGGCTCCGGCCCGGCGGAGCATGTCTATGACGCGCTTGGACGACGTGCCGCGGACGATCGAGTCGTCGACGGCGATGACGCGCTTGCCGGCCAGGGACCGCTTGAGCGGGTTGAGCTTCAGCATCACGCCCGCCTCGCGGAGCGACTGGGTCGGCTGGATGAAGGTCCGGTTGATGTAGCGCGACTTGACCAGACCCTCCCGGAAGGAGATCCCCGACGCTTCGGCATACCCGATCGCGGCGGGCGTGCCGGAGTCGGGGAGGGCGATCACCATGTCGGCGTCGACGGGCGCCTCTTTGGCGAGCTCGTGCCCCATCCGGATCCGCGCCTCCTCCAGCTCGCAGTTCTTGAGGATGGAGTCGGGACGCGCGAAGTAGATGAATTCGAAGACGCACATCGCGTGGCGGCTCTGCTTTTGGAAGATCACCGAGCTGACCCCGTGCGCGTCCATCACCACCATCTCGCCCGGCTGGACCTCGCGCACGAAGGTGGCGTTGACGGTGTCGAGCGCGCAGGTCTCGGAAGCGAAGACGTTGCCCGGCTGCCCGGAGGGATGAGGGATGAATCCGATGCAGAGGGGCCGGAACCCGAAGGGATCGCGGATTGCGATCACCTCGTCGGGCGTGATCAGGCCGCAGGAGTAAGCCCCGACCACCCGCGAGAAGGCGCCGCGGATGGCCTCCGCCCAGTTGGCCCCGTGAGTGTGCTCGATGAGGCGCGCCATCACCTCGGTGTCGAGCGAGGTCTGGAACTCGACCCCCTCCGCCTCCAGCTCGCGCTTCAGCGCGGCGGCGTTGAGGAGGTTGCCGTTGTGGGCGATCGCGGCCGGGCCGAGAACCGGGTGGAGGATCGGGATCGGGTGGGCGTTCTCCGCCCGGCTGCCGCCGGTCGTCGAGTAGCGCGTGTGGCCGAGGGCCACCGTACCGCGCATCTCGCCCAGCCCGGCCGGGCTGAAGACCTGGTTGACCAGACCCATGTCGCGGTGGATGGCGACACCGGAGCCGTTGCCGACGGCGATCCCGGCCGACTCCTGGCCGCGATGCTGGAGGGCGAAGAGCCCGAAGTAGGTGAGGTTGGCGACGTCCTCAGCCTCGGCCTGGATGCCGAAGATCCCACACATGAGGGTGGTCAGTCCTTGAAGGGGCCACGGTGGGCCCGCTCCAGGTCGGCCAGCGGGATGCTGAACTCGCCTTCGAACTCGAGGTTGGCGCCGCCGGTGAGCCCGAGCAGCTGGATGTCGACGCGGTGCCGGCGGGCGAGGTTTTGGAGCTCGGGCATCGAGCGCGACGGCGCGCTGAGGAGGAAGCGGCCCTGAGTCTCGCCGAAGTAGAGGGCGTCGGTGCGCACGTCCCCCTGGCTGCCCAGCGGCGGGCAGCGGACACCGCGCCCGCCGAGGATGCAGGACTCGGCGAGGGCCACCAGCATCCCGCCCTCCGAGAGGTCGTGGGCGCTGTGGAGGTGGCCGCCGCCGACCGCGGCGAGGACGAACTCGTGGGCGGCGCGCTCGCCGAGCAGGTCCACCTCGGGCGGGCGGCCCCCGAAATGCCCGTGCTCCACCTCGAGGTAACGGCTGCCGCCGAGGTCGTCGCCGGCCAGCCCGACCACCAGCACGAAGTCGCCATCGCCCTTGAAGCCGGCGCCGAGACACTTGCGGTAGTCCTCGATGACCCCGATCATCCCGATCACCGGGGTCGGGAAGATGGAGCGGCCGTCGGTGTCGTTGTAGAGGCTGACGTTCCCGCTCACGATCGGGAGATCGAGCGCTCGGCAGGCGTTGGCCAGCCCGCTGGTGGTCTCCTCCAGCTGCCAGTAGACCTCCGGCTTGTCGGGGTTGCCAAAGTTGAGGCAGTCGGTGATGGCAACGGGCCGGGCGCCGGTCGCCACGATGTTGCGGGCCGCCTCCGCGATCGCGATCTGCGCGCCCAGGTAGGGGTCGAGCTCGCAGTAGCGGCCGTTGCAGTCGGTGGTCATCGCGATGCCGATGGTGGTGCCGTTGATGCGAACCATGGCCGCGTCGCCGCCGGGCGCGATGACCGTCGCGTTGCCGACCTGTTGGTCGTAGCGGCGGAAGACCGTCCCCCGGCTGCAGAGGTTCGGGTGGGCCAGGAGCTTTAGCAGTGAGCCCGGGATGCTGGCGGGCTCGGCCGGTATGGTCGCCAGGTCCAGCCGGCGTCGAGACAGGTCGGGAGCCCGCCCCACGAGGGTGCGCACCGGGGCACCGTCGGTGAGCACCTCGACCGGGATCCGGGCCGCGACCCGGCCCTGCGCCTCGACGGTGAGGTGCCCGTCGCCGGTCACCTCGCCGATCACCGCGGCGTGGAGGTCCCACTTCTCGAAGATCGGCAGCACCTCGGCCTGGCGGCCCCGCTCGACCACCACCAGCATCCGCTCTTGGGACTCGGAGAGCATCACCTCGTAGGGGGTCATGCCGCTCTCCCGACGCGGGACCTGGTCGACCACCACCAGCGCCCCGGCACCGCCTCGGGAGGCGGCTTCGGCGACGGCGCTGGTCAGCCCGGCGGCGCCCAGGTCCTGGACGCCGACCACCGCGGGATGGCCGCCCAGCTCCTGCAGCGCCTCGATGAGGCACTTCTCGAGGAAGGGGTTGCCGACCTGCACCGCCGGCCGCCGCTCCTCCGAGCTCTCGTCCAGCTCCAGGGACGCGAAGGAGGCGCCGTGGATCCCGTCCCGGCCGGTGTCGGCTCCGACGAGCAGCAGCAGGTTGCCGGGTCCCTCGGCCCGCGCCCGCTGCAGCGAGTCGGCCCGGACCAGCCCGACGCACATTGCGTTGACCAGGGGGTTGTCGGCGTAGCAGTCCTCGAAGTACACCTCGCCGCCGACCGTCGGCACCCCGACGCAGTTGCCGTAGCCGCCGATGCCGGCGACCACTCCCTCGAAGAGGTGGGCGGAGGCGGGCAGCGGGCCGAACCGCAGCGAATCGAGGATGGCGACCGGCCGGGCGCCCATCGCCGCCACGTCGCGGAGGATCCCGCCGACCCCGGTCGCCGCGCCCTCGTAGGGTTCGATGGCGCTCGGGTGGTTGTGGGACTCGATCTTGAAGGCGACCGCCCAGCCCTCGCCGACGTCGACCACGCCGGCGTTCTCGCCCGGCCCCTGGAGGACCCTGGACCCGGTGCTCGGCAGGCGGCGGAGGAACGGCTTGGAGGTCTTGTAGGAGCAGTGCTCGGACCACAGGACGCCGATCATCCCCAGCTCGACCTCGTTGGGCTCCCGCCCGAGGAGCTCGACGATCGTGCGGTACTCGGCCTCGGTGAGGGCGACCTCCTTGAGGAGCTTGGCGGAGATGGTGGCCGTCACGCCGGCACCCCGGTGAAGGAGTCCAGCACCGACCGGAAGAGCTTCAAGCCATCGGTGCCGCCCAGCTCGGCCTCGGCGCAGCGCTCGGGGTGCGGCATCATCCCCAGCACGTTTCCCTCGCGGTTGACGATGCCGGCGATGTTGTGCAAAGAGCCGTTGGGGTTGGCCGCCGGCACCACCAGCCCGTCCGGCTGGCAGTAGCGGAAGACCACCTGGTTGCGCTGCTCGAGGAGGGACAGGGTGGCCGGGTCGGCGAAGTAATTGCCCTCGCCGTGGGAGATCGGCAGGCGAAGGACGTCCCGCTTCGCGGTGCCGGCGGTGAAGAGCGTGTCGTCGCGCTCGACCACCAGGTCGGTCCAGGCGCAGCGGAACTCGCAGCTGTCGTTACGGATCAGGGCCCCGGGCAAAAGCCCGCTCTCGCAGAGCACCTGGAACCCGTTGCAGATCCCCCAGACCAGGCCGCCGTGGGCGGCGAAACGGGTGACTGACTCCATGACCGGGCTGAAGCGCGCGATGGCGCCGGTCCGGAGGTGGTCGCCGTAGGAGAATCCACCGGGGAGGATGACGCAGTCGCAACCCTTCAGGTCGCGGTCCTTGTGCCAGAGGTACTCCAACTCGGCGCCCAGCACCTCGGTGACGACCCAGCCGCAGTCCCGGTCGGACCACGTCCCCGGGAAGACCACGACCCCAAACTTCATCCGGTAGGGGTGGCCTCTGACTCGTGTGCGCGGCCGTGAGCGACCGCTTCCTGCGGCCGCTCGACCTGAAAGCGGACGTCCTCGATGACGTGGTTGGCGAGCAGCTTGCGGCACATGTCGGAGACCTGGCGGCGGGCCTCGTCCTCGTCGGCGGCCTCAACCGTCACCTCGATGTACTTCCCCACCCGGACCTCGGACACCGATTCGAAGCCGAGCCGGTGCAGGGCTCCCTTGACGGTGCCGCCCTGGGGGTCGTTGACGACCGGCTTCGGCGTCACGATCACCCGCGCCAGCAGCTTCACCAGCGCCCCTTCGACTCTTCCTTGTAGAAGAGGTCGCGCCCGGTCATCTGGTGGTAGGCGGCGAGGTAGAGTTCCCTTGTCCTGTCCACCACGTCGGGTGGCAGCTCGGGGCCCGGCGGCTCCTTGTTCCAGCCGCTGGCGGTGAGCCAGTCGCGCACGAACTGCTTGTCGTAGGAGGGGGGCGTGGTGCCGGGCTGCCAGAGGGTCCGGTCCCAGTAGCGGGAGCTGTCGGGGGTGAGGACCTCGTCGATCAGGATCAGTCGCTTGTCCACCAGGCCGAACTCGAACTTGGTGTCGGCCAGGATCAGTCCGTGCTTGAGGGCGGCTTCGCTCGCGAAGTTGAAGAGCGCCAGGCTGGCGTCGCGGATCTCGTGGGCGCGGACCGAGCCGAGGGCCTTCACGAACTTCTTGAAGGTGATGTTCTCGTCGTGGCCGGAATCCGCCTTGGTGGCCGGGGTGAAGATCGGCTCGGCCAGCTTCTGCGACTCGACCAGTCCCGCCGGGAGCCGCTCTCCCGCGACCGTGCCGTGCTCCCGGTACTCGGACCAGGCGCTGCCGGCCAGGTAGCCGCGGACGACGCACTCGAAGTCGATCCGCTCGGCCTTGCGCACGATCATGAAACGCCCGGACAGCTCCTCCCTCCGGTGCTTCAGGTTGCCCGGCAGGTCGGGGACCATGCCCGAGACGAGGTGGTTCTCCTGGAAGGTGTGGGTCTGGCTGAACCACCAGATCGAGAGCTGGGTGAGCACCCTCCCCTTGTCGGGGATGCCGTTCGGCAGCACGACGTCGAAGGCCGAGACGCGGTCGGTGGCGATCATCAGCAGCCGGTCGTCGTGGAGCTCGTAGGTGTCGCGCACCTTCCCCCGAGCGAAGACGGGAAGGTCCAGGTCGGTCGTCATCATCGCGGGTCCGGGTGTCATCGTGGAACTCCAAGCTGCAGGCGGTCGAAGGCGGCGTCGATGTGCTCCAGGTAGTAGGCGGGGTCGAAGAGCGGTCCGAGGTCGGGGAGCCGGCGGCGCACCTCGGGTTCCGCCTCGAGGTTGGCCCGGAAGCCTCCCTCACCGCCGACGGCCCGCATCGCCGCCGACTGGACCACCGCGTAGGCGTCCTCCCGGCTCACGCCGGAATCGACCAGGGCCAGCAGCACCCGCTGCGAGAAGACGACGCCGCCGCTCGCGTTGAGGTTGGCCAGCATCCGCTCGGGCCGCACCTCCAAGCCCGCCAGGACCTTGTGGGTCTGCATCGCCATGTAGAGGATCAGCGCGCAGGCGTCGGGGAAGACGATGCGCTCCGCCGAGGAGTGGCTGATGTCGCGCTCGTGCCAGAGCGCCATGTTCTCGAGGCCGGTCGTGGCGTAGCCGCGGACCACCCGGGCAAGGCCCGTGATCCGCTCACAGAGGACGGGGTTGCGCTTGTGCGGCATCGCGCTGGAACCCTTCTGCTCGCGGCCGAAGGGCTCGAAGGCCTCCCCGACCTCGGTCCGCTGAAGGTGCCGGATCTCCACCGCGATCCGCTCCAGGGTGCCGGCGACGATCGCCAGCCGGGCGAGGAAGACGGCGTGGCGGTCACGGCTGACGACCTGGGTCGAGACCGCGTCGACGGCCAGACCGAGGCCTGCCAGGACCTTCTCCTCGATCTCCGGCGGGAGGGTGGCGTGGGTGCCGGCGGCGCCGCTCAGCTTGCCAGTCGCGACCTCGGCTCGGGCCAGACTCAGGCGCTCGAGGTCGCGGTCGAGCTCGGCGACCCAGCCGGCCACCTTGAATCCGAAGGTGATCGGCTCCGCGTGGATCCCGTGGGTGCGGCCGGCCATGAGCGTGCGCCGGTGGCGCAGTGCGAGCTCCACGGCCGCCTCACGGACCTTGTGGAGCTCGGCGACGATGAGGTCGGCCGACTCCCGCAGCTGAAGGGCCAGCGCGGTGTCGAGAACGTCCGAGCTGGTCATCCCGAGGTGAAGGAAGCGGGACTCGGGACCGATCGATTCGCCGACCACCGTCAGGAAGGCGATCACGTCGTGCCCGACCCGCTCTTCGACCTCGGCGATCCGCTCGACGTCGAAGGTCGCCCGGCGGATGGCCGGAAGCGCCTCGGCGGGAATCCGCCCGGCTGCGGCCCAGGCCTCGCAGGCGAGGACTTCGATCTGCAGCCAGTGCTCGTAACGCCGGCGGTCGGACCAGACCTCCCGCATCGCAGCGGGGGAGTATCGCTCGATCAAGGAGTGGGGAAAGTACCTCAGAACCGGCCGGGCTTGCTCGGGCGATCGCAATTATATAGAAGGCCTCTCGGCTCCCCGCCTGCGGGCAGGCGCTGGAGCCGACCGCCGCAAACCTCCGCCGATAATTGCTCAGCATGCCAGGCACTCGTAACCGCGCGCCCGGCGCTTCCGTTGCAAGCCCTGACGGCTGGAGGAGCGGTTGAGCGTCCCCGATCAGCGGGAAGCGGAAAGGCTGCTCGTCGAGAGGGCCAAAAGCGACCCGGAGGCGTTCGGGGCGCTCTATGACCGCTATTTCAGCCAGATCTACCGGTTCGTGTATTCGAGATTGAGGGACCAGACAGCGGCGGAGGACGTCACATCCGAGGTCTTCATGAAGGCGCTCAGGAGCATCCCGCGTTACCAGGACACGGGACGTCCCTTCACGGCCTGGCTCTACCAGATCTCGGTCAACACGGTCAACGACCGCTACCGGGCCCGCCGGCCCACGGTCGACCTCGATGAGGTCTACGACCTCGCCGCGGCCGGACCGGGCCTGGAGGACACCGCCGTCCAGAGGGCAGAGCTGAGGGAGATCTGGCAGACGGTCGAGAAGCTGCCGGCTGCCCAGCGGACGGCCCTCGTCCTCAAGTTCCAGGAGGACATGAAGATCGCCGACATCGCCGCGGTGATGGGCAAGAGCGAGGGCGCCGTGAAGCTCCTGATCCACCGCGGGATGACCAAGCTGCGCGGCGTGCTCGGGGAGGAGTCGCGGTGAGTCAGCGCCACGACCCCGACCTGGAGTCGATCTTCGACAAGGAGCCCGGGCTCGAGCGCTACGCGAGCCTGCTCGGGGCCTCGCGCCTCAAGCCGCCGCCGCTTGACCCCGGCTTCCGCCATGCGCTGCGCCGGGAGCTGGTGACCAAGGCCTACGACCGCTACCAGCGGGGCTCCCGGCCCGGCTTCTTCGCGAACCTCTTCACCGGCCCCCGGATGGCGGCCGCCACAGTCCTGGTAGGAGCCGTCCTGGTCGCCTTCCTGCTGCTTGCCAATGCCAACCTGACCGGATCCGGCTCTGTCACCATCACCACCGTCGGCAACCAGGTCCAGGTCGACCAGCCGATCCTGGTCAGCTTCAGCCAGCCGATGGACCACCAGTCGGTGGAGCAGGCCATCCAGATCCAGCCGGCCACCCAGGTCACCTACAGCTGGCAGGGCAACAACCTCGCCATCCAGCCCGTCTCGGGCCAGCTGGCGCCGAACACCCAGTACCACGTGACGGTCACCGCCGACGCAAAGACCGCCCCCGGCACCCCGATCGGAAAGCCGGCCACCGTCTCGGTCACGACCCAGCCGCTACCCTCACCGAGCCCCACCCCGGTGCCCAGCCCGACGCCGACGCGGGAGCCGAAGATCGTCGCCGAGCAGCAGCTGTCCGGCACCTCGGGCAGCGTGGTCGGCTTCTCCGCCGACGGCCATTCGCTCTTCTTCCTCACCCCCGGCGGCGACCTCGACGAGATCGGCGTCGACGGAACCGGGCTGCGGACCATCCACTCCGGGGTCGGCTCGGCCTCGGTGGCGCCCTCCGACGCAGCGCTCGCCTTCACGGTCGTCGGCCAGGGCGGCGGCGTCTACCTGGGCGGCCCCGCCGGCGAGAACGCCCAATTGCTTGACAGCCGCGCGGCCCAGGTCATCGGCTGGCTGGCGGGCAAGCCGTTCGTCGTCGCAGGCACCGACCTCGGCCCCGCCGGCGCCGCTCCCATCGCCAAGCTGCCGCTGCCCGCCGACGGCAGCGCAAAGGCCGAGGAGGTGGTTCTCTCGCCGGACGGCAAGAGCCTGGTCTGGACGACCGAGCTGCAGCCCAACGCGGAGGCCCAGTCGAGCCCTGCAACGTACCTGATGGACCTCGCCAGCCAGAAGGTCACACCGTGGCCTACGGCGGCCGCCTACGATTTGGCGTGGAGCCCGGACTCGAGCAAGGTGGCGTTCTGGAGCAGTGGCTCAGTGAAGGTCGCCAACCCTGACGGGGGCTCGCCCCTGACGATTGCCCCCGCCCCCTCCGCGCTTCAGCCACGCTGGACCGATGACGGCCACCGGCTGCTGATCGGCGGTCCGGACGGAGCCTCGATCGTTGGCTCGGACGGCTCTGACCTCCAAAAGCTCTCGCAGGCAGCCTTCGGCTCGCCCGCCTGGGCGCCCGGCGACGCCAGCCTCAGCTTCATCCGGGACGGCGCGGTCTGGGTGGATCAGCTGTCCACCGCGGACGGCGCGAGCCTCGACCTGGGCGCGGCGGCCGCCGTGGTGGACGCCTACGAGAAGGCCAAGATCGCCGGCGACGGCGCCACCGCCGCGGGCCTTCTCGGGCCGAGCGCCTCGCCGGTCGCACCCTCGCCGCTCCCGACCGACCAGCACCTCGAGCGCTATTTCGTGATCTCCAGCCAGGCGACAGCCACCAACGCCCTCTTCACGGCCCGGCTGATCTTCGCTCGCGGCCAGGACGAGGTCCGCTACCAGGACGAGCTGGTCGTGGTGATCAACACCGCCGCCGGGCTCCGGATCGACTCTGTCAGTGACGGTCCGCCGCAGGCGCTGGGCGTTGGCCCGACGGTCAACTCGGTGACGCTCAGCCACAACCAACTCGTGATCGTCTTCGACAGCGACCTCGACCCCGCGACTGTCGCCGGCAGCGTCAGCATCGCCGGCGACGACGGGAAGCAGGTCCCCGTCACCACCCGCTACGACCACCGCAACCTCACCGTCGACGCAGTGCTGAACCCCGGCGCGTCCTACCGACTGGCCATCTCCGGCGCGCTAAAGGACATCGCCGGCCAGCCCATCGAGGGCGGCTACACCTACTCCTTCGTGGCGCCGGCGGCTCCTCCGGGGGGATAGACAGGCGACCCGTTAGCACCTCTCGCGCGATATCTTTTCCAGCGCTCGGCTCGGTAGGCCGGCGGGGAAGGCGGGTGGGGTGAGTTGTTCCGGTTTTTGACGCGCCGTAGGGTGGTGCTTCCGGTGGCGGTTGTCGCCGTCCTCGGGGCGCTGCTGCTGATCATGGCCGTGCAGTCCATGGCCGCCCAAGACCACGCCGTCCTGACCGTCTTCGTGGGGACGGCCCAGCTCGAGCGCGCGGGATCGTCGGGCTACCAAGCGGCCCATTCGGGCGACCTCCTCGTCAGCGGAGACCGGGTCCGCACCGGCGCCGGCGCCAAGGCTTCGCTGACCTTCCCGGACGGCTCTGTGAGCCGCCTCGACGCCGGCACCGACCTCCAGGTCGAAGGCCTGAGCCGCGCCACCGGCGGGGGCGAGGCGACCCGCCTGCGGCAGAGCGCCGGGCAGACCTGGTACACCGTCGTACGGCTGGTGGGAGGTGCCTCCTTCCGCGTCGATGCGCCCAACAACTCCACCGCCGAGGTGCGCGGCACCGAGTTCTCGATCCGGATCAGCGGCAGCGGGTCGTCGCCCCTGGTTACCGCCCAGGTCTGGGCCGGCGAGGTGGCGGCCAGCGCCGCCGGCAGAACGCTGGTCCTCGTCGCCGGCCAGTCGACAACCATCGCCGCCGGGTCGCCCCCGACCCCGGCGGTCGCCCTCGGGCTGGCTGACCGACAGGATCCCTGGACGGTCTTCAACCTCGGCCTCGACGCGCTCGACGGCGGGACGGTGACGACGATCGACGGCGGCACCATGAGCACCGGCGACTCGACCCAGCCGGCGGTGGGGGCGGAGGCGGCGGCCGGAGATGACCTCCAGTTCGTCCTCGCCTGGCCGGGCTCGACCTTCCGGCTGACTGTCCTCGCCCCTGACGGGTCGACCTATGCCGCGCCCACTTCCTCCCAGCCCCCGCTCAGCGTCACCGTCAGCGGCGCCAGCGCGGGAAATTGGAGCTACGCGGTCGCGGACCTGGAGTCCCAGCCGGGCGAGCAGTGGTACCTCTTCGTCGCCCGGCGGCGTGCGCCGGCCGGTTCGCCGGCTCCCCCGTCGGGCCTCGCCGGCTCGGGCGGGCCAGCCACGCCGGCGGTGGTCACTACCTCCACCGCCACACCCGCGCCGACGGAGGCCGGCAGCACTACGCCGACGTCGACCTCGTCCACTCCAAGCTCGGGAGAGACCTCAAGCCCTGAGCCGGGAAGCTCCTTGACCCCGATCGCGACCCCGCCGCCGGGGACACCGACACCGGCGCCAACCCCGACTACGAGGCCGACGCCGACGCCGGTCCCGCCGCCTGCCATCAGCATCGGCCCCACCGCGCTGCCGACGGGCGTGACCGGGCTCGAGTGGTCAGCCCACGTCAGCGCGTCGGGTGGCACGTCGCCCTACCGCTGGACGATCGCCGGCGCGCCTTCCTGGCTCACCCTCAACGCCCGGTCCGGCGAACTCGACGGAAAACCGGCGGCAGCGGGCAACTACCCGTTCACGGTGACGGTGATCGACGCGACAGGCGCCAGCGCCAGCCGCAGGTACCTGCTGACCGTCGTCTAGTCTAGTCAGCTCCGGCCGAGGGCGCGCGACGCCCGGAACAGCGCCGCGATGCTGGCGGCGTGCTGGATGGTCCCGTCGGCTGCGAGATCCAGGGCCTCAGCCAGCGGGAGCTCGCGGATGACCATGTCCCGCTCGTAGATCTCGGGCCGCCGCTCGACCCGCTCGAGGTCCCGCGCCAGGTAAAGGTTGAATCGCATCGTCGATACCGCCGTGGCCCGGGCGGTTCCCAGCGGGTCCCAGCGCGAGGCCGACAGGCCCGCCTCTTCGATGAGCTCGCGGCGGGCGGTCGCGGCCGGGTCCTCGCCCTCCTCCACCGTCCCCGCCGGGCACTCCCAGGCGTCCATCTCCCAGGAATGCCGCCACTGGCGGACGATGAAGGTGGTGAGCTCCTCGGTCAGGGGGACCATCACCGCTGCCTGGGGCTGGATGAAGACGCCGTAGCTGGTCTCGGTCCCGTCCGGCCAGCGCACCTCGTCGGCACGAAGCGAGTAGTGGTGATGGGCGGCCAGCTCGCGGCTGGAGACGACCTCGAACGGCCTGCCGGTCACCGGCTGGTCAGTGCGGCGACCGCCGCCGCCGCCGCCGCGATCTTGCGCGGGTCGGCTGCGCTGTAGTCCATCGGGGAGACCTGCTCCTCGAACCTCGCCATCTCCTCCAACAGCTCGGGGTGCTCGGCGATGAAGTTGGTGGTGAGGTTGCCGGAGCGGAAGTCCGGGCTGGCGAGGATCGCCCGGTGGTAGGGGATGGTCGTCGCCGGCCCGACCAGCACGAACTCCCGCAGGGCCCGCTGGGCGCGGGCGATTGCCTCCGCGCGATCCGCGCCGTGGACGATCAGCTTGGCCACCAGCGAGTCGTAGTTGGCCGGCACCTCGCTGGCCGGGCCGTAGCCGCTGTCGACCCGGACGCCGGGGCCCGCCGGGGCGACCCAGCGCTGGATGCGCTTGGGGTTGGGCATGAAGTTTCGAGCCGGGTTCTCGGCGTTGATCCGCATCTCAATCGCGTGGCCGGACCAGCGCACCTGGTCCTGCTCGAAGGAGAGCCGCTGGCCGGCGGCGACTTTGATCTGCTCTTTGACCAGGTCCGTCGACGTCACCAGCTCGGTGACCGGGTGCTCCACCTGGAGGCGGGCGTTGACCTCCAGGAAGTAGAAGTCACCCTCGCTGAAGATGAATTCGACGGTGCCGGCGTTCTGGTAGCCGGCGGCGCGGCAGGCGGCGACCGCCGCGTCGCCCATCCGGGCCCGGATCTCGGGGGTCACCGCCGGCGAGGGCGACTCCTCCAGGATCTTTTGGTGCCGGCGCTGGATCGAGCACTCCCGCTCGCCCAGGTGGACGACGTTGCCGTGTTGGTCGGCGATCACCTGGATCTCGACGTGACGCGGGTTGCGAACGTACTTCTCCAGGTAGACGGTGGCGTCGCCGAAGGCCGACCGGGCCGCGTTGGAGGCGCTCTGAATGGCGGCGACCAGTTCCTCCTCCCGTTCGACGACCTTCATCCCGATGCCACCGCCGCCGCCGGACGGCTTGATGATCACCGGCAACCCGATCTCCAGGGCCGCCCGGCGGGCGTCGTCGGCGTCGGAGATGGCGTCGGTGCCGGGCGTGGTCGGCACGCCGTGCTCTTTGGCCAGCGCCCTCGCCCCGAGCTTGTCACCGAGCCGGGTCATCGCCTCCGCGGGCGGCCCGATGAAGGAGATGCCGGCGGCCTCGCACGCCTCCGGGAAGGCCGGCCGCTCGCTCAAAAAGCCGTAGCCGGGGTGGATGGCCTCGGCGCCCGAGTCCTTGGCGGCCTTCATGATCCGCTCCAGGTTCAGGTAGGACTCCGCCGGCGCCGCCCCGCCGATGTGGATCGCCTCGCCCGCGTAGCGGGTGTGGATGGCGTCGCGGTCGGCGTCGGAGTAGACGGCGACGGTGGCGATGTTCAGCTCGTGGCACGCCCGCATGACGCGGATGGCGATCTCGCCCCGATTGGCGACCAGCACCTTCGAGAAGAGCCGTCGCCGCTGGGCGCTCACGGCTTCCTGTAGCGCTCGAGCACGGCGGTCAGCTCCTCCTCGCCGTGGTCGGGTAGCACCTCCCGGTAGGCATCCCGGACCGCCTCCACGATCGGCATCGGGAAGTCGGGACCGTCGAACATGGCCAGGGCCAGCTCGACGTCCTTCAGCATGTCCTTGAGGGCGAAGGTCAGGGGCTCGTAGGGGCCGCCGAGGTAACCGGACTGGCGGGTCTCGAGGTAGGGGGCGTGGCGCTTCACCCATTCGAAGGCCTCTTCGGGGCTGAGGCCGGAGCGGACGCCCGCCTCCACCATCTCGGCGCCGGCCGCGGCGGTGATGGCCAGCATCGTGTTGTTCATCAGCTTCATCGCCGCCGCCCGGCGAGGGGTGCCGACGCGCCGCACCTCGCCCAGCGACTTGAACACCGGCATCGCCTCCTCGATGGCGTCGTCCGAGCCACCGGCCAGGAAGAGCGCCCGGCCCGCCTCTACCCACGCCGGAGGCGCGATCACCGGCGCCGCGACCAGCCGGTGGAAGCGGCGGGATAGGTCCTCCGGCACCTCGGGGCCGGCAGTGCTCATCTCCAGGTAGACCCGGTCGCCACGGGGATCGAGCTGACCGTAGACGTCCTGCACCGCCTCCGGTCCGGTCAGCACGCTGAGCGCGACCTGGGCGTCGTCGGCGGCCGCGGCCGGGCTCTCGAAGACTTTGCCCACACCGAGCGCCTCGGCGCGGGCCCGGGTCCGGTTCCAGAGGCGGACGTCGTGGCCCTGGCTCGCCAGTCGGCGCGCGGCAGCGGCGCCCATCTTGCCCGTCCCGAGGACAGCGACCCTCATCCGATGTTCACCAGGGGCTGGTTGGGCCCGACGACCTCGCCCTCTTTGACGTGGACCGCCTTCACCTTCCCGGCGACGGTGGAAACGATGTCGTTCTGCATCTTCATGGCCTCCAGGACCGCGATCACGTCGCCCAGCTTCACATCGTCACCGACCTTGACCGGGACCTTCACGATCAGGCCCTGCATCGGAGCCACGACGCTACCGGGACCCGCGGCGGCCGGCCTGGGGGGCGCGCCGGGGCCTGCCGGCAGACCGCCGCCCGCGGCCGCGGGCGCCACCGACATCCCGGCCCCGCTCACCCGGACCGTGAACACCTCGCCGTCCACGTCGACCGAGAACTCCGCAGTCGTCGGCGGAGGCCCGGCGGGCTCGGCGGCGGCGGCAGCTTCGGCGCCCCCGTCGGGCGAGCTCTCGGGTTCGTCCTCCCCGGCCCGGGCCGCCTCCTCCGCGTCGTCCTCGGGGCCCAGCTCGCCGCGCAGGAAGCTCAGGGCAAGCGAGGGGAAGAGCATGTACATCAGCACGTTGTCGTCGCTGGTGGCGAAACCGTGCTTCTTGAGCTCGGCCCTGGCCCCGGCGACCTGGGGCTGGAGCAGGTCGGCGGGGCGGATCGTGATCGGCTCCTCCCGGCCCAGCACCAACTGGCGGACGGACGCATCGGCGGGTACCGGCGGTCGCCCGTAGAGGCCCTGGAGGTAATCCTTGAGCTCCTTGGTGACCGTCGCGTAGCGCTCGCCGCCGACGACATTGAGCACCGCCTGCTGGGCGATCAAGCCGCGGATCGGCGAGACCAGCGGCGGGTAGCCGAGCTCCTCGCGGACCCGTGACCCCTCCGCCAGCGTTTCCTGCAGTCGATCCTCGGCCCCGTGCTGGCGGAGCAACCGGGTCACCTCGTCGAGCATCAGCCCGGGGATCCGGTAGCGCAGGATGTCGGCGTCGACCCGGTCGGCGGAGTGGTCGTGGACCATGTCCGCCGTCATCACCTGCAGGTCGTTCTTGATCTCGATCAGCTTCTCGAGGTCGAGCCCGGTGTCGTAGTCACCCCCGGCGAGGGCCGCCACCACGCTCTCGGTCGCCGGCTGCGAGGCGCCCCAGGCGAGAGGCGACATGGCCGTGTCCAGGATTGAGGCGCCCGCCTCGACCGCGGCCATATAGGCCATCGGCGCCATCCCGCTCGAGCAGTGAGAATGGACGCCGATCGGGCCCTTCGTGAACACCTCCTTCAGGGCCGCCACGAGCTCCCAGGTGGTCTGCGGGCTGAGCAGGCCCGAGGTGTCCTTGATGACCAGCGAGTCGCAGCCGAGCTGTTGGAGACCCCTGGCAAGAGAGCACCAGAGCCCGAGGTCGTGGGCGGGGCTGATCGCGTAGCAGAGCGCGCCCTGTACCTTCCGCCTCGCCTTCCTGGCCGCGGCGATCGCCGCCTCCATGTTCCGGAGGTCGTTGAGGGGGTCGAAGATCCGGAAGATGTCGACGCCGCACTGGGCGGCGTGGCTGACGAAGAGCTGCACCGCGTCGTCGGCGAAATTGCGGTTGGCCACCAGGTTCTGACCGCGGATCAGCGCCTGGATGGGCGTCTTCGGCGCGGCCTTCTTCAGGGCCCGCAGGTAGTCCCAGGGGTTCTCCCCGTTGAGCCGGATCTCGGTCTCGAAGGTCGCTCCTCCGAAGGCCTCCAGCGAGTAGAAGCCGACCTTGTCCATCCGCGAGGCGAGCCGCACGATGTCCTCGCCGCGCAGCCGGCCCTCGATCAACGACTGGTGCGCGTCACGGAAGGTGGTGTCGGTGAGGCGCAGCCTCGGCTTCGCGCGTGCCGGCGCGGCGCTCAACGGCCCGCCAAAGCCTGCCGCATCTCATGGTGACGGGCGGCGAGGTCTGGGTCTTGGAGAGCGAGGATGCGGGCCGCCAGCCAGGCGGCGTTCTTGGCCCCGCCGGTGCCGATCGCGACGGTGGCCACCGGGATCCCGGCCGGCATCTGCACGATGCTGTAGAGCGAATCCTGGCCGCCGAGGTGCTCGGTGGGGACCGGAACGCCGATTACCGGCAGGTTGGTCCAGGCTGCCACCACGCCGGGCAGGTGGGCAGCGCCGCCGGCGGCGGCGATGATCACCTTCAGGCCTCGCCCGGCCGCGCTGGACGCCCAGTCCTTGACCCCCTCCGGGTCGCGGTGGGCCGAGCAGACCTTCAGCTCGTGCTCGATGCCGAACGCCTCCAGTTGTGTGATGCAGCTCTCCATCAGGGGGAGGTCCGACTTGCTGCCGAGGATCACTCCGACGTCAGCCATTTTTTGATGTCTCCAAGGCGATGTCGCGGCGGTGGAAAGCTCCCTTGAATCGTACCCGGCCGATCGTGCCGAGGACGGCGGCCCGGGCGTCGGCGAGCGTGTCGCCGAGGGCGACGAAGGTGAGCACGCGGCCGCCCGAGGTGACCAGGCCCTGGCCGGGCAGGTAGCGGGTGCCGGCGTGGAAGACGAGGACACCCGGGTTGACGTTGGCCAGGCCGTCGATCGGGAAGCCCGTCTCGTAGGACTCCGGGTATCCGCTGGAGGCGAGCACGACGCCGACGCAGGGCCGCGGGTCCCAGTCGAGCTCGTCAACCACCGAGAGGTCGCCGCGGGCGGCCTCGAGCAGCAGTCGTACGCAGTCGCTGCGCAGCCGCGGGAGCACGACCTGCGCCTCGGGGTCGCCAAACCTGGCGTTGAACTCCAGGACGCGGATGCCCAAAGGCGTCAGCATCAGGCCCGCGTAGAGCAGGCCGCGATACTCGAAGCCGTCGGCGGCGAGCTGCCGGACTGCGGGCTCGAGCACCGTGCTCACCGCCTCCGTGATCAGCTCGTCGGTCATCTCGGGCAGCGGCGAGAAGGCGCCCATGCCGCCCGTATTGGGACCAGTGTCACCCTCTCCGACGCGCTTGAAGTCGCGGGCCGGCGCCAGTGGGATGACGCGGGTGCCGTCGGTGATCGCCATCAACGAGACCTCGGCGCCCTCGAGGCGCTCCTCCACGACTGCGGTCGAGCCCGAGCGGCCGAAGCTCCGCTCGACGAGCATCGCCTCGATCGCCCGGTCGGCCTCCTCCCGGTCGCCGCAGACGATGACGCCCTTGCCGAGGGCGAGCCCGTCGGCCTTGACCACCACCCGGCCGTCCCGTTCGGCGGCCCACGCCTTGGCCGGTCCCGCCTCGGTGAAGACGCCAAAGTCGGCGGTCGGGATGCCGGCCCTCCTCATGAGGTCCTTGGCGAAGGCCTTGCTGCTCTCGATCCGCCCCGGGTCACGGTTGGGACCGAAGGCCGGTATGCCCTCCGCGCGCAGCGCGTCCCCCACGCCGGCCGCCACCGCCGACTCGGGGCCCAGCACCACCAGCGAGATCTTCTCGTTCTTGGCGAACTTGACCAGGTTGGCGACGTCATCGGCGGGGATCTGGATGTTCTTTGCCATACCTCCGGTCCCGCCGTTGCCGGGTGCGCAGAAGACGCGGTCGGTGAGCACCGACTGCATGCACTTCCAGGCCAACGCGTGCTCGCGAGCCCCCGAGCCGATGACGAGGATCCTCACCCGGGCGGCCTGCCGCCTACTCCCACTCGATGGTGCCGGGCGGCTTGGAGGTGATGTCGAAGACGACCCGGTTCACGCCGCGCACCTCGTTGGTGATGCGGTTCGAGATCTTCGCCAGGACCTCGTAGGGCACCCGCGCCCAATCGGCGGTCATGGCGTCGTCGGAGGTCACGACCCGGACGGCCACCACGTTGGAGTAGGTCCGATAGTCGCCCTGGACGCCGACGGTCTCCAGGGGCGTGAGCACCGCGAACGACTGCCACACCTGGCGGTAGAGGCCGTTCTTTTTGATCTCGTCGACGACCACCCAGTCGGCTTCGCGGAGCACCGCGAGCCGCTCCTCGGTCACCTCGCCGAGGCAGCGGATGCTGAGGCCGGGGCCCGGGAAGGGCTGCCGCCAGACCACGTCCTCCGGCATCCCGAGCTCGGAGCCAACCGCCCGCACCTCGTCCTTGAAGAGGTAGCGCAGCGGCTCGATGAGCTGGAACCGGAGCCCGGGCGGCAGGCCGCCGACGTTATGGTGGGTCTTGATCTTGACCGCGCTCGCCGCAGTGTCGGCGGCGGTCGACTCGATGACGTCCGGGTAGAGGGTTCCCTGGGCTAGGAAGTCGATCTCGCCGATCGCCTTCGCCTCGGCCTCGAACACGTCGATGAAGACCCGGCCGACCGTCCGCCGCTTCTCCTCCGGATCGGTTACGCCCTTCAGTTCGCCCAGGAAGCGGTCGGTGGCGTCGACGTAGCGGATGTTCATGTCGAGGTTGCCGTGCATCACCTCGAGGACCCTCTCCGGCTCCTCTTTGCGAAGCAGCCCGTTGTTGACGAAGACGCAGGTGAGCTGGTCGCCGATCGCCCGCTGCACCAGGGTCGCCGCGACCGCGCTGTCGACGCCGCCGGAGAGCGCGCAGAGGACCCGGCCGCCGCCGACGGTGGCCCGGATGGTGGCTACCGCCTCTTCGATGTAGGAGCCGGGGGTCCAGCTGGGGGTGAGCCCGCTGACCCGGTAGAGGAAGTTGCGGAGGATGTCCCGCCCGTTCGGCGTGTGGACGACCTCGGGGTGGAACTGGATGCCCATCACGGCGCCGTCGGCGCTTGCGAAGGCGGCGTAGCGGGAGTTGGCGCTGCGGGCGATGCCGCGGAAGCCCGGCGGCAGCTCGGGGACGTGGTCGCCGTGGCTCATCCAGACCGGCATCTCGGCCGGAAGGCCGGTGAAGATGCCACCGCCATCCTCGACCTCGAGCACGGCCGGCCCGAATTCCCGCCGGGGACCCGGCTCGACCCTGCCGCCCAGGTGGTGGGCGATCAGCTGCATCCCGTAGCAGATGCCGAGGACGGGGATTCCCGCCCTGAGCGCCTCGGGGTCAACCTGCGGCGCTCCCGCCTCGTAGACGCTGGCCGGGCCGCCGGAGAGGATCAGCGCCGACGGGTGCCTCTCGCTCAGCAAAGACCACGGTGTGGTGCCGGGGACCAGCTCGCAGTAGACGTTCGCCTCGCGAACGCGGCGGGCGATCAGCTGGCTGTACTGGGAGCCGAAGTCGAGGATCAGGACGGTGGCGCGAGCCGGCGGAGCCTGGACGGCGGCGGTGGTCGCTTCCTCCACGGCGGATATCCTGACAGGGCGGTGATGAAGAGGCTGGAGTACCTGGCGGGGATCACCGACGACGAGTGCGACCGACTCCGCAGGCTCGGCGTCCTCCACACCAACCAGCTGATCCACGCCACGACACTCGTCATCGACCGGCAGCGGATCGAGCGGCGGACGGGGATCCCGGTCGAGCGCCTCTATTACCTAGGCCAGCAGGCGTCGCTGATGGAGATCTCGGGCCTCACCCGCCACCTTCGGGTCGTCATGCGGCTCGGGATCACGAGCCTCCGCCAGCTCGGCGCCACCAACCCCGCCGAGCTCCATGAGAGGCTGCTCGACGTGCTCGGGGTCAACGCGCCGACCCCGTCCGAGGTCGAGTACTGGGTGAGCCAGGCGCACTCCATCGACGTCGTGGAGGATCCCGAAGAGACGGTGGCGATCCGGGTCCGAAGGTACGTCCCCAGCTAGACGAAGACTCCCCGGCGGAGCTTCAAATTCTCCACCAGGCCCTCCTGGATGGTGTCGCGGATGTTGTCGTTGAGGGTCATCACCAGCCTCTCGTCGGCCGCGTCGGAGGGGGCGCAGAGGTCGGTCCGGATCGGCCGGTGGAACTGGATCCGCCACTTCGAGGGCAGGGGCACCAATCCCAGCGGGCCGAGCAGCGGGAAGGTCGGCGTCACCGGGAAGTAGGGCAGCCCGAAGAGGTCCGCCAGCGGGCCGAGGTCCGCCAGCATCGGGTAGATCTCCTCCGAGCCGACGACCGAGACCGGGATGATCGGCGCCCGGGCGCGGATGGCGGACTGGACGTACCCGCCGCGGCCGAAGCGGCGAAGCCGGTAGCGGTTCGACCAGCCCTTGCCGGTGCCCTTGACGCCCTCCGGGAAGACCAGCACCAGCTCGTCGCGCTCGAGCAGCCGGTGGGCGTCCTCGCGGTGCCCGGCCGCCTGTCCGGTGCGCCGCAGGAACCAGGAGAGACCCGGCATCTCGAAGAAGAGCGAGGCGACCAACGCCCGCGCATGACGCGGGCGGGAGTGCTCCTCGAAGAGGGCGGTCTTGATCATGGCGCCGTCCCAGGGCAGGACGCCCGCGTGGTTGGACACCAAGAGCGCCCGGCCGCTCGCCGGCACGTGCTCGATGCCGGTCGTCTCGACCCTCCAGTAGCGATGGTAGATCCAGCGGAAGACGGGCAGGAACGACTCCGTGTAGCCGGGGTCGAAGCCGAAGTCGTCCAGCGCGGAGCCGTCGCCCCGGATCGCCTCGGCGTGCTGGTAGAGGAACTGGACCACCGCGATCATCGCGGCGATGTCGATGAGTTCGCGGCCGGTCAGGTCGCGAAGGGTGGAGGACAGGCGGCCTAGGGCCTCCATCGCCAGCATCGGCGCGTTCCGGCGGAGGCGCCTGACTGCCGCGGGAAGCTCGACCAGCGGCCTGCCGGAGGAGTCCCGGCGGCCCCTCGAGCGGATCTCGAGGGCGGCCTCCTGGTAGAGAGCCTCGAGCTCCTGACGCTCTTTCTGGCCGCTCCTCGAGGCGGCATGCGCTCGTTCAGCCAATGGGAAAGAGAAAAGGCTTCCTTGAAATCCGAATGGCGACGCCTCACCCCGACGACGCCTCTGAACCGAAGACCACCTTACCCGCCCCTCCCGGCGATTGCCAGCGGCAGGCCACACGGAGTTTGCGGGCTAGGGGTAGATGCCCCTCACGACGCTGGCGTTGGCCACCTTCTGGACCGCCAGCGCGTAGGCCGCGGTGCGCATCGGCAGCCGCTTGTTGACGCTGGTGTGGAGGACTTCATAGAAGGCCCGCGTGATGATGTGGTGGAGCTTGGTGTTGATCTCCTCACCTTCCCAAAAGAAGGCCTGGAGGTCTTGGACCCACTCGAAATAGCTGACGATCACCCCGCCCGAGTTGGCCAGGATGTCGGGGATCACGAAGACGTCGCGGTCGTGGAGGATGCGGTCGGCGTCCGGGGTGAGCGGGACATTGGCTCCCTCGGTGATGAGGCGGGCCTGGACCCTGTCGGCGTTCTTGGCCGTGACCTGGTTCTCGACCGCGGCCGGCACCAGCACGGTCACCGGCAGCTCGAGCAGCTCGGCGTTGGTGACGTCCTCTCCGCCCCTGAAGCCGCCGATGCCGCCCCGCACCTGCCGGTGCTCGTGGAGCGTGTCGAGGTCGAGTCCCTTCGGGTTGTAGGAGCCACCCTTGGAGTCGCTGACGGCGACCACCTTGAGGCCGGCCTCGGCCATCAAGCGGGCAGAGCTCCGGCCGACGGTTCCGTAGCCCTGGATGGCGACCGTCGGAGTCTCCTCCTGGACGTGGAGGTACTTGAGCGCCTCCAGCGTCAGGAAGGTCAGGCCGCGGCCGGGGGCTTCATCGCGCCCCTCGGAACCACCGACGTCGATGGGCTTGCCGGTTACCGATGCCGGGACCGAGTGGCCCGCGTGCATCGACAGGGTGTCCATGATCCACGCCATCACCTGGGGAGTGGTCCCCATGTCGGGCGCCGGGATGTCCTTTTCCGGGCCGATCAAGAGCGCGATCTCGGTGGCGAATCGCCGCGTCAGGTGCTCGAGCTCGGACAGCGTCAGCCGGCGCGGATCCACGTCGACGCCGCCCTTGGCGCCGCCAAAGGGAAGGCCAACCACGGCGCACTTCCAGGTCATCAGCATCGCCATCGCCTTGACCGCGTCGAGGGTCAGGCCGGCCTGGTAGCGGATGCCGCCCTTGGCGGGCCCGCGGCTGATGTTGTGCTGCACCCGGTAACCCGTGAAGAGCTCGATGGAGCCGTTGTCCAGGTGGACGGGGAAGTGCACCACCAGCTCTCGCTTGACCTCGCGCAGCTGGGCCCGGACGGACTCCTCCAGCCCGAGGACGTCGGCCGCCAGGTCGAACTGGTGCTGCGCTGTCGAGTAGGCGGACTCCTGCTTCAGATCGACGGCCACGCCGCCGATACTACATCGCGGAAATGCGGCTCAGAAGTCCCCGGCTCGCGCGGCTCGGCTGGTACCCCGTGATGGCCGCGACCGCGCTGGCGTTCGGGTTCTTCTTCGCCACCCAGCTTCGCTCCCAGCTCATCCCACCGTCGGCGCAGGTCGCTCGCAATCAGGCGCTGATCGCGACGGTGCAGAGCCTGGAGAGCCAGAACACCACCTATCGCGACCGGATCGCTGCCGACCGCGCCGACATCAGCTCACTGGAGGCGGCCGCTGCCAGCCGCTCGGCGAGCAGCCGGCAGCTGGCTCTCGAGGTGGCCGACCTCCGGGCCCACGCCGGTCTCACCCGCCTCCACGGCCCCGGCGAGGTGGTGACGGTAGGCAACGGCAAGCCCAACCCGGCCGCGGTGGCCGACACCTCCTACCTGGTCGGCTTCGAGGACATTCAGGATGTGATCAACCTCCTCTACCAGGGCGGCGCCGAGGGGGTGGCCGTGAACGGCCGCCGGATCTCGCCCGCGAGCCGGCTGGCCGGCGAGGGTGAGGCGGTGGTGATCGACCAGGGCCCGCCTCTCGAGGCTCCCTTCAGCATCGCCGCGATCGGCAACCGCGGCGAGATGGAGACGCTCCTCGCCGACGGCTCGAGCCTTGGCGACCTGAAGTCGCGACAGCGCGACTTCCAGCTTCAGCTGGCCTGGCAGGGATCCGGCGACATCAGCCTCCCGGCCTACGACTCGAGCCTCGATGTGACCTACGCCAATGGCGGCTGAGCGCTCTTGGCGGACGCCGCTGGTGGTCGGCCTGGTGGTCCTGCTGGTCACCGCCCTGACCGTGATCCAGGTCCGAAGTCAGGCCCAGGTGGCGGCCAGCCTGGCTGGCCAGGACAACACCTCGCTGGCCTTTTTGATCGACGACCTGCACCGCTCCAACGATCAGCTGGCGGCGGAGCAGCTGACCCTCGCTGGCCAGCGCGACGCGCTGATCGCGGGCGGCTCCGATGCCGCCGACGCGGCTCTCCAGGCCGAGGCGCAACGGCTGCGGGTCGTCGAGGGCCTGGCTGCCGTCACCGGTCCCGGCGTCACCATTTCGATCGACGCGCCGCTGAACGAGGTGGACCTGCAGGACGCCGTCAACAACCTCCGCCTGGGCGGCGCCGAGGCGATCACCGTCGCCGGCAGGCGGGTGGTGATGGGCAGCGTGATCATGCAGACCGAAGGGGGCATCAGCATCGACGGAGCCGCCGTCCACGGGGGGCCGTGGGTGTTGGAGGCAATCGGCGACCCGCAGCAGCTGGCCGCCACGGCCGACGAGATGACGCGCACGCTGCGGGCCGACCCTCGGGTGCGGAGCAGCTCCTACCAGGCCAGCTCGACGCTGAGCCTGACGGCAGTCCTTACGCCGCGCCCTTTCGTGTACGCGATTTCGCAGTAGCCGACTGCCGCGGCCTCCGGGTCGTCGCGCGCTTGACACTGCTTCCGGGGACCGACGACCGGCCGAGCCTGCCGTCGATCGCGTCGAGGCGGGCATTGAGCCGCACAATGTCGCGCCGGGTCGGGATGTTAAGCCGCTTGAGCGCCCGTTCGAGCGCGTTGTCCACCAGCGATTCCATGTCGCCGACGCGCCGTTCGACCTCGCCGGAGACGATCTCGGCGGGCATGTTGATCGTCCGGCGCAGATAGTCGAGCAGGGCCTGGCCGCGCTCCTGGATGCCGTCGCCCAGGTCGGCGTGGCCATTGCCGGAACCGCGCCTCTCCTCGCGGGCGACGATCTGAGAGAGGATCGCGGGGGTAAGGTCCTCACCGGTGTCCCTTTGGACGACCGTGACATCGCCGCCGTCGCGAACCATCCGTGCTATGTCATCCAGGGTGATGTAGCGGCGGGTCTGGGTGTCATAGAGCTTCCGGTTGGAGTACTTCTTGATCAGGTGATGGAAGGGAGCCTCTCGCATACCGTGTCAATTATAACGCGCTGCGTTAAACTGGGCCCTGTTGAATACACCGCCAAGCGGGGAGTGACCACCTAGATGAGCAAAAAGAAGTCAGGACGTGCATCGTCCAAGTCGGCGGGCAGCCTTTTCGACCAGGCGATGGCGCTGGTCCCCAAGGACGTCCGCAAGCAGGTCGAGAAGACCGCCGGGCAGGCGATGAAGCAGGCCGACAAGCGTTACAAGGAACTCGAGAAGGCCTGGGCCTCGACCGCCAAACAGCGCCAGGCCGAGATGGACCGACTGGGCAAGCAGGCGCAGCAGGTCCGCAAGCAGCTGGAGGAGATCCGCAAGGCCGCCGCCGCCGCGACCGCCAGCGCGGTTCGCGCCGCCTCGGGTGGCGCGGCGTCGACCGCCAGCCGTGCCGGCGCCGCCAGCCGCTCGACCCGCCGCACCGCCGGCGCGACCAAGCGGACCGCCGCGCGTGGCAGTCGCCGCACCGCCGCCGCCGCCAAGACCACGGCCAGCCGCGCCAAGGCCGCGACCACCACGACCCGCAAGGCGACCACGACCGCGGCAAAGAAGACCCGCGTCGCGACCAGGTCGGCCGCAACCACGACCCCCAAGTCGGCGGCTCCGGCGCGCCGCTCGACGGCGACCGCTGCCCGGCGAACCAGCACGGCCGCCCGGTCCGCCGCGACCCGCACGCGCCGCGCGGCGAGCACCGCCGCGAAGAAGACCGCGCCCGCGGTCAAGTCGGCAGCCACATCGGCGCGCCACACCGCCCAGACCGCGGCCGGTGCCGCATCCGACACCGCCAAGTCGGCAACCAGCGACTCTTAGAACGACCCCCACACCGGCCTTCCGGCAAGCGCCACCAGGCGCGGCCGGAGGGCCGGCCAACTTTTCGGCGGCTGGGCGAGCGGATCCACTCCGTAAACCTGGAAATCCGCCGCACGGCCTTCCTCCAGCGTCCCCTTGATCCTCTCCTCGTAGCTCGTCCACGCCCCTTCGAACGTGTATGCCCGCAGCGCCTTGAGCGGGGTCAGCGGCTGAAGGGGGTCGGTGACGGCGGCGGCCAGCCCGTGCCACGGGTTTGGCTCGGGGGTCACCGGCAGGTCGGAGCTGAAGGCGACCCGGACGCCGGCCCGCTCGAGATCGCGGTGGGCGGCAAGGTGCCGCTCGGAACCGTTTCCGAGCTCCGCGGCCAGCCGAGCGCGGCCAAGAGAGGCGAAGAGCGGTTGCATCACCGCCACCATCCCCGCCGCGGACAGCCGCCGCTGGAGGTCAGTGGGGCAGTGAGTGCAGTGCTCGACCCGGTGGCGGAGCCGCCGGGGATACTCGGCCTGGGCCAGCTCCACCGCCCTCACCATCGCCTCAACGGCCGCGTCCCCGATGCAGTGCGCGGCGACCTGGAGACCGGCCGCGTTCGCCTCGCGGACCAGCTCGGCCAGCTCCGCCGGAGGCGTGCGCCAGTTGACGCCCCGGCCGCGGAACGCGGCACTGCCGCTGCTGGCTCCTCCGTCCACGAAGACCTTCACGGGGCCGAAGCGGACCAGGCTGCCCGCGCCGCCGCTCCCCAAACCGAGCCGCCCCAGGGCCGGTAGCAGCTCCCAGGAGAGGAACTCGTTGACGCGCACTCGAAGGCGCCCTTTTTCGGCGAGCTTGGCGTACACCCGGTGGTCGTCGGCAAAGCCCCGGTTGACGGCGGCGCCGACGCTGGTGATGCCGCGAGAGGCCAGCAGCCGCAGCGTGCGCTGGACCCCGAGCCAACGCTGTTCGAAGGGCGGCGCAGGCTGGTGATCGGCGACCATCCGCATGGCGGCCTCCAGCAGCCGGCCGTCGAGCGAGCCGTCCGGCTCGCGGCCCAGACTTCCGCCCGGCGGGTCGGGCGATCGGGGCCCGAGGCCGGCCGCCGTCAGCGCCGCGGAGTTGGCGACGCGGGAGTGGCCTCCGCGGTCGTCGACGAAGCAGGGGCGGTCGCCGGTGACCGCGTCCAGCTCGGCCCGGTGGGGCGCCCTTCCCTCGGCCAGCTCGAGCGAGCTGTACCCGCGGCCGAGGAGCCAGGCGCCCTCGGGCAGCCGCTCCGCCGACCGGCGAAGCCTCCCTTGCAACTCGGCGATCGACCTCGACCCCGTCAGGTCGGCGCCGTAGGAGGAGAGCGCGTGGTAGACGACGTGGGCGTGAGGATCGTTGAACCCCGGCAGCACGGCGCCGCCGGCGAGGTCCAGCACCCGGGTTGAGGCGCCCTTGAGGCCGAGCACGTCAGCGCCACCGACGGCGACAACCAGGCCCCCCCGGACCGCGAGGTGGCTGAACGGCCGGAGACCGGCCCGGCCCAGTGTCCGGATGACGCCCCCGGCGAGGATCAAATCGGCCTTCATCTCCGCCTCGCTACAGTAGTCGGGCCTTGGCTGTCGATCTCCGCTCGGACACCCTGACCATGCCCGGTCCGCGGATGCGGGAGGCGATGGCGAAGGCCGAGCTGGGTGACGACGTCTGGGGCGAGGACCCCACCGTCAACCGGCTCCAGGAGGTCGCGGCCGAGCGGCTGGGCAAGGAGGCCGCCCTCTTTGTCAGCAGCGGGACGATGGGCAACCTGCTGGGCGTGGTGGTGAACGCCCGCCCGAGCCAGGAGATCATCGCCGACGCCGACTCCCACACCTTCCTCAGCGAGGTGGGCGGCGCCGCGGCGCTGGCCGGGGTGCAGATAATGCCGGTCCGGACCGAGGCGGGCGTGATGACCCCGGCCCAGATCGCCGGGGCGATCCGGGTGGAGGACGTGCATCACCCGCGCACGGCGGCCGTCTTCTTCGAGGACACGCACAACTACCACGGCGGCGTCGCCTGGCCGCTGGCCGACCTCCGGGATGCTTCGGAGGAGGCGCACCGCCAGGGCCTGACGGTCCACCTCGACGGCGCCCGGCTCTTCAACGCGGCGGTTGCGACGGGGACCGATGCGCGGGAGATCGCCGCCTGCGCCGACACCGTCACCTTCTGCCTTTCCAAGGGACTCGGCGCGCCGGCCGGCAGCCTCTTCTGCGGCCCGGCCGAGAAGGTCTCCGAGGCCAGGCGGTGGAGGAAGATGCTGGGCGGCGGCATGCGCGAGATCGGGATGCTGGCGGGCGCCGGCCTCTTCGCGCTCGACAACATGGTCGACCGGCTGGCGGAGGACCACGCCAACGCCCGCACCCTTGCCGAGGGGCTGGCCGAGATGGACGGCGTCCGGATCGACCTCTCCCGGGTCCAGACCAACCTGGTCATCTTCGAACTGGAGCGGATTGACCCCGCCGCCTTCGTCACCGAGTGCTACCGCCGGGGAGTAAAGAGCGCCACCGTGAGCCGGACCCAGGTTCGCTTCGTGACCCATTACGGGGTCCGGGCCGCGGACGTCCAGCAGGCGCTGAAGGTCGTCTCAGAGGTTCTGGCAGAGGGCTGAGCCCTCCCCCGGCTCAGGGCGTCAGGCTCTGAGCGAGCAGCGCGGGGGCAAGATTTCCCCCGCTGACGATGGCGACCGTCACCGGGCCCGTTTCGAGCTGTGAGAGCGCGGCGTAGGCGAGCACCCCGGCCCCCTCGGCGACCACCTTGACCCGGAGAGCCAGCTCGCCGATGCTCGGTGGCAGCGCTTCCTCGGGGACTGTGATCCACTCGTCCACCACGTCGCGCAGGAGTGCGAGGTTGGCCGGGTCCACGGGTGCGGTGGTGCCGTCGGCGATGGTCCGCGCCTGCAGCTCGACGGGCCGCCCGGCGGCGAGGCTGGCGGTCATCGACGCATAGCCGGAGGACTGGACGCCTATCACTTGGATCGCCGGCCGGGCCGCCTTCAGGGCCGAGGCCACGCCGCCCACCAGCCCGCCGCCGCCGACCGGGACCAGGACCCGTTCCAGACCGGGCACCTGCTCCGGCAGCTCGAGGCCGAGACCGCCGTGGCCCGCCATCACCTCGGGGTCGGCGAAGGGATGGATGAAGGTTTCCGGCTCGCCCTCCCAGCCCCGGTCGTGGAGCCAGGCGTGAACGCCGTCGTGGCTCAGGTACACCGGCGTGGCGCCCCAACGCCGGACGTTCTCCTTCTTGGCCTCGGGCGCCTCCTCGTACATGACCACCCGGCAGCGCAGACCCAGGCGGTGGGCGACGTAGGAGCAGGCCGCCGCCGCGTTGCCGGCGCTGACCGTCAGCAGGCCGCGGCTGCGCTCCTCTGCCGTCAGCTGGAGGGCGCGGGCGAAAAAACCACGGACCTTGAAGCTGCCGGTCGGCTGGAGGCACTCGAGCTTGAGGTAATTCCCACCTCCGAGCGACAGCACCGGAGCCCGAAGCACGTGGGGCGTGGCGCGGGCGGCCGCGGCCTCGATCCGGTCGAGCGGAATCATTTTTGCGATCCTAGGCTTGCCGGTATGCCCATCTACGAGTACGGCTGCTCCAGCTGCGGCAAGCGCTCCTCCGCGCTGCTGCCCATATGGTCGGCGCCCGACCCGCCCTGCGCCCACTGCGGCTCGGGCTCGGTCCGCCGGATGGTTTCCACCTTCGCCGCCCCGCGTTCGGGCTTCGGGTCAGAACTCGATCACGCCGATTTCGGCGAGGACGCCTACGACGGGGGTGACGGTGGCTTCGGCGACGCCGGCGGCGGCTTCGGCGACGCCGGCGGCGGCTTCGGGGACGAGGGCGGCGACTTCGACGACTTCTAGCCGGCCCTAGCTACCAATAACGCACTCACATTTTCTCCCCGTAGCTGGTACGTTAGAGCGAGCTTCAGATGGGCATCTCCCTGCGTCCCCGCCACTTAAAGCGCTACCGCGACCTCGCCTGGCTGCTCGCCAAATACGGCCGTCCCGAGATGGTTCGCGAGGCCGGGCTGGAGGAGGCGATCGACCGCGACCGGCCGGCCAGCCAGGAGGTGACGCCGGAGGGCGAGGCGCTCGCCCGGGACCTGGAGTCCCTCGGCCCCACCTACATCAAGCTCGGCCAGCTCCTCTCGACCCGCTCCGACCTCCTGCCGGAGAAGTACCTGGAGGCGCTGACCCGCCTCCAGGACAACGTCGAGCCCTTCCCCTTCGCCGACGTCGAGCGGATCGTGACCGAGGAGCTGGGCGTCCGCATCTCGAAGGCCTTCGCCAGCTTCGAGGCCACTCCGATCGCGGCGGCCAGCCTGGGCCAGGTCCACCGCGCCCTTCTGCGGGATGGCCGCGAGGTGGCGGTGAAGGTTCAGCGGCCCGGGATCCGGGACCGCGTCGGCGAGGACCTGGAGGCGCTCGAGCAGATCGCGAGATGGGCCGACGAGCACTCCGCCGTCGGCCGCCAGTACCAGCTGGGCAGCCTCCTGGACGAGTTCCGAAGAAGCCTTTTGCGGGAGCTCGACTACCGCCAGGAGGCGCAGAACCTGGTGACCCTGGGCGCCAACCTGGCCGAGTTCGACCGGATCGTGGTGCCGCAGCCGGTCTCCGATTTCACGACCTCGCGGGTGCTCACCATGGAGTTCATCCGGGGCGTCAAGGTCACCAAGCTGAGCCCCGTCTCGAGGACCGAGCTGGACGGCAAGGAGCTGGCGGGCCAGCTCTTCCGCGCCTACCTCAAGCAGATCCTGATCGACGGCTTCTTCCACGCCGACCCGCATCCCGGCAACGTCTTCGTGACCGACGACTCGCGAATCGCCCTCATCGACCTCGGCATGGTCGCCCACGTCGCGCCACGCCTGCAGGAGCACCTGATCCAGCTCCTGCTGGCGGTGAGCGAGGGCCGCAGCGACGATGCCGTGACCTATTCGCTGCGGATCGCCCAGCGGACCGACGAATTCGACCAGACCGTCTACAACCGGGAGGTCGCCGACCTCGTCGCCCAGCACCAGGACGCGACCATGAAGGAGGTCGAGGTCGGCAGCGTGATGCTCCAGATCTTCAACCTCTCCGGCGACGCCGGGGTCCGGATGCCGCCCGAGCTGGCGATGCTCGGCAAGGCGCTGCTGAACCTGGACCAGGTGGGCTGGCTGCTCGACCCCGAGTTCAACCCGAACCTGGCGATCCGCGAGAGCGCCGCCGACATCATGCAGCGGCGGATGGTCAAGAGCCTGTCCCCGGGGAACTTCTTCCAGAACGTGCTGGAGCTGAAAGAGCTCGCCGAGCGGATGCCGGGCCGGCTCAACAAGATCCTCGACGCGGTCGCCAACAACGAATTCGAGATCAAGGTCCAGACCATCGACGAGGGCAAGCTGCTGAGCGGGTTCCAAAAGATCGCCAACCGGATCACGCTCGGCCTGCTGATGGCCGCGCTGATCATCGGGGCGGCGATGCTGATGCAGGTGCCGACCTCCTTCCGGCTGCTCGGCTACCCGGGGATCGCGATCCTCTTCTTCCTGATCGCCGCGCTGGGCGGCCTCGGGCTCATGGTCCAGATCCTCCGCGACGACCGCCGGGGTTAGACGGAAGTTCGAGGGGTTCAGCAAGTTCAATTTGAACTCGACCGGCGAGGGTGCTTTCTGGCTACAGCTTGAAGGCGGCGATGAGCGCGAGCGCCTTGGCCTGTAGAGGCGTAGGGGTCGCCACCATCTCGAAGGCGGCGG
>DATLQT010000043.1:0-14446 GCA_035535055.1 Candidatus Dormiibacterota bacterium | reverse complement strand
CATCCCGAGCGGGTTGCCATTGTAGGTGCCCCCCTGGGCGAGGCTCGGGCTGCGCCGCGGGTCGAGCAGCTCCATCACGTCGGAGCGGCCGCCGAAGGCGGCGACGGGGAGACCCCCACCGATGATCTTGCCCATCGTCGTCAGGTCGGGCATCACCCCGTAGAGCTCCTGGGCTCCGCCGGGGGCCACCCGAAGCGAGATCACCTCGTCGAAGATGAGCAGGATCCCGAGCTCGGAGGTCACCTCCCGCAGGCGGCGAAGGAATTCGGGGGTGGCGGCGATGACCCCTCCCGCGCCGATGATCGGCTCCAGGATCACGCCCGCCAGCTCCGAGCCGTGCTCCCGGATGATGGCATCGGCCGCGTCGGGGTTGTTGTAGGGAAGTACCACCACCTGTTCCAGCGCCCAGCTCGGGGTGCCGATCGAGTCCGGCACCGAGCGCGGCCGTTCCGCGGGGCCGGCCTCGGCCGGGTCGGGATGCGCGCTCACCTCGGCCAGGTCGTGGGTGCCGTGGTAGCCGCCCTCGATGCGCGCGATCTTGGGCCGTCCCGTGAATGCGCGGGCCAGGCGGAGGGCGAACATCGTCGCCTCGGTCCCGGAGTTGCAAAAGCGCACCAGGTCGAGGCTCGGTACCCGCTCGCAGAGGATCTCTGCCAGCTCGCCCTCGATGGCGTTGGCGGCCGCGAAGGCGGTTCCCCGCCCCGCCTGCTCGCGGATCGCCTCGACCACCTTGGGATGGGCGTGGCCAAGGATCATGGCCGTGTAGTTGCCGAGCATGTCCAGGCGCTCGGTGCCGTCCACGTCCCAGATCAGGCAGCCCGCACCCCTGTCGACGAAGAGCGGATAGGGATCGAAGTAAGTGGTCGTCCGGGTGGTCCCACCCGGCATCACCGCCGAAGCGCGCTGGTGGAGCCGGCGGGAGCCGGGAGTCGTCTTGCGGTAGACCTCCTCGGGATCGAACATTGGCTGCCCGAAGCCTACATCGGCTCGCTGGCCCGGCTAGCCAAGCTCGACCAGCGACGCCTCCAGGTCCACCAGCTGCTTGCCGCGGAGCACCTTGATGGCGACCTGGCAGCCCGCCGCGGAGCCGATCATCAGCCGCTGGAGGTCGCCGGCCTTGCCGACGGGAGCGCCGGCCAGCTCCACGACCAGGTCGCCGGTCTTCATCCCGGCCCTGGCGGCAGGCGTGCCCTCGAGCACCTCGAGGACCGCTATCGCCTCGCGGCGCTGGAGCCGCTCCGCGACCGCGCCCGGCAGGGGCCGGGTGCCGCCGGCGATGCCCAGGTACGCCCGGCGGACCCGACCCTCCCCGATCAGGGCCCCGATGATCAACCGGGTGGTGGCGTCGATCGGCACCGCCAGGCCCAGGCCGAAGCCGGCCACGGCGGTGTTGATGCCGACCAGCCGGCCCCGGCTGTCGGCCAGCGCGCCACCCGAGTTGCCCGGGTTGAGCGCGGCGTCGGTCTGGATGACGTTGTCCACGATCCTCTGGGTGCTGCCGTCGGTGGTGGGAAGGCTCCGGCCGAGCGCGCTGACCACCCCGGCCGTGACGCTGCCGGCGTAGCCCATCGGGTTCCCGACGGCAACCACCAGCTGGCCGACCCGGAGCCGTTCGGCGTCGCCCAGGACGACCGGGCGCAGGACCGCACCCGACTGCACCCGCAGCACGGCGAGGTCAGAAAGCGGATCGGCGCCCGCCAGGTCCGCCTCCAGCTCGCTGCCGTCCGCGAAGGTGGCGCTGCCCCTGCTGCTGCCGGCGACGACGTGCGCCGAGGTCAGGAGAAAGCCGTCGACGCTGATGGCGACGGCGGAGCCGCTGCCCTGCGGCCGGCGATCCTCACCCCTCCCCACGCGGAGACTGGCCACCGATGGGATGAGCGTCTCGGCGACGCCGCTGACCGCCCGCGAATAGGCGTCGAGCTCCTCGATCTCCCCGGCTTCGTCCTGAGCGAACAGATCCACCACGGCGATGTCTCGTGAGCCTCCTTGTTGCCTTCCAGATACCGCCGGCTAGTAGATCCGCCGGCCGATCTTGACGCTCGGGCCGCCGGTGGCCTTGTCGCTCCCCTGGCGACCGGAGCCCCCAGGGGTGAAGGTCGTCCTCGCCCCACCGCAGGCGGCGCCCCAGGTGACGTTCTTCTTGAAGAGCTCCTCCGCCTCGCGTGCGATCCAGATCCGCTCGCGGCGGGTGGCCTCGCGGAAGCGCGAGATGCGTCCTCGGCCGGCCGCGGCCTTCGTCTCGTCGCTCGCGCCGGCGGCGAGGTTGACGTCGGGGAGGGTCCCCACCACCACTATCTGCTCACCATCCAGAGTGACTTCCGGCGCCATCGTGAACCAACCGTCAGGGAGCCGTCCCGCGAACCAACCAGCGATCGTCGAAGCATTTGCGTTTTCCATACTTACAGAATTACCTAATTTCAACTCGTCCAAACACCGCCTTCTTCCACATCAGGGACCGGCATACTGCAGACATGACCTTCGGGCTGTCACTGGGGCTGCTCGTGCTACGTCTCGGCGTCGGCATCACGATCGCAGCGCACGGCGCCCAAAAGCTCTTCGGCTGGTGGGGTGGACCCGGCCTCGATGGATTCACGGCAACGACCGAGAAGCTGCAGCTCCGGCCGGCTCGCCCGCTCGCGATCATGGCCGCCCTGGCCGAGTTCGGAGGCGGCGCCCTCATCGTGCTCGGGCTGCTGAGCCCCATTGGACCCCTGGTGGTCGCTGCCAACATGCTGGTGGCGATCGTCACCGCGCACCTCGCCAGGGGGTTTTGGAGCTCGGCCGGGGGCTATGAGTTCGCGCTCCTGATCCTCTCCGCCTCGCTGGCGCTCTCGCTCACCGGCCCGGGAGGCTACTCGCTGGACGCGGCTGCAGGCCTCACGCTGCCAGAGCCGGTGACCTGGATCGTCGTGGCCGTGGTCTGCTTCGGCGGCGCCGCCGGCACCCTCCTCAGCCGTCGAGTCCGCAGGCGGCGCCTCGAGCTCGGGTAACGATCGTCCCGTCCCCGGCGGGCGGAAAGGCCCCTGTCCGATCAGCCCGGCGGCTGGATTGTTCGTGGCATGGGGGATGCGGGACCCGACGAGGAGGCGATCGGCCGCGCGGGCCAGAGGCTTGCGGGCCACGAGGTGCTGGACCTTTCCGAGGACGACTGCTGGGCCCATCTGAAGGGCAGCGGCTTCGGCCGCCTGGCGATCGTCGTCGACGGGGTTCCCCGGGTCTACCCGATGAACTACGCCTCCGCCGATGGCGCGCTCGCCTTCCGCACCGAGGCCGGCACCAAGCTTCGTCGCGGCCCCGGGTCGATGGCCTGCCTGGAGATCGACGGTTACGACCCCCGCGAAGCCCTCGGCTGGAGCGTCATGGCAGTGGGAATGCTGAAGGACATCACCGACGCGCCGGACGAACGTTCGGTTCGTCTGCGGGCGCTGCCACTGGTGCCCTCGGCGCCCGGTGCGCGGCGGCACTGGCTGGTGCTCGAGGTCTCCGAGGTGAGCGGGCGTTGCTTCCGGCGCGGCTGGCGGAGCCCGGCCGAGCCGGATCGGTGAGCAGCGCGGTCCAGACGGCCGGCGCGGCGTACCCCCGCGAGCGGGAGGCGGACGTCGTCCTCCGGGACGGCTCCACCATCCACCTCCGGCCGGTCCGGGAGGGCGACGAGCGGACACTGCGCGACTTCTACAGCGGCCTGTCGTCGGAGTCGAAGTTCTTCCGGTTCTTCAGCGGCGGCGTCAACCTCGACATGGTCGTGCGCCGGATGATGGAAGTCGACTACCGGACCCGCTACGGGCTGGTGGCCACCGCCGGCCCGGAGGGCCAGATCGTCGCCCACGGCTTCTACGGCGCGACGCCGAGCGGCCCCGCCGAGGTCGCCTTCGCGGTCGCCGACGCGCTGCAGGGCCGCGGCGTCGCGACGATCATGCTCGGGCACCTTGCCCAGGCCGCCCAGGCGGCGGGGATCACGACTTTCAGCGCCGAGGTGATGTTCTCCAACAGCAAGATGGCGCGCGTCTTCCAGGAGAGCGGCTTCCCGGTCCGCCGCGTGCTCGAAGCGGGGACCATCCACTACGAGTTCCCGACCGCTCTCAGCCCCGAGGCCGTGGCCCGGTTCGAGGGCCGCGAGCGGGAGGCTGCGGTCGCCGCCCTGCGCTCGGTCCTCCACCCCAGCGCGGTGGCGGTGATCGGAGCCTCCCGCTCGGCTTCCTCGATCGGCGGTCGCGTCTTCCGGAACCTGCTCGACGGCGATTTCGAGGGGCCCGTCTACCCGGTCAACCGGACGGCCTCCGTGGTCCAGTCGGTGGCCGCGTACCCCACGGTCGGGGCGCTCCCCGCACGAGCTGAGATGGCCGTCATAGCCGTGCCGGCCGTGGACGTGCTGGAGGTGGCCCGCGAGTGCGCCGCCGCCGGCGTCAAGTCCCTGGTAGTCGTCTCTTCCGGCTTCGCTGAGACCGGCGACGAGGGACGCGAGCGGCAGCGGCAGCTGCTGGCCGTCTGCCGCGAATCAGGCATGCGCCTTGTCGGACCCAACTGCCTTGGCGTCCTCAACGCCGCGCCCTCGGTCCGCCTCAACGCTACCTTCGCCACCAGCCTGCCGCCCCCGGGAGGGGTCGGACTGATGTCGCAGAGTGGGGCCCTCGGAATCGCCGCCGTGGAGTTCGCCTGCGCGCGGGGAATGGGGATCTCGTCCTTCATCTCGGTCGGCAACAAGGCGGACCTCTCCGGCAACGACGTCCTCCAGTACTGGGAGGAAGACGCGCAGACCTCGGTCTGCATGCTCTACCTCGAATCCTTCGGAAACCCGCGCAAGTTCGCCCGGATCGCCCGTCGGGTGGCGCGCAGCAAGCCGATCGTGGTCGTCAAGAGCGGCCGCACCCCGGCCGGCTCACGGGCGACTTCATCCCACACCGGCGCCCTCCTGGCCGACTCCGACGTCACGGTCGACGCGCTCTTCGCCCAGGCCGGCGTGATCCGGACCGAGACCGTCTCCGAGCTCCTCGACGTCGCCTCGCTGCTGGCCGGCCAGCCGCTGCCGGCAGGGCCGCGGGTCGGGATCATCACCAACGCCGGAGGCCCCGGGATCCTCTGCGCCGACATTCTCCAGGCCGGAGGCCTCGAGGTGCCCGTCCTCTCCGCCGGCCTGCAGGCGACGCTCGCCGGTCTGTTGCCGGCCATCGCCTCCTCCGGCAATCCTGTGGACATGACCGCGGCCGGGAGCGCCCTGCAGTACGAGGGCGCGCTCGAGGCGATCGCGAACTCGGGGGAGGTCGACGCGGTGATCGCCGTCTTCATCCCGCCGATGCTGACCCGAGGCGAGGATGTCGCGAACGCGCTCAAGGCCGTCGAGCTGCCCCCCACCATCCCCCTCCTGGCCGTCTTCATGGCCTCCGGGGGACCGCCCGCCGCGCTCAACGAAGGCCGCGTGATCCCGAACTTCGCCTTCCCCGAGGAAGCCGCGCGGGCCCTGGTCCACGCCAGCGGCTACGCCCGCTGGCGGCGCGAGCCGGAGGGAACGATCCCGACCTTCGCCGACCTCGGCCGGGCGGAGGCGGACGACCTCCTGACGAGGCGGCTGGAGGCGGGCGCGGGCTGGCTCGAGCCGGCCGACCTGGAGGCGCTGCTCGCCTTCTACCGGATCCCGATGGTGGAGTCCCGCATCGCAGCCAGCGCCGCCGAGGCGGGCCGCCGGGCGAGGGAGCTCGGCACCGAGGTCGCGCTCAAGGCGATCGCGCCCGGCCTCATTCACAAGACCGAGGCCGGGGCCGTCCGGCTGGGGCTTAGAGGCGCCAGCGCCGTCCGGCGGGAGGCGTCGGCGATGGCGCGGCGGCTCCGAGCCCAGGGCCTGGCGCCGACCGGGTTCCTGGTCCAGGAGATGGTGCCCGCAGGGGTCGAGATGCTGGTCGGCGTGGTCCACGACCCGCATTTCGGCCCCGTCATCGCCTGCGGCGGCGGCGGCGTGCAGGCAGAGCTGATCAAGGACGTCGCCGTCCGCATCACGCCCCTCACCGACCGCGACGCGGCCGCCATGCCCCGCTCGCTCGCGACCTATCCGCTGCTTCAGGGCTACCGAGGCTCGCCCCGGGCCGACGTCGCCTCCCTCGAACGCCTGCTGCTCCGTGTCAGCGCCCTGGTCGAGGATCACCCGGAGCTTGCCGAGATGGACCTCAACCCGGTGGTGGTCGGCCCCGGCGGCGCGATGGTCGTCGACGCCCGGGCGCGCCTCGCGCTGCCTCCCCCCGAACCTCCGCTGGCCGCTCGCTAGCGCACCGGGGGACCGGCGAGACTTCGACCGGGGGCACATGGTCCCTCCCCGAAGGGGCCTCCCGGCCCTGAGGCCGCGGCGGTCCCGGTGGGAGTCTTCTGGATGATGGGGACGGGATCCACGGGTAAAGGAGCCGGCTACCGGAAGATCCTCTTCGCGGTGGACGCGTCGGTCCACATGCGAGCCGCGGGACCGGCCGTGGGCCGGTTGGCCCAGGCGACCCGTGCCGAGGTCGTAATTCTCCACGTCTCCGACGCCGGCGGCCCCGCCGTCGCCAGCTCCCACCCGCCCGAGGAGGTCGAGCGCATGGCGCGCGGCCTTCGCGACTTCGACGTCGAGCCCTCCGTACTGGTCCGCCACGCGCCGACCGACCAGGTGGCCGAGACCATCGTCGCGGTCGCGCGGGAATTTGCATGCGACCTGATCGCCCTCGGCTCGCGAGGGCTGTCCGACCTGAGTGGCCTCTTCAAGGGAAGCGTCAGTCATCGGGTCATCGCTGCCTCGGACTGCCCCGTCATGGTCGTCCGGTACGGCATGCGCCGCAGGGGCGGCCCCATCCACCGGCTCCTCCTCGCGGTCGCCGGCGGCGAGGAGGTGGAGGGCGCCTACGAGGCGGCAGCCACCATCGCCAAGCCCACCGGGGCGGAGGTGCTCGTGCTCCACGCCCGCTACCTCATCGCCGGCCTCGACCACTGGCCCTACGTCGAGTCCGACGCGTACGCGCAGCGCGAGGTGCTGACCATCGTCAAGCGGTTCGAGAAGGCGGGCATTCGCGCCCGCACCTACTCACCGGTGGCGTTGGCGGGCATCGCCCATGAGATCGCGGCGGAGGCTCGCACCTGGGACGCCGACCTCGTGGTGATCGGCTCTCATCGCCTCTCCGACCTCGCCTCGCTGCTGCTTGGCGGGATCGATCACGACGTCATCCACCTCGGCGAGCAGCCGGTGCTGATCGCCAAGCGACCCACCGCCCAACCCGGGGCCCGGCGATGAACGACAGCATGGACACCGCGCGTCGGGGTACCTTCAACCTCCGCCGGCGGATGGCACGCCAGCTTGTCGAGGTGGTCGGCCACCGGGCGCCGCTCTTCGGCGGCCGTGCCGACGCCGGGCTCCAGCTGCGTCTGATGCTCCCGAAGCAGGCCTACCTCAGGCCGGTGGTGCTGGCGATCCCGCCCGGCGGCGTGGTCGTTGCCGAGCCGATCGCCGACCAGCTGAACGCTCCTCTCGACGTGGTGGTGGTCGAACTCCTCCAGCTGCCCGGTTCGACGGTCACCAACCCGATGGGCGCCATCGCCCCTGGTGCCAGCCGGCTGCTTGACCCCGAGGCCCTGCGAGACCTTTCGGTGCAGCCCTGGGCGCCCGCCTTCCTGGCCGAGAGCGAGCAGGACGACCTCGCGCGGCTGGACGGGATCTACCGCAATGGGAGGGTGGCCCTCGACCTTGCCGGCCGCTCGGCGATAGTCGTCGATGACGGCCTCACCCCGTCGCTGGGCCTGCTGGCAGCGATGGACTCCGTGCGTTGTGCGACTCCCGCGCGGGTGATCCTTGCCGCTCCCCTGATCGCAGATCCCGTTCGACGCACGCTGCTGGAGGCCGGGATCGAGGTCGTCCGCCTCGCCGGGGACGACAAGGAGCGCGCTGGCCTGGGAGCCTTTCTGTACGGCGAGGAGCAGGCACCCAGCGAGCGGGAGGCTCTGAGCATCCTGAAGCGCGCGGCCCGCCGCGTGCCGGGCGCCTGGCAGCGGAGGTGACCACCGCAGCGGCCCGCAAGGTGACCCCGTCCGCACCAGGGAAGGGACTTCGAGCCAGGGCCGCGACGCGGAGACGACCAACCCGCGGCGCGCTCGACCGAGTACTCGACGTATTCCGCGTCCGGCAGTGCTTCGATGCGATCACGGTCGCCCGCGAGCTGGCCGAGGCGGCGAGCTCCGACGGTGAGCTGCTCAGGGGGCTCGGCCTCGCTCTCCTGCCCCTTCCCGACCAATTCACGCCCCGTGACAACCAGCGACCGTTCGGAGCTTTCCAGAGGCTGGAGATTCCCTCGTCCGGCGAGCGGGTGGCGGTCGTCGCCACGGGCGGCAGCGGCGCCATGTCGGCGCTGGTCGGCGTCCTGCGTGCCTGCGAGGAGGCCGGGATCCGGCCCAGCTCGATGGCGGTGGCCTCGGGCGCGGCGCTCTTCGGCTTCCCCGCCGGCGCCGGCCTGAGTGCCGAGCAGGTGGCCGATTTCACGCTCTCCCTCCGGCCCCACGACTATGTGGACGTCGACTGGGCGGGTCTGGCGGCCATCGTGCCGCGCCTCGGCCGAGGGTTCGCAGGAGTCGTCAAGGGCGACCGCCTGGAGGCCGCCTACCAGGAGCTGCTGGGCGACCTCCGGCTCGGCGAGATGCCGATCCCGACCTACGCACCGCTCTGGAACATCGACCAGAACCGGGTCGAGTACGTCGGACCCGGCACCTATCCGGAGCTGACCGTCGCACGGGCGGTCCGGCTGGCGGTCTCGCTTCCACTCTTCATGGACCCGCAACGAATGGGCGGCTCCTACTGGGGCGACGGGGGGGTCGTGGACATCTTCCCCGTTCACCCGGTCCTCGACCTCGAGCCGAAACCCGACGTGGTGCTCGGGCTGAACTGCTTCTACCCGCCGGCCTTCCGGGGCGAGGACGCCTCCGGCTGGCGCGAGCAGAAATTCAGCATCCTCCGTGCCGCGGCCCAGGTGCGCACGTCGCAGCAGACCCAGCTGGCACGGCAAAACCTGGCCCGGCTGCGGGCCGAGGTCGGTGAGGTGCTGCTGCTGGAACCGGTGCCCTACACCGAGGTGAAGGGTGGCCGGTTCTACCTCCAGTTCGTAGACAACCGCTCCTGGCCCGGCTTCATGCGTGCCGGGCGGAATGTCACCCTGCGGGCGCTGAAGCGACGCCGTACACAGCTCCTGCGGGCGAGCTGAGCTAAGGGCCGAGCCGGATGACGCCCTGAAGCGCGGTCGCCGGCCTCCAGCCGGTCACTCGTCGTCGAACTCGTCCTGGAATTCCGGGTAGAGGCCACCCAGGATCCGCGCCTGGCCGGCGAAGCACATCTCGAGGGCGCCCGAGGGAGTCTCGGGGACGGTCAGCCCCCCGCTCAGAAGGCCCTCCAGGGCACGCAGGACCTCGAAGTGGAGCGGGAGCGGCACCTCCTTGATGTCGCGCAGGTTGAGGTCCTCCAGTTTCCCGATGAGGACGTCCAGCCGCGCGAGGGCAATCCGCTCGGCCTGGGGGAAGGAGGGTGCGCTGGTCAGGTGAATCTCCGCGACGGCTGCCTCGATGCTCACGGCCACAGGCTGCGCCACCGAGGAGGTCGTGGGTAGGGACCTCTGGCGCCTCCTCACAGTGACGTTCGTCCCGCCCCTCGGAGTCAGCCCAGGTAGCCGCCCGGGACCATCCAGCCGCCCCGGAAGGAGCGTCCCGTCAACCGGTCGGCGGCGATCGCCAGCCAATGGACCCGCACGCCCGGAACCGCCGTCTCGATGGGCAGGCGGCGGAGCGCCTGGCTGCGCTCGTCGGGCACCTCCGTGATGTCCGACACCGGCCCGACCACGACGACGCTCCAGCCGACCCCGGTGCTGCGGTCGTAGCCGTCGACCTCGAAGGCGACCACCCGGCCCGGCCCGTGGGTCAGCTTGGTGCCGGGCTGGGTGCGAATCACGATCGCCCCCTCGCCGGCCGCGTAGTTGACGGGGAAGATCTCGGGCCTTCCGTCGACGACGAGCGCAAGCCGGCCGAGGCGGTGCTTACGGAGCAAGGTCCAGCACTCGTCGGGGTCCAGGTCCTTGACGACGGGGTCCGCCGGCACCTGGCCACCGCGGCCGAAAGTCGGGGTTTCGGACTGGTCCTTGCGGCCTGCCAACCTGGTGCTCCTCCTGTTCCTACCGGCTTCCCAGCCGGGTGGTGGCGTGGACGGTGCAATCGACGTCGGGCGGAGGCCTGAGTGTGTGTTGTGAATCGTGCAATGGTCGATGACGCGGGTGAAAGCCTGCTCGCGTTCGGGGGTCAGGCCGGGCGCGTCGACCCTGAGGCTGATCGCATCGCCCCGGTGCGGGCCCTCGGCTCAGGTCCAGTCGGCGTCCACCGCCAGGCCCTCGGTCGAGAGGCCGTTGCGGCGAAGGAAGCGCTCCGCGTAGTAGGTGACGCAGGCCGCCAGGCTGGCGACGAACAGCTCGGTGCCCGCGGACCTCAGCCCGGAGACGGTCCCCGGCCAGGTAGCCGACGGTGATCTTCGGGTTGCCGGGTGCCACAGCGATCAGATGAAGAGGGTCAGCGCGCCTTGCGCACGACAAAGCGCGCGTAGTCGCCCTCGTCAACGACCTCGACCAGCTCATGCCTGGCCTTTGCCACCCAGGCCGGGATATCGGTCTTGGAGCCCTCGTCGCTCGAGAGGACCTCGAAGACCTGACCGACCTGTCCCTGGCGGATGGCTCCGATCAGGTTCATCAGCGGCCCGGGACAAGCCATCCCCCGGGCGTCGATCGTCTTTTCGATCTGCAGCGTTGTCATGTTCCTCTTTCCTTTTTCCTTTCCTTTCAGATGAAGACGACCTGGCCGGCGGCGGCCGACGCCATGAAGGCGGCGACGCCCTCGACGCCGTCGACGATCGGGTCGAGGTCCTGGCGGGTGATGCCGTACATGTCCATCGAGAGTGCGCATGCCTGGATGTCCACCTCGCCCACTTCTTTCGCCTGCTTCAGGAGGTCGCTCCAGTGCTGGCCCTTGTGCCCGCGGACCTGCTCGGCCTGGCCGGCGGTCGCTTCGGGCGCGAGGCCGTGGTCGAGGTTGACATTGCCGGTGCGGAAGGCGTCCAGCGCGTAGTACTGGAGGAAAACGTTCACCGGGCGGCCCATCACCGCGGCTCCGACCGCGAGCACTGCGGCGGCGGTCAGTTTGTCGTCGCTGCCCGAGAAGAGCACCAGGCTCAGCGGCTGTTCGATGTCGTCGGGTTGGCTCAATTCAATGGCCTCCTTGTCTCGTTTGGAAGCGTCGTCGCCGTTGGGACGAGGGCGTAGGGGACACCGGCCCTACGGTCCGGGGACGATTGGCCCGAGAGCGAATGGGGCCGGCCTCGGACGGTCGGGACCTTCGGCCCTGCCAGGGCCCGCGACCCGCACTTAGCGTCGAGGCCGGAGGTGCCTGAATGGGTGTTCTGACAGCGATCGCCGAACCACGGCACGAGTCTTCGGAGCTGGCTGCAGTCGCCCGGAGCGTGCCCTCAGCCGTCCTCGAACAGGCCCGGCGCCTCGGCGACCGCGAGTACTTGCGCTTCCACCAGGCCGGGGAGTGGCAGTCGCTCACCTGGAAGGAGTTCGCCGAAAGGTCTCTTCGGGTCGCCGAAGGCCTGGTCGGCTCCGGCCTCCAACCCGGCGACCGGGTGGCGCTGCTCTCGGAGAACCGGGTCGAGTGGCTGCTCTGCGACCTGGGCATCCAGGCCGCCGGCTGCGTGACGGTGCCGATCTACCCGAGCAGCCAGCCGCGCGTCGTCCGGTATATCGTCAACGATTCAGGGGCCCGGATGCTGATCGCGTCCAGCCGCGCGCTGGGGATGAAGTTGGAGCCGCCGACCACCGCCGAGGTCGTCCTCATCGACGACGGGGTCGCCTCCTGGCAGGTGGGGAGCGATCCCCTGCGCCGCGCCGAGGTCGAGCGCCGGCAGCAGGCGATTCAGCGCGAGGACTTCGCCACCATCGTCTACACCTCGGGCACCACGGGCGACCCGAAGGGGGTGATCCTGCTCCACCGCAACCTGCTGGCCGCCGCCGAAGGCGCCCTCGGGGTCTTCGACATCGGGCCCGAGGACACCCTCTTGTCCTTCCTGCCCTTCTCGCACGTCCTGGAGCGGGTTGACGGCATCTTCACCGAGGCCTGCGCCGGCTGCACGATCGCCCTGGCGCGTTCGATCGACTCCCTCATGGAGGACGTCGCAACCATCCGCCCGACCGTCATGCTCGGGGTGCCGCGCGTATTCGACAAGGTCTTCGAGGGCGTCACCGACCTGGTCGGCAAGCAGCCGGCCTGGAAGCGGGCGATATTCCGCTGGGCCCTCGGCGTGGGGGTTCGCCGGCTCGACCCCAAGGCTGGCGCGGGCACCCGCGCCCAGGGCTGGGTCGCCGACCGGCTGGTGCTGACGGACCTGCGCCAGAGGCTGACCGGCGGGCGCCTCCGCTTCTTCATCAGCGGCGGCGCACCGCTCAACGAGAGGGTGGAGGAGTTCTTTTGGGCTCTCGGCGTCCAGATCCTGCAGGGCTGGGGGATGACCGAGACCACCTCCGGCGTGACCACCAACAGCGAGTCGCACCACCGCTATCGGACCGTCGGCCTGCCCCTTCCCCACGTCGAGCTGCAGATCGCCACCGACGGCGAGATCCTGGTCAGAGGTCCGGTCACCACCATCGGCTACCTGGACCGGCCCGACGCCACCGCCGAGCTTCTCAACGCCGAGGGCTGGCTCAGCACCGGCGACATCGGCTTCCTCGACGCCGACGGCTTCCTCACCATCACCGACCGCAAGAAAGACCTGATCAAGACCGCCGGCGGCAAGTACATCGCACCGCTGCCGATCGAGGCCCGGCTGGAGTCGGACCGGATGGTCAAGGCGGCGATGGTCGTCGGCGACGGACGCCCCTACGCGATCGCGCTCATCGTCCCCGATTGGGCTGCCATAGGGGTGCAGCTCGGCATCCTCGCCGAGCCCGCCACGCTGCGCGAGGACGAGCGCGTCCGGACGCTGATCCAGCGGATCGTCGACGAGAGCAACCACGAGCTCGCCGGCTTCGAGACGATCAAGCGGTTCGCGCTCCTGCTGAACGATTTCAGCGAGGAGGCCGATGAGCTGACCCCGACCCTGAAACCCAAGCGGAGGAGCATCGCCGCTCATCACGCCGCCGAGATCGACGCCGTCTACGCCGCTCCCCGCTAGCCGCGTCTACGTCAGACGATGTGCTCGTAGAGGAGGTCTTGGGCGGTCAGCAGGTGATAGTTGAGGTCGATGTCGCGCAGGCGCGCGAGGAGCGGCTCGAGGTCAGCCTTGTCTCGCAGCTCGACGCCCACTAGAGCGGCGCCACGCTCCTTGTTGGTCTTCTTCATGTACTCGAAGCGAACGATGTCGTCGGTCGGCCCCAGCGCCTGGTCCACGAAGCGGCGAAGCTGACCCGGCTTCTGGGCGAACTCGACGATGAAATAGTGCTTGCGGCCCTGGTGGACGAGGCTCCGCTCGAGGATCTCCGGATAGCGGAGGATGTCATTGTTGCCGCCACTGACGACGCAGACGACCGTCCGGCCGCGGATCTCGCCCGCCAGCTGGTCGAGGGCGGACACGGCCAGAGCCCCCGCCGGTTCGGCGATGACACCCTCGTTCTGGTAGAGCTCGATCACCGCCGTGCAGACCTGGCCCTCCGGCACCAGAACGACCCGCTCGAGGTGCCGGCGGCAGAGGTCGAAGGTCAGCTCCCCCGTGGTCTTGACGGCCGCGCCGTCCACGAAGGTGTCGATCTCGTCCAGCGTTACCACGCGGCCCCGGGCGAGCGCCTCGTACATCGAGGGGGAGCCGGCCGGCTCGGCGCCGCACACCGTGCAGCCGGGAACCCGCGCCTTGAGGTGAGCCGCGATACCTGAGGCCAGGCCGCCGCCGCCGACCGGGACCACCACCACCTCGACCCCGGGGAGCGCCTGCTCGATCTCCAGCCCGACGGTCGCCTGGCCGGCGATGGTGAGCGGGTCGTCGAATGGATGGACGAAGACCGCGCCCGCCTCCGCGCAGTGCGCCGCCGCCGCCGCGCTGGCCTCGTCGTAGGAGGCGCCGATCAGGCGGACCTCGACCCACTGGCCGCCGAACTGCTTGACGCGCTCGATCTTCTGGTTGGGGGTGATCTCGGGCATGAAGATGCTGGCGCGGATACCGAGGCTGGCGCAGGCGAAGGCGACTCCCTGGGCGTGATTGCCGGCGCTGGCGCAGACGACGCCGCGCGCCTTTTCTCCGGCGGTGAGGGAGGCGATCTTGTTGTAGGCCCCGCGGATCTTGAAGGAGCGGATCTCCTGCTGGTCCTCGCGCTTGAGCAGGACCCGTGCGCCATACCGCCTGGAGAGGCGCTTCGACTCCTCCAGCGGGGTGTGGCTGACGATCCCCTGCAGCCTTCTGGCCGCGTCTTCGACGGCCAGCTCCTCGATT
>DATLQT010000042.1:0-19103 GCA_035535055.1 Candidatus Dormiibacterota bacterium | reverse complement strand
GGCATCTCGCGGAAGGTGAAGTCGGTCAGCAGGGACAGCTCGTCGTAGTCGTAGCAGATGACGCGGCCATGACGCGTCACCCCGAAGTTCTTGGGCAGCAGCTCACCGGGAAAGATGCCGTTGGCGGCGAGGTCCTTGATGGCCTGGCCGAAGTCCACCACCGCGCGTCGCGCGTCCTCCGGCGCCGCCTCGCGCAGGTAGAGGTCGAGCGGCGTCACCCGGCGCTCGATGTAGGAGTGGTGGACGATGACGTCGTCGTCGGTCACCGCAATCGTCTCGCCGGCGTCCCGCGTGAACTCATCGACCAGGTCGGCCGCAAAACGGCCCCGGTCGAACTCGAGGTGCTCGAACTCCTGCGCCTCGACCAGGCGGCCGGCGCGGTCGTGGCGGAAGACCAGGCCGTACTTGTCGCGGACGTCGGCCGGCGTGATCGGCTTGATGGCCGGGATCCGGTTGCGGATCACCTTGAAGACGACGTCATAGCCGGGCATGGTGAATACCACCATCACCAGCCCCTTGATCCCCGGGGCGAACACGAAGGGCTCCTTCGACTGCCGGAGGTGACGGAGGAGGTCCCGGTAGAGCTCGGTCTTGCCGTGCTTGTGATGGCCGAGGGCGATGTAGAGCTCGGCGACCGGCTTCTTCGGCATCAGCTCCTTCAGCAGCCGTACCAGCGTGTGGGCGGGGCCCAGGTCGACGTTGAAGTGGGACTGGGCGAAGCTGAACAGGATGCTGATGTCGTCCTCGTCGGTGAGGGCGGCGTCGACGACTATCCCGGTCTCGGTGTTCAGCAGCGCCAGCGCCAGCGGAACCACACCATCGGCGGTGAAGAGCCGGCCGAGGATGTAACCCCCTTTGCGACGGAAGAACGGGGCGCGGATGATCTCGGCCCGCTCGACGCGCTCGCCAATGCCGCCGGCGCGCAGCTGGGCGGCGATCCGACCCGCCGCCAGGACGGCGTCCGCGCCCAAATCGGCGTAGGGCACGTCCCAGCTGAAGTCGCCCAGGACACGCTCGATCAGCTCGGCGATCTCACCCACTGGCTGGTAGGTCCGGCAGAGACGCTCGGCGGCCTCCAGGCGGGGCGGCTCAAAGTCGGAGTCCACGAACTCGATCTCGGGATGGACGCCGACGGTGGTGAAGATGCGCCGGGTGACCGAGTTAAAGAACGTCTCCGCCAGCTCCCAGTCGTCGCGGCCGGCGATGGTCCCCGAGTAGACGGCCTTGGTCCCCGCCCAGACGGCGCCATCGGCGACGCGGTCGCCGAGCACGGCCCGAACCTCGCGCTCGGTGCGGTCGATCATCTGGCCGTAGAGGTCGAGGCGCTCGGCGGCGTCCTCCACCGCCCCCTGCCAGTCGCGGCGCTGGAAGCGCGCCTTGGCCCGCCGGGTGATCTTCTCGAAATCCTCGCGGTAGAGCTCGTGCGCGCCGGCGATCGCGGTCGCCGCCCGGTTGGAGAGCCTGCTGGCCGAGAGGTCGCTCGACGGTTGCCTTGCCACCAGAGGAGTTCAGCGTAGGGGAACCGTTGCTACAGTCCCGGCGTGGGGGCTCGATTGGGGCGCGGTTCGCCACTCCGGGCGGCGACCTTCCTGACACCCTGCAACCGGCCGCTCTACGAGTTGGCGGCCGCCGCCTGCGGCGCGGAGCTGGTCGAAGACGGTGACTGGCGGGAGTTGGGGAGCGGGAAGATCGACCTCGCCTTCGTCTGCAGCCCGCCCCTGATTTGGCTCGACGGCGCGGTGGAGGCGATCGCGGCCCCGGTCCTGAGCGACCCCCGCTTCGGCGGTCGGCCTCTCTACTGCTCGGAGGTCTTGGTGGCACGTGATTCGCCCTTCAGGTCGCTGGAGGACCTTCGCGGCCGGCGCTGGGCCGTCAACGAGTCGAGCTCGTGGTCCGGCTACTGGGTCACCCTTCGGCGGGTCGGGAACTGGGACTACTTCGGGCAGGTGGTGGCGGCGGGCTTCCACCAGCGCGCGCTGCGGATGGTCGCTGCCGGGGAGGTGGACGGCTCGGCGATCGACTGCCAGGTCCTGGCGGTGGAGCTCGACCGTCACCCCGACCTTGCCTCTCGGGTCCGGATCATCGACTCGCTGGGCCCGGCGCCGAGCCAGCCGGTGGTGGTCAGGAGCACGCTCGATCCTGGGCAGAAGGAGGAGCTCCGGCGGTGCCTGTTCGACCTGGAGGGGCCGGTCCTGGCTGCGCACGGCATCGCGCGCTTCGCGGCGGCGCCCGACGATTCGGTGATCGCGACCGCGGTCGGTGACGTTACCGGGCCTGCCGGCCGCCACGGCGGCTGACACAATACGGCTCGGCGAAGAACGTGCAAGTGACCTTCATCGGCCTGCTGACCCTGGTCCTCGGAATCATCCTGTGCTTCGGCGGCCACCGCTTCTTCCGGGTCATGATGGTGGCGGTCGGATTCACCGGTGGCTTCGTCCTCGGCGGCACCGGCGTGGCCGCCTTCAGCCCGGGACCGTTCCTCGGCAACCTCACGGGGTGGATCGTCGCGATCGTGGTCGGGCTGGTCCTGGCCGGCCTCGCCATCCCCTTCTACGCCGCCGGCGTGGCGGTGCTGGGGGGCGTCGTCGCCTACCTGGTCACGACCGGGGTCATGGGCTACCTCGGCTACGGTCTCGGCACCCTAAGCCAGGCTGCGGGGATCGTCGCCGGCGCGGTGGCGATCATCCTCATCTATCTCTTCCGGGTCCACCGGCTCCTCGTCATCGCGGTGACGGCCGCCGCCGGCGCCGCTGGCATCCTGGCGGGGGTGCTGGCCCTGCTCGGCAAGATCGCCTTCGACATCGGCAGCGCCACCGACCCGACGGCCGTCATCCGGAGCACGCCGCTCTGGCTGCTGCTCGTCATCGTCCTCTTCCTGGCGGGGATCGGCGCTCAGTGGAGCATCCGATCCCGGCCGTCATCCCCGCCCGCACCGGCCGCCGCGCCGCCACCGGCACCGCCGCAGGCCCCGGCCGCCACGCCCACCGCGCCACCCCCGACCGCGCCCACGCCCACCGCGCCGCCCCCGACCGCGGGCTCCGCCGACCCGCCGCCGACCTCACCCGAGCCGCCCGAAGCGCCTCCGGCCTGAGGCGGAGGCCGTTCGGCCCCCTGCCCGCCCTCCTTTTTGGCCCTACTGCAGGGACTCGAACCGGCGCACTCTTCGGCGCATCGGCATGACGCTCGATCTCCTGGCCATCGGCGACCCGACCGTCGACACCTTCCTCAAGATCCACGACGCCCACCTGGCTCTCCAGGTAGACCCCGGGCGCGCCCAGCTCTGTATCGACTACGCGGACAAGATCCCGGTGGACTCCTATCACCGGATGACCGCCGGCGGCTGCGTGAATGTTGCCATCTCGGCTTCCCGGCTCGGCCTTGCGTCGGCGGTCTACGGCTTCGTCGGCGACGACGCCGAGGGCAAGTTCATCCTCAGCGAGCTTGAGTCGGACGACGTCGGCGTGAGCCTCATGGCCATCGACGCAAAGAACGGCACCAACGCCAGCACCGCCGTGGTCTTCCGAGGCGAGCGGACGATCTTCGTCTGGCACCAGCGCCGGGACTACCGGCTGCCGGAGCTGCCATCGCTGCCGTGGATCTACCTCACCTCGGTCGGGCCGCCGGGGCCGGCTGTGAGGCGACTGCACGACGAGGTCTGCGCCGAGGTCGACCGGAGCGGGGCGCTGCTCGCCTTCGCCCCCGGGACGCACCAGCTGCGGATGGGCGCGGACGCTCTTTCGGGGCTGCTCCGGCGCAGCCGGGTCCTGCTTCTCAACCGACGCGAGGCCGGCGCGCTGACCGGCCGCGAGGGAGCCCCATTGGAAGAGATGATGGCGGCCCTGCGCGAGCTCGGCCCGCAGGCGGTGGTGATAACAGACGGGCCGGGTGGGAGCTACGCCTCCGAGGGCGCCGAGCTGCTGTGGAGCGGGATCCTGGACTCACCCATCGTCGACCGGACCGGTGCCGGCGACGCATACGCCTCGGCCCTGGTCGCCGCTCTCCACCTCGGTCGCCCGCTGGGCGAGGCGATGGCATGGGGGACCGTCCAGGCGGCCCACTGCGTCACCGCCTTCGGAGCCACCCCGGGCCTGGTCCGGAGGAGAGAGCTGGAGGCGGAGGTGGGGCGGCACCCTGAGCTCCCCGGCCGGACTCGACGCCCGAACGCGCCGGCGCGCTAGCGGCAACTCCGCTGCATTCCTGGGTTCGCCGGCGATCGAGGACTCGAAGGACATTGCGTCCGCTCGCAGGCGGATGTGGTTCCATGCCTCCAGAGTGAATCCCCTGCGCTCCAGCCTGCTGGCGCTCTCACGGAATCATTGGCTCGGCCGGCGGCTGCCCAACAGCTCGGCGGGCCGGCGGGCCGCGCGCCGCTTCATGCCCGGCGAGCGGCTCGAGGACGCGGTCGCGGCCTCCGCCGGCTTGGGAAAGCGGGGCATCGCCTGCGTCCTCACCGAGCTCGGGGAGGACGTGACCGACGCCGGAGCCGCCGACCGGGCGGCACGCTCCTACGAGGCCGCCCTGGACGCTCTGGCCGCGGCCCGCCTGTCAGCCCAAATCTCTGTCAAGCCGACCCACCTCGGCCTCTTGCTCGACCCCGGCGACGCCGCCGAGCGCGCCTCGGCGCTGGCCGAGCGGGCCGCCACGCTGGAGGGTGTCGTCTGGGTCGACATGGAGGGATCGTCCCACGTCGACGCCACCCTCGAGCTCTTCGAAAGCATGGCGCGCCGCCACCGCAACGTCGGCCTCTGCCTCCAGGCCTACCTGCGCCGGACACCGGCCGACGCCGACCGGCTGCTTCCGCTGAGGCCGCGGATCAGGCTCGTCAAGGGAGCCTACGCCGAAGCATCCGAGATCGCCTTCCAGGCCGGCGGGGACGTAGACGCGGCTTACGAGAGGGTCGCCGGGCAGCTCCTGGAGGGCGGCGCCGAGGTGGCCTTCGCCACCCACGACACCGCGCTCCTCGCCCGCCTCGATCCCCGCGCCGAGGTCCAGATGCTTTATGGCATCCGCGCCGACCAGCAGCGGCGGCTGGCCGCCGAGGGACGCCGGGTCAGGGTGCTGATCAGCTACGGCTCGGAGTGGTTCGCCTGGTACATGCGCCGGCTGGCCGAGCGCCCGGCCAACCTGCTCTTCGCGATGCGTGCGATGGTGGGCGGCTAGTTATCGGCTGAGGCACTCGACTCCGGCGACGGTGATGGAAAGGACGGCGTAGACCGTCCGGAAGAGCCGAGGGTAGCTGTCACGGTAGAGCCCGGTCGAAGTCGGCCGGGTCCCCGGGGTGATACGGCTGGCTCACGGGCTACAGGAGAAGACTCTCTGGAGGCCGACCACTTGCGCGGGGAGTCTACGTCCCGCTCCCTGAGCCGAGCCCGGTGCTGTCTCGGGCGTTCGCTTCCGACTTCGGCGCCAAGCGGAGCTGTGTGGTTGGTTCTTCGATGTCAGCTCATCCTCCGCGTCCGTCGGGCAGCCCCTGGCTGATCGCCGCCCTCACGATCGCTGCCGGCGTCTTCGCCGGTCTCACCGCCGCCGCCGGCGGCGAACCCTTCACCGGCCTCCATCCCCGGCCTCCCCAACATTTGGTCGGCGGCCAGCTCCGCGGCGCCCCGCTCGCCGCTCAGGCGCTCTTCACACCGCCGCCCCGTCCGGTGGTGACCCGGACCGTCGACGTCTACGACCCGCCGCCCTCCGTCGCCCCTCGCCCGACGGCCGTGCCCCAGGTCGCCGCACCGCCGACCCCGCGGCCAACCCCGGCGTCAACGCCGACCCCGGTCCCCGGCCCGACCGAGCCCGGGGATGGCGAGCCCGATGGCTGACCTCGACCGGCGCCGGCTGGCCGCCTCCCGCGACCGCGCGCTGTGGGCCGTGTGGCTCGCCACCGCCGGCGGCGTCGGCGGGGCGATCGGTCTCAGCGCCCTCTTCTCGGTGGCCGCCGAGACGACGTTCTCGGGCAGACGGTTACCCAGCACCGAAGGCCGCCGGTCGTGCCCGACCTCGCGGTGCCGATACAGCAGACGCCCCCGCCGCCGATCGTGGTCACCCAGGTGGTTCGCAATCCCTACCCGGGGCGGACGCCCGGGCGTGGTGCCGTCGCGGCCATCGACGGGACCCGTGGCCGCTCCCGGCGGGGCTCCCGCCCCCGGTGGCGCGCCCGCCCCGCCACCGCCGCCGCCTCCCTGCGTCTCGACCCTGAGTCACCCGTGCCGACTCGGCAGGTATCGCCGCCATGGGCTGTGAGAACGCAGTCGTCGTCGAGGATCTCGCGCTGCTGGCGGAAGCCCGGGAGCTGGTCGCGGCGGAGCTGGAGCTGGTGGATCGGGCCTGCAGCCGCTTCCGCGGGGACTCCGACCTTTCCCGGCTCAACGCGGCCTCGGGGGGCGAGTTCGCGCTCTCTCCGCTGCTGGAGGAGGCGATCGAGGCGGCGCTGCGGGCGCCCGAGATGACCGGCGGGCTGGTCGATCCCACCGTCGGCGGCTGCCTCCGCGACGTCGGATACACCGTGACCTTCCGCGACCTGCCGGAGGACGGACCGGCCTTGCGGCTCAGGGTGTCCGCGAGGGCGGTCCCCTTCGCGGGGGGCCGATGGGCCCTGAACCCAGATCGTCCGCGGCCCGATGCTGGCTAGTGAGACTCAGCCAAGGAGGCAGATGACCGTGACGGGGCAGGATTTGATCCGGAAGATAGTCGTCGGCGTCGACGGGTCGGTGCAGGCGGGCCAGGCCTTGGCCTGGGCGATCCGGCTGGCGCGGTCTTCCGGTGCCGAGATCGTCGCCGTCCTCGTCATCCCGGCTCCCGGCTACTACGAGTTCGGAGCCGGCTACGGAGTGCCGGTGGTGCCAGTCGAGCTCGACCCGGAATGGAGATCGGAGATGCGCCGCGAGTTCGAGCAGAAGTGGTGCGCGCCACTGACGGCGTCCGGTCTCGACCATCGCACGCTCGTTCGCGACGGCCGTCCGGCCGCCGTCATCAGCGCCGTCGCGGATGAAGAGCAGGCCGACCTCGTGGTCGTGGGCAGAAGGGGACGCGGAGGGATGGCCGAGATGCTCCTTGGCAGCGTGAGCCACGAGCTCTCGCACAGGTGCAAGCACCCGGTCCTGCTGGTATCGCGGCAGCCGGTGGCTGCGACCAGGCTGCTCACGGTCGTCGGCTCGACCTCGGCGTAGGGTCCCGGCTCAGGGCTGGCGCGAGTCGCCTACCGCGGCGACCGCCTCGTTCCCCTCCAGGCGCCCGCGGTCGAGGAGGATGCCGGCCAGGCGGCCGATGGCCGCCTAGTTGGCAGGCTCTCCGACCAATTCGGCCACCCGTTCCGCAACCGCCGCAGAGCGACCTCGGCCACCGACCCGGCTCCGAGGCGGCTGGACCAGCGGCCGACGATGGCGTCGTCGTCGAAGCCCGCGCTCTGCGGGTTCTCGAAGCCGGCCCGCCTCGCCTCCGCCGCGGTCCCGGCGAGGAAGGTCGTGATGGGCGGCCCCTCAACACCGCCATCGCGTAGCGCCGGTTGTAGCCCGTGGCCAGGCAGAAGGCGTCGAGGATCTCACCCCGATCCCGCCGCCTCGACGCCCAGTAGCGCTCCCTCAACTCGTCAGCCAGCTCGTACCACTCCTTGATCCGCATCCCCTCCGCTCCGCCCAAGGACCCGTCGCGACTGGCTTCGGTCAGATTCCTTGTTGAGGGAACGTTGGGCCCTAAGTCAGGTTCTCGGTGAGGGAACGCGGCGGCTCGACACGGGCCGCGGCGACGGGTAGAGCCGGCGGGCATGTTCGCCCTTATCACCCAGGCACGAGCCAGATCGCTGCCGGTCTCGGAGGAGACGCTGGAGTCGATCGCGAGCTGAGGGCGCCGGTCTCCGCGAGGGCCGGGCATCGGGGGGCCGCCTGGCTGCTCAACCGAGCCACCGGCGAAGCGGTGGCCGTCGACTTCTACGATTCGGTGGAGGACCTCGCCAACACCAGCCAGGGAGACCTCCGGGATGCCATCGCCGAGGCCCTCTCCCTCGAGGTGACGGGAGTCACCGAGTACGAGGTGGTCGGGATCGACCGCCTCGTCCGTTATGGCGTCGCGACGCCCAGAACCCGGGCCGCGTTGCCCGAGAAGACCAGGGCAAGTTCGGCCTCGGGCAGGCCCAGCGACTCGAGGTCGGCGATGGTGTCCGCCGTCGCGCTGGGCGGGCCGAGCGGCATGTCGGTGCCGAAGAGTACGTGGTCAGGGCCGAAGAACTCGAGGACGCAACGCACCGCGTTGGAGGCACCGAAGAGGGCGGTATCGGCGTAGAAGCGCCGGAAGTACTCGAGCGGTGGCCGGGGAAGGCCGCCGGCGACCTGCCGCGCGCCCGGCCCCATCGCCAGCCTCGAGGGGAAATGAGGCACCATGCCGCCGCCATGGTGGGCGATCAGCTTCAGGTTCGGGTGGGCCTCCATCCGGCCGGAGTAGACCAGCCTGGAAAGGGCTGCAGCGGTCTCATACGGCCAGCCGAGGGACCACCAGAGCCCATAGTCGGAGCGCTTCTCGGCCGGGTAGTCCGGCCAGGCGGCATTCCGGGTCGGGTGCAGCCAGAGGGCCCGGTCGAGCCGTTCGGCCGCACCCAGGAGCGGGTCGAAGCGCGGGTCGTCGAGCGGGAGGCCGTTGACGTTGGTGAAGAGCTGGAAGCCGAGCGCGCCGAGGTCGCCGGTGGCGCGTTCCATCTCCTCCAGTGAGGCCTCTACGTCGTTGAGGGGCAGCGCCGCAGCGAAGCCGGCGAAGCAGTCCGGGTGGCGTCGCACCAGGTCCGCCATCTCCTCGTTCGCTAGCCGCGCGAACGACGCCGACACCGTGGGCGGACCGACCTCCTCCAGCGGCGGCACCGCCAGCACCAGCACCTGGGCCAGGTCGCCGAACGGCTCCAGCGCCCGCCGGCGCGCCTCGAGGTCGGTCAGCGTGGGGTCGAAGTCGAAGACGCCCTCCCGGTAGTAGCGCAGCTGGTCGGCGCCTAGACTCGACTCCAGGTGCCGCTCCAGGCGCGACCGGTATCCCGCCGGCAGGACATGCGAAAAGGCATCGACCCTTCGCATCGACGTCTCAGACCGTCAAGCCTCGGCTAGGTCTCCTCCTTCGCCGCCTCCTCCCTGCCCCGGCGGGCGATCTCGTCGACCACCGCGGGGTCAGCGAGGGTGGTCGTATCGCCCAATGAGCGGTTCTCGGCGACGTCGCGCAGCAGGCGCCGCATGATCTTGCCGGAGCGGGTCTTGGGAAGCTCCGGCGTGAACACGATGTTGGCGGGCGCCGCGAACTTACCGATCTTGATGCCGACGTGGTCACGCAGTTCCTTCAGCCGCTCCGGCGAGCCCTCCTGGCCGCCCTTGAGGGTCACGTAAGCGACGATCGCCTGGCCGGTCTGGGCGTCGTTGCGGCCGGCCACCGCCGCCTCGGCGACGGCGGGGTGGCTGACCAGCGCGCTCTCGATCTCGATGGTCGAGATGCGGTGACCGGAGACGTTCATGACGTCGTCGACGCGGCCGAGCAGCCAGAAGTCGCCGTCCTCGTCCACCCGGGCGCCGTCACCGACGAAGTAGGTGTCCTTGTAGCGGCTCCAATAGGTCGACTGGTAGCGTTCGGGGTCGCCGAAGATGCCGCGCAGCATCGCCGGCCAGGGCTTGCGGATGACGAGGTAGCCGCCGCCGCCGGGGGGAACCATGTTCCCCTCCCCGTCGTAGACCGCCGCGTCGACGGTCGGGAAGGGCTGGGTGGCGCTGCCCGGCTTGAGCGTGGTGATGCCCGGCAGCGGGGTGATCAGGATCATCCCCGTCTCGGTCTGCCACCAGGTGTCGACGACGGGCGTCCGGTTGCCGCCGATGTGCTCGCGGTACCAGATCCATGCCTCGGGGTTGATCGGCTCGCCGACCGACCCCAGCAACTTGAGCGAGGAGAGGTCGTGCTTGGCCGCGTACTCGGGTCCCCACTTCATGTGGGTCCGGATGGCGGTCGGCGCCGTATAGAGGACGTTGACCTTGTAGCGCTCGATGATGTCCCACCAGCGGTCCTTGTCGGGGAAATCGGGCGTGCCCTCGTACATGATCCCGGTGGTGCCGTTGCAGAGCGGCCCGAAGACGATGTAGCTGTGGCCCGTGACCCAGCCGACGTCGGCCGCGCACCAGAAGACGGTGTCCGGCTTGATGTCAAAGATGTAATGGTGCGTCGTCGCCACGCCGACCAGGTAGCCGCCGGTCGTGTGCATGATGCCCTTCGGCTTGGCCGTCGTACCGCTCGTGTAGAGCAGGTAAAGGAGGTCCTCGGCGTCCATCTCCTCGCACGGACAGCTGGCCGCGTCCCGTGACTGTCCGGCGATCATGTCGTGCCACCAGAGGTCACGCCCCTCCTGCATCGGGACGTCCCCGTCGACGCGCTTGAAGACTACGCATTGCTTCACGGTCGGCGAGTTCTCCAGGGCCGAGTCCACGTTGCCCTTGAGCGGTACCGCGCTGCCGCGCCGCCAAGCCTTGTCCTGGGTGATCATCAGCTCGCACGACATGTCGTTCATGCGGCCAGAGAGCGACTCGCCGCTGAAACCGCCGAAGACCACGGTGAAGGGGGCGCCGAGCCGCGCGCAGGCGAGCATGGCGATCGGCAGCTCGGGAACCATCCCCATGTAGATCCCGACCGGCGTCCCACGTTTTACACCCAGCTTTTTGAGCCCGTTGGCAAGCTGGACCACGTCACCCAACAGGTCGGAGAAGGTTATGGTCCGGGTCTCCCCGACGGGCTCGCCCTCCCAGTGGTAGGCGACCTTGGATCCGAAGCCAGCCTCGACGTGGCGGTCGACGCAGTTGTAGGTGACGTTGAGCTTGCCGCCGAGGTAGAACTTGGCGAAGGGGGGCTTCCACTCGTAGAGCTGCTCGAAGGGCTTGAACCATTTGACGCGCTTATTCCCCTGCTCGGTCCAGAAGTCGTCGAAGGACTTCTCGTAGATGTCGGGCTTGGCGTTGGCCTGCGCCGCGAACTCGGCCGGGGGCGGGAACCTCCGCTCCTCGACCTGCATCGTCTCGATCGCGTGACCGCCGGTTTCGCTGGCGCTCATGGAATCTCCTCAGTGGTTCAGATGTCGCTTGCGGCAGGAAGAAGAAGGCTCTTCCCCTGCCGCAAGCCTATTCCTGTGACGTGATTCCCGTGTTTGAAGGCGAGCCGAACTGGTCTCCTACTTCCAGAGCGGGCTCCCGACCGGGAGGATGGGCCGCACCCGCATGCTGTTGGCAACCGTTGCGGCCGATGCGTACCAGGCGACCAGGGCGGTCAGGATGCCGACATACCCTCCGATGGAGGTGAGTCCCTGGCCGGCGCCGCTGCCGCCGAAGTAGCCAATGAAGAGCAGGATCTCTGTTATCTCCAAGGTCAGGAAGACCAGGAAGACGGCCATGCTGACCCTGGCGCTCCAGATAAGCATGTAGGTGTTGAAGATCGCGAAGGCGAGCACGAACCAGCCTAGGTCGGTGAGGATGTCCCCCGCCGGAACCTTGCCGCCGAGGACAAGGACGACGAAAGTCGCCAGCGACATCCAGAAGGCGCCGTAGGTCGAGAAGGCGGTCGCCCCGAAGGTGTTCCCGGTCTTGAACTCCCACATCCCGGCCGCGAACTGCCCGAGCCCGCCGTAGAAGAAGGCCAGCCCGAGCCAGGTCAGGTCGGGCGCCGCGGAGGGGAACGCGTTGTGCGTGCTGAGCACGAAGGTGGTGAGCGCGAACCCGCCTAATCCGAGTGCCGCCGGGTTCGCAATCGCGGGAACCGAGACAACCGCTCTTTCTTCAGCCATCGCCTTCACTTCCTTGCCGAATCGGCTGGTGTTCCCGAAATGGGATGGATTCGCGCGGACACGCAATCCACGCCGTGTTATAGCACCAACCACCGGACGGGTCATTTCGTCAGGGCGCGACAAGCCGGCCTCAGCTGCCCACCACTTGCGGGGCCATGCCGCAATCGCCGATACTGGCGCCGGATTTCGCGCCGGCGAAACGTTGCAGCAATTCGATGAAGACTCGCAGCCTCCGATCCATCGCCCTGGCCGCCGTCGCCGGCATCCTGCTCTCGCTGCTGCCGGCAGGAGCCCACGCTGACGCGCTGAGTGACCTCGAGGCACAGATCCAGCAGTACCAGAACGAACTCGCGCAGATCAACAGCCAGTCGATCTCCGTGGGCGACCAGATCGCCGGCACCCAAAACCGCATCGCCCTCCTCCAGGGAGTGCTGAGCGACCTCAACTCCCAGCTGCTGGCCAACACCGCCCACCTGAGCGACCAGCAGCATCAGCTCGACACCCTGGTCGCCCGGGAGGATCTGCTCACAGGCCAGCTCAACCAGACCCAGCTCCGCCTCGACGAGCGGCAGGCGGCCTTCGCGGCCGAGGTGCGGGTGCTCGACCAGGTCGAGTACCGGAACCCGCTCGGGCTCCTGCTGACGAGCCACAGTTTCTCCCAGTTCCTGCAGCGGTTGACGGGGATCCGGCAGGTTGCCGACGGCACCCACCAGATGGCCGTTCAGCTGAAGGCGAACCGTGACCTCCTCGCCGCTCAGCGCGCGGAGCTGGACAGCGAGCGCGCCCAGCAGGCCCAGGTCGTGGCTTCGATCCAAGCTCAGCGTGCGGCCCTGCAGCAGGAGTACGACATCCAGAGCTCGGCCACCGCCCAGGTCTATGCGCTCCGCAACCAGCTCGGCCAAGAGCAGGCCCAGCTCATCGCCCAGTCGAACAGCGTCACCGGCGCCATCCAGGACGCCGAGGCCCAGCTGGCGTCGCTGCTCGCCTTCAGCCAGGGCCAGGGCGGCAACATCGTCGCGCCCGAGTACCTGTCGGACGGCTGGGGCAACTACTACAACCAGCGGGACGCGCGCTGGGGGAACGTGTACCTCGGCGGCAGCGGCTACGAGGTGTGGGAGATCGGCTGCCTTGTCAGCAGCGTGGCGATGGTCAACTCCCACTTCGGGTACACGAGCGTGACCCCGGGGGTGATAGCCGCCAACCCCGCCAACTTCACTTCGGGCGGCCTCCTCTACAACTTCGCGCTCAACGTGCCCGGCCACCCGGCGATGATCAACAACTCGCCGTCGAAGGCCTGGATCGACAGCATCCTCGACCAGGGCGGGACGGTGATCGTCGGCATGTTCATCAGCACCGGCGGCACCCACTTCGTCGTCCTGGTCGGCCGCAACGGCCCCAACGACTACTGGATCAACGACCCCTGGGACGAGGACGCCATGCACGTGTCGTACCTGGGCTCACCGGTGACGGGTCCGATCTACGACGCGATCGGGTACCTCTAGGCCAGGAGGCTTTTCAGCGTCCTCTTGACTCGGTGGGTTCCGAGCGCCAGCCCTCGACGCCCTTGGAGAGCTTGGCCGGGGTGGTCTCCGACTTGATCAGGTACTCGAGCGCGCCGAGGTTCAGACCACGGTCCACCAGCTCCTGCTCGGAGTAGTTGGAGAGGATCACGACCGGGATGTCCTTGCTGTCGGGGTCGGCTCGGAGCTCCTCGAGCACCGCGAAGCCGTCCATCTTCGGCAGCCGGATGTCCAGGAAGATCATGTCGGGCCGAGCTTCGCGGGCCATCCGCAGCCCGGCCTCGCCGTCTGGCGCCACCGTCACCGCGTAGCCATCCAGCTCCAGCTTCAGCTTGTACATCTGAGCGACGGCAGGATCGTCCTCGACGAAAAGGACGCGGACTTCCTCGTCTCGAACCTGATAATCCACCGGATCACCTCCAACCACTGGCGCTTTGATAGAAAACGTACACCAAACGCATCACCCGCGAGTTGTCAGAACGACGGCGAAGTTGCAGCCGGCGGTCATTTCATGATAGCCAGCCTGTTATATTTTCTCGCCACTTTTCCGGGCTATGCAGCGGCCGCTGAGCGTGTATATTCACCGGCCATGCCCGACCCCCGAACTGCCCTCACGACCCGTCCGGTGAACGCCTAGAATGGCCCCCGTGACGGCCGGGGTAGTGGATCACGACGCCCGTTTCCAGCGGGCCATAGAGCTCATCGGGAAGCGCTGGACGGGGGCGGTCGTGAAGGCTCTGATGGCCAAGCCCGCGCGTTTCAACCAGCTCCTGGCGGGCATCCCGGGCATCTCCGACAGGGTCCTCACCGAGCGTCTGCGCGAGCTCGAGCAGGAAGGTCTGGTCGAGCGCCTGGTCGATCCCGGCCCCCCGGTCCGGGTGACCTACCGGCTCACCGCGCGGGGGCAGGCCGCGCAGCCGATCCTGGGCGCGATCACCGAGTGGGCCGACAACTGGCTCATCGGTGGCACGGTCTCGGTCGCCAGCTGAAGCGAGTCGATCGAGGCCCTTCGGACCCGCTGCTACCCTAGCTAGGCGATGCCCTTCGGCGATTTCCTCCGCCGCCGGCCGGGCGACTCGCCACCCTGTCCCAACTGCGCTGCCGGGGTGCCCGCCGGGGCCACCTACTGCCCCAGCTGTGGGATCCGGCTGGACGATCCCGAGTCGCTCCCCCTTCACGTCGTCGACCGCACCACCAAGCTCTTCAACGAGCGCTTCATCCGTCCGATCCTGGAGGACGAGCTGGCCCGCGGCCACCGCTACGGGCGCTGGCTCGGGGTGCTGCTGGTCGAGCTCCGGACGCAGAACGATTACGGCTCCGGCAACGTCGACGGCTTCAAGGCGATGGCGGCGGCGCTGATCGGCTCCCTTCGCGACGTCGACACCCCAGGCGTGCTGAAGCGGATGCCCGCCCAGTTCGTGGTGATCCTCCCGGAGGCCGAGATGTCGGGCACCGCCCACACCGCCAACCGCGTGCTGGAGACGATCAACGAGGCGCTGAAGCCGGTGGACCTCAAGGCCGCCGTCGGGCTGGTCTGCGTCAACCCCACCAAGCGATTCAGGGCCGGCGCGGTGATCGAGGCAGCGGCGAGGGGCCTGCGCACCGGGCGGCCGGAGGTGCTGGGCCGATAGCCGCCGCCGACCTCGACCTCTTCATCGCCCGCCACGGTGAAACCGAATGGAGCCGCTCGGGGCGCCACACGGGCCTCACCGACATCCCGCTCCTCCCGGAGGGCGAGACGCGAGCCCGAAGCCTCCGCCGAAGGTTGGCCGCGGAGAGGTTCGCCACCGTCTATGCCAGCCCCCTGCAGCGCGCCTACCGGACCGCCCAGCTTGCCGGCTTTGCCAACCCGGTAGTCGAGCCCCTACTGCGGGAGTGGGACTACGGCGAGTACGAGGGGATCACCACGATCCAGGTCCACGAGAAACGGCCAGGTTGGAGCCTCTGGCACGACGGCTGTCCGGGCGGCGAGTCGATCGGCCAGGTCCGCAACCGCGCCGAACGCTTCCTCGAGCTCGCCCTCCCGGGCGGCGAGGGGCCGGTGATCGCCTTCAGCCACGGTCACTTCCTCCGCGTCCTTGCCCTCGTCTTCCTGGACCTGCCGGACGGCGCGGGGGAACGCCTCAGCCTCGAGACGGCCTCTGTGAGCGTCCTCCGCGAGGGTGAGCGTGGACGCCTGCTTCAGCTCTGGAACGACATCGGGCACTTGCCCGGTCAACCGGCCTAGCTCACACTTCTCGCTCTAAGGAAAACCAATGACAGCCATCACCCACGGAGCGCTCCTCGTCCTCGGACTCCTCGCCATCCTGGCCGGGATCGGCCTCGCCATCGCCCCTCGCTACTTCGCCTTCCTCGCCGGCCCCGGCGCCGGGCGGCCGAACGCCCGCCAGTGGACCCGCTACCAGGGCCTGGGCTTCATGCTCCTGGGCACGTCCTTCGTGATGGCGGCCGGCGCCCGCTCCGGCGACCTGGTCCCCACCGTGACCCTCGCGATGGTCGCCTGTCTGCTCTTCGCGATGGCGCTCCTCCGACGCCAGCAGGAGCGTGAAGCGCGTCAGCGCGCGAAGTACTGAGCGGCGCCCTGCTCTTCATCTCGGAGGCGGAAGTCCGGCGCCTCCTCGACCTCGACCTTTTGATCGAACGATTGGCCGTGGCCTTCGTCGAACTGAGCTCCGGCCGTGCCTCGGTACCACCGCGGATCGCCGCGCGGAGCGGGGCCGGCCTGCTGGGGGTGATGCCGGGCTACCTGGATGGGATCCTGGAGTCGAAGCTGGTTTCCGTCTTCCCCGGCAACCACCACCACGGACTGCCCTCCCACCAGGCGCTGATCGCGCTCTTCGACGCCGAGACCGGCTCGCCGCTGGCGGTGATGGACGGCACCCACATCACCGCCGCGCGGACCGGAGCCGCCAGCGCGCTCTCGACCCGGGTCCTGGCCCGTCCCGACGCCCGGGTGCTGGCGGTCCTCGGCGCCGGCGTCCAGGGCCGCTCCCACCTGCTCGCGCACGAGCGGTCGCGCGTCTTTGACGAGGTCCGGATCGCCAGCCGCCGGCCGGAGCACGCGGCCGAGCTGGCACGCGAGCTGGGCGCGACCCCGTTCGAAAGCTTCGCCACCGCCGCTCGGGGCGCCGACGTCGTCTGTCTCTGCACCGACGCCACCGCTCCCGTCACCGAGCGCGCCTGGTTCGGTCCCGGGACTCATGTCACCTCCGTCGGGTCCTCCGCCGGCGGTCCCGAACTCGACCCGGACACCGTCCGCGCAGCTGACCTGCTGGTGGTCGAACACCGTGACGCCTTCGGGCCCTACCCGGGCGGCGCCCACGAGCTGCAGGGCCTCGACCCGGCGGCCGCCGCCGAGCTGGGCGAGGTCATCGCGGGCACCCGGCCCGGGCGTGCCTCCGCAGAACAGCTGACGGTCTACAAGTCGATGGGCCACGCGGTCGAGGACGCGGTGGCCGCCGACCTGGTCTACCGGGCCGCTCGGGCAGCCGGCGCCGGCGTCGAACTCGCGCTCTGAGGGTCATCCGCGCGGACAGCCCCCGCGAGGCGACGGGCCTGGTGGTGGTGATCGACGTGTTGCGCGCCTTCACGGTCAGCGCTTACGCGCTCGCCGGCGGCGCCCGTGACGTCGTCTTCGTGGCCAACCTCGAGGAGGCCCGCCTGGTCGCGGCGGCGATCCCCGGGGCTCTCCTCTGCGCCGAGGTCGACGGTCTTCCGGTAGAGGGGATTCCCATCAGCAACTCTCCCACCCAGGTGGCCGCGGCCGACCTGGCCGGGCGCACCCTCGTCCAGCGGTCGAGCGCCGGCGTCCAAGCGCTGGCGGCGGTGGCTCCGCATGCGGAGGGCCTGCTGGCCGCCTGCCTGGTGGTGGCGGGGGCCACCGCGGCCGAGGTCCGAAGACGCCGGCCGGAGGTTGTGACCCTCCTGCCAAGTGTGCCCGAGCACGCCGAGGACGCCGCCTGCGCGGACGCGCTGGAGCAGCTGCTGGGTGGCGGCCGGCCGGACCTCGACGCCCTCCTGGCGCCGCTGCGCGCCTCCGAGCGCTACGCGGAGCTGGCTAGCGGCCTGCGGCCCGGCTTTCCGGCCACCGACCTGGACCTCGCCCTGGTCCTCGACCGGTTCGACTTCCCGCTTCCGGTGGAGACCGGCGAGGGCGGCCTGCTCCGGATCAGACCGCGGTGGCGCCCTGGCGCTCCCAGTACCTGATCGGGTGCTCCTGGCCGTGGATATCCTCGTAGCGGGCCCAGGCCCTGAGGTAGAGAGAGCGCATCTGCTCTTCGATCTCGCCCACCACCCTGTCGGCCAGGCCCGCCGCCCGCAGCCGCTTGGCGAGCGACTCGATCGCGAAGTCGCGCGCTTCCAGGCCATTCACCCGCATCGGCTCGGGGACCTCGGAGATGTCGTTGAAGGGAAGCTTCTCGTCCGGTCCGACCACCACGTCGACGGCGGCGGGAAGCAGGTCGTAGATCTTCCGGGCGATCACGCGCGCCATCTCCGGCGTCTCGACGACGCGCCGGCGGAGCGCCAGCACCCCGAAGCCGATGTGGCGTGACTCGTCCCGGGCGACGGCCGTGAACCCGTTGATGAAACCGGGCAGGATCCCAATCTTGCGAAGGAGGCGGAGGGTGCTCCGCTGGCCGCCCAGCGCCAGGTAGCCCTCGATCACCAGGTGGTAGGTCACCACCGCCTCCACGAAGGCGACGGGGTCCTTCGGGTCGAGGCGGCAGGCGTCGATGGCGTTCACCAGCTCGACGTCGAAGATGCGCCGGTAGCCGGCGCGGGTCTTGGGACGGAACTCCTCCATGGCCGCGTGGATGCCGCCCTTGTGGCCCAGCACCTCGGCGAAGAATCGCTGGAAGAAAACCGTGTGGCGAGCCTCGTCGGCAACCTGGGTGGCCAGGAAGATCCGCTCGTCCTCCAGCGGCGCGGCATGGAGGACCGGGGCGAGGGTGTCGGTGACGATCTGCTCTCCGACGAAGAAGAGGATCATCGTCGTCCGCAGCGTCTTCTGGACCGGCGCCGGGATGTTCGCCCACTGCTCCCGATCCACCGAGAAGTCGAGGTCCGACACGGCCCACTGCTGGGTCTCCCAGCGGTTGTAGAACGAAGAGCTGTCGAGCTCGGGGTTGAGGAGGGAGTCCATCTGGACGGCGACGTCCTCGACCGAGACGTTGACCAGTTCCCGTAGCGGGGTCTCCTCGACGCGGCGGATGGCCTCCTGGGTGGCGGTATCGCTCATGGCAGGTCAGGGTAGTCGGAAGATCCAGTCCCGCCGCGAGTATTTGGCCTGGGCGAGCGTCGCCGCCGCGTGGAGCTCGGCCTCCAGGACGCCCCCGGGCGCCGCCCCCGAGGACTCGCTGAGCGCCGCGACCACCTCCTCCCGGGTGGCGGTGACGAGGGTGTCGAGCGGGGAGACCTTCTTCTCCGCGCTGCGCACCCCGCGTTCCGACAGCGAGGGCCGGCCGATCCTGATCAGCTCCCGCAAGAGGTCGGGATCCATCGAGTACGCCATCGTCACGTGGTGGAGCAGCGCGCCCCGCCGCCTGGCCTGCGCCGCGCCGGCGATCTTCCCCGCCGGCGAGACGATGTCGTTGATTGGCCGGTAGCCCGCTTCCACCCCGAGCGCGCGGAGGGTCTCGACCGCCCAGCGGTCGAGGAAGGCGAAGGATTCGATGAATGACATGCCCGCCACCGCGGCCTCCGGCATCACCAGCGACCAGGTGATGGTCCGCCCGGGCTCGGCGAGCATCGTGCCGCCGCCGGACAGCCGGCGCACCACGCCGAAGGCATGGCGCCCCGCCGCCTCGAGG
>DATLQT010000041.1:0-7550 GCA_035535055.1 Candidatus Dormiibacterota bacterium | reverse complement strand
CTTCTCGACCTTCCAGGGGCTCTTGTCCTTCTCCAGCACGAAGGCGCTGATCCCCTTGGCGCCGGCCTCGGGGTCGGTCCGCGCGAAGGCGACCATGACCGAGGCCTCGCTGGCGCCGGTGATGAAGATCTTGCTGCCGTTCAGCACGTACTCGTCGCCGTAGCGCTTGGCGGTGCTCTTCATGGCGGCCGCGTCGGAGCCGCTGTTGGGCTCGCTGAGCGCGTAGCAGGCGAGCTGGTCCCCGGCCGCCAGCGGCGGGCAGAGCCGGTGCTTTTGCTCCTCGGTACCGGCCAGCAGGATCGGATAGGAGCCCAGCGCCTGGACCGCCAGCAGCAAAGAGCAGGTGGCGTCGCCCTTGGCGATCTCCTCCACCCCCATGCAGATGCTGACGCTGGAGCCGCTCACCCCGCCGTACTCCTCGGGGAAGGGGATGCCGAGGATGCCGTTCTCGGCGAAGAGCTTGGCGATGTCCTTGGGGTACTCCATCTTCTGGTCGAGCTCGGCCGCCCGGGGTACGACCTTGTCCTGGACCAGCTCGCGGATCGTGTCCCGGATCGCCAGCTGGTCAGCGGTGAAGTTGAATTCCATGACTTTGGGTGATTATCGCGTCTGGCGGAGAAGCTCACGGGCGATCACGATGCGCTGGACCTGGTTGCTTCCCTCGTAGATCTGGCAGGCCTTGGCGTCGCGGAAAAAGCGCTCCAGCGGAAGGTCCTCGGTGAACCCGTAGCCGCCCGCCAGCTGGACGGCGTCGATGGCCACCGCCATCGCCGCATCGGTCGTGAAGACCTTCGCCATCGAGGCCTCCTTGGTGAAGGGGAGGCCGCGGGTGCAGAGGTCGGCCGCGTGGTAGACGAGCCGTCGCGCCGCCTCGAGCCTGGTGGCCATGTCCGCCAGCATCCAGGTGACGCCCTGGAAGGCGGCCACGGGCTGGCCGAACTGCTCCCGCTCCCGGGTGAAGACGCGTGCTTCGTTGAAGGCGCCCTGGCCGATGCCCAGCGCCTGGGCGGAGATCCCGATCCGACCTGAGTCGAGGGCGCGCATGGCGACGGTGAATCCCTTGCCCTCCAGATGGAGGAGGTTGGCCACCGGAACGCGGACGTCCTCTAGGACCAGCTCCCCGGTCGGGGAGCCGTTGAGGCCCATCTTTGTGAACACCTGGCCGGGCCGGAGCCCGGCGGCGTCGCCGGGCACGATGAAGCAGCTGACGCCGGAGGCGCCAGCCTGCTCGGGATCGGTCCGCGCGAAGACCAGGTACATGCCGGCGCGGCCGACGCCGGTGATGAAGACCTTGGTCCCATTCAGGACGTACTCCCCGCCGTGGCGGCGGGCGGTCATCTTCAGGGCCGCAGCGTCGGAGCCGGACGAAGGCTCGGTGAGAGCGAAAGCCCCCAGCAGCTCGCCGCTCGCCAGCCTCGGCAGCCATTGACGCTTCTGCTCCTCGGTTCCGAAGAGCACGATCGGCTCGGCGGCCACCGAGTTGTGGACGTCGAGGAGAACCGCAGTACTGGCGCAGGCGGTCGCCACCTCCTCGATCGCGATGGCGAAGGCCAGGTGGTCGAGGCCGGCGCCCCCGTATTCCTCGGGCACCAGGATCCCCATCAGGTCCAGCTCAGCGGCGGCGCTCAGCGCCTCCTCGGGAAACCGGTGCTCGTGGTCGGTCCGCGCGGCGAGCGGCCTGACCACCTCGGTGGCGAACTCGCGGACCATTTCCCTGAGCTCGCGGTGGGCGGCCGCCGGGTCGGAATTCACGGCCCGCTTAAAATAGGCGCGCAGTATGAATGCCGGTCCCCGCTACCTCGAAGGCACCACGGTGGGAAGCGGCCGCGACATCATCGGCGTTCGCCGTGACCGAATCGCCCTGATCATCGAGCAGGGCAAAGAGGTCATCACCCGCGCCAAGAACCAGAAGGTGCTGCCCGACACCATCACGGGCGCCACCGCCGCGCTGCTGGTCACCATCGCCGGCTACGCCGAGCCGCTCAGCGAGGGGCAATGGCGGGAACTGTCGGGCGTGGTCGGCGGCATCATGCGGGATTCCGAGTACGGCGACCTCGCGCGGCTGCGGACCCTCATCACCTCCGAGCAGTTCATGAACGTGACCCGCAACGCCGGCTACGGACGCTTCATCCGCCGCCTGGACGACGGCCGCTGGGTCTGCGAGATGACCCCCATCCTGGACGAGATCCCGGACGAGTAGAACCGCGGTGCGCTTCGTCGACCTGGCGGAAGCGGCCGAGTTCATCCCCGACGGCGCGACCCTCGGCGTCGGACGGCTGCCGCCGATGGCGCTGGTCCGCCAGCTGGTCCGGCGCGGGGCCCGCGACCTGGACTTGGTGTCGGCGCCGACCGGCGGGCTCGCCGAGGACCTCCTGATCGCCGCCGGAGCCGTGCGCAGCATCCACACCTCTGGGGTGGACCTGGCGGAGTTCGGCCTGGCGCCAAACTTCGGCCGCGCCGTCGAAGAAGGTGCGGTCCGGGTGATCGACTCCAGCTGCCCGGCCCTGCTGATGGCCCTCCAGGCGGGCGCCTCGGGTGTCTCTTTCAGCCCCGTTCCCGGCCTCTTCGGCTCCGACCTTCTGAAGGTTCGCGCTGATTGGAGGACGTTGGATGATCCCTTCGGGGACGGCGGCCAGGTCGTAGTGGTGCCGGCGGTCGCGCCGGAGTACGCCGCCCTCCACGCCCTCCGCGCCGATCCCGCGGGGAGCGTGGTGACGACCATCGAGTTCGACGACCGGCTGCTGGCCCAGGCCTCCCGGCGGGTCGTCGTCACGGTGGAAGAGGTCTTCGCGGACGCCACCGCCTCCCTGCGCCCCGACGAGCAACTGATACCGGCCGCCTACCTCGACCTGGTGGTCCTGGCGCCGGGTGGGTCGGCGCCGATCGGGTGCTTTGGGCGTTACCCCGACGACCGGGACGCGATCCTCGCCTACCTCACGGCCGCCCACGACGCGTCCGCGATGCGGGTGTGGCTTGACGGACTTCGCGCCTGAGGAGCTGATGGCGGCCGTCATCGCGCGCGAGGTGCGCGATGACGAGATGGTTGGCGTCGGCGTCAATTCTCCGATCCCGGCCGCAGGCGTATTGCTGGCCAGAAGATTGCACGCGCCAGGGGTCCGGATCCGGCTCCACGGGATCAAAGACGGCGTCCCCTTTATCGGCAGCAAGGAGTTCTTCGACCTTGCCCAGCGCGGCCGGCTGGACCTCTTCTTCCTCTCGGGCATAGAGATCGACCCCTTCGGGCGCATCAACCTTCACCAGGCGGGAGGCCGCCGTTTCGCGGGCGCTTTCGGCTCGGCGGTGCTCTATCCGCTGGCCCGCCGGGTGATCCTGTTCCGGACTGAGCACTCGCCCCGCGTCTTCGTACCCGAGCTGGAGTTCGTAACCGCCGCCGGCCGGCCGCACCTGGTGGTGACGCCGAAGGCCGTGTTGACGCCCGGCGCGAACGGCCGGCTCGAGCTCGTCTCCTGGCATCCCGGGGAGACCGCGGCGTCGGTCCAGGCCGCGACCGGCTTCGAGCTGCCAGTGCGCCCCGGGGCCGGCGCGACGCCGGCGCCGACCGAGCGCGAGCTCGCGCTCCTCCGCGACGACGTCCAGGCCGAGATGGAGGGGGGCTTCCCCGAATACGTGGCCGGACAGCAGCTCAGTCGACCGGGAAGACCAGCGTCTCCTGGGTCGAGCGGGCGACGACCATGACCACCGGCTCGGTGTCGGAGAGGTTCATCTCGACGTGATGGACGTGCGGCGGAACCCAGATGAAGTCGCCCGGTCCGGCGTCGTGGACCTGGTCGCCGTCGGGGCCGGTCAGAAACCGGGCCTGGCCCGAGATGACGTAGATCGCGCTCTCCGCCTCTCCGTGGTGGTGCTTCCCCGAGCTCATCCCCGGCGGCAGCACGACATGCCCGACCCAGATCTTCTCGGCGCCACAGATGACGCCGGAGACCGCAGCCTCGCGGGCCATGGCGCCGCTGCCGACGTCGGGCCGGCGATCGCCGGGGCGGACGACCCTCACCTCGGCGCTCACAGCCCCAGCTCCCGGGCGATCAGGATCCGCTGGACCTCGCTGGTGCCCTCGCCGATCTCGTTGACTTTGACGTCGCGGTAGTAGCGCGCCACCGGGTACTCCTCCATGAAGCCGTTGCCACCGTGGATCTGGACCGCCTGATCGGTGGCCCGCTTTGAGGTCTCCGACGCGTAGAGCTTGGCCATCGCGGCCAGCTTGCGGAACTCGGGCGACGACTCGCCCGTGTACTCGTAGGCGCAGGCCGCCTTGTAGGTGATGGTCCGGGCCAGCTCGACCTCCATCGCCATGTCGGCGAGCTTGAACTGGATGGCCTGGAAGCTGGAGATCGGCTTGCCGAACTGCTTTCGCTCCCGGGCGTAGGCGAGCGAGGCGTCGAGGCAGGCCTGGGCCAGCCCCACGCTCAGGGCCGCGATGGCGACCCGGCCGCCCGCCAGCGTGTGCAGGAACTGGCGGTAGCCTCCGCCCCGTTTGCCGAGCACGTTTGCTTCGGGGACCCGGCAGTCGGAGAAGGTGAGCGGGTGGGTGTCCGACGAGTGCCAGCCGAGCTTGCGGTAGGACTTCTCGACGGTGTAGCCGGGCGTGCCCTGCGGCACCATGATGGCGCTGATCTCCCCGCGAGCACCCTCCCGCTTGGCGGTCAGCGCGGTGATCGTCACCCCCGCCGTGATGTCGGTTCCGGAGTTGGTGATGAACTGCTTGGAGCCGTTGATCACCCACTCCCCGCCCGCCAGCTCGGCGCGGGTGCGGGTCCCGCCGGCGTCGGAGCCGGCGTCGGGCTCGGTGAGGCCGAACGCCCACAGCTTGCGGGCGGCGAGGAGGTCGGGCAGGAGGTCCGCCTTCTGTTCTTTGGTTCCAAAGTTGAAGATGGGCGCCGCGCCCAGCGAGACGGCGGCCTCGAGGGTGATCCCCACCCCCGCGTCGGCGCGGGAGATCTCCTCGATGGCGATGCAGTAGCTGAGGAAGTCGCCGCCCTGGCCGCCCACCTCCTCGGGAAAGGGCAGCCCGAACAGGCCCAGCTCGCCCATCTGGCGGACCACCTCGTAGCCGAACGTGCTCTCGCGGTCGAGCTCCTCGGCGGCGGGGGCCACCACCTCGTCGGCGAATTCGTGACAGAGGTCGCGGACCTGCTTTTGCTCCTCGGACAGGTCGAAGTTCAATTGCCGAGCCAGAAGAGCTTGAGGGACCAGCTGGCGGCGAGCGCCAGCACCCCGACCACCGTGATCGCCTTCTGGATGGAGGGGCGCAGCGTGATCGAGACCGACCGGCCCGTGGTCAACGCCCAGAGGCCGTAGATGGCGACCGGGAACGCGAGCAGGAAGAGCACCGGGCCGAAGGGGTAGAGCCGGGCCGCGTGGAGGATGTCGCCCCGCCACATCGCGCTGAAAGAACGGGTGCCGCCGCAGAAGGGGCAGGGATGGCCGGTCAGGAGCAGGAAGGGACAGGTGGGCAGCGTGCTGTGGGCGAACGCCAGGGTCGGGTAGAGGTAGGTGTAGCCGAGCCAGGCGCTGGTCCCCAGGCCGAGGAAGGTGTCACGCACCCTGCCCTCGGCGTCCTGCGCGGTGACCGCGACCGAGATCACCTCAGCCGAGCAAATCCACCAGCTGGTCGGTCGTCTCGGCGACCGGGATCCCGACCGCCTCGAAGGCCTCCACCTTGCTCTTGGCCGTGCCCCGGTTGCCGGAGACGATGGCGCCGGCGTGGCCCATCCGTTTGCCCTCCGGCGCCGTCCGCCCGGAGATGAAGGCGACCACCTTGAGCCGGGTGTCCTTGAGCATCTCGGCCGCATGCTCCTCGTCGGAGCCGCCGATCTCGCCGATCAGGACCAGGTGGCTGGTGTCGGGGTCGGCCTCGAAGAGGGCCACGACATCCGAGAAGGAGAGCCCGAGGACTGGGTCACCGCCGATGCCGACGACGCTCGACTGGCCCTTGCCGGCCCTGGTCAGCGCGGACATCGCCTCGTAGGTGAGGGTCCCGCTGCGGGAGACCAGGCCCACCTGGCCGGCGCTCGAGATCTGGGCCGGGATGATGCCGATCTTGCCAACCCCGGGCGTGATCAGCCCCGGGCAGTTGGGGCCCAAAAGGCGAGCCTTGGGAAAGCTCTTGAGGTAGGCCTTGACCCGGATCATGTCCTGGATCGGGATGCCCTCGGTGATGCACACGATCAGCTCGATGCCGGCGTCGGCGGCCTCCATGATCGCGTCGGCGGCAAAGGGCGGCGGCACGAAGATGCCGGTCGCGTTGGCGCCGGTCGCGATCACCGCCTCGGCGACGGTGTTGAAGAGCGGCACCCCGACGGCCTCGCCGCCGCCCTTGCCGGGGCTGACGCCGCCCACCAGGGCGGTGCCCATCTCCTTCATCCGCTCGGCGTGGAAGCCGCCCTCGCGGCCGGTGATGCCCTGGACGATCACCTTTGAGTCGCGGTCTAGGAGGATCATCGGGTCATCCCCACGATCTTCTGGGCGGCCTCCCAGCCGTTGTCGCCGGGCTCGATGTCGTTGTCGCGCAGGATCTGTTTGCCCTCCGTCTCGTTGGTGCCCGAGAGGCGGACCACCAGCGGCAGCTTCATGTTCAGGTTTCGCCGCGCCTCGACCACGCCGCGGGCGACCTCGTCGGCTCGCGTGATGCCACCGAAGACGTTGATCAGCACGCCCTTCACGCCCGGGTTCATGAGGATCACCTCGAGCGCGTTCTGGACCACCTCGGCCTTGGCGCCGCCGCCGATGTCGCAGAAGTTCGCCGCCCGGCCGCCGGCGCGCTGGACGAGGTCGAGGGTGCCCATCGAAAGGCCGGCGCCGTTGGCGATGACGCCGATCTCGCCGTCCAAGGCGACGTAGGTCAAGCCACGCTTTTTGGCCTCGACCTCGTAGGGGTCGCCCTCGAGCACCTCCGCGTAGCGCTGCTCGAGGTCCTTGTGCCGGAAGGCGGCGTTCTCGTCGGTCTCCAGCTTGGCGTCGCCGGCGACGATGCGGCCATCGCCGGTGACGACCAGCGGGTTGATCTCCGCGGTGATCGCGTCCTGCTCGGGGATCGCCCGGTAGAGCTGCTTGATGACCTTCGTCAGCGCCGCGGCGTGGGCGCCGAGGCCGGCCTCGAAGACCAGGCGGCGGAGCTCGAAGTCGAGAGGGCCCATCCAGGGATCGGGGTAGAGCCGGGCGATCGACTCGGGCGCCTCCTCGGCGACGGCCTCGATGTCCATCCCGCCGCGCGAGGAGAGCATCAGGATGTTGGCGCGGTTGTCACGGTCGACGGTGAAGCCGAGGTAGATCTCCTGCGCGATGTCGAGGGCGCCCTCGCAGTAGACCAGGGGCACCTTGAAGCCCTTGATGTCCATCCCGATGATCTGCCCGGCGGCCGCGGCGGCCTCCTCGGGCGTCTTGGCCAGCTTGATGCCGCCCGCCTTGCCACGCCCGCCGACGGGGACCTGGGCCTTGACCGCGACCGGCCCGATCTCGCGGCAGGCCTGCGCCGCCTCCTCCGGAGTCCGCGCCACCTTCCCGGGAGGAATGGCGATGCCGAAGGAGGCGAG
>DATLQT010000040.1:0-51365 GCA_035535055.1 Candidatus Dormiibacterota bacterium | reverse complement strand
GCGCGCTTCAAGGCGGAGCTGGGGCCGGTGAAAGCGGTGGTGGCTACCGGCTGGGAGGCGCAGTTTTACGGGCCTCTCACCGCCGCCATCGATGTCGTCAACCCCAACCTCACGCTGGAGGGGCTGCGCTTGGCCTGCGAGGCGCTTCGGCGATGAGCGAGCTTAGCGGCAAGCGCGTGCTGCTGGGCGTGTGCGGCGGCATTGCCGCGTACAAGGCCATTGAGCTGGCGCGGCGCCTCACCCAGGCCGGCGCGCGCGTGGACGTGGCGATGACCCGCTCGGCCACCCAGTTCGTAGGCCCGCTCACGTTCGAGGCGCTCACGCGCCGGCCTGTGCTCACGGATGCGCTGGCGCTGGACGAGCGCTCGGAGATCGCCCACGTGGAGCTGGGCCGCGCAGCGGACCTGGTGCTGGTGGCACCAGCCACGGCGAACATGATTGGCCGGCTGGCGCACGGGCTGGCGGAGGACCCGATCAGCGTCACCGTACTGGCTACGCCAGCCCCCGTGCTGCTGGTGCCGGCCATGGACCATCACATGTGGCTGAGCTTGGCCGTGCAAGCCAACCTGGACCTGCTGCGCGGCCGGGGCGTGCACGTGCTGCCGCCCTTGCACGGGCGGCTCGCCTCGGGCGCCGTGGGCTGGGGGCGCCTGCCGGAGCCCGAGGCGATTGTGGCCGAGGTGCAGGCAGTGCTGGCCGGCAGAGCCGGCGGCGAGCCGGGTCCCCTGGCAGGCAAGCGCGTGCTGGTGACGGCCGGAGGCACGCAAGAGCCCATCGATCCCGTGCGCTACATGGGCAACCGCTCGAGCGGCAAGATGGGCATCGCCATTGCCGAGGAGGCGCTGCGGCGTGGCGCGCTGGTGACACTGGTCCACGCCGCCGTAAGCGTTCCCCTGCCCGGCGGAGTGGAGTTGGTTGCCGCGCCGACCGCCGCGCTGCTGGCCGCGGCGGTGCAGGAGCACGCTCCCCGCGCGCAGCTCATTGTGATGGCCGCCGCCGTGGCTGACTTCCGGCCCCGACAAATTGCGGACCGCAAGATCAAGAAAGATGGCGCCGCGTTGACGCTGGACCTCGAGCCCACGGCGGACATCCTGGCATCGATCGCCCACCTGCCGTTAATAAAAGTCGGCTTCGCCGCCGAAACGAACGACCTGCTGGCCAACGCGCAGGATAAGCTGCGGCGCAAGCAGCTCGACCTCATCGCCGCGAACGACGTCCTAGAGGAGGGTTCCGGCTTCGGGACCGATACCAACCGCGTGCTGCTGCTGGGACGCGACGGCCCGGTGGAGGAGCTTCCCCTGCTGGCCAAGCGCGATGTTGCCGCCCGAATCCTGGACCGCGTACAGCGCCTGCTGTCTGGCTAGAAGTTCGGCTGGAAAGCCATTGGCGGCCCTCAGCCGATCCCCTGTCGCCACAGTTGGCGAGCTCAATCGACGCTCTGGAGGAACCCCACCCCGGCCGCCGCGGCAGGTTTCCGGCCGAACTTCTAGTGGCCGCGGAGGCGGCGCTAGAGGTGTGCTGGCTGGCCGCAGCGAGGGCAGCGCCGCTCGCCGCGTAGGGCGCTGCCACAACGAAAGCACGATTCCATTCCTGCCTCCACGGGCTCGATGAAGGGATACGCCAGCTGCAGCCGGAGACGAATGAAGACGATGCGCTCCTCCTCATCCAGCTCACGCCGGTCGTCAGCGCGCAGCAGCAGGTTGGTTTCACTCACGTTCAGGCCCAGGGCTGCGCCCAGCCACAGGATCTCGTCGAAGCTGCCGGGCCCCCGCCTGCCGGTCTCCAGCAGGCCAACCTCTGCCACCGGCAGATGCAGCGCCGAAGCGAGCGCACGCTGCGTAACCTTCTGCCGCAGCCGAAGGCGGCGCAGCACGGGGCCAAAGCCCTGGCCCGGATGCACCGAACGGTAGCGCCGTACGCGCTCGACCCGCTGCTCGGCCTCCCGCCCAAAGTGCCAGAATTCGCCTGGCAGCGCCGCACTCATCGCAGCAGACAGAACGGGCGCGAAGCAAGCTGCGTTATGCGCGTGCCGTCGAAGCCGAGACGGCCACCTTGGAATTATTGACAGATAAGCACTCAACTTTTATACTGCTAACATGCAACAGCTGAAATTCACTGAGAAGGCGCAGGACGCCATCGTCAATGCGCAACCCCTGGCGGAGCAGCATGGCAACGCCACGGTGGACGTGGAGCATCTGCTGGCCGCCCTGCTGTCTCAAACCGATGGCGTGGTGCCGCAAATCGTGCAGAAGCTGGGCCGCGATCCGGACACCCTGCTCAAGGAGCTGACGGCCGAGATCGAGCGCATGCCTAAGGTGTACGGCTCCGGCCAGCAGGCGCACATGGCACCCAGCCTACGCCGTGCCATCGAGCTGGCCCAGCAGGAGGCGCAGAACCTCAAGGATGAGTTTGTCTCCACCGAGCACCTGCTGCTGGCTCTCGCCGACACGCGAACCGATGCGCCTGGCGCGCGGTTGTTGCGTGGGCAGGGCATCAGCCACGATGCCATTCTCGGCGTGCTCACAGCGATCCGCGGCAACCAACGTGTCACGGACCCCAATCCCGAAGGCAAATACCAGGCCCTGGAGAAGTATGGGCGCGACCTCACTGATGCCGCGCGCAAGGGCAAGATCGACCCGGTGATCGGGCGCGACGAGGAGATTCGCCGCGTGATCCAGGTGCTGAGCCGGCGCACCAAGAACAACCCGGTGCTCATTGGCGAACCGGGTGTGGGTAAGACCGCCATCGCCGAAGGTTTGGCCCAGCGCATCGTGAACGGTGACGTGCCCGAGGGATTGAAGTCCAAGCGGATCGTGGCGCTCGATCTGGGGGCGCTGGTAGCCGGGGCCAAGTACCGGGGCGAATTCGAGGAGCGGCTAAAGGCTGTGCTCAAGGAGGTGACCGGCGCCGAGGGCCAGATCATCCTCTTCATTGACGAGCTGCACACCGTCGTGGGTGCCGGGGCTGCCGAAGGTGCCATGGACGCCAGCAACATGCTCAAGCCCATGCTGGCGCGTGGCGAGCTGCACTGCATTGGCGCAACCACGCTCGACGAGTACCGCAAGCACATCGAGAAGGACGCCGCCCTCGAGCGGCGGTTCCAGCCCGTGCAGGTGGACCAGCCCTCGGTGGAGGACACCATCTCCATCCTCCGCGGGCTGCGCGAGCGATACGAGGTCCATCACGGCGTGCGCTACAAGGACTCGGCGCTGGTCGCCGCCGCCGTGCTCTCAGACCGCTACATCACCGACCGCTTCCTGCCCGACAAGGCGATCGACCTGGTGGACGAGGCCGCCGCCCGTCTCCGGATGGAGATCGACTCCATGCCGACTGAGCTGGACGAGACCGAACGGGCCATCCGCCAGCTGGAGATCGAGCGCCAGGCGCTTTCCAAGGAGAGCGACCGGGCCTCGAAGGACCGCCTGCAGGCCCTCGAGCGGCAGCTGGGAGACCTCGCCGAGAAGCGTGACGCGCTGCGCGCCCGCTGGGAACGCGAGAAGGAGTTCATCGGCCGCATCCGCGACCTCAAGGGCCGGCTCGAGCAGGTGCGCCACGAGGCCGAGCGGGCCGAGCGCGCCGCCGACTTCGAACGCGCCGCACGCCTCCGGTACGGCGAGACCAAGCAGCTGGAGTCCGAGCTGGAGGCGGCCAACCTCAAGCTTCAGGAGAGCCAGGACGGCCAGCAGCTGCTGAAGGAGGAGGTGGACGAGGACGACATCGCCGGAATCGTCTCCCGCTGGACGGGGATCCCGGTCTCGCGGTTGCTGGAGGGTGAGGTCCAGAAGCTGATCACGATGGAGGAACGGCTCCACGACCGGGTGGTCGGCCAGGAGGAGGCGGTCGCCGCGGTCGCCAACGCCGTGCGCCGCTCCCGCAGCGGCCTCTCCGACCCCAACCGGCCGGTCGGCTCCTTCATCTTCCTTGGCCCGACCGGCGTGGGGAAGACGGAGCTCGCCCGCGCGCTGGCGGAGTTCCTCTTCGACGATGAGCGCGCGCTGGTCCGGATCGACATGTCCGAGTACCAGGAGAAGCACGCGGTGGCGCGCCTGATCGGCGCTCCGCCCGGCTACGTCGGCTACGACGAGGGCGGTCAGCTGACCGAGGCCGTCCGCCGCCGGCCCTACTCGGTGGTCCTCTTCGACGAGATCGAGAAGGCGCACCCGGACGTCTTCAACGTGCTCCTCCAGGTGCTCGACGACGGCCGCCTGACCGACGGCCAGGGCCGGACCGTGGACTTTCGGAACGCGGTCCTGGTCATGACCAGTAACCTCGGATCGCAGCTGATACAGGAGCTGGCAGGTCGCGACTTCGAGCAGGCGCGCACCGCGGTGACCGAAGTCCTCCGCGAGCATTTCCGGCCCGAGTTCCTGAACCGGGTGGACGAGGTGATCGTCTTCCGTCCGCTGAGCCGGGAGCAGATCGCAGCCATCGTCGAGATCCAGCTTGACTCGCTTCGCCACCGGCTCGCCCAGCGAAAGCTGACGCTGGAGGTCAGCGACGCCGCGCGGGCGCTCCTCGCCGAGCGCGGCTGGGACCCGGTCTACGGTGCGCGGCCTCTCAAGCGGACCATCCAGAAGCTGGTCGCCGACCCGCTCGCGATGCGCCTGCTGGCCGGGGACTTCGGGGAGGGCGACACGGTCGAGGTGGACGTCTCCACCGGCGAGCTGACCTTCACGAAGCCAAAGGCCGCCGTCATCGTCTGATCTTCTCGGCGAGGGAATCCCAGCGCCCCGCCGATGCTTCAAGATCTTCGAAAAAGTGATTGCCCGAGTTGTCTCCGGCCGTCTTCACTACGCATGGATCGTTGCGGCGGTCACCTTCGTGACCCTGCTGGCGGCCGCGGGCACCCGGGCCACCCCGGGCGTGCTGATAGTCCCGCTCCAGCACGACTTCGGCTGGAACCGGGCCGAGATCTCGGCTGCCGTCTCCATCAACCTCGTCCTCTTCGGCCTGATCGGGCCCTTCGCCGCGGCCTTCATGGCTCGATTCGGCATCCGCCGGGTGGTGCTGGGCGCCCTGCTGACGATCGCCGTCGGGGTCGGCCTGACCACCGTGATGACCAACCTGGTCGAGCTCTACCTGCTCTGGGGCGTGGTGGTCGGCGTCGGCGCCGGCTGTATGGCCAGCGTGCTGGCCGCGGTGGTCGCCAACCGCTGGTTCGTCGCCCGGCGGGGCCTGCTGGTCGGGGTGCTGACCGCAGCCGGGGCCACCGGGCAGCTGATCTTCCTGCCGGTCCTCGCCTCCGAGGTGGTCACGGTCGGCTGGCGCTGGGCGTCCCTCACCGTCGCCGGAGCGCTTTTGCTCGCCGTCCCTCTGGTCTTCCTCTTCCTCCGGGACAAGCCCGCCGACGTCGGTCTGCGTGCATACGGCGCGACCGAGGAGGAGGCGCCGGCCGCGACCGGCAACCCCTTCGCGACCGCCCTCCAGGGCTTGGGGCTGGCCGTCGGCTCGGGCGCCTTCTGGCTGCTGGCGGGAAGCTTCTTCATCTGCGGCGCCACCACCAACGGCCTGATCGGCACCCACCTCATCCCGGCCGCGATGGACCATGGGATCGCCGAGGTCACCGCGGCCAGCCTGCTCGCCGTGATCGGCGTCTTCGACATCGTCGGCACCATCGGCTCCGGCTGGCTGACCGACCGCTTCGACAGCCGCTGGCTGCTCTTCTGGTACTACGGCCTGCGCGGGCTGGCGCTGCTTCTGCTGCCCTTCGTGCTCGGCTCCAGCTTTCTCGGCCTGATCGTCTTCATCGTCTTCTACGGCCTCGACTGGGTCGCCACCGTGCCGCCGACGGTGGCCCTGGCGACCTCCATCTTCGGCAAGCAGAGGGGGCCGATGATCTTCGGCTGGATCTTCGCGGCCCACCAGTTCGGCGCGGCGATGGCTGCCTTCGCGGCCGGCGCGCTGCGGACGTGGCTGGGCGACTACCAGGTGACCTTCATCAGCGCCGGCCTTCTCTGCCTGATAGCCTGCGGGCTGGTCATCCGGATCGCCCGCGAGCCCACCGAGGTGGCGCGGCCGCCCCGTCTCGTCGAGGCCCCCGCAGGATACTGAGCCGGATCCGCCCGGCGCTGCTGGGCCTGGCGATCCTCCTGAGCCTGCTGCCCGCCGGCGCCGCCGCCCACGCGACCGTCGTCTCCGTCGAGCCGGCTCTCGGCTCGGTCCTGGCCCAGCCGCCGCCGGTGGTGCGGATCACCTTCAGCGAGCCGGTGACGGCCTTCGGCCGCGGCATCGACGTGGTCTCGCCCTCCGGGCGGCTGGTCAGCGGCACCGCCGTCGCCTCCGGCGACTCTCTCTCGGTCGCGGTCGAGTCCACCGAGCTGGGCACCTACCTGGTCGAGTGGCGGGTGGTGGCCCAGGACACCCATCCCTCGCGCGGGACCTACACCTACAGCGTCGGCCACACCGGACCGGCGCCGGCCGGCCTCGCCACGGGCGCCGACGTCGGCTCGGTGGCGCCCCTCGGCCTGCTGCTCCAGGCGCTCGGGCGCTGGCTGCACTTCATCGGCTTCGCGCTCGCCTTCGGGACTTTCGCCTTCCAGCTGCTGGTGCTTCGCGAGCCGGATCCGGCGCCGCGGCTGCGAAGGCTGGTCAACGCGGGCATCCTGCTGCTGGTGGCGGCCGAGCCGGTCGCGCTGGCCGGCCAGGCGGCGAGCTTGGGTAGCCTCGACCCGGCTTCGATGGCGGACGTGCTGGGCTCGGCCTTCGGGCGGGTTCTGGCGCTGCGCCTCGGTGCGCCACTGTTGCTCTGGGGGATCCTCGGCGCGCTCCGCCAGGTCGGCGGCAGGGGCGGATGGTCGGTGCTCGCTCTGGGTGCCGCGCTGGCTCTCGTCGACGGGCTGGCCGGTCACACGATCAGGGGCCTCCCGGCACCCGTCGCTTACCTCTTGACGGCCGTCCACGTCGCGTCGATGGCAGCCTGGGTGGGCGGCTTCGCCGGCCTGCTGGTGACGCTTCCTGGAGTCCGCGGCCGAGGTGCGCTGCTGGCCCGGTTCGGCCGTTTCGCCGGGACGGCGGTCGCTGTGCTGGTGGTCAGTGGTGGGCTGCTGGCCCTGGTCCACCTGCGCTCGCCGGCCGACCTCGCCTTCAGCGCCTACGGGCTGACCCTGGCGATCAAGGTGCTCGCCGTGGCCGCCGCCCTCGCCGCCGCCTGGTTTGGACTCCGCCGCCTGCGCTCGGGCCGCCCGGAGGCCCTGGCGCTGGCGGGAGTGGTCGCCCTCGCCAGCCTGCTGGCCTCGCTGCCGCCGCCGCGCTAGGCGCGCTAGACGGGCTGGACCAGGTCCCTCGCGCCGCTGATCGGCTTCCCCGGCTGCTCACCATCAACGGGTTGGGGTCGGCCGCGCTCACGCAGGGCGCAACGCAGGGCGGGGATCTGGCTGCGCAGGTCGGGGTCGACCCAGTCGAAGGCGACCACCCGCTCGTTGACCTCCCAGAAGAGCCCATCGCGAAGGGTCTCCATCCGGTTCAGCGCCGCCTCCACGAAGTCGGGCGGAGCGGCAGCGATGCCGGCGACGAGGATCTCCGCGACGTCGGTCTTGCCGGCGGCCATGGCCCAGAAGGCTAGCTTGCTCACCGCCTTGAAAAGCCCGTTAAGGCCGATTGGACGGGCGTCGGGCAGCAGCTCGGCGAGGTTGTCCACCAGCAGCCGCGCCAGCCTCTGGGTCACCCCGTGGTCGCGCACCTCGGCCTCGATTGCGAGGTCGGCCACGTCCTCGGCGGCAGCACCGAAGATGGCGGGCATGCCCAACTGGTCGAAGTGGCGTCCGTAGCTGAGAAGGTGGGCGGCCGCCTCGACGGCGAGGTCGGGTCGCCACTCGAGGCTGCCGATGGCGAGCCGCCGGTACTCGTTCATGATCGAGGAGGCGAACGTCGGCGACGCGCGGTTGAGGCCGACCCGGAGATAGGTGTTGAAGAAGCGCACGCAGAGCTCGGCGGCCTCGTGGTCGCCGGCGGCGATGGCGGCGAGTCCGAGGTCGCGCGTGACTAGCGAGATCGCGTACATCGCCTCCCGGCGGTAGACCGGCGTCAGCCCGGCCATGTCCACGAAGCTCGAGAGCACTGTGTACTCGACCCAGGTCCGGGCTCGGTTGACCTCGGCCACGATCTGGTCGGAGGCCCCCGGCAGGTGGGCGTGCCCGACGACGAACCAGCTCGGCGCGAAGCCCGACTTCACCTTTATGTAGTCGTCCGCCAGGAAACGCCCGGCGACCTCGATGCTCAGCACGCAGACGGGCATATCGCCGAGCTGGATCGAGCCCAGCGCGATGTCGGTCACCTGCGCCAGCGCGGTCATCAGACCCCGGCGGTGCGAGGCGACGTCGCGACCGGCGACGGCGGCGCGGAGCTCGCGGCCAGCGCGGCGGCGGATGCTCTCGACCAGCGTCTCGGCCCGCATCACCTCGAAGATGTAGCCGACGTAGGGGAGGAGGATGGCGAAGTTGACCAGTGCCAGCACCTCGGCCGCGGCGACGCTCCACATCGGGACGTAATTCGGCTTGACCTCGGCGCGGATCAAGAACGTGTAGAGGATTGAGGCGAGCGAGATGCCCAGGACCAGGGCGTTCCAGAGGTTGCGCGTGAAAAGGGCGATGATCCGCGGCGAGTAGCGCGAGGATGTCATCTGGATGCCGAAGACGACGGCGACGATGACGATGCTGATGGTCACGCCCTCGGCGCCGCCGACCATCGCCAGTACGCCGGCCGCAGCCACCGGGTCGGGCGTGAAGAAGTCCTTCAGGCCGCCGTAGCGGGCAGCGTCGAGGACACCGAAGAGGACGGCCAGCATCAGCGACACCGCGACCAGCGCCGCGCCCGGCAGGGCGGCGCGCAGCCAGCCCAGCCGCGGGCCCTGCAGCACGGTCTTGGATCTCATCTCCCAGCCACCTCCGGAGTGCAGGCAAATGAACCACTTTGCGAGTCCGCCCGCAAGGGCATGCGGGTTTAATTGCGCACAATGGCAGTGCGCGTCGGTATCGACACCGGTGGCACCTTCACCGACCTGGTGGTTCTCGACGAGTCGGGGCATGCCTCCCAGTTCAAGATCCCCAGCACCCCGGACGATCCCGCCCGCTCGCTGGCTGACGGTGTTGCCCGTGTGAAGGGCGAGATCGCCAGCATCGCCCACGGCACCACGGTCGCCACCAACGCGATGCTCGAGGAGCGGTTTCACCGGCTGGCGCTGATCACCACCCGCGGCTTTCGGCACCTGCTCGAGATCGCCCGCCAGAGTGTGCCCAGCGGTTACGGCAACTCCTACTTCTGGGTCAAACCGGAGCGGATCGTCCCGCTCGAACGCGTCCGCGAGGTCACCGAGCGCCTCGACTTCCGGGGCGAGGTGCTGACGCCCTTCGACGAGGAGGACGCGCGCGCCGCGGCGCGCTGGGCCCGGGAGAGCGGCATCGACGCGGTGGGGATCTGCTTTCTCCACTCCTACGCCAACCCGAGCCACGAGCGGCGGATGCGCGAGATCCTCCTGGCTGAGCACCCGGGCTGCGTGGTCTCCATCTCGTGCGAGGTGTGGCCCGAGTACCGCGAGTACGAGCGGGCCGTCACCACCCTGGTCGACGCGTTCGTCAAGCCGCACGTCAGCGGCTACCTGGAGCGGGCGGCGGCGGGGCTGCGGGAGCGGGCGCCCGGCGCTCCGCTCCTGATCATGAAGTCGAACGGTGGAGTACTGCCCGCGGCGGCGGTGTTGAGACGCCCGATCGCGACCGCCTTGAGCGGTCCGGCCGCGGGGGCCCTTGGGGCCTCCTGGCTCGCCCGCCAGGCCGGCTTCGAGCGCGTCATCAGCATCGACACGGGTGGCACCTCGACCGACGTCTGCCTGGTTGAGGGAGCCGAGCCGCGGCTCACCAAGGACGGGCGGATCGGGCAGTTCCCGGTCCGGCTGCCGATGATCGACATCCTCTCGGTCGGCACCGGCGGCGGCTCGATCGCCTGGGTCGGGCCCGACGGCGGCCTCCGGGTGGGACCGCGCTCGGCCGGCGCCGTGCCCGGCCCGATGGCGTACGGCAAGGGCGGCGCCGAGCCGACCGTGACCGACGCCGCGCTGGTGATCGGCCTTCTCCCCGAGCGGCTGGCGGGAGGGGCGGTGCGACTCGACCGGAGTCTCGCCGAGCGAGGGATCGACGGACTCGCCGAGAGGCTCGGCCTCAGCCGGCGGCGGATGGCCGAGGGCATCCTCGAGCTCTCCGCCCACGGCCAGGCCAACGCGGTCACCCAGCTGACGGTGAAGCGGGGGGTGGACCACAGCGGCGACGTCCTGGTCGCGTTCGGCGGCGCGGGCCCTCTGCAGGCGGCCCGGATCGCGGAGATCCTCGGCCTCACCACCGTCCTGGTGCCCCCCAGCCCGGGCAACCTCTCCGCCTTCGGGCTCCTCGCGGTGGACCTGAAGGACGACTACGTGGCGACGCTGGTGATGCGGGACGACGCGGTGGACTCAGCTCGCGTCGAGGACGTCTTCGTGGCCCTGGAGGAGGCGGCGGAGGCGTCGCTGGCGGAGCAGGGCGTGCCCGCCGAGCGGGCTTCGCTGGTCCGCTCGGTCGAGGCCCGCTACCTGGGAGAAGCGCACGAGCTGTCACTGACGGTCGGCGGCCGCTTCGATCCGGCCGCTGCGGTCGCCACCTTCCACGACGCCCACGAGCGCACCTACGGCTACGCCTATCGGAGCGGGGAGGTGGTCGAGTTCGTCAACTGGAAGGTGACCGGCTTGGGGCTGATCGACCGCCCCGACCTGGAGGCGGCGGCGCCGGCCGCAACCGGGACTCCCAAGCCGTCGGGCAGCCGCGGCGGTTACACGCTCTGGCAGCGCGAGGAGCTGCCGGCCGGATTCGGCGGCGAGGGGCCAGCGATCGTCGACGAGTACGGGTCCACGACCATTGTCGAAAAGGGCTTCCGGTTCGAGGTCGACCGTCACGCCAACCTGTTGCTCCGCCGATGATCACCGAGAAGGTCGACCCGATCACCCTTCAGATCGTGGAGGGGACCCTCGCCTCGATCGAAGCCGAGGTCGAGGCGGCGATCGAGCGAACGGCGCGCTCGCCCATGATCCGCGACCAGCACGACTACCGGGCCGGCATCCACGACGCCCGCTGCCGCAAGCTCACCGGTCGCTCCTACAGCGCCATGGTCCAGCCGGTGGTCAGGGACTTTCCCCTGGAGACGATGCGCGAGGGCGACGTCTACTACCACAACGACGTCTACCTCTCGGAGGGGTCGGTCGGCCACCTGCCCGACCTCACCACCACGGTGCCCGTGGTCCACGAGGGAGCCGTGGTCGCGTTCGTCCAGGCCTTCGGCCACCACGACGACATCGGCGGGATGGTGCCCGGCTCGATGCCTGCTCACGCCACCAGCGCCTACCAGGAGGGCCTGATGGTGCCGCCGGTCAAGCTCTTCAGCGCCGGGGTCCGCAACGACGACCTCTACCGGGTCATCGTCCGCAACTCTCGGACACCCGCGTCGTTCGCCGGCGACCTCGACTCCGAGGTGGCGGCCTGCCGGATGGGCGCGCGGCGGCTCCGTGGCCTCTTTGAGAAGTTCGGCGTCGAAACCGTGGAGGCCTGCTTCGAGGCCCTTCTCGACCGCTGCGCTAACAGCTTCCGGCGCGAGATCCTGCCCCGGATCCCGGATGGCGTCTATGAGTTCACCGACTACATCGAGCAGGATGGGGTGACCGAGAAGCGACTCCACGAGCTGCACATGACGATGACCAAGACCACCGACCGGATCGTCTGCGACCTGACCGGCACCGGCCCGCAGGCCATCGGGCCGATCAACCACGCCGGCGACTACGCCGACGGACTCTTCCTGCGGAAGTGGATCGCCTGCATCCTCCGCAACCTCGCCGAGACGCCTGAACGCGCCGCCGAGCTCGACATCAACGAGGGCATCTGCGAGGTCGTCGAGATGCGCTTCCCGCCCAAGGGGACGCTGGTGACGCCGGTCTTCCCGGCGCCCACCAACGCTCGCTCCTTCCTGATCCTCCGCCTCCTCGGCGTCTTCGCCGGGTGCCTCGCCCAGGCGGTCGGCGGGCGGATGCCGGCGGACCAGGAGACCATTCGCTATTGGGGCGTCCACGGCACCGACGCCGACGGCCGCTGGTACCTGCTCCGCGAGGTGCTGGGCGGCGGCTCCGGCGGTCGCTTCTACGCCGACGGGTCGGATGCCATCCACATCGTCCCCGACTCCAAGAACCTGCCAGCCGAGTTCACCGAAACGCGCTTCCCGGTGCGGATCGAAAAGCTGGCGCTGGCGACCGACAGCGGCGGCCCCGGCAAGCTGCGGGGCGGGCTCGGTTACGACAAGTGGATCCGGGTTCTCCGCGACGCCTGGTTCGTCAGCACCGCCGACCGCACCGTCCTCGGGCCCTACGGTCTCAACGGCGGCATGGCCGGTCTCCCCTACCAGGCGACCGTTGATGGCGGCGAAGCTCTGCCCGGCATGAACGACGACCTCTTGTTGCCCGCCGGATCGCTGCTCCGGCTGCGGACGACCGGCGGCGGCGGCTGGGGAGACCCCTTCGAACGCGACCCGGCGCTGGTGCTCCGCGACGTGGTCCAGGGGAGGGTCAGCGAGGGGGCGGCGGAGCGGGACTACGGGGTCTTGGTCCGCGATGGCGCGATCGTCGAGCTTCACCGTGACGGGCCCCGGGAGCGACCTTTCGTCGACTGGGGCGCCGGTCTGGGGGCCCTGCGCGGCTAAAGTTCCCGGGACGTGATCGGCAGGGTCATCGGTGGCGCCGTCTGCTTCCTCTTCGTCGCCTACGCCGCGTGGTGGATAGCCTGGTACGCAGGCACCCAGTCGAGCGGCTCCGCGCTGCCACCGCCGCCCTACGCCAACCTGATCGCCGGCCAGAAGGGAATCTAGCCTTTGGCCGAAGGGACTATCTCAACCCGGGGCAGGACGCTCGGACTGCCCCCGCTGACCGGGGCTCGGCGGCTGCTGGCGCGCAGCTTCCTCAGCCTCTTCTTGGAGCTGGCGCTGATCCGCTGGACCAGCTCCAACATCTACTACCTCGGCTACTTCACCAACTTCGTGCTGCTGGCGAGCTTCCTCGGCATCGGCATGGGGTTCTTGCTAGCGCGCCGGAGGTTCGACCTCTTCAGCCTCGCCCCCTTCTGCCTCGGCGTCTACATGCTGATCGCGCGGAGCATCCCGGTCTCCGCCAAGGTGCCCTCCACCGCGTCGTTGATCTTCCGGTCGACACAGGCCCAGGACTCGGTTCCGCCCCAGGTGGTGCTGCCGATCGTCTACCTCGGCACCGTCCTGGCATGGCGGCCGTCGCGCAGGGCCTGGCGCGGGTCTTCCTGACCTTGCCCGCCCTCGACGCCTACCGGTGGCTGGTCGACCGCCTCGGCGGGATGCTGCAGCAGGAACGCGGGGGTCGTCGTAGGGGTGAGACGTCCACGCTCAGCAGCTGCCCCTGACCGGGCAGCGTGATCGGTCCCCATTGGACCTTGTCGTGAACGCGATTCCCCACCAGACGGCACGGACCTACGTCAGCATGCTCACTTGGGCGGGCAAGGCAGAGGTTCCGGCCACCGACGACTGGCCCTTCCTCTGGGTCTGCCAGTACGGGATTCCCGACTTCTACCGGGAGACGGTGGGGCTGATCTTCGGATGCTCCCTGCTCGCGCTGCTGGTGGTCGGGATCCGGCCCTGGCGGCTGGTCGGCTAACCGACCTCTTCCTGATGGGCGTCGCCTTCCTGCTCCTTGAGACCAAGAACGTTGTGGCCTTCGCGCTGCTCTTCGGAACCACCTGGTTCGTCAACGCGCTGGTCTTCATCGGTGTCCTTGTCGCGATCTTGGCCGCGATCGAGGTCTCCCGGCGCCGCGTGCTTCCCCAGCTGCCCCTCTACCTGGCGCTCTTCCCATCCCTCCTGGCCGCCTGGCTGATCCCGGTCGACAACCTGCTCGGCCTGGCCTTCGTTCCCCGCTTCGTCGCCGGCGTGCTGCTCGGCTTGACGCCGGTCTTCATCGCCAACCTGGTCTTTGCCCAGCGTTTCCGGGAGGCCGGCGACTCGCCGCAGGCCTTCGCCGCCGACCTCCTCGGTGCGGTGGTCGGCGGGCTGCTTGAGTACACCGCGATGCTGATCGGCTACCGCAACCTCCTGGTCGTGGTCGCCGCCTGCTACGCGCTCGCCCCGCTCAGCGGCAGGATCAGCCTTCCGTGGCGCTTCGCGCGGGCCTAGAGAGCTCGTAGAGCCGGTCCGGGTTGAGCGGCATCTCGTCGACCCGGAGGCCCGTCGCATCCTCGATCGCGCTCGCCAGCAGCGCTGACACGGGGATCGTGCCCGCCTCGCCTGCGCCCTTGACGCCGAGCGGGTTGAGGGGCGAGGGCGTCTCCAGATGGTGGATCTCCACCTCCGGGATCTCGGTCGCGTAGGGCATCAGGAACTCCATGAAGCTCGCGTTCGTCAGCTGTCCCTCGACGTCGTAGAGCAGCCGCTCGTAGAAGGCGCCGCCGATGCCCTGCGCCACGCCCCCCTGGATCTGGCCGTCGAGGATCAGCGGGTTGATCACCCGCCCGCAGTCATGGACGACGACGTACTTGAGGATCGTCAGCCGGAAGGTCCGCGGGTCGACCCGCACGTAGGCGGCGTGGCAGCCCGAGGCCCACGTCGATCCGCTGACCGGGCTGAAGTAGCCGGTCGCCTCCAGGCCCGGCGCATCACCGGGCGCGAGCGGCGGCCCCGCGCCCGGCCGAGCCTGGAACTGGGTGGCGATCTCGGCGCCTCCGCCGAAGGCGTAGCGGAGGGGGTTGCTGAGGATCGCCACCGCCGCAAGCGGGAGCGCGCGGCCGGGCGACCCTTTGACCCTCACCTCGCCGCTCGCCAGCTCGAGGTCGCCCGGGTCGGCCTCGAGGTGCTCGGCGGCGATCTTCTTCGCCTTCTCGGCGACCGCCCGCGCCGCGATCGCCATCGCGTTGCCGCTCATCACGGCTCCCCTCGAAGCGAAGGTGCCGACGCCCCACGGGAAGCGGCGGGTGTCGCCGGAGGTGATCGTCACGTCCTCGATGCCCACCCCCAGCTCGTCCGCGACCACCTGGGCGAAGACGGTGCCGTGTCCCTGGCCCTGGCTCGGGATCCCGGTCGAGGCGACCACCTTGCCGCTGACCAGCACCTGGACGTGGGCTCCCTCATAGGGACCGACGCCGGTGCCCTCGACGTACATCGCCAGCCCCATCCCGACGCCGCCGCCCTCCGGCCTTGGGCCGAGGGCCTCGACGGCGCGGCGCAGCAGCTCGGGAAAGTCGCCGCTGTCGTAGACGGCCATCCCTCCGTCCTGCCACATCGTCCCGACCGCGTGGGGGAACTGGTCGGGCTGGACGAGGTTGCGGCGCCGGACCTCCGCCCGGTCGAGCCCGAGTTCGGCTGCGATGGCGTCCATCACCCGCTCGATTACGAAGCAGCCCTGCGGGCGGCCGGCTCCCCGGTAGGGCGAGGTCGGCGTGCAGTTGGTGTAGAGGTCGCGGAATCGGACCCGGTAGTTGGGCACCCGGTAGGGGCCCGGCAGCTGGGCCGCGGTGATGATCGGCAGGATGATCCCGTAGGGGGTGTAGGCGCCGCCGTCGTGGAGGAAGTCCACGTCCAGGGCAAGCAGCCGGCCCTCGCCGTCGAAGCCGAACCTCACCTCGTGCACCTGCGCCCGCTCGTGGCTGACCGCGGTGAAGTGCTCCCGGCGGTCCTCGGTCCACTTGACCGGCCGGCCGAGCTGCATCGCCGCGTAGGGCACCAGCAGCTCGTCGGGATTGAACAGCATGATCTTGGGCCCGAAGCCGCCGCCAACGTCCGGCGCGATGACGTCGACGCTCGTCTCCGGCAGCCCGAACAGGACCGCCAGCCCGCCCCGGATCGAGGTGGGGGACTGAGTGGAGTTGTAGACCGTGAGCCTTCTCTCGTCCTCGTCCCAGCGAGCCCAGACCGCCCGCGCCTCCAGCGGCTGGGCGGCGCTCCGCTCCATCCGCAGCCGGCGCTCCAGGCGGTGCGTCGCCGTGGCCAGCGCACCGTCCGGGTCGCCCACGACCTGGGTGACATCGGCGGCGACGTTGCCGGGCACGTCCTCGTGCACGAGGTGCTCGGCGCGGGCGCTCACCTCGGGCGTGACGACCGCCGGCAGCGGCTCGTAGTCCACCTCGACCAGGTCGGCCGCGTCCTCGGCGAGGTAGCGGCTCTCCGCGATCACGAAGGCCACCGCCTCGCCCGCGTAGCGGACCACCTTGCTGGCGAGGCACCTTTGGGTGCGCGGGTTGGTCAGCAGGGGGTGGGGGATGAGCAGCGGTAGCTCGCGATCGCCGAAGGGGACGTCGGCCGCCGTGTAGACGGCCACCACCCCCGGCGCCGACCGCGCGGCGGTGACGTCGATGGAGCGGATCCGTGCCGAGGCGAAGGGCGAGCGGACGAAGGCGCATTCGAGCGCGCCTTCGTCGATGTCGTCGGTGAAGCGGCCGCGGCCGCGCAGCAGTCGATCGTCCTCCTTGCGCGCGATCCGCTCCCCGAAGAGCCTGGTGCTCATCGACCGGTGAGCTCGGCGGCGCGGCGGACGCTGCGCCGGATGCCGGCGTAGCCGGTGCAGCGGCAGAGGTTGCCGCTGATCGCCTCCTCGATCTCGGCCTCGCTGGGCTCGGGGTTGGTCGCCAGGAGCGCCGAGGTCACCATCAGGAAGCCCGGCGTGCAGAACCCGCACTGGAGCCCGTGGCATTCGTTGAATGCGACCTGGATGGGGTGGAGGGGTTTCCCGTCGGCAGCCAGCCCCTCGACCGTGGAGACCTCGTGGCCGCGCGCCTGGACGGCCAGCAGCAGGCAGGAGCGGACCGGGTGGCCGTCGAGCAGGACGGTGCAGCAACCACAGACGCCGTGCTCGCACCCGACATGGGTGCCGGTCAGCCCGAGGCCGTGGCGGAGGTGGTCGGAGAGCAGCAGCCGCGGGTCGGTCGCGTCCGGCCGCTCGAGTCCGTTGACCCTCACGCCTTCATCACCCGCTCGACCACCGCCTCCAGCAGGTGAAGCCGGAACTCCGGGCTGCACTCGGGCTGCGCGCTGGGTGACAGCCCGCGGGTCGGGTCCGCGGGATCGGCCAGCTGCGGTCTCGTCGCCACGCCGAAGACCGCTAGCCGGTCGCCCGCGCGCACTGCCCCGGCAATCGCGAAGTCGCCGTGGCGCCGGACCTCCTCGCTGATCGCCCCCGGACCCACGAAGTTGGGGAACCAGGCCTCGGTCAGAAGCTCGTCCGCCGCCAGGGCAGATTCCATCGGACCGAGGAAGAGGTCGGAGGCGCTTATGACGCGCTCGCCGCGCAGCGAGCGGGCCCTGACGCGGCCGTCGAGCGCGAGCAGGGTCGCGCAGAGCTCGGCCGCCGGGTCGGCGTGTGCAAGGCTGCCGCACACGGTGCCGCGGTTGCGGATCACCGGGTGCGCGACCAGGCCCAGCGCGACCGGCAGCAGCGGGCAGCGGTTCCGGACCAGGGGGTCGGCTTGCGCGTCGGCCTGGCGGACGTTGGCGCCGATCGCGATCCCACCGTCACGCTCGACGATCCGGCCCAGCTCGACGATCTCGTTGATGTCGACCAGGTGGGCGGGCCGGGCGAGGCGGAAGTTCAGCAGGGGTATCAGAGATTGGCCGCCGGCGAGGACTTTGGCGTCCTCCAGCTCGGCCAGCAGGATGAGCGCTTCGGCGACCGACGCCGGTGAGTGGTACTCGAACGGCGCCGGCTTCATCTCTGGGCTACTCCGCCAGGAAGGCGATTGCCCGGCAGAAGGCCGCCTCGCCCCCCTGGAACCGCCAGGGAAAGCATCCGAATTGGATCTTGCGGTCGAGCACCCGGTCGATGTCGCCGCCCAGGTTCTCGATGTGAATGACGTCGTGCGGGAAGAGCAGCGTGTGCATGAGCTGGTAGTCGTCGACGGGAAAGACCTCGTCGAGGCTTCGGCCGAGCTTTGCCTCCGCCTTCACGGCCTCGTCGGCGCGAAGCCGCCGGATGACCGTGTTCATGGGATGGTCGGCGCTCCCCGCGTCCACGGCCAACCAGCGGATCTTTCGCTCCAGCACCCACTCGGCGAAGGCGCGCGTGGGACCCGGGTGGCGGATGAAGTACTTCGTCTCGTCCACCTCCGATCGGTCTGCCCAGTTCTCGGGGTAGTGGCGATGGTAGCCGGTGTGGATGATCAGGATCTCGTCGGGCTCGATCCGGAGCCCGGTCTCCTGCTCCCAGTGCTCGAAGTGCTCGGGACCGTAGAGGTCGTAGTCGCCGACGCCCATCCGCTCCAGGTCGATGACGCAGGCGGTGCCGACGAGCCATTGCAGGGGCAGGTCGCCGATGAACTTGCCGCCGCTCAGGAAGTGGGCCGGAGCGTCGAGATGGGTCGAGACGTGGAGGGTGGTGGTGATCTCCTGCCCGCCTGCCTTGTCGAAAGCCAACCGCTTGACCCACTTGATGCTGGGCCCGGTGTAGCTGGCGAAGGCCGGGGTGTGCATCGAGAAGTCCTGAGACAGGTCGAGCAATTTCATGTCGGGCCACCAAGGGTAGGTCACCTGCGCCGCTCGCAGCTAAAGGCTTGCCTCTCCCGGTCTTGGTCGCACCTTCCCCCGCGTCACCTTGCGAGGTCGGCCGCGGTGGCGCGCGCCGACCTCGCTGCCAGCGACGCCCGACCGCGCTCCGCAGCGGAGGCATATCTCGCCGCGCACCGGGAGGGGGAACCGAACGTCTTCCGGCGCCCGGGCAGCGCTCAACACTTCCACCATCACCGGTTACGGTCGAGAAACAAGCGCTAGCCTTCATGCTCCTTGGAGATCAGGCGGATGGCTGGCGCGGACCTGGAGGAGGTGGCCGCCATCGCCGACGGCGCCTTCATCAGCGTCATCGGCAGCCTGACCGGCCAGCAGTTGACTCGCCCTTTCTTCTCACCCGCCGGCCTGGCCCTGCGCCTCGCGACGGACCCTGAGGGTTGCCTGGTAGCGGTCGATTCGGGCCGCCTGACCGGGGCGATCCTTTCCGTGCGCCGCGGGAGCCAGGGCTGGTTCGGACCGCTCGCGGTCGACACAGCGATGCAGGGAAGGGGCATCGGGCAGGCGCTGGTCGCGGAAGTCCGCGGGTTCTGGTCGGCCTCCGGCGTGCGCCTGATGGGCCTCGAGACGTTCGGCCAGAGCGCGGCCCATGTCCACCTCTACAGCAAGCTCGGCTTCCAGCCCGGCTGGGTGGGCGTCCAGCTGACGAAGTCGCTGGAGCGGGAAGCGACCGCGTCAACCGCGACAGCGCCCGCGCCGCTCCAGCATCCACGGTTGCCACTTCCCGACCTCGGCTTCCTCTACCCGGGCTTCGATCCGGTCCTCGAGGTCCGCGCCACCATCCAACGCGGCGTCGGGCGCGTCTTCGCCTCCCACCACGGGCTGGCGATAGTGCACGTCCGTGACGCCTTCCACGTCACCGCGGAAGAGGCGTTCATCCCGCTTGTCGCGGCCGACGGCCCCGACACCTTCCGCTCGCTGGTGGCGGTCTGCGAAGAGGCGGCGCGCACCGAGGGCTTCAAGTCGATCTCGACCCGTCTGCCGGGCACGGCCGTTCCTGCCCTCGAGGCCCTGGTGGAGCGGGGCTACCGGGTCGGAGCGACCATGCTCCGAATGAAGTCCGGCACCAGCCTCGACTACGACCGCGACGCCTGGTACTGCGACGACTGGCAATGATCCTCAACCGGTGAAGGCGGACGCGAAGCCGCGATCGGCGTCCAGCGCGAATCTTGACCTCCTCTCGCTCCTCCGCTGCCCTCGCTGCCGCCGCCAAGTTCACGTCGGCGAGGAGGCCGTATGCGAGGGTGGGCATCGCTTTCAGGTCGTCGACGGCATTCCGCTCTTGGTTCTCGAGGACGACGATGCGAGCTCCAAGAAGCAGCACGATCACCAACGCGACTTGTACGACCGGACCCTGGGGCGGAGCCAGACCCTACCGGCTCGAGAGCTGGCAGAAGGCGTACCTGCGCCGGCTTGAGAAGGTCTGGGAGACCTGCAGTGCCGCCGCGCTCTTCATCGACGTGGGCGCGGGAGGAGACGCCTACCCGGTGATCGAGGCCGCTCGTCGCGGCATCCCATCGGTCGGGTCAGCAAGCGGGTGTCCAGCCCCCCAGCCGTAACCCGAAGAGTCAAGCTCCGAGGTAGGTCGCACGTACCCTCGGATCCTCGAGTAGCTCAGCCCCGGATCCCGAAAGAACGACCCTGCCCGACTCCAGGACGTACGCCCGGTCAGCCGCCTGCAGGGCACGTCTGGCGTTCTGCTCGACAAGTAGAACCGTGGTGCCGTCCGTGCGAATTTCGTCGATGATCCTGAAGACTTGGTCCACCATGAGTGGCGCCAGTCCTAGAGACGGCTCGTCCAGCAGGAGCAGGCGAGGTCGTGCCATGAGGCCGCGAGCGATGGCCAGAATCTGCTGCTCGCCTCCGGAAAGCTGGCCCGCGGGCAGGCTGGCTCGTTCGCGCAGGATCGGGAAGCGCGTCAAAAGCTCGTCCACCTGGGCCCTGATCGCGTGCCGGTCGCGGCGTGTGAATGCGCCCAGTTCAAGATTCTCACGCACGGTCTGACGCGCCAGCACCTCACGGCCCTCGGGCACATGGATGAGGCCGCTTCGCACGATGCGATGGCTGGGCGCTCCCGTTATCGCGTGGCCGGCGAATTCGATGGAGCCACGGTCGGGCCGAAGCAGGCCGCTCAGAGTGTTGAGGATCGTCGTCTTGCCGGCGCCGTTGGGACCGATCAGGGCGACTAGCTCGCCCTCGCCGACTTCAAATGAGGCTTGCGCCACAGCCTGAACGCCTCCGTAGGAAACGTCGAGGTCTGTGACTTTCAGCAGTGAGGAGGTACCCAAGGAGGTACCGGCCGGGCGCGCCGTGCGCTCGGAGTCCGCGCCGAGGTAGGCGGTGATGACCTCCGGATTCGCCCCGATCTCCGCCGGTGTGCCTGACGCGATGCGGCGGCCGAAGTTCAGGACCGCGATGTGGTCGCAGACGCCCATCACGAGTCGCATGTCGTGCTCGATCATCAGCACAGTCACCCCGTGGTCGGGGAGACGTGCGATGAGATCCCGCATCCGCCCCTTCTCTGAGGGGTTCATCCCGGCGACCGGCTCGTCGAGGACCAGGAGTTTGGGCTGCAGAGCGAGCGCACGAGCGATCTCGACGCGACGCTGGTCGCCATACGACAGCTGTGACGCGCGGGCGGCGCCGACCACCTCCGGATTTAGACCGACGCGTCTCAGCAGTTCACGCGCCTCAGCCGCCGCCCTGCGAGCTTCTCCTCTGAGCGCGGGTAGCGGCAGCAGATGGGCGAGCAGGTCGTCGGGGCGGCGCAGGTGCATACCCGCCTGGACGTTCTCCAGGACGGTCATGTCGCGGAACAGGCGAATCGTTTGGAAGGTGCGCGCCACCCCCAAGCTTGCCATCTCGTGCGGCGACCGCCCTGTGATGTCGTTGCCCTCCAGTCGGATCCGCCCTGCCTGCGGGCGCACGTATCCGGTGAGGATGTTGACGAAGGTGGTCTTGCCGGCGCCGTTGGGTCCGATGAGACCCGTGATGCTGCCGGCCTCGATCTTGAGGTCGACCCCGTCAACTGCCTTCACGCCCCCGAAGTAGCGGCTGATGCCCTCAGCTTCGAGCAAGCGGCCACCATCGGGGGCGGATGATCGCCAGTCCTCCTCGGCTCACGAGGCCCTGGGGCCGGAAGATGATGATCAGCAGCAGAATGAGGCCGTTGACAGCGTCTCTGTAGTCCGCCGCGAATCGCAGGATCTCGGGAAGTGCAGTCAGGAAGATGGCGCCAACCACCGGCCCCAGCACGAACCCCGTGCCGCCGACGACAGCAAAAATGAGGACGCCCACAGCTCTTGGGGTCGCGTACTCCGTCGGGTCGACGAAGAAACTCAGATGCGCGTCGAGGGCGCCCGCGTAACCGGCGATGAGGGCGCCCAGGAGGAAGGCGGCCATCTTCATCGCAACCACGTTGATGCCCTGACTGGCAGCGGCGGCCTCATCCTCGCGCATGGCTGCCCACGCCCTGCCCGTCCGGGAGCGGGTGAGGCAGAAGATCAGGTAGGTCAGGATGACCACCGAGATCCAGACCGGCACGATGCCGCCCTCGATGTCGGCTCCGGTGTTGGTCAGACCCTGTCCCTCCCCGGTGATGGGAAGGTTCAGCAGCACTCCGAAGCGGAAGGCTTCGCCGAAACCGAGGGTTGCAATGGCTAGGAAGATTCCGCGCAGTCGGAGCACGGGCAGGCCGATGATCAGAGCCGCCACTGCGGCGAGGAGGCTGCCCGCGACGGCCCCCACGGCAAGTGGCAGCCTGGCGTCGATGTTGAGGATCACCGAGGTGTAGGCGCCGATCGCCATGAAGCCCACCTGGGCGAGTGTCAGTTGGCCCGCGTAGAGGGTGACGAAGATAGAGATCGCGAGCAGAGAGTTGACGCCCATCTGGGCGATCAGGAGCTCGTGGCCGCTGTAGAAGCTGGCCGGGTCCGTGAACAGCTGGACGAAGAAGTCCACTTACAATCGTTCTTGAACGCGGCTGCCGAACAGACCCTGAGGCCGCAGGACGAGCATCAGGAAGAGAGCTGCGAATGCGACTCCGGCTCGCAGGTTGGTGTAGCCGGCCACGATAACGGCGACTTCGATGATAGCCAGCAGATAGCCGCCCACCACGGCTCCGGTCACGCTGCCCATTCCACCCAGCACGATGATGGCGAGACCCCGCAACTCCACCTGGTCGCGGCCGATATAGGGGTCGATGTCGGACAGGGCGAGGCCGAAGAGGACGCCGGCTAGGCCGGCGAGGGCGCTCGAGCCGACGAGCGTGAGGGCGAACAACCTATCGACGTCGATCCCCATCAGGCGCGATGCACGCTGATTCTCAGCCACGGCCCGCAGGGCCCGGCCGACCGAGGTGGCCCGGACGATCCAGCCCAGGATCAGCATCAGGGCCACCGTCACGATCCCGATGGCGATATCGTCGCCGGGGATGATGAGCCCCGCCACGTGCAGGATGGGATTGGGGACGCTGCCGGGTGGGAAGCGAACCGGGTTGGCACCGTCCTGCCACAGCCAGCCCAGCCAGCCACCGGCATGTGACTGCTCGATCAGCGCCACGATGATGAGGGCGAGACCGATGGTCGCGATCAAAGCCGATAGGGGTGGAGCGCCCCGGCGCCGGAGCGGTCGCAGCGCGACGAACTCGATCACGAGTCCCATCCCGGCGGAGACTGTGAGCGCGGCGAGCATCCCCAGCCAGAAGGGACCGCCATGGAGGCCCACGATCGAATACGCGACCACGGCGCCGAGCATGAAGACGGCGCTGTGGGCGAGGTTCAACACATCGAGGACGCCGAAGACGAGGGTATAGCCAACCGCGAACAGCGCGTAGATGCTGCCCAGGAAGATGGCGTTGAGAAGTTGCTGTCCCATCGGCTCTCCTCAGAAAGGGCGCCCCCCGCGGGACGCCCCCCGGCTACAGCGGGACCGTGCTCACGAGAGTGAAGCCACCCTTGCCGTCCATGGCGACGACGTAGATCGTCTGCTTGACGTCATGGCTGCTGGTGAACTTGAAAGGACCCAGAGGTGTGTCGCTCAGATTGGTGGCGAGCATGGCGTCGCGCATGCTGGTGCGGTCCTTGGCCACGTCCTTGAACGTGAGGTTGGCGCGCGAGGCGGCGTCGGCCAGGATCATCACGCCGGTGTACGCCTGAGCGGCCAGCTGGTCAGGATCGGCCCCGTACTTCGCCTTGTAGTGGGCGATGAAGTCCCGGTTGGACTGGGTGTTGATTCCCGGGTACCAGGCGCTGCCCGACTGCGCCCCGAGCCCGGCCTGTCCTGCCTGCTTGGACACGGCGGCGGTGTTGAACCCGTTGCCACCTAGGAATCTGTTGAGAAAGGCGGATTCGGCGCGCTGAGCGGCGCTGGCGCCAGACCCGGCAGAACCAGACCGCTGAATCGGGCGGCTGGACTGCTCCTGAGGCGTAGCCAGGGGCGCTGGGAAGGACCCCTGGGGCGGTCGGTAAGGCTGCCGTTCATTACGCTGCGACCAGGATCGAGGCGCTGACCGCGCTCCCGATCACCATCAGCCTGTCGAGGTTCACGCCGGCCGCGCTCCACAGGGCCTGTAGCCGCACCTTGGCCAGTCCGAAGTAGCGACTTCGGCGTCCACCGCGCCGGTTCCAGTGCGCTTGCTTGCGCTCGACCGTCGGGCGCTTCTTGAGGAGCACGGGGAAGTCCGCCTCCTGGCGCCGCTCCCGAGCCGCCTGCAGCTGATCCTCGTAGGGGTGGATGGTGACCGTGCGGCCGGAGTCCGGATTGCGCAAACATAGGTTTGCCAACTCGCACTGGGCGCAGGTCGCCGCGTTGAACTTGGCCTCCGTACCGTGCCCAGGGCGGAACTTGATGGCAACCACCTGCTCGCCCGGGCAGGTCACGCTGCCGGCGGCCAGATCGATCGTGAAATCGGACTTGTCGAAGTAGTCCCGCGAGGGCGTCGGAGCCTTGGTGATCAGCAGCGTACCTTCGCCCTGTCCCAGAGCCTGGGCTCGCAGCTCACCTCCCGCGTAGGCCATATCGCCGACCGCCTCCGCGGGCGCCAGGCCGACCTCCCGCTGACTACTCAGCAGCTGCAGGGCGACCTGGCCGTCGCCGACATTGGCTGCCGTCACCGCCACCGCCGTCAGCAGTTCCGACTCCGGCTCCACGCAGACGTGCTTCTTGTAGCCGTTCCACTTCCCCGCCGAGCTCTTGTGACCGTGTCGCATCTCGGCATCTACGGTCGAGACCACCCGGTCCTTGGCCACCCCCTGTCGTATTCGAGCGCGGCCGTCGGGGCCCGTCTCCACGTCCTGCTGCGCCACCTGCCGGAGCAGGTTCCGCGCCGCTCCCGCGGCCGGCTTGTCCGTCTCCGCGGGCAGCTCCTTGAGCGCCAACTCGGCGTCCGCCACGAGCTGCTCAAGCTCTCGCTGGCGGGCTTGCGGATCGTCCCAGTTGATCTCCGGCTTGCCCGTCTTCAGGTACCGCTTCAAGCGAGGTCTGAGCTCCACCGGCAGCTCCTTGCCCTGTCCCTTGACGAGCTTGTGCAGGGCCGTCCGGATCAGCTTGTAGGTGTCCTGAACCGCCGCCGCTCCCAGCATCGGCGAGGAGTCCATCACCTGTACCGCTCGCTTGGGCAGCAGCCCTGCCGCCACCGACCGGCTGACGATCTCCCCGAAGAGCTTGCCCTCCTCCTGATGCGCCAGCAGACGAGCCCTGAACACGCAGATGCTGGTGTGGTCGCAACCGCTATCGGTCAGATCCAGGCCCAGCGCCCATTTCCAGCGCAGGTCGTAGCGCATCCGCTGCTCCGCCTCCCGGTCGCTGCAGTCCTCTCGCAGTGCCAGCAGGAAGGCGCCCGCCACCACCGAGGGCGGCACCGATGGGCGCCCGATCTGGGGGTCGAACCAATGGGCGAAGTCGTCGTCCTTGAGGATCGTCGGTCGCACCTTGGCGAAGCGGTCGTGGAAGGAGCCCGACTCCACCAGCGGCTTGTCTTGACCGCTCCAGAGTTGGGCCTCGGCCAGACTCATCTGGTCCTTTTGCCGTCCGAGCATGTCTGCCTCCGAGATGATGTGAGCTGGGACTGGAGGTTCCAGGCACATCGTAGCGCCTCGCACGCGCGCGCGCGTAGCTCACTACTTTTTCAACAGATTCCTAGTACTACAACGCTGGTTAGTCATAGCGGATGCTCACGCAGCCAACGCCGTCTGTGACTGGCCCGGGCGGCAGCTTTGCGGCGTTGTTGATCGCGGTACCAGGCGATCGCCAGCTCCGGATTCCACTCCACCCGGGGAAGGACCACTTCGAGCAGCTGGCGTACTTCCGGAACCGACGCGATCTCCCCATTTTTTTCCCCACTCGAACTGCACCGACTTCAAAAAGGCGAGCGCCAGTAAGCAGAGCGTCATGTGGTGGTACCAGCCGCGGTACTTGGTCACCTCGTAGTGATCGAGCCCGATCTCGCCCTTGCCGAGTTCGAAGTCGATTTCGATCGCCCAGCGCAGGCAGCCGACCCAGGCCATCTCAGCAAGGGCAACCGTTTCTGGAGCGTTGGAGAGGTAGAACTTGACCTCGGCCTCATCATCGGCGCCGACGCTGCGACGCGCCATCAGCCAGCCGGGACGACCGGGACGCCGATGGATCTTCTCGACCACCCGCATACGCACGAACTCGTACTCGCGGGGTCCTTTCTCGCCCTCCGTCACCCGGTGTCGCAGCCATCGCCCGGCGGGTAGAGCGCTCACCACCTCGGCCACCGTCTGCGCCGGCTGAGATTCGCGGCCCGGCACCGCTCGTGTTCGGGGCCGGCCCTTCTTGCCGCTGGCAAGCGGCACCTGCCAGCCAGGAGCGCTGCTCCAGACCTCGGCTGTCCGACTCACCTCGAAGCAATACCAGCGGCCCATCTCCGCCACCTGCTCGCGCAGGTCGTGGCTGTCTCCATAGGCGGCGTCTGCGGTCACCCACTGGAACGGCATCTGGCCTCTTTCCAGGGCCGCCGTCAGCATCTCGCCGGCCAGCTCCAGCTTGGTCTTGAAGCCGACACCAGACGGCAACCCAGCCTTGGCCGAGTGCCGCTTGGCAGGGTCATCAAGCCAGGCTTGGTTGAGGTACAGACGGCGGTCAACCAGCGTGTGCCCGTGCGGACTGGCGTAGTCCATGAAGACGCCGATCTGGCAGTTGTCGACGCGACCCAGGGTTCCCGAGTACTGCCTGCCCACTCCCGCCGAGTGGGTCCCCTTCTTGGCGAAGCCGGTGTCGTCCAGAACCAGGACTCCGTTCCCAGCTCCAAACTGCTCACCTACGAAGCGCTGCAGTTCGCCGATGCAGCCCTCGTCATCCCAGGGCGAGTCGCTCAGGAACTCCTGCAGCCTGCGCGGCGCGCCGCCAACCTGCTCGGTGATGTTCTCCACGTTCTTGCGCTCAATCGGCAGCGTCAGCCCCACCAGGTATTTCTCACTCCAGGTTCGACCTTCGCTGCGGCAGAAGAAGCGATGAAAGCGGGCGTGAAAAGCCTGCAGAGCCGGGAGCAGGGCAGTGACGTCGTCGTCGGTCATCTCGGCAGCCCTCATTCTCGGGACCACCGTGGTGGACGGCATGGTGAGACTGGCGGCCCCGCTTCAGGCCAACATATGGCCCCAGGTTCGTTTAGTCAATAACCAGCGTTGTAGTATTAGGAGCTTGCATCTGCTCATCCCGGCGCTGTCCGCCCACACGCTGACCCACCGACTTCAACCGACCCAGTGTCGCACTCCAGCTTGGTGGCGGAACGTGGCCGCCACCCCCGGCACTCTCCGAGACGTCACTCTCGCCTGAGCGAAATCCAGAGATCGGGCTTGATGGCGGCGGCCACTAACATCGGCCAGAACCTCGGTCCATGGCAACTGAAGCCCACGACCTCGTCCTGCGCGACGTCGAACGAACACTCCCCGCTGCGGTGCCTGCCGGACCCGAGCCGCAAAGTGTGGTGCCCAGGGGCCACATCTACTTCGACGGTTTCTTTGTTGGCGATCGACCCCACCACGATGCCATCGATTGCGATGTCCCACTGTCCACCTGCACCGATCCCACCCCACGTCCGAACCAACCTAAGAGTACCGTCGCTCGTCGCTCCCGCCCGTGCTCGGTCAGGCGTTGCCGCGGCGCGGATGCCACCGCCGCCTGCTCGATCGCGGACGCGCGACAGGAGGAAGTAACCCATTAGGACAACTGCCACCACGATGAGAATGGTGATCTGTATGACGTGGGTGCCAGAACCACCCAGGATGCCAGCCAGCATGACCACCGGTCGCGAAGCTATGGGCATGCCTTGCGCCTACCTCCTCTGACGAGTCGTTCCAGCCTGGGTGTTCCGTCACCCATCGCTGGTACCCCCTAAGCGCGGTATCCGTCGCACCGTACCCGGTGCGGGATCGTGGCCACCACCGCTCGACTCTCGCTGATTCCGAGCGCCTGTGATGAGTCGCTCGCGTTCGAATAACGCCGAGACGAGGCGAAACAGGATGATGTCGGCCACGAGCAGTACGAGCGCGAACACAACTGCGAGGGTGACGCTCGGGGTGAACACGTTGAAAGAGACCAAGGCCACGACCGCCAGCGGTGGAATGCTCGAGAGTGTCCCCAGCTGCTGAGCAACTCGCACGTCGCTCGCTCTCGAGGAGATACCGATGCCCACCCAGATCGACCATCCCGCCAGGAGCGGCGCGAAGAGGATCTCCGCCAGGATATGCGGCCCTTGTCCCAGGTCCGAGACCACAGCTGGATTGCTGGCGAAGAGCTTGGCGCAGATCTGGATAACCGCGAAAATGACGTAGGCCATGCCAACTGCCGGAATGACAACACCGAGGGCCTTGCCCAGCAGCAGCTCCTCGCGGGTGACCGGGGTGGTCAGCAGGGGTTCGAGGGTTCCTTGCTCACGCTCGCCGACCACGGAGTAGGCGGCAATCACAGCAGGGAGCAGGGCGGGCGCAATCAACAGCACCAGGAACGTAGCTCCGACCGCCGTATCCACACTGGTCGCCTTGACCGACGGGCTGATTCGAAAGATGGTGATCAAGGGCTCCACGAGAAAAACGAGCGGGAGCAACGCCATCGTCACGAGGATGAAGGGGCTGCGGCGGTACTCACGCAGCTCCTTGCGGAGTACAGCAATCAGGCGTCCGAAGCTGAGGTTCAACGTCGTGGTGCCTCCGGGTCCTCGTCGACCAATTGCAGGTAGACGTCCTCGAGAGAGTGACGGGACTCGGTTATCGAGACGACATCGGCACCTGCCGCGACCAGAGCTCGGGTGACCTGCGGAGCGATCATTCTCGGATCGGCGACGTCCAAAACGTAGCTGCTCTCTCCTTCGGTTCGCCAGCTCACGACGCCTTCTGCACTGTTGAAGACGTCACCGGGCGCAGCCAGCGGTGCCAGGGTCTCTACCAACAGGGACTTGCTGAATAGGCTGTCACGGAGTTCGTCAGGCCGACCGACCAAGCGCAGCGTGGTGTTGAGAATGGCCACCCGGTCGCATAGGCGCTCCGCTTCCTCTAGGCGATGGGTGGTGAGGAAAATGGTGACCCCGCGCTGACGCAGTCCGATGATCAGATCGTGGACTTCGCCTGCCGCCACTGGATCCAGTCCTGACGTCGGCTCATCGAGGAACATGACCGCCGGATCGTTGAGGAGCGCACGTGCCAGCCCCACACGCTGCCGCAACCCTTTGGAGAGGCTGCCGCACAGATCGCCGCCGCGCGCTGTGAGGTTGACGGCTTCAAGGGCGTTGCTGATGCGGGAACCCGGGTTGCGTTGGCCGTATAGGCCGGCGAAGAGTTGAAGGTTCTCAATGACCGTGAGCCGCTGATACAGGCCCGGGTTCTCAGGCATGATCGAGATGCGCTGGCGAATCTCCTGTTCGTTACCCGATGTCAGGGGTATGCCAGCCACGCTGGCGGACCCCGATGTGGGAGCTATGAGCGTGCCAAGGGTCCGCACCGTGGTCGTCTTCCCCGCGCCATTCGGTCCTAGAAAGCCGAACACTTCGCCTGGCGCCACCGTGAATGACACTTCCTGAAACGCCGTCCGGTTACCGAACCGCTTCGTGAGCTGTTCGACCTTGAGGGCGGGCGACTCGATCGACCCCTCACCACTCGACGGCGCTTCGACCATTTATTCGGACCTCCGCTTTGGCGGGGCGGAACTACTCTGCCACTGCAAAGGAATGTTAATGACTATAGGTACACCGACCTGAGGGTGCCCGATGTTGCTTCCCAGGAGTCGGCTGCACCGCCAATTCAGGGTTTCGGAGCAGCTGGCCATGGCCGAGGCGACGCTTTAGCTCTCCCAGTACCTGGATTGGGATCGGGCTCGGCTTTCTGGGGATGGGGCCCTCGGCTGACCGTGACTGTGCCGGGTCCCCTGCAGGTGCTTGACAACCCATAGGAGCATCCGGTGGATTGGTGCAATCACGTCTACGGCCAGCTCGTGGGACCCTCGCCGGCCACCTGCCGGACCTCGTGGGGCGCCCGCCAGTGCGCTTCGCTGAGAGGCCCGGTCGGGACGCCTCAATCGGTATCGGCGCGGAGGATGTGGACGTCAACCCCTGACAGGCGCCGGATGACCTCGCTGGTCGTGTCGCCGGGCAGCCAGCGGGCATGGCGGCGGTGGCCGAGGATCACCTCAGTCGCCAGTGACTCCTGGATGTAGGCGACAAGGGTCGCGGCGACCGACCGCCCGTAGAGGTGGACGAACTCACCGCCGAGCTGATGTGTCAGTGACGCACAGCCGCCCATCCATTCCTTCTCGGTGTCGGTCTGGGACTTTGTCCGCACCGAGACGACCGTGAACTTGGCATCCTGTGCGGCGGCGTAGGCGAAGGCGCGGCGGATTCTCCTCTCGAGGTTCGCCTCCGGTTGCAGGCAGAGGACGATCCGGCCACGGACCTCCCAGGGCGACTCGACCTTGCTCTCCCGCATGTAGTCGACCAGCTGCCGGTCGGCGGCCTCGGCGATGATCCGGAAGGCTGTCTCCCGGAGGCCTTCGAGCACCGCCTGCCGGAGCTCCGCCTGGAGCGCCACCGCCATGTCGGCCGGCCGCAATACCACTTGCTCACGGAGCCGCTCCAGCAAGTCTGCCGGTGTGACGTCGACCAGCTCTAGCTCGTCGATCGACTCCAGGGCGGCGTCTTCGACCAGGGGTCGGGGAAGATTCGAGCCCAGCAGTGTCGCGAAGGCGTCGGCCGTGCTCCTGATCGAGAGTGCGTGGAGGGTCCCGAGCACGGTAATGCCTGCCGCCAGCAGCTCGGCGACCGCCTCCAGCCGCGGCCGGCCACCGGCGTCGGGAGCGGCGAGGTCGTCGATGCAGACTACCTCCGGGTTTCGGGTCAGGACCGCCTTGACATCGAGCCGCTGCTCCGTAGCTGGCCTGCGGGCGGCGCCGAGCACCTCGAGGTCATACAGCGCAAGTGCGGGGTCGCCGTGAACGCGGTAGGAGGCGACCACCACGTCGGTGCCGCGGCCGGCGCGCCGGCGGCCCTCCTCCAGCATGGCCGTCGTCGTTCCAGCGCCCCGGGCGTATCCGAGGTAGACGCGGAAGAGAGTCCGCCGCCGCGTCTCGGCCGATACCTGGCGCAGCACGGCGAGGGGATCCGGCCGTTGCCGCTCCTCGGCCTTCAACCCGCCACCCGCGCGATCACGTGGACGTCCGAATGGGGCAGGCCGTCGACGATCCGGTCCACCACGGTCGGCCGGAGACGCGTCCAGCCCGGGGTCGCGACCATCTCCCCCACCACCACGTGCTCCACCGCCGAGCCGAGGGCCGCCTCGACCACGGCCGCGGCAACGTCGTTGCCGCCCAGCACGGCGAAGGAACATCCGAGCTGGCTGGCCAGCGCCCGGTAGTGCTCGATCTCCGCCTCCCTCGGATTGCCCTGCTGGACGGTGACCACCTGGCAGCTACCGCCCAAACGGCGCGCGAGGCGGGCGCCACGCCGGATCAGGTCCTCCGAGGAGGCGGCGCAGGAGACCGCCACGAGCACGTCCTCCGGCGATTGCAAGACCTGCCGGGAGCGAGCCATCGAGTCGGCCACCAGGCGCAGCCCGATCTCCCGCATGGCGGCAAGGTTCTGGGGCCGGAAGAAGTTGGAGAGAGCCGTCTCCACCTTGTCGCGGGCGTAGATGTTGCCGTGGCGCATCCGCTTGCGGAGCGCCTCGGGCGTGATGTCGATGAACTGGATCTCGTCGGCGCCATCCAGCTCGCGGTCAGGGACCGTCTCACGAACGACGATCCCGGTCACCTTCTCGACCAGGTCCTTGACGCTCTCGACGTGCTGGACGTTGACAGTGGTGATGACGTCGACTCCGGCCGCGCGCAGCTCCTCGACGTCCTGCCAGCGCTTGGCGTGGCGGAGGCCGGGGACGTTGGTGTGGGCCAGCTCGTCGACCACGGCGATCTCCGGCCGGCGGGCGAGGACCGCGTCGAGGTCCATCTCCTCGAGGACGGTGCCCTTGTAGGGGATCCTGGCCCGGGGGACCACGTTCAGGCCGGCCAGCAGCTCGACCGTGCGCGGCCGGTTGTAGGTCTCGATGTAGCCGACCCCCACGTCATGGCCTGCCTCCGCCAGCCGGTGGGCCTCGCGCAGCATCGCGTAGGTCTTGCCAGCGCCCGGCGTGGCGCCCAGGAAGACCTTCAGCCGCCCGCGCTCGATTTCCCCGCTAACCCGCGGCTCCCGCATCGAGGGCCATGTTGAGTGAAAGCACGTTGACGTGCGGCTCGCCGAAGATCCAGAGGACCCGGCCGTCAACGTGCGCTTCGACGAGCGCTCGGACCCTGGCTGGGTCGAGGCCGCGGACCTGGGCCACGCGCTCGACCTGGGTTAGCGCCGCCGCCTCCGAGATGTCGGGGTCCACACCGCTGAAGTCGGTCGTCACCAGGTCGACCGGGACTCCTGAGGACGGGACCCCGGGGTCGGACGCCTTGATGCTGGCGACGTCGCCGGAGACGCGCTTGATCAACGCCTTGTTGGAGGGGGCGAGGTTGCTGCCGCCAGAGTTGTTGGCGGCATAAGGCAGCGGCTTGCCGGTGTTCGGGTCCACCGTCGCCGAGGGGCGGCCGTGGAAGTACTTGTCCGAGATGAACTGCTGGCCGATCAGGCTGGAGCCCACGACCTGCCCGTTCCTGGTCACCAGGCTGCCGTTGGCCTGGCTCGGGAACAGCGCCTGCGCGATACCAGTCACCAGCAGCGGGTATGCCAGGCCGGTCACCAGCGCGTAGACGATGGTCAGGCGGAGGGATTTCAGCAGCTCCGACGGGAGTGAACGAAGCATTTCTGGCTTTTCCTCTCAGCCCAGGCCCAGGGCGGTGACGATCAGGTCGATGACCTTGATGCCGATGAAGGGGGCGATGATCCCGCCGATCCCGTAGATGAGCAGGTTGTTGCGCAGCAGCGCCGCCGCGCCGATGGGGCGGTAGGCGACACCACGGAGGGCGAGCGGGATCAGGGCCACGATGACCAGGGCGTTGAAGATCACGGCCGACAGCACCGCGCTGTCGGGGCTGTGCAGCTGCATCACGTTGAGCGCGCGGAGGTCGGGCAACGCCGCGATGAAGATGGCGGGGATGATCGCGAAGTACTTGGCGACGTCGTTGGCGATGCTGAAGGTCGTCAGCGCGCCGCGCGTCATCAGCATCTGCTTGCCCGCCTCGACGATCTCGATCAGCTTGGTCGGGTCGGAGTCGAGGTCGATGAGGTTGCCGGCCTCCTTGGCGGCCTGGGTGCCGGTGTTCATGGCGACGGCCACGTCGGCCTGGGCCAGGGCCGGCGCATCGTTGGTGCCGTCGCCGGTCATGGCCACCATCCGCCCGACTCCCTGTTCTTTCCGGATCAGCTCCAGCTTTGTCTCCGGCGTCGCCTGGGCGAGGAAGTCGTCGACTCCCGACTCACGCGCGATCGCAGCCGCGGTCAGTGGGTTATCGCCGGTGACCATCACCGTCCGCAGTCCCATCCGGCGCAGGTCCTCGAAGCGGCTCCGGATGTTGGGCTTGACTATGTCCTTTAGGTGCACCGTCCCGAGGACCTTCTGGTTCTCGCCGACCACCAGCGGCGTGCCGCCGGAGCGGCCGATCAGCTCCACCGACTCCCGCACCGCCTCCGGCAGGTCGTGCTCGGACCATCGGGCGATGGCGTCGTCGGCGCCCTTGCGGATGCTGCGGTCGTCGAAGTCGACACCACTCATGCGGGTGGTCGCGGTGAAGGCGACGAACACCATCTCCTTCTCGGCGCGGCCGGTGACATCGGTGCCCAGCCGGCCGGCCAGGCTCACTATCGACTTGCCCTCGGGCGTGGTGTCGGCGAGGCTCGAGAGGGCAGCCGCTTCGACCAGGCGGGACATGTCGACGCCCGGCGCGGGCACGAATTCCGCCGCCTGCCGGTTGCCGAAGGTGATGGTGCCGGTCTTGTCGAGGAGCAGGGTGTCGACGTCGCCGGCGGCCTCCACCGCTCGGCCGGAGAGCGCCACCACGTTGCGCTGGAGGAGGCGGTCGATGCCGGCGATGCCGATCGCCGATAAAAGGGCGCCGATGGTGGTCGGGATGAGGCAGACGAGGAGAGCGATGAGGACGGTGATCGTCACCGAGGTGCCCGCGTAGATCGCGAAGGGCTGAAGGGTGACGGTCGCGAACATGAAGATGATGGTCAGCGCGGCGAGGAGGATGTTGAGGGCGATCTCGTTCGGCGTCTTGCGACGCGAGGCGCTCTCGACGAGCCCGATCATCCGGTCGAGGAAGGTCTCCCCCGGATTGGCGCTGATCTCGACCACGACCCGGTCGGAGAGCACCTTGGTTCCGCCGGTGACGGCGGTCCGATCGCCGCCCGCCTCGCGGATCACGGGCGCGGACTCGCCTGTGATCGCCGACTCGTCGATCGAGGCGATGCCCTCGACGATGTCGCCGTCTCCCGGGATCACGTCGCCCGCCTCGCAGACCACGCGATCGCCCTTGCACAGGTCGGGGGCCGGGACCGGCTCCTCGCCGCCGTCGTCGCGCAGACGGCGGCCGATGGTGTCGGTGCGCGAGCGGCGCAGGCTCGCCGCCTGGGCCTTGCCGCGGCCCTCGGCGACCGCCTCGGCGAAGTTGGCGAAGAGGACCGTGAACCAGAGCCAGGTCGTGATCTGGCCGACGAAGAGTTCGCTGTTGGGACCGCTGCTACCGGGCGTGCCATTGAACAGGTCGACGACGAAGATGACCGTCGTGATCACCGAGCCGACCTCGACCACGAACATCACCGGGTTGCGAAGCTGCCAGCGCGGGTCGAGCTTGAGGAGGCTCGACCACAGCGCCGGGTAGAGGATCCGTCGGTCGGTGAGGCTGCTCCGCCCGCGCCGCTCGTTGCGCTTCTTGACCGTCACCGGGTCGAGGGTCTGAACCCGCATCACGACCCGGCCAGGTGGCCCGCGGCCAGCTGCAGCTGCTCGAGGATGGGTCCCAGGGCGAGAGCCGGGAAGAAGGTGAGGGCGCCGACGATGAGGATCACGCCGATCATGAGCCCGACGAAGATGGGCGTATCGGTGCCCAGCGTTCCCGCGCTCGCGGGCACGACCTTCTTGCCGGCCAGGGCTCCGGCCAGGGCGAGTATCGGAATCACTTCGAAGAAGCGGCCGATCCACATCGCGGCCCCGAGCGTGGTGTTGTAGTAGAGCGTGTTGCCGCTCAGCCCGGCAAATGCGCTGCCGTTGTTGGCGGTGGTCGAGCTGAACGCGTAGAGGATCTCGCTGAAGCCGTGGGCACCCGGGTTCAAAGGGCCGGCCTGGCCGGCCGGCACCAGCACCGACAGCGCGGTGAAGCCGAGGATGCTGGCGACGTCGACGAGCACGGCCAGCGACGCGAGCCGCACCTCCTTGGACTCGATCTTCTTGCCCAGGTACTCGGGTGTTCTACCGACCATCAGCCCCGCGATGAAGACCGAGATGATTGCGAAGACGAGGATGAAGTAGAGCCCGGCGCCTATCCCGCCCGGGTCGACTTCGCCGAGCTCCATCTGGACCAGCTGGACCATTCCGCCGATGGGGGTGAAGCTGTCGTGGCCCGAGTCGACCGAGCCGGTGCTGGTGCCGGTTGTGGTCGCCTCGAACATGGCGCTGTAGACCGAGCCGAAACGGACCGACTTGCCCTCCATGTTGCCGCCCGACTGCGTCGCGGAGGCCGCCTGGTCGACGCCCGCGGCCGTGAGCGCGGGGTTGCCGGCCTGCTCGGCGGCAATCGAGATGGCGGTGCCGGCGATGAGCATGATTGCCATCGCCGCGCCTATCGCCAGCCCCTGCTTGATGCTCCCGACCATCTTGCCGAAGGTCACCACGAGGGCGAAGGGGATCAGCAGCTCGAGGAAGATCTCCAGTTGGTTGACGAGCCCGTTCGGGTTCTCGAAGGGATGGGCGGAGTTGGCGTTGAAGGGCCCGCCCCCGTTGTTGCCGAGGTCCTTGATGACCTCCTGGGACGCGAAGGGGCCGACCGCGATGACCTGCTGCACACCCTCCAGCGTGTGGGCGACGGGGTAGCTGCCGAGCGACTGCACGATGCCCTGCGAGGCCATGAAGAGCGCACCGACGATCGAGAGCGGCAGCAGGACATAGAGCGTCGCGCGGGTGACGTCGACGTAGAAGTTGCCGATGGTCTTCAGTTGCCGGCTGCTCACGGCCCGCACCAGGGCGATCGCCATCGCGATTCCGGTTGCTGCTGACAGGAAGTTGTGCAGGACCAGTGCCAGCATCTGCGAGAGGTACGACATCGTCGTCTCGCCGGTGTAGTTCTGCCAGTTGGTATTGGTGGTGAAGCTGACCGCCGTGTTGTAGGCGAGGTCGGCGGGGACGGCCGCGAAGCCCATCGGGTTGAAGGGCAGGTGGTCCTGCACCCGCATGATCACGTAGGTGAAGAGGAAGCTGATCACCGACACGGCCAGCATCGCGACCGTGTACTGGATCCAGGTCTGCTCCTCCTCCTCCCTGACGCCGATCAGCCAGTAGAAGCCGCGCTCGAGAGGCCGCAGCACCGGGCTGAGGAAGACACGCCCTCCGGTGAAGACGGGCACCATGAACTGGCCGAGGAACCAGGCGCCGATCGCCACCGCGATCCAGGTGATGACGACCCCTACCAGGTCGAGGACCATCGACTAGAACCGCTCCGGGTAGAGCAGGGCGACGAAGAGGTAGAGGATGACCAGCAGAGCCACCACTCCACAGACCACGTAGGCGGCCATCTAGGGCAGCTTCTCCAGGCCCATCACGTAGAGGACGCTCAGGATGCTGAGGACAAGGACCAGGGCAAGCATCCAGAAATCGAGGGGCACGGCCTTGAGGCTATGCGCGCGAGATCAACGAGGCGTCAACGAATTCTCCGTCGCGCCTGGAGGCCCGAACCGGTAGCCGCGGGCGCCGGCGGTGACGATGATCTCCGGCCGCCGCGGATCCGATTCAAGCTTCGAGCGCAGCCTCTGGATGAACGTCCGCAGGTAGTTGCGCTCGTCGCCGTAGCTGGGACCCCAGACGGTTCTCAGGAGGGTCCGATGGTCCATCACCCGTCCTGCATTCTGGGCGAGGACGGAGAGCAGTCCGTACTCCGTCGGTGAGAGTCGGACCTCGACGCCGTCGCGCATTACCGATTGCCCGGCGAGGTCGATGCTGACCCCCCCGGCGCTTATCACCTGGCTCGGTCCCGGCGGCGGTTGGGCCCGGCGCATCACCGCCCGGAGTCGCGCCAGCAGCTCGTCGGCGCCAAAGGGCTTTGCAAGGTAGTCGTCGGCGCCCATGTCGAGCGCGCGCACCTTGTCCTGCTCCTCACCGCGGGCGCTGATCACAATCACCGATGGCAGACGCTTGCCCTCCAGTGTGCCCAGGATCCGCCACCCGTCGACGAAGGGAAGTCCGATGTCGAGGAGGACGAGCTCGAAGGTCCCGGACCGCAGCTCGCGCACGCCGGCAGCGCCGTCCGCCGCCGCCCGGACCTGGTACCCGTTCTGTTCGAGGATCTCGAGGATCGAGTTCCGCATGGCAACGTCGTCCTCGATCAGCAGGATCCGGGTCATTGCTGGTCGGCAGCCAAGGGCAGGGTGAAGCGGAAGACGGCGCCAGAGCCCGACCTGGGCTCCTCGAGCCAGACCGATCCGGCGTGTGCCTCGACCAGGCCCTTGACGATGGCCAGGCCGAGCCCTGTGCCCGGCAGGCCGGCCTGGCTCTCGCCGCGCACGAAGCGCTCGAAGAGCCTGTCCAGCAGGTCGGAAGCTACTCCCGGTCCCCGGTCGGCGATGCTCACCGTGACCAGGCCGGGCTTTTCCAGGTCGGCGCGGATGGCGATCGGCCGGCCCTCCGGCGAGAACCGGTCGGCGTTGGCGAGCAGGTTGTCTAAGACCTGGCCGACCCGGTGCCAGTCGGCGAGGACGACCGCCTCCCCCGCCCTCGGATCCCAGTCCACCTTGCGCTGAGGGCTGTTCCGCTCAAGGCGCTCGATAGCGGCGGCGACCGCGTCGCCAAGCCGGACCGGCTCCAGCTCCAGTCGCAGCGCCCGCGCCTCGATGCGGGCCATGTCCAGCATGTCGTCGACAAGTGCCTTGAGGCGCCTCGCCTCGGAGGCGATCGTCTCCATCCGATCCCGGTTCGGCTTACCCGAGGTGCTCTCGGCGAGGATCGTCCCGAGCGGCGTCCGGAGCTCGTGGGACACGTTAGCGAGGAGTTCCTGGCGGACCCGGTCCGCCTCCTGGAGTGCCCTGATCTGCTGCTCGCTCCGCGCCAAGCGAAGCTCGGCCTGGGCGGCCTGGGCCTGCTCCTTGTTGAGCCGCACAAGCTCGGCGTTGACCTCGCGGAGCTGGCGGGCCAACGCCTCGGCCCGGAGCTGGGTCTCGCGCCGGCGGTTGGCCAGCAGCCCGACAAGCCCGGCGATGCCGAGGAAGGCGAGCAGGTTGGCGATGTCCTGCTCGTCCGCGATGGTCAGGGTGCCCACCGGCGGGACGAAGAACCAGTCCACGAGCAGGAAGCTGACCAGTGCCGCGGAAAGCGCCGGCCAGAGGCCGCGGACGACGCCCACCACTGCCACCAGGCCGAGGTACAGGAAGACGTAGTCGCGCTGCTGCTGGCTGTTCAGGCGGACCAGCACCGCGGTCAGCAGCACCGGCCCGCCGACTGCGGACAGCCAGATCGCATAGGTCGCGAGGCGGTTTCGTTGACTCTCCGTTGACGGCCTCCCGCTTAGCGTGGTTGACATTCGTGGACGAGCTCTGTTTCGGGCCACTCTATTCCGGGTCGGGTCAACAGCGAGTCAACGCTCGATGAACTCGCTTCCGCGGGAGTCTCGGGCCGAGCAGGTCGTCCAGCTTCCCGCTGCAAAGCCACCCCTGCGGCTTTCGACCCTCTTCGCCCACCTTCTGGTCGGGCCGCCCACAGGCGCCGCCGCGCGCGAGCGCGATCGAGCCAACGGCCTGCGGGTGCTCCAGCGCCAGCTGGAGAACGCCCGGGTATACCTGGCCGCGGCGACCCAGCTTGAGGTCGGAGACGACCTCCTCGAGCAGCGCGTGTCTCGGGCGGCGCTCGAGGTTCAGACGCTGGTCGAGATCGCGACGCGACGCCGAAATGAGCTGACGGACCGCGACTGATCAGCGGCCGAACGAGGTCCCGATACGGTGGGACTCACCGGATGCGTCCCGTCATCGACGATGACTTATCTCTCTACGTCTGATAGACGTCCGTCGACCCCAGTTTGGCCACGGGTTGGGGTCACTTTGGGTTGGTGGAATCGGGGCCCGATAGGCCGTTGAGCACCAGGTCGTGCAGCTCATCGACGGCGATACCAACCAGGGTGATGGCGTGGATCTGCTGCTGGCTGAGGCCGGCCGCTACTCCATCCTGCCCAGGTCGGACGAGAAGGAGACGGCGCGGCCGGGACGGCCGCTGGTCCTCGCGGCGCGGCGGGAGGAGGAGCCGGGCCGCTTCCGCGAGTTGCGCATCGGTCCACGTCGGCTTGCCCGCATGAAGGAGTCGCTCACCCACGAGCTGGAGAGCCAGCGCGGGGAACGCACCCGCGAGCGCTCCATGAGCCACCAGCTCTTTCGCTCCGCCGCCCGGGATGGGGAGCGCGGGGACGATCACAATCACGACCTCCTGCGGCGGAGGACGCGTCCGGAGCGCGCGCGTCCGGAGCGCTAGCGTTCGCTCGAGCATTCGGCCTCGATGGTCAACGGCTTCTTTCGCCGGCTCGCCTTCCATTACCGCCTGGAGGCGGAGAGGATGGCACGGGATTGGGAGCGCGAGCACGGCCGCGACCGCGGCCGGGATCGCTGATGGCGGCCGCCAAGGTGAACGCCGAGCGCCTGCGACGGGAGATGCTCCTACGCGGTTGGGACGGGGTCGACCTCGCCTATCACGCCGTAGTCAGCCCAGCGACCGTGAGCCATGCAGTTCAGGGGCACCAGGTCTCGACGACAACGATTCGCAGGCTGGCGACCGCCTTGACGAGGCAGCCGGTAATCGTTGGCGCCGAAGAGCTCCTCGCGTGAACTTGTCGCGCAATCTGCGAAGCAGGGACTGGGCCGTCTCACGCGTGATACACTGCAAATCATGAGCGAAATCTCGATTCGCGACCTCCGCAACCACGGTGGCGACGTCATCGATCGCGTGGAGGCAGGTGAGCGGCTGACGGTGACCCGTGACGGCCGTCCGGTCGCCGAGCTGCGCCCGCTCCCCTCTCGGGCGAAGAGCGCGATCAGTCTTCTCGCGAGCTGGTCGCGAGTGCCCGCGATCGATCCACGCCGCCTCCAGGCAGACCTGGATCGCGTCGTTGATCCACGAGTGTGAGGTCGTCCCACCCGGCCGGGCTGCTCGACACCAACACGGTGATCCTGCTTCCACGGCTGTCAGACTCGACCACTCTGCCCGAGGAAGCGTTCATCTCCGCGATCACGCTGGCCGAGTTGTCGGTAGGCCCTCTGGTCGCGAGCGGCGGTGAGCAGGAGTCCCGGCAGGCGGTGTTGCAGCAGGTCGAGGCCGACTTCGACCCCCTGCCGTTTGACGCCCAGGCGGCCCGTGCCTTCGGCCGGGTCGCAGCTTCCCTGCGCCGCTCGGGCCGCAAGCCGGCCGCTCGCTCGTACGATGCGATGATCGCGGCCGTTGCCATCGCGAACGACCTTCCCCTGTTCACATGCAATCCTGAAGACTTCCAGGGGATCGAGAGCCTGAAAATCGTGGCGGTGCCGCACCCCGACCTGGCCTGAGGCTCTTTCGGCCGGCGGCCCCTAGTCGTCCGACACGAGCGTACGCACCATCGCGTCGTAGGCGTCGCCCGGGCTGAGGTGCGCGTACACCTTGTGGATCATCACCAGGCTCGAGTGGCCGAGGATGTCGGCCAGCTGGATCGGGTTCATCCCCCGGCTCAGCTGCCAGGTGGCGAAGCTGTGACGCAAGAGGTGCGGGTGGACCCGCTTCTCGATGCCGGCCAGCGTGGTGGTGTTCCGGACCATCTGCTGGACACCCGAAGGCGTCAGCGGCTCGACCTCGTCCGAGCCCGCGCGGCGCTTGAGGCCGAGGAAGAGCCGGTCGGACGAGGCATAGGCGGGTCGGCCTCGCGACAGGCGCTGCAGGCGCCGGTGCAGCCGGGGGACTGGCACCAGCCGCTCCCGGGAGCCCTTGCCCCGGACCAGGATGAACTGCTTCTTGTCCCGCTCGATGAGGTCCGAGGTCCGGAGCTTGATCAGCTCGCCAACCCGGATCCCGCTGTCGGCCAGGAGCCGGATGATCAGCTTGTCGCGTTCGGTCCGGGCGGCGTCCTCGAGGTGGTCGATCTCGTCCCTCGAAAGGACGTCGACCAGCTTCTGCGGCAGGCGCGGCAGCTGGACCTTGGCGCTCACTGGCTCGCCCTCCGCCTGCGACCAACCCAGGAACTGGTTCACGGCGCGCATGTAGGCGTGGATGCTGTAGCGAGACAGGCCGCGGCCCCTGGCCCCTCCTTGCTCTAACAACTCGCCGCTCAGGAGGTCCAGCGCCCGGCGGTCCAGGCCGCTGACGTCGTCAATGCCGGTCCTCTCCGCCCAGGGCACGAGGATTCCCCGGAGAGGGTAGGCGTAGGACTGCTCGACGGTGTTCGGGGAGAGCCCGCGGGCCCGGCAGGAGGCCAGGTAGTCGTCCACCAGCCTTTCCAGGCTGGAGGGGCTCGAGGGGCTGGCCCTGAGTTTGATGAGAGCCCTTGCCTGTTTAGAGGCGGATTGTTTCAAAACGGCTGGATATTATCGCTTGCTACCGGAATATTCAACCCGATTTCAAGGTCCTCGAACCAGCGTGAATGTGTTTAGCAAGCGCTGGATCTGATCTTGAAACCGGGTTGATGGTGGGCGGCGCTGGGATTGAACCAGCGACCTCTTGCGTGTGAAGCAAGCGCTCTCCCGCTGAGCTAGCCGCCCGCGCCGCCGTCAGATTCTACCCAGAGGCGGAGGAGGCGAGCCAGGCGGCTAACATCTCCGCCAATGTCGGTCCCGGTCCCGGCCCTGCGCCTGCGGCCGATGACCCTGATGGACGTCCTCGACGAGAGCTTCCGCCTCTACCGGGCCAACTTCCCGCTCCTGGCGGGCATCTCGATCGGGCTCGCCATCCCCGGCGTGACGCTCAGCCTGCTCTCCGGTGGTGCGACCTCGGCGGCGTCCTTCTACGCCTCCGCGCTGACCCGGGGGGGCCCTCCGTCACCGACGGGAGCCTTCAACTTGGTGATCGCTATCCTGTCCTACCCGGTCCAGCTGGCCCTGGTCCCCTTCCAGGCCGGGACGCTCTTCGCCGCCGCTTTCGCGATCGTCCTCGGCCTCCAGCCCGGGTTCCGCCAGGCGCTACGCGCGGTGATCAGCCGCTACTGGGCGCTCTGGGCGCTGAGCCTGCTTTACGGCGTGACCAGCATCGCTCTCCTCTGCCCGCCGCTCGGGGTCTGGCTCCTCACCCGTTTGGTCCTCGCGGTGCCCGCCCTTTTCACCGAGCAGGCTCCGCTGGGCAGGGCGGTCGAGCGGAGCTGGGCGCTGACCGACCGCGCCTTCTGGCGGACCTTCGCCGTCGTCTTCTTCACCGCCCTGATGGGATATGCGCTGCAGACCTCGCTGGCCGGCGTCTTCGTGGCCGCAGCCGGTGTCTTCCCGGGTCTTCCGGTGGAGGTCAGACTGCTGCTGATCATCTCGGTGGCATCTCTCATGACGCAACTGGTGGAGCCCCTGCTGGCGCTGGCGGTGACCCTCATCTACTTCGACGCCCGGGTGCGGCGGGAGGCGTTCGACCTCGAAATGACCGCCTACCAGCTCGCCCAGCGCCCGGAGCCGCAGCCCTGAGACGGCTCCTCCCCGCCCTTCTCGCCGCGCTCCTCGCCAGCACCCTGGCAGGGCCGGCCGCGAGTGCTGACGAGCAGAGCTACGCACTGGCCGTGCAGCAGGCCAGGAGCTTCGTCGAGGAGGGGCTGCACGGGCGCTCCGACGCGGCGCAGCAGGCGCTGCGGGTCCTGGCGGTGGAGACCGGCGATTCCCAGCCGGCCATCCTCGCCGATCTCCGCCGGAACCCGCCCGATTACGGGGACGCCGAGGTGCGGCTCAACGCGCTGGTGGCGGCCGTCGACCGCCCCGGCGACGTCTCCAACCCGGCCCAGGCCCAGGCCTCGCTGCACCGGATCCTCTCCGAGTCGCGCTACTCGGGGCTCCTCGGCCAGCAGTCGCCCTGGGACCGCTTCTGGAACTGGTTCTTGACCCAGCTCTTAGGCTGGCTCGCCACCCTCCAGCTCGGAGCCCTGCCCAGCTGGACGCTTTGGGCGGTGATCGCCCTCCTGGGCCTGCTGTCGGCGGGGGTGGCCGGTCTCATCGCGAGAACGAGTCTGACCCGGGCTACGCGAGCGCAGGAGGCGGCGCGGGAGGATGTTCCACGGCACGCGACCGACCGCTTCAAGGCGGCGGACGCGGCGGCGGCAGCGGGCGATTGGACGGCCGCCGTGCGGGCGCTGGTGGCGGGCGTCGCCACCAACCTCAGCGGCCAGCCCTACTGGGAGTCGAGCCCGCTGACGGTCCGCGAGCTCTTCCGTTCCAGTGGCGAGATGGAGGAATTGCGGCCCCTCCTGGTCGCCTTCGAGCGGGCCGTCTACGGCTTTCGGTCACTGGAGGAGACGGAGTACCGGCAGCTCGAAAAGCTGGCGGAGCGCCACCGGAGCCTGACCCGACCGGCGGAGGCCGCGTGAGCGGGCGCGGCGGCTGGCTGGCCCTCGGCCTGCTGGCGGCCCTGGCCGCGGTCCTGATCCTGGCCCAGAACGGGGCCCGGCAGGACTCGCCCGAGCACAGCTCGCTCAGCGACGGGCCCAACGGGACCTCGGCCCTGAGCCAGTACGCGGGGTCGCTCGGCCACTCGGTCGACACCATCACCGTCTCGTTCGACCTGCCGCGGCCGCCGGCGACGCTCTTCGTCTTCGACCCGATCGCCTTCACGCCCGGCGAGACCGGCCGCCTGGCCGCCTGGGTGCGGGCCGGAGGCACCCTCGTCTACGCGGACGACCAGCTCGACACCCGCCTGGCCCTCGCCTTCGACCTTCACCGCGGCAACCCGGCCCCAGTGAACGGGACGGCGGTGACGCCGGTCCTCGCCGGCGTGACCACGGTGGGCGACGACTCCTTCAATGAGCCCTACCGCCCCACTCCGTCCCAGGCGGTGCTGGTCGAAAGCGCCGGCGGCGACGCCACGGTGATCGAGGAGGCGCTCGGCCAGGGCCGCGTGATCGGCGTCGCCGCCCCAGAGATCCTCTGCAACGGCTGGCTGGAAACCAACGATAACGGGCGGCTGGCGGCCGACCTGATGGCGATGACCCCCGGCACGGTCGCCTTCGACGAGTTCCACCACGGCCTCGGCGCGGGCGGTTCCGGCGACTGGACCCGGCAGCCGCTCGGCGAGGGACTGTTCGGGGCCGCCCTGCTGGTCTTCCTCGGTCTGGTGCTCCGCGGCCGCGCCTTCGGTCCCCGGCTGGCTCCGGTAGGACGCCTCGGACGGTCCGCCGCCGAGTACGCCAGTGCGGTCGGACACCTCCTCCGGCAGGCGGGCGGGAGCGCCCTCGCGCTCCAGGTCGTCTCGGAGGCGACCCGCCGCGCGCTGGCGGCGCGGCTCGGACTGCGCAGCGATGTGCCCCTCGCCCGCCTCGATGAGGTCATGGCGAGGCGCGCGCCGGCCCTGGCCACCGACTACAAAGAGGCCGCGGCGCAGGCTGACGGGGGCGCCGGCTCGGACCGAGCGCTCCTGGCCGCGGCCCGGCGGCTCCATGACCTCGCCTACCCTATGGCGCGCAGATGAAGGCGAGCGAGTTCCGGGCCGGCCTCAACGCCGAGGTGGGCAAGGCGGTCGTCGGCCAGGAGGAGGCGGTCCGCCTCTGCGGCCTGGCCATCGCGGTCGGGGGCCACGTGCTCTTGGAGGGCGTGCCCGGTGTGGCCAAGACGCTGCTAGCCAAGTCCCTGGCGCGCGCCCTCGACTTAGCCTACGGCCGTGTCCAGTTCACCCCCGACCTGCTCCCCTCCGACATCGTCGGCACCTCCATCTTTGACCTCCAATCGCGCGAGTTCCGGATCCGCCGGGGACCGGTTTTCACCAACGTGCTGCTCGCCGACGAGATCAACCGCGCGCCGGCTAAGGTCCAGTCGGCGCTGCTGGAGGCGATGGAGGAGCGCGGCGTCACCATGGAGGGCCACCAGGAGGCGCTGCCCGATCCCTTCATCGTGCTGGCGACCCAGAACCCGATCGAGTACGAGGGCACCTATCCACTCCCCGAGGCACAGCAGGACCGCTTCCTCTTCAAGGCGGTGCTCGACTATCCGAGCCCCGAGGAGGAGTTGGAGGTGCTCCGCCGGTGGGACTCCGGCGTCCAGCTCCGGGACCCGGTCCAGGCCGGGGTGAACCCGGTGGTCCACCCGGGAGACCTGGCCGCCGTGCGCGACGAGGTGACCAGGGTGACCTTCTCCGACGAGCTCAAGCGATACGTCGTCGACCTGGCGGTCGCCACCCGCAACGCGCCCGAGCTGACCCTCGGCGCCAGCCCTCGAGGGGAGGTCCTGCTGCTGCTCGCCTCCAAGGCGGCGGCGGCCTTCGAGGGCCGTGACTACGCGACCCCCGACGACGTCAAGGGCGTCCTCCGCCCCACCTTCCGGCACCGACTCCTGCTCCGGCCCGAGGCCGAGGTCGCCGGCCACACCACCGATAGCGTGCTGGAGGGCGTGATCGCCCAGGTGACGCCGCCACGCTGAACGCCGTCCGCGGGCTGGTCCCCCGTCCCCGGCTGTTGCTCGGGCTCGGCGGCGCCGGCCTGCTGGTGGCCTTCGTCCAGCTCGGTCCCCTGCTCTGGGCGCCGGCGGTCGCCTATTCGCTGATCCTCCTCTTCCTGCTCGTCCGCGACGCCGCCACGCTGCCCGGGCGAAGGGGCTGGGAGGCGACCCGCGACGTCCCCAACCCGCTCTCACTGGGCGCTGAGCAGGAGATCCTAGTGGGCCTCCGCAACCCCCTCGCCGCGGGGCTCGAAGTGATCCTCGCCGACCACGTGCCCGCCTCCCTGGCGCCGGGACGGCGCGAGGTCCGCGGCCGGCTCGACGGGCGCGGCGAGTGGATCATCGGCTATACCGTCCGGCCGCCCCACCGAGGCGCCTTCCAGTTCGGGCCGATCGAGATCCGGACCTGGCGGCGGCACGGCTGGTGGATGCGGCAGCTCCGCCTCCCGGCCCAGCAGCCGGCGGCCGTCTACCCGGATGTGCTAGCCATCCGGCAGTACCAGCTGACCCAGAGGCGCGGGATGCCCTACCGGCCCGGTCAGCGCCGCTCGCGGCCGCCTGGCGCCGCGACGGCGTTCGCCGGCCTGCGCGACTATCTGCCCGGCGACGATCCTCGACGGATCCACTGGAAGGCGACCGCCCGTCGCGACCAGCCGGTGACCACCGAGGTCGAGGCCGAGCGCGGCCAGCAGGTGATGATCCTGCTCGACTGCGGGCGCCTGATGACGGCGCCGGCCGGCAACCTCAGCAAGCTCGACCACGCCGTCAACGCAGCCCTCCTGCTCGGCTGGCTCGCGCAACAGCAGGGTGACCGGGTGGGCCTGGTCGCCTTCACCGACCGGGTCGACTCCTTCCTGGCGCCGCAGCGCAGCGCCGCCCAGGTGACGCGGCTCAGCGGCGCCCTCTACAAGGTGCGGGCGCAGTTCGTGGAGCCCGACTTCGGAGAGGCATTCAGCCTGGTCGCCAGGCGGGTCAGCCGCCGGTCCCTAGTCGTGGTGCTGACCGACGTGTTGGACCCCAACGCCTCCCGCGACCTGGTGGCGCAGGCACTCTGGCTCTCCAGCCGGCACCTGGTGCTGGTGGTGGCGATGGAGGACCCGGCGCTGATCGAGGCCCGCGACGCCCCCATCGACCGCTCGGCGCGGGCCTACGAGTGGGCCGCTGCGGAGGAGCTCCTGACCGCACGCCGCCAGAGCTTCGAGGCCCTCCGGCGGGGCGGAGTGCTGGGGCTCGACGTGCCGGCCGGGAAGCTCAGCCCGGCGCTGGTCGAGCGCTACCTAGAGCTGAAGGAGCGGGCGCTCCTCTAATCCTTGCGCCTCTGCGCGTCGGTGAGGCTCCTGCCCAGCAGCGCGGCGGCCAGCAGGATGGCCAGGCCCAGCAGCCCGAGCAGGTAGGGGAGCTGGTTCCAGGCAATGGGTGAGGCGATGGCACCCCCCGGCAGGCCAGCCCCGCCGGCGATGTCGAGGCCCGTCCCGGGGCCGGGGACGGCGGCGGACTGCGGGCCGGGCGTCGGCCCGGCGGTGAGGCCACCCGGTGGTTGCGTCGGTCTCTGAGGAGTGGCAACGGGACCCGGAGTGTTGGAGGCGGCGGGTGTCGGCGTCGAGCCCGAAGCCGGCGTGGGCGTCGCGGAGGGTGTCGGGGTCGGGTTCGAGCTGGGCGCCGGCGTCGGCGTCGTTATTGGAGTCGGAGTTGGCGTCGGCGTGGGAGTCGGTGTGGGCGTGGGCGAGACGGTTGCCGCGTCGACGACGTAGGTCGCCGACAGGCCGCTGCTGGCCAGCGTGCCGCCAGGCGTGGCGAGGCTCGCCGTCACCGCGTGGGCGCCTGGCTGCGGGACCGGCGAAAGCGCGGAGGGCGTCACCTGCAGGGTGGCCGAGCAGGATGAGAGCCGCAGGGCCGATCCTGCCGGGTTGCCGTCGAGGTAGAAGCGCACCTCGCTCCAGCCCTGCCCGCTGCAGTGCTGCACCGATGTGAAGGTGGCGGTGAAGGGCTGCGTCACGAGGCCGTGGCCGGGTTGAGAGACCGTCAGCACCGCCCCTGACCCGGCACCGAGGCATCAGCGACCGTCGCCAGGAAAAAGCAGAGCAGGGCAAAGCCGAGCAACGCGCCGACACCGACCCGGTGAACCGCCATTTGAAGACTTCTCCCCTCGAACGGACTGGTGGCGGCAGTGTGAGTGACGCCTAGCGCGAACGAAAGCCACTAGCCGGGCGTTTTGGAATCCTCGCGTCCGCTCCGCAGCAGGTAGCCGTAGAGGAGGATGCCGCTCGAGATCCCGACAGCCGCCTTGACGGCGGTCGGCGCGGCCGACGGGCTGAGGTTCCCCTCGATCGTCCCGGCGATGACCAGGAGCGGCGTCAGGCCGGCCAGGAGCACGAGGGCTCGCCTGGCGGCGCGTGATAGAGCGTCACCCCGCCGGTAGGGCCCGGGCGCGATGACCGCCCAGCCGAGCATCAGGCCGGCCGCGCCGGCAGCGACCACCACCGACAGCTCGAGAACGCCGTGGGCGATGACGAAGTCGGCCAGCAGTCCCTGGACGCCGTAGACGGTCGTGAGGCCGAAGATGCCGCCGAGGCTGACGCCGTTGTTGATCAGCACGAAGATGGTCGGCAGCCCGGCCGCGATGCCGAGCGCGAAGGCTAGGATCGCCACGTTGATGTTGTTGGCCATGATCAGGCCGCCCATCGCGGGCCGCGCCGAGGGAGGGATGTTGGTCCAGGTCTGGTGGTGCTGAACCACGCTGATGATGTCCGGGGGCGCGATCGAAGAGGCCAACTGCGGGTTCGCCAGGATGGCCAGGAAGGCGACCAGGGCGGGCCCGAAGAGGAGAAGGGCCGAGGCGGCCAGGAAGGGCCAGGCGGCGCGATAAGTGCGCGGCAGCGTGAGGAGGTAGAACTCGGCGAGACGGCGGCCTAAGTCGCCACTGCGCCGATACACGACGGAGTAGCCGAGGCCGACGAGCCGGTTCAGGTAGACCGTGATCGGCTCCTGGGGCCAGTCCCGTCTCGCCCGGGCCAGGTCCGCCGTCGCCTGCCGGTAGAGGCCGGCGAGCGTCAGCACCTCGGCCGGCGCGAGGCCTCCCAGCCGTCCCCGGCGGCCGCGACGAAGAAGGTCCTCAAGCCGCGCCCAGTCGGCCCTCCGCCGTGCAATGAACTCGTCGGCCCTGATCCCCGAACGTTAGACTGCCGTCCTCGGTGGCGGTTGATCCTTTTGCCGGCGCGACCGGCGACGAACTGATCGTCGCGACCCCCGAGCTGGTCACCTTCGGCTACCAGCTGGCGGGGCCGGGCAGCCGCTTCCTCGCCCAGATGATCGACTTCCCCCTCCAGGTCCTGCTTCTGGTCGTCGCCCTGGTCAGCGGGCTTGCGATCGGCGGGGTCGTCGGGGACGTGAACGTGGCGTTGGTCGTCGCCGCCATCCTCGGCTTCATCGTCGTCTGGGGCTACTTCCCCGTGTCGGAGGCGGTCTGGTCCGGGAAGACGCTCGGCAAGTACGCCTTCGGCCTCCGCGTGGTCGGCGACCAGGGCGAGCCGATCCAGCTCAGCCAGGCCGTGATCCGGAACCTGGTCCGGATCGTGGACTTCCTGCCCTTCTTCTACGGAATCGGGATCATCGCGCTCTTCTGGAACGGCCGCGGCAAGCGCCTGGGCGACCTGGCAGCCGGCACCGTCGTCGTCCGCGAGCGAGCCCCGGTCCGCCTTTCCCAGCTCCTGGCGACCTCGCCCGACGCTGCCCCGGCCGTCCGGCTGGCGCCCGCCGACGCGGCTCTCCTTCGCGGGCTGGAGCCCGAGTTGCGCCAGTTCGTCACCGCCTACGCTCTCCGGCGCTTCCAGCTGGACTCGTGGCGGAGGTCGGTGCTGGCAAGCCGGGCCGAGCCGGCGCTGCGACGGGCCTTAGGCGACACGGTCGTCCGCGAGGGACCGCTCGCGGCGCTCGACCGGCTGGCTGACCTGGCCGCCCGCGAAGAGCCGGTCTGAAGCAGAATTCCTTCTCATGTGCCGAAGCATCAAGACGCTCCGCCGGGGGGACGAGCCGGCGACCGACGAGGAGATCCGCGCGGCCGCCCTCCAGTTCGTCCGCAAGGTGAGCGGCTACCGACAGCCGTCGCGCCGCAACCAGGAAGCCTTCGAGGTCGCGGTCGAGGAGATCGCGGTCAGCTCCCGAAGCCTGCTCCAGTCGCTGAGCCGGCCCTAGTTCGTTCAGCGGATGCAGGGCTGGGTCTCGCCCAGGTTGTACTGCTGGTGAATGAGGGCCATGTCAACCTTGTTGTCGCTGTAGGCGAGGTTCGGCGCCAGCGCCGACTCCAGCTCGATGTTGACGACGCCGTCTGGATCGTCCACCCCGAGCATCGACCTGAGGGTGGCGCTCTGGAACTGGAGGTCCCGGCAGGTCGGAGCGGCCCTGTCGTAGATCGGCTTGAGGTCGTTGGGCAGCTCCCCCCTGGCCATCGCCAGCGCGTTGGCGGCGTCGCTCGCCGGCGAGATGTCGAGCTGCAGGACGATGACCTTGAGATCGGTCGAGCAGCGGACCAGCAGGTTCTGACCCTGGTGGCCGGCGTTGAAGTCGGCGGCCGCCGCGCCGAACCCGGTGTAGGCGGCGCCGGCACTGGCCGTGGTCGGGCAGGCGACGTTCCCGGCCGCCTCGCCCTTGCTGGTGGGCGCACTCGGCGGCGGAGCTGGCTCGGTGATCGCTGGAATTCCCTTTGGGGGTGGCACGTAGGTGACGCTGCAAGCGCTCAGCCAGAGCAGCAGCCCCAGGGCTGGTAACCGGTTCAAATCGCGCTAGAAACTTAGCGGAGCCGGCGCACAGAGCGGAGCCGGCGAGAGGGGTCGAGCTTAAGCCGCCGCCGGCTGGGTCACTCGCAACGTGCGCAGCGCCGCCGCCCAGCGAGTCAATTCGGTGAGGACCTTTTTGAGGGCGCTCTCCTGGGCCTCCTCCGGGACGAACTGGCCGTCCTGGAAGTACTTCGGAACCATGTGAATGTTCACGGCCTCCGGCAGCGGCACCATCTTAAGAGTGGAGACGACCTGCTTGGCCATCTGGACCGAACGCATGCCGCCCGACATTCCGCCGTAGCTGATGAAGGCGACCGGCTTGTAATTCCACTCGTGCATGAGGAAATCGAGCGCGTTCTTGAGGCTGCCCGGCATCCCGTAGTTGTACTCGGGCGTGACGATGAGAATCGCGTCGGCGGCGTCCACCCGCTTGCTCCAGGCGATGGTATTGGGGCTTCGTATAGTTCTGGTGCACCGGGTGGTGCGGCTCGTCGAGCATCGGGAGATTCATCAGCGCCAGGTCGGCGACGTCGACCGCGAAGTCCCCTTCCTTCTCGATTTCGGAGATCGCCCAGTTGGCGATCGGGAGGCCCAATCGCCCGGGTCGGGTGCTGGCGATGATCACCAGTAATACCGGCTTCATTGCTGATTTCAACTCCTGATCGGTGCCGCATATTTCGGGAGACCTGAGACCAAACAGACGTGAGTCTCGGGCGCGGGCGAGTGCAAATCGGGCTCTTTTGAATTGGAGCCGGCGAGAGGAATCGAACCCCCAACCAGCGGTTTACAAA
>DATLQT010000039.1:0-12164 GCA_035535055.1 Candidatus Dormiibacterota bacterium | reverse complement strand
CCTATCAGCAGGATGCGGAAGCGGTCGATCGGTGGGTGCACGAAGAGTATCCCGCGATCCAGCGCGCGGCCAAACGAGCGGGGGCCACGATCTACTTTGCGGATGAATCGGCGGTCCGCTCCGACTCCCACAGCGGGACCACGTGGGCGCCCGTGGGGCAGACCCCGATCGTCCCGAGCACCGGCGCGCGCTTTCGCGTGAATCTGATCTCCGCCATCTCCGCGCAAGGGCTCCTTCGCTTCATGCTCACGCCGGAGCGATTCACGGCGGCCACGTTCGTCCATTTCTGCCGCCGCCTCCTGGCGAATGCGGACCGCCCGGTGTACCTCGTGGTGGACGGACATCCCACCCATCGGGCTCGCTCGGTGCGGGAGTTCGTAGCCTCCACGGAGGGTCGGCTCACCGTCATCTTCCTGCCCGCCTATGCTCCTCACCTCAATCCCGACGAGTGGGCGTGGAACCACATTAAGCGACACGGGGTCGGGCGCGCCACCGTGACCGGCCCGGCTGACCTCGCCGCCAAGCTGCTCAGCTGCTGCTACCGGCTGCAGCGGCTCCCCGCCGTGGTCCGGGGCTTCTTCCTCGACCCCCACACCCGCTACGCCGCCAGCTGAGAAGTCCTCTTACCAGCGTACGCCTTAGTAGCTGGCGGTGCCCCGTAGAGAAGTTAGAGCTCGCAGAGTCGAAATCGAACTCACTGAGCGCGTCTCGGGGTAGGGTCAGCGCGTCTCGGGGGTAGTCTCCTGGCCCCCCCTACCCCCGACGCGCGCTCTCGAGGATGCCGATGCTGAGCGGCAGTGATGGCCTTATGCTGCCGCGCGGCGAGGGCCGCCCCATGCTCGATCAGGGCGGCCGGCCAGGCGAGGACGATCCCCTGGCCGCGCCAGTCACCCTCACCGTACTCGGCGAGGGTGGCGAGGGTGGTTGGATCGTCCATGTCCGGCTCCTCCTCGACCGCCGGCGTATCGAACTGCCAGCTGGCAAGGACGCCAACCTCGACCAGGCGGTCATGGGCCCGCTGGAAGGCCTCGAGCTGCGCGGCCGGATGGCGGCGGTTCTGTCGGTTGAGACCAGTGCGCTTGAGCACCGTGGCGACACGGACTCGACACGGCTGCTGGTATTGCGTGACGCGCGCCAGAAAGCCGTAGTAACCACCGATTCGCACGGCCCACTCGTCACGCTTCGTGTCGAGCTGGAGCAGGCCGGCGCCGATCTTGCCAACGTACTCGTTGGCTGCGCGCCAGCCGGGATCGCTGTCCCATTGGCCCGGCCGGAACGTGAAAGCGACCGGCTCCCACGCGGCATGGTCGCCAATGCGAGCGTGTCCAAACAGGTCCGTGCACTGGTCTCGCTGTTCGGCCTCGAGCCCGCGTTCCCAGATGCGTCCGCGAACCCGGCCGACCTTCCCGGGACGCCGTGGGATCGCGTACTCGACAGAGAGCTCGGCCGTGGTCAGCCCCGTCAGCACTTCCATGGCTCGCTGCTTGTCGCGTGTCTTAAAGCCACCCGCCTTCTGTCTCTTGTAGCCGAGAGCGTCGCAGAATTCCGGGACGTCGACCAGCACGTATTCGTTACCATCACCACCGGTCCGGTGGTAGCAGAACGCCGACAGGGCATAGTGGGCCTTGATCGCCGCGGCCCCTTTGTCTTTCAGCACTCGCCAGAGCTCCTCGCTCGCGCGAAAGCCGATCTGCTGGGTGAAGCCATCGCCGTACTTCACCTCGAGCCGGCGGGCAAACCCGGTCTCCTCGAGCGGGTGCCACTCGTCCATACGGCCCAACCCTTCGACGGTGCTGGCGTGAATTCGGTGGCCCGCGAACGCGATGAAGTCGGACGGCAGGGAGGGTGCAGCGTGACGCCGCGGGCGCTTCGCGATCTGAGCGAGGTATGCCCGCGTCATCTCGAGCAGCGCGTCGCGCGCCGTGAAGTAGGCGTCCGCAGCGGTACGCACCGCCGCAGCCGCTGCAGGTTCGTGATCGAGCGTGCCGTCCCACGAGCGGGCTCCACCGAGCGCGGCGGTGAGCGCACCACGCGTCGCTCCCACGTTGGCCGAGAGCTACTTGAGCTCCGCCGTCGAGGCGCACGGGACGATCCGCCATTGGTCCTCGCCGGCGTGTAGGACCGCAAGGGTTGGCGGGCTGTCGGGCACCACGCCGCCGAGCAGGGCCGCACGGGGCGGATCGCCCACGTAGGGGGCATACATGTCTGCCCACGCGATCTGGACTTCCCGCGCGCGGCGAGCTGTTCGTCAAGGCGACGCGCGACGATTGGCGCGTCCTCCCATGTGAGTTGGCGCTCACCGGCGCGGCCCGGGACACGGAGAACGCTGGGGCGGGCGAAGGCCACGGCGTAAGCCCGGGCGAACGTCTCGGTGTCCATGCCGACGCTGGCGCGGGCCAGCTCGGCAGTGAGCGGCGTTTCGGGATCGAATGGCGGCATCCGCCGCGGCGGGGGACGCCATTCGGTGAGCCAGTGCCGGACGTCCTCGACGTCCTCATCGGCGCTCTCGACGAGCTCGAACTGCCAGACCGGGAGCTCGGCCGGGTAGCGGGTGGGCCTGAGCTGGATCGGGCCCGCCACGACGACCGAGCCGCCGCTATCGCTGCGCGGCGGCTCGTCTGCCATCACCCGCCTCGCCGGAATCGCCACCACGGCTGGCGGCTGGGCGGCCTGGTTCCGGGCGCGGCGCCCTCCTCGCCGCCGGGTGGGTCGGCGTATAGGCGCGGAGCGTGGAGCCGAGGGATCAGTGATTGGGCTTGCAGGAGCAGCCGGCGCAGCTCGGCCCGCTCGGTGGCGTCGGCCTCAGCCTGCGCCCGCCGGGAGGCGAGCTCGGCCTCGAGGGTCCGCACCTGCTCCTCGCGGACGTTGAGCAGCGCCCGGAGGGTCTCGCTGTCGCGGCTAGACCCAGCCGGGCTGCCGCCTGAGCTGGGCGTCGAGGCCTCGGCGGTGATGGGCACGGCGACGAGCAGCTCGCCGCGGGCACCGTGGCGCGAGGCCATCTCGCCGCGGCGGACCCGGCGGCGCACGGCGGAGTCGGAGAGGCCGAGGACCGCGAGCGCCTCGACCAGCGGGCGCCAGGTCGTGCCGCGGGGCGGGTCGTCGGGGCTCCCATGGGATGGCTGACCGTCCATGCCCTCCATCGGTCCGGGGCTGCCGGTGGTCTCTATGGGTCGGCGGTCTCCATGGGGTCCGCTGGCGTCGGCGATGGGCATGGGGTCGGTAGCCGGCGCCTCACCCGGTTGACCCTCTCGACCGCCGGTTCTGGCGACCGCCGCAGCTTGGCGGGCGGCCTCGGCGATGCCCGCTGCAAGGGTGTCGTCGGGGAAAGACCGCGGGTGGTCGCGTCGGTCCGTCATTCGACGGTCGGCGCCTGGCAGCGGACCAGCAGCCGGGAGTGCCCGGCCGGGTCCGTGACCGTGAAGCTGGCCGCGGTGGCGACCAGCTCCGCGATCGTCTCGGGGAGACCCACCAGACTGCGCTCAGGCGGCCCGGTGGGTGGCGAACCAGACGGCCGACTCCCGGTAGGTGCTGGAGTTCAGATACTCGATCCCGAGGACCAGGCCACCGTCCTTTCGGGGGACCGAGACGTCGCCGCCGACCCGCACCGTTCCGTCCGGGTAGACATCATCGTTCACGGTCACGCCCTGAGCGCCGAAGCACATTGGGTCCGAGTCGATGCCGCGCTCCACTTTGGTGAACCCCGCGCGCCATCAGCCGAGCCCGAGCGCACGACCCAGGGCGGTCGCGGTCTGGACGAAGCGTCCCTCGGTCGCGGCGTAGAGCCGCTGCCAGGCCCGCGGCGCGCGGTGCGCCCAGAGGACCAGGGCCAGCGCCGCCCGGAAGTGCCCGACCGCCGTGGCGAACCGGAGCGCCGAGGCCTCGGCCCGCAGGGGCCAGAGCGTCCGGCGGAGCTGGGTCTGGTAGCGGCCGAGCGTCCGCACGAGCGGCCGGGCCGCGTCCCAGAGCACCAGCCCCGTGGTCGTGGCCGTCGCCCGCCGCGCGGTCGTCTGCCAGGTGAGGAGCGTCGGCTTCACCGCCGCCCCATCCCGGCGGAGGGTCGCCTGCGCCTGCGTCACCGTCAGCCGCCGGCTCGCCGCCGGAGTCGCCAGCCCGACGCCCGCCAGGGTCGCCGCGCTCAGCACCACCGCCATCGTCCGCATCTCGGTCTCCCCGCGCCTCAGCCGGGCTTAGAATCGGCCTGCCGCATTCCGGCCCCACGGACCGTCTCCTGCGCTACAGCCTCTGTCAAGCGGCGCTCAGGCCGGGCAGCTCGGGCACGGCAGCTCGGAGCTCGGCGATGGCGAGGTGGTCGAGGTAGCGGCTCGTCGTGGCGACGTTGGCGTGCCCGAGAAGCTTCGAGACGGCGGCCACGTTGGCGCCGGCCCGCAGCGCCCGCACGGCGTAGGAGTGGCGGAGGCTGTGGGGTGAGACGCGACGGGCGTCGATCCCGGCCCGCGCGGTGAGGGTCGTGACCAGCCGGCCGACTGACCGGGCGCTCAGGCGGGTGGCCTGATCGCCCCGCGCGCCGGCGGCCCGATCGTGGGCCAGGAACAGCGGGCCAGGATCGCCGAGGGCTCGCCCGGTGGCGGCGAGGGAGCGGCGGATGGCGGCGGCGGTCGAGGGCAGGATCGGGACGACCCGGTCCTTGCGCCCCTTCCCCTGCCGGACATGGAGCGCGGCTCCGCCCTCGACGTCGATCACGTCGCTGCAGTCGAGGCCAACCACCTCAGCCACCCGCAGGCCGCCGCCGAGGAGGACGGCGAGGAGGGCCGTGTCCCGGGGGGTTGAGGCGGCCCCGATCAGGGCCGCGATCTCGGCCTCGGTCAGGACGGTGTACGGCCGCAAGACGGTCGCGCGGGGCACCCGCAGGGCCGCGGTCAGGACGTCGCCGCTGAGGCTGTGGGCGCCCATCGTGCGGGCCCAGGTGAGGAAGGGCCGTAGGGCGGTCACGGCCTGGGCCTTGGTCGCTGGGCTGTGAGCGGTGTCGGCGACCACCGCGGCCCGCCAGGCGGCCAGCTGGGCGCCGCGGAGCTCGGCCAGGGTCGGTGACGTCGCAGGCGGTCAGCGCGTCGGTACAGGCCTTCCGGTAGGCGCGGCGAGTGCTGGCGCTGTCGAGGGCGGCATCGCTGTAGGCGTCGAGCACTGTCTGCCACGGGGTCGCCGCGGCGAGCACCGGCACGGTGCCGCTCTGGGGGTCGAGGACGGTCACCCGCATGGTCGCCCTCTTACCCCGCTCGCGCCGGCGTCGCGATCGGCTCGGTGAGGAGAAGGAGGTTCGGGCCGCGTACCACGAACCCGAGGGTCACGGCCGCGAGGAGGATGGAGCCGAGGGTCTTCCAAAAGCTCCAGCGGTCCGGCGTGATGCTGGCGACCCCGAGGCCCCGGCGATTGAGTTCCGTCAGTGCTCGCCGCAGGGCCTTCGTCTGGTTCTCCCCGGAGAAGAGGCCGGCCCAGCCACGGCGGTAGGTCACCGGGTAGACCGTGTTGTAGGAAGACGCCCCCTCACCCTGACTCTGGGAGGTCCCAATAGCCGCCATGCGCATCTCCTCCGTAGCGTCCGCTAATGGTTACTATCCGTCCACCAGCTAGGCGGCGCCTGTCAAGGCCTGGCGTCTGGGCATGACGTGGCCAGGCGGCGCCCAGCGTGGGACCGGGTAGAGGATCTCGGCGATGGACGTAGGCAGGCGGTGAATCTCATCGAGGAACAGGACCCCGCCGGGCGGCAGGTTGAGGAGGAGGGACAGCACGGCCCCCTGGTGCTCCAGAGCGGGCCCAGAGGCGAGGGTGCAACTGGTGCCCTGGGCCTGAGCGATGCACTGGGCGAGCGTCGTCTTCCCCAGACCGGGCGGGCCCACGAGGCAGAGGTGCTCGACTGGCTCACCCCGTGCCTGAGCGGCGCCGAGCAGGAGGTGGAGTTCGCCGCGTAAGGGCACCTGGCCGACGAATTCGTCGAGGTGTCGAGGGCGAGAGAGCCAGTCGGGATCCTCGGGCTCGGCCACCGGCGGTGGGGCAGGGGGCGTGGCGGCTATGGCGGGATCCTCCGGTGGGACGACAGGTGAGCTCGGATCCGCCTCCCTGTCCGGGGGTAGTGTGTCATCATCGGCTGGTAGTGACATCGGTAAAGTCGCCCGTCACAGAGCCGGTCTCGGTCCGGGTCGGTCCCCACGGCCGTGTGGTGATCCCGGCTGCGATGCGGCGGGAACTTGGGCTTGAGGTGGGGGCCGAGCTTGTAGCCCAGGTCGAGGATGGTCGGGTCGTCTTGGAGGGCCGCCTAGCCAACCTTCGGCGCTGGCGCGATGCCTGGCGGGCTGTCCTAGGCGACCGCTCGCTGGCCGATGAGTTGGTCTCTGAGCGCCGAGCCGAGGCCGCGCTTGAGGAGGCCGAGGCGAGCGGTAACCCCGACGCGACCGCACCAGCCCGCGAGGCCCTCCGTCGCGCAGCCGCCGGCTGAGCCGGAGTGCCGGCCGTCCTCGACGCCTCCGCCCTCTTGGCCTACCTCCAGGCCGAGCCAGGAGGGGACGTCGCCGAAGCGGCGATCCTCGGCGGGGCAGTGATCGGGTATGTGAACCTCGCGGAGACCCTGACAAAGCTGGTGCAGGCTCGTTCTGAGCTTGCCAGCCAGCTCGACGCCGCGGCCAACCGCAACGCCGACCCGCGGTCACTCCCAGGCCTCCCCGGTTCGATCACGGTCGAGCCGTTCACGCCAGCTGACGTGGCACGGTGCGCCGCACTCGAGCTGACGACGCGCCCACTCGGACTGGGGCTCGGAGATCGGGCGTGTCTGGCCGTGGGCCGTCGTTTGGGGGGGCCGGTGCTCACGACCGATCGGGTGTGGACTCAGCTCGATCCCGCGGTGATCGGGGTGGAGGTCCGCTGCATCCGCCCTCCGGCCGCCACGCCAGGCCCACAGCCGAAATCCGCGCCGCCAGGAAGGCCGTAGAGACCCGGAGCGGACGGCCTTTGACTCCCTAAGGGCCTGGGGGCGCTAAAGCGGCGGTCAGGGCTCAGAGGCCGCCGTAGGAGTCGAGCAGCCCAACATGGCGCAGCTCGCCAGCGCGGCGGGCGACGCGATCGTATCCCGCCTCCTCCGCCGCGGCCACCTCGAACAGACGGCGCGGGTCATCGGCACGCACCTGCCCGATGAGATGGTCGGCCAGCCACCCGCGGGCCTTGGCGTCGCCTGCCTTCGCGTCGGCGACGGCCTGGCGCACGATCTCCCGCCAGGCCTCGGGCGGGCACTCCTCGGTGAGCGCCCGGAGATAGTCGTCCTCGACAGCGCGGCGGGGGCGCCCGGGGCCGCCCGGATTCCCCCGCCGGAAGCGCCCGTTGGTGCCTCGGCCCGTTTCCAGGCCGTCTAAACGGCTTGAGCTCGCCACGGGCCCATCATCGCCACTCGGCCCCGCGCTCGCGGACTTGGAGACCCCCCTCGTTGGAGACGCGTTCGCCCTTGCGCGGGCGCGCTCGCGAGATTGCCTAGTCGCCAACGTTCGCAGTCGCCAAGGACGCCACCCCGGTCGGCGCAGGCTCGGGTCGCCACCCGGGCGGGCGTTCGGCCGGCGGCAGGTAGGCGGATCGGGCCACGGCAGCGGCGTAGAGGGCCTCGCGCAGGTCGCGGTCGAAGTGGAGAACCCGGTCGAGCTTCCACACGGTCTCGACCCGGGGCCGCTTCAAGCCGCGCTCGAGTTCCGACAGATAGCCGGCGCTGATTTGGGCCGCTCGTCCGAGACGGGGCAGGCTGATCCCTGTGGCCTGCCGGAACGCTCGGAGCCACGCGGCCAGCTCGGGGTCGAGTCGGCCAGGTGGGGGCCATCGGATCACCGGATGATCATCGACCCAGGGAGCCGGCCAGGCTCCCTTCGCGGGCGTTTCGGGCTATTGTCACCAGGCGATGCCGCTTCCCTCTAGCCAGGTCGCTCGGATGCTGGCACCCCTCATGGTCGCCAGCATCCTGTGGAGCCCGACGCTGTCGAACGAGATCACCGTCGGGCCTCCCGACTGGGTGCCCGCGGGGGCGCTGCCGACCCCGCCCTCCCCCAGTGCAGTCAACAGCGCCTGCTGATCCACGGAGGTGTAGGTCAGCGCCTGAGGCCCGTGACCTGACGGACCTATGCCCAAGAGGTGAGCTCTCACCCTAACCTGTGGTCGATGCGGCTGTTCGTGGCCCTCACGGATTGGGATTGGTTCGCCTTCCTTCGGGGGCGGCCCGAACTGGACGAGGTCAATTTCTGGTTCCCCTCTGCAGAGACCGGCTTCCACGCGCTGGGGTCTGGTGAGCCGTTTCTCTTCAAGCTGCACTCTCCGCGGCTCCGGATCGCGGGCATGGCGTGGTTCCAGGGGTTCTGCCGCCTGCCGTTGATCGGTGCCTGGGCCACGTTCGGCGAGGCCAATGGGGCGGCGTCACTGCCCGAGCTGGCGGAGCGGATGACCCGGTACCGCCGGGCCAGGGTCGTGCCGGAGCAGGACGAGGTCGGCTGTGTCCTCCTCCGAGACCCCGTCTTCTTCCCCGATGACGACTGGCTACCGGAGCCATCGGACTGGGCCCGGAACATCGTCCGGGGCAAGGGTTACGACGCCAGCACCGGGGTCGGTCGCGCGCTCTGGGAGTCTCTGGAGGAGCGGCTGCGCCCAGCTTCGGCCGAGCTATCGTACAGGCTCGGACCGGCTGCCGGACCGGTCCAGTTCAGCGAGGGCGTGGCCCGGCGCCGGCTGGGCCAGCGCGCCTTCCGAGCGCTCGTAACCGACGTCTACGAGCGCCGCTGCACCGTCACCGGGGAGCGGGTCCTTCCAGTGCTGCAGGCCTGTCACATCCGGCCCGCGACGCGGGAGGGACCACACGACATCCGCAATGGGCTCCTCCTGCGTTCGGACCTGCACACGCTCTTCGACCTCGGCTACATCGGGGTCGATCCCCCGACGCATCGCCTGCTGGTGAGCCGAGAGCTCCGGGACGGCTGGGAGAACGGCCGCGACTACTACGCGCTGGCAGGCCGCGAGCTGCGCCCGCCACGGCACCTTGCGGAGCGCCCCGCCCGCGAGTTCCTAGAGTGGCATCGCGAGGCCCTCTTCCGCGGGTAGCGCCTCCGCGACAGGAGTCCGGCCCGGAACCGAGCCGCCAGGATGGACGCCCTCCAGCTGCACACGGTCGAGCCGCCATGCGGTCTCGGGCCGGGGGTCGCTTCGGGCCGCGCTCAAGCTATGACAGGAACCCAGCTCTCACGCCAGTTCGCTGCCCGAGCTGGCAGAGGCTGACTCTCGCGGTCTGCCGGCGCGCGCTCGACATCGGCTCAGCAGGAACCGCCCACTGGCTGGAACGGCAATCCCCAGTAGATGGCGAGCTCGTCGATGTTGTGGGGGCTGAAGGTGGGATCGTAGCCGTCTCCGGTGTTCCACGGATTGGAGCTTGTTCGAAAGAGCACGTGCCAGTCAGACAGCCGGTAGCGGATTCCCTGGACCGTCTGCCAGCCGAAGACGGCACGGAGGCGTGAACTGCTGATCTCGGCGGCTCGACAGTCATAGGTCAGGAGCGACCAGACTACGCGCGATCCCGCCGGGAACTGCGCCAGCGCAAAGCGGAGAGCTTGGCCGCCCGTGGTGCCGGGACGCAGGAACACATTGTAGGCGACGACGCGGCCCCCCTGGAGAAGGGGTTCGCCGTACCGGCACGGGAAGCGCCCCGCGAGACCCGGCATGGGATTGTAACAGGGAGGAGAGCCATAGCCGGAGGCACGGTGGAGGCGATGCGACGCATCCCACTCCTTGACGGTCGCCCCGAAGCCGGTGAGCGGCCGTGGGGATGCCGAGGTCGATGCGGCCAGGGCACCCCCTGACAGGCCGATTACTGCCGCTGCGACGAAGGGCCACAGCAGGCAGCAGCCCGATCCGCAGCCTACGCTCAGTGGGCCGGCCCCTACGCGTGCTCTCGGCATTCGGCCAAGGGTAGTCTCGCGCCCCCCGAAAGCAAACCCAGCTGGGGCAGTCCCCACGGCCCTCACCGGCTTCGGGGCGACCGTCAAAGGACGGCCCATCCCTTGAGACCAAGCTCACCACTGCCAGGCTCAGCGCTAGGCGAGGCCGGGCGGGAGGACCAGCCGACCTGTGGCCCAGGCTGCCGCCGGATCCTTCTCGCCACCGTAAGCCTCGGGGAGCAAGCGGCCAACCCGGAGGTCTCGGACCCGAGCGTCCCGCTCGAGCTCGTCGGCCCGGGCCTGGCCGATAGCATCGGCGTCGAGGGCGAGGACCAGGTGGGCGTCGTCTCGTGCCCACTCCCACCGCCAGCCGTTGACGCCGATCACCGCGACCACCCGCGGCACGCCAGCCGCCCGCAGGGCCGGAGCGTCGAAGGCGCCCTCCACCACCACCACGGGCTCGTCACCGGAGCCGCGGAGACACTCGGCTCCGAAGTAGCCACGGGGGCCGCTGAGGGTGTCGTGACGTCCGGATGCGGCATCGCCGGCTGCGTCCGGGCAGGCGCGGCCGTGTAGGTTGAGGAGCCGCCCGTCCGGATGGGTTAGAGGGAAGATCAGGCGCCCAGCGCGCCAGGCGTGGCCTGGCCAGAGGCCGGGCGCTGCCAAGCCTACGCCCAGCGCCCGCGCCAGGTCGAGGGGGATGCGCCGGCTCGCCAGGAGGGCCGCTCCGGGGCTCTCAGGCGCCAGGGCGGTCCGGCTAGACGTGCCAGAGGGCTGGGAGGTCAGCTCGGGCCGGCTGGAGGCCGTCTCCGCGGTCCTGGGGCCGAGATGGCAGCGTGGTCAGACGGGCCAGGGCCCCCCGGCCACGGGCGCGACGGTCAAGAGGCCGGCTGGGCTCTTGCTCCGGCCAGTTCTCCCGGAGCCGCCCGCCGGCGCCGCAGCGGTGGCAGTGCCACAACCCTGAGCTCTCCTCGAGGGTGAGACAGCGGTGGGCGGCATCCCGGCGATGGCCGTCGCCGCAGAGGGGGCACAGGTAGCGAAGCCGTCCACCCGCACTCGGGCGATGCGCCGTCGGGTCGGAGGCCTCGAGCTCGGCGCGGGAGAGGCTCGGGCGCGTAGTCGCGGTGAGCACGGCTCAGGCCGAGTAGCGCTGGCGGCGCCCGCACCAGCCGAACGTGAGGGTCTCGCCGGCGGGACCGTAGCGGGACTTGGCGATCTTGAGTGTCACCGTCACCTCGCCGGCGGCGTCCGGGGAGGCGTCGGGGTTCTCCCGGGCAAGCTCGAGCACGACGTCGCTGACGTACTCAAGCTTCCGGCTGCCGGCACCGGCGCTGAGGCCGCCTGCGGTCATCCGCTCCCGGTTGCGTTCGGCAAGGAGGAGGACGGCGACTGGTGACGAGTGACGAGCTCGCGGATCGCGTACATAGCGGCGCCCAGAGCGTCGTACTCGGTGGCCGTCGTCGGCGCCCAGCCGGACGCCCAGCTCTGGACCGAGTCGAGGACGCACAAGCCGAACGGGGCGCCCCATGTCGCCGCAGGAAGCCACTCGTCGAGCTGGGCCGGCCTGACGGGCTCGGTCACCGCGTCGGCGAGGACCAGTCGCGGGCAGGCCTCAACGGTGCGGCTGATCAGCTCAGCCATCCGGGCCGGCGCGAGCTCACCTCGCAGCTTCCCTAGAAACTCCCCCGTGACGTGGCAAACGAGCCGGCGGAGAAGCTCGGTCGGCGCCTGCTCGGCGGTCACGACCAGCGCTGGGACGCCAGCGGCGGCGCAGGCAGCGGCGGCTTGGAGGCCGAGGGCCGTCCTGCCAACGCCGGCCTGCCCGCGGCATAGGACCACGGCGCCAGGCTCCAGCTGGCCACCAAGGGCATGGTCAAGCGGGGCGAGGCCGGTCACCGGGCCACGGGGACGACCAGTGCAGCGAGCGTCCCAGGCCTCACGGTGGTCAGCGAGGAGGGCGGCAGCAACATCGGCGAGGGGCAGCAGGCGTGGGATCGGAGCGGAGACAGGGGTGGGATCGGCCATGCCCTGACCGTAGCCCTAAGGGCGGCGCCGGCCTTACTAAGCCGTACATTGGTAAGGGGACTTGTGGCACAATAGCGGGAGATGGGCGAGCGGTTGGACGGTCGCAAGCTGGATCACGCGACGCTGGCCGCGTTGCGGCGCCGGGCGGTCCTGTTGGTGGAAGGGGGCGAGCATCCCGAGACGGTGATTCGGGCCCTGGGGTTCCACCGCTCGCGGATCTACGACTGGTTGGCC
>DATLQT010000038.1:0-6766 GCA_035535055.1 Candidatus Dormiibacterota bacterium | reverse complement strand
GCTGCGCCCACCCCGCCCTGGATCTGCCCGAGCCGGCCGAGCGGCACCCGCGCACGCTCTGTAGATGTCAATGAGGAGGAATGGTGACCCGAAAACGGTGACCGAGGCGCACGGGCATCTTCCAAGCTCCCAGGACCAGCGGGCGCACCAGACGGCGCCGGCGCAGGCCGCCCGGGATCGCTTGGCCGCACGGTGGCGCCGGACCGGCCGGATCAGCGCGACGGCGGAGCCGGAGCGGATTCGCACGCTCGCAACCATGGCCGCGCCGAAGGCGGAGAGGGTCGTTCCGAATCAACTCCCCGCCTGTGCCAGCGGCCTCAATCACAGGCGCCGCCAGCGCTCTTGAGCCCGACCCCCGCGCTCACCTTCCTGCCCGACGACCCGCCACGCCGGGGTCTATTCGCTCTTCAGGACCTCGCTGAGACCCCGGCCGGGGGCCGGGTCCAGGAGGTGGAGCTGGTGGTGCTCGACAGAGGCCGCTTTCGGCGCCGCCAGGTCCGGGTCCGGGTCCTGACCCTCGCCGAGGCCGTGCCCTGGCTGGTGGAGCTCCCACCGGAGGACGGTGAGGGCTCCGCCATCGCCGTCTGGTCGGCGGCGGTCAAGGCCGGCCTCGGTCTCATCGCGCGGGGCCGGCTGCACCCCGGGGTCACCGAGTCCGGCCTCGACACCTGGCGCGCCGGTCCCCTTGACGAGGCGGACGAGGGTTGGTTACGCGCGCTGGTCGCCGCCATGCCGATGGCGGCCCACTCAGTGCCCCTCCCTGGTCGGGGGCCGCTGCGGCTGCGGAGCCCAGAGCGTCTGGTGCGGGAATGTTGGGATGCCCTCGCCGACTCGCTGCCGCGCACGGCGGCGGCGCCCTTGGCGCGCCGCCACCCGGCCTTCGCAGAGACCGAGCCGGTAGCGGTCGAGAACCTGCGCGCCTGGCTCGACGCCGGCACCGCCGGCGCGGGCGACGGTGCCCGGCCGGGCCTTCGCCTTGATCCGCTGGTTCGGCCCGACCACGAGGATGGCTTCGAAGCCGTGCTCCAGCTCCGCAGCCAGGTGGATCCCTCGCTGGTCATCGACGCCGAGCGGCTGTGGGACGCGCCGGCGCCGGTGCTCTCCCGTCTGGGTGAGTCCGCCGAGACCGACCTCTTGCTCGCGCTCCGGCGGGGCGCGAATGCCTGGCCGCCCCTCGCCCGGCTGCTGGACGGGCCCCGCCCGGAGCGACTGGCGCTCGAGGACTCGGAGGTGTCGGACCTGCTGGGCCCGATCGCGGGCGAGCTTGAGGCCGTGGGCCTGGAGGTGCTCTGGCCGTCGGAGCTGGTGTTGGGCCAGCTGGTCGCGAGAGTGGTGGTGACCGCGACGCCGTCGCCACCGGGTGTGGCCGAACCCCGGTTCACCCTCGATCAGATGCTCGAATTTCGCTGGGAGCTGACCCTGGGTGGGGAGATGGTCACCGCCGAGGAGCTGGCCATCCTGGCCGAAGCCAAACGACCACTGGTCCGTCTTAGAGGACGCTGGGTTCGTGCCGACCCAGCCTTGCTGCGCAGGGTGCTGGAGCGGGGGCCCGAGCGGATCCCGGCAGGCGAGGCTCTCGGTGCCGCTCTGGCCGGCACGATGCGGATCGGAGACGAGGAGGTGGCCGCGCGCGGGCAGGGTTCCCTTGCCGACTTGGCCGAGCGTCTGCGGGGGCTGGGCGACGCCGGCCTGCTCCCCCAGCCATCACCCCCAGGCCTCAAGGGCGAATTGCGTCACTACCAGGAGCGCGGCCTCGCCTGGCTGCAGGCCATGTCTGAGCTGGGGCTCGGTGGTTGCCTGGCGGACGACATGGGGCTGGGCAAGACCCTTCAGGTCATCGCCCTCCAGCTCCTCCGGCATCGCGGCCCGATGCTCGTCGTCTGCCCGGCCTCATTGCTCGGCAACTGGGAGCGTGAACTGCGGCACTTTGCGCCCAGCCTTGCGGTGCATCGGTACCACGGCAGCGGCCGGGCACTGCCGGAGCTGGAGCCCGACGCGGTGGTCCTGACGAGCTATGGCGTCGTCGTGCGTGACGTCGACCGCCTCGCAGAAGTCCCCTGGGATCTTGCCGTCGCGGACGAGGCCCAGATGGCCAAGAACCCGCTCTCCAAGACCGCCCGCACGCTGCGCCAGCTGCCCTCCCGGGTTCGCCTCGCCCTGACCGGCACGCCGGTTGAGAACCGCCTGTCGGAGCTCTGGTCGATCCTTGATTGGGCGGTGCCCGGCCTCCTGGGAACGCTGGAAACGTTCCGCCGCCGGGTGGCGGTGCCGATCGAGCGCTACCACGACCCTGCGGCCACGGCTCACTTCTCGACCCTGGTGCGGCCCTTCCTTCTGCGCCGTCGCAAGACCGATCCAGGCATCGCCCCCGAGTTGCCGCCCAAGACGGAGATGAACGTCATCGTCCCGCTCACACCCGAGCAGCTGACGCTCTACGAGGCGACGGTTCGAGAGGCGCTGGCGGAAATCGCGACGACGAGCGGCATCAACCGCCGCGGGCTGGTCTTCAAGCTGCTGACCGCCCTCAAGCAGATCTGCAACCATCCCGCCCAGTTCCTCAAGGAGGCCGCCCCCCTGGCCGGCCGGTCGGGCAAATTGGAGGCGCTGCAGGACCTGCTCGAGGTGATCCTGGCCGAAGGCGAGTCGACATTGATCTTCACCCAGTACGTGCAGATGGCACGGCTGATCGAGCGCCACCTGGCGGAGCGCGGCGTGGGGACCCTGTTCCTGCACGGCGGGCTCCAGGCGCGCAAGCGCGACCAGATGGTCCAGGACTTCCAGGCGGGCGCCGCTCCCGTCTTTCTGCTTTCGCTGAAGGCGGGCGGGGTCGGCCTCAATCTGACCCGGGCGACCCAGGTCGTGCACTTCGACCGCTGGTGGAACCCCGCCGTTGAGGACCAGGCCACCGATCGCGCCTATCGCATCGGGCAGGACCGGCCGGTGCAGGTCCGGCGGCTGGTGACCGAGGGCACGATCGAGGACCGCATCGCCTCTTTGATGATCGCCAAGCGTGAGCTCGCCGAGGCGGTCGTCGGCTCCGGAGAGGCCTGGATTGGAAACCTCACCGACGCCGAGCTGACCGATCTCGTGCGTCTGCGGAGGACGGCTTGAAGCGGCGCCGGCAGCCACTGCCGAAGGCGCGGCGGCCGCGAGCCTCATACGGGCGGTCCTGGTGGGGATCGGCTTGGATCCACGCCCTGGAGGTACGTGCCCGGCTCGATCCCAACCGCCTCGGCCGCGGCCGCAGTTATGCGCGTTGGGGACGCGTTGGGGAGCTGGTCGTGGAGCCAGGCCGCATCAGCGCGCAGGTCTCTGGGAGCCGGTCGAAGCCTTACGACGTGGTGGTTCGGGTGCGCCCCTTCACCGCCGAGGAATGGGGCGCCGCACTGGGCATGATCGGCGCCAGCGCGGCGCATCTGGCCGCACTCCTCGATGGCGATATGCTCCCGGGCCTGGTCGAGGACCTCGAGGCTCGCGGGGTGCAGTTGCTGCCCGCCGCCGGCGAGGTGGTCCCGGCCTGCAGCTGCCCGGACTGGGCCAACCCGTGCAAGCACGCGGCCGCGGTCTGCTATCTGATGGCCTCCCGACTTGATGCGGACCCCTTTGAGCTGCTGGCGCTTCGGGGTCGGACCCGCGAGGACGTGCTCGCGGCGCTTCGCCAGTTGCGCTCGGGCACTGGCTCCGATCCGTTCGCCCCGGCCCACCGAAGGCTGGAGCCGGATTCCGGTATCGGCCTGCCGCCGAGCGCGGGCGCGCCGCCAGCCGCCGCGATCCCGCTCCCTCCGCCACCACCGGCGCGACCGGGAATCCCTCCGGCGATTGCACTGGAACCGCCGCCCGGCGCCGCGGTCGACCGCGCCGACCTGGCCGCGCTGGCCCGGGACGCCGCCGGCCGGGCGTGGGGGCTGCTGGTCGGCGAATCGCCCGACGCGGGGCTCCGCCTTGACCCTGAGTCAGACCTCGCCAGGCTGGCCGCCAACGTCATCGGGGTCGGTCCCTTCGAAGGTCTCGCCCGTCGCGCGGGCATCCCGGTCGCAGACCTCTCCCGTCTCGCTCTCGCCTGGCGTGCTGGCGGGGTGGGCGGCGTCGATGTGCTGACCAGGCGCTGGAGTCCGACGCCGGCGGAGTTCTCTCCGGGTCTTGCCGCCCTCCAGCGAGCGGCTGGGGGTCGGGTCTCGCGCTCGAAGAACTGGCTCACAGCCGGCGACCTGCAGCTGCGGCTGGGCGTCGATGGACTCTGGTACCTCCTCGAGCGACGCCGTCGTGGCTGGGAACTCCAGCGCCCACCGGCGGAGGAACCCGCCGACATCCTCTTCCCAACCCGGAGCCCGACGAACCCCAGTCGTTGAGAGGGCCGGTGGCGGGCATCCGGGCTCGGCCCGGCGATGCCATCAGGTCACGATCGAGGCCGGGTAAGCCGGTTGAATAGGTCCAGCCAGAGCCCGTCCCCAAGGGGCCGGCTTTCGATTGCCGAGGAACCTTCCCGGTCTCCCGGGCGGCGACGTGGGTCGCCGGGTCTTTTCTCTTCAGCCGGCGCGGTGCTCGTGGCTGACCGGGTAGGGCGGCGGCGGCGGCGGCGCCTTCTCGTAGATCCCCGGCTCCGGCGCCGGAGGCTCGGTTTCCACGGCGCCGGCCGCCGCTCGCTCCTCGAGCCGGCCGACCACGCCGCGGCCGCTCCGGTACCACTGCTGCCAGATCTCACCCGCCACCTCGCGGCCGCCGAGGCCGAAGGCGAGGCCCAGGGCCAGGGCGAGGGCGCCAACCACCCCGATCATTAACGCGTTGACCAGGGTGGTGGCGATCCCGACCTGGTTGAGAGCCACCAGGACCGAGAGCGTGATGACCGCCCAGCGGGCCACGCCGGCCACAAGGTTGGGTGCCCCCAAGCCCATCTCGCCGGCCCCTCCGCGAACCAGGTTGGCGACGAAGTTGCCGACCAGCACGCCGATCATCACCACCAGCAGCGCGACGATCAGGTTGGGGATGAAGAGGATGACCGAGTTGATCAGGTTGCTGACCGCGGTGATGTGGAGCACCTCGGCGGCCATCTCGATGAAGATCAGGCGGACGAACCACTTGACCAGCTCGGCGATGACCATGCTCGCGCTGGCGTCGTGGACGCCGGTCATGGTGATGAACCCGGTGACGCCGGTGCGCTGAGCGACCGACTCGAAGCCCAGGCGGCGGAGCAGGGTCCCGACCAGCCTCGCCACCAGGTCGGCGAGGAGCCAGCCGGCGACCAGCAGGATGAGCGCGCCGATGAGGGCGGGCAGGATGAGCAGGAAGGCCCCGAGCGTTGTCAGGGCCGCCTCGCCGAGGGAGTTGATGGTCGGCATAAAGGAAATCGCCTCCTGGTTGTTCTGTAGCTGGCTCTAGCTTAAGAAATGACGGCAGGGATATCAAAACTCCCACCATCGCCAGATGGGACTCGGCGCCGGCCGGACCTTCGGCTAGAGCCTCTCCAGCGCGGCCAGGACGCCCCGGAAGATCTCCACCTGCTGCGCGTCCGGAATCCCGAACCAGGGCACGCTGAGGGCCAGCCGGTCGGCGTGGGGCGCCCAGCGGCGGATGCCGGCCGGCAGGTCCTCGAGGGTCACCACGGCCAAAAGGTCCAAGACCTTCTCGTCGATCAGCCGCTGGGCGTCGGCGCGCCTGCGCTCGGCCAGCGCGGCCAGGATCGCTGAGCCCTCCTCGGCGAGCCCTGAGTGGTCCAAGACGCGGCGGTAGCCGGGAACCGTGTAGGTCGTCATCTGCCGGGCCAGGGTCTCCCGGTCGGGCGCGACCACGATCGAGAGCAGCACCACCGGCTCGGAGCGTCCGGCGCTGGCGGCGCCCCTCGCCAGCGCCGGACGGATCACCTCGTCGAGGTACGCCTCGGTCGAGTACATGTGGGCGGCGAAGCCGTCGGCGCACTCACCGGCGATCTCGGTCATGACCGGGTTGACGCCCGCCACGTAGACGGCGGGCTCGGGCCAGTCGTCGGCGCCGGGCATGAAGACCGGCTGGCGGATCCGGTAGTGCGGCCCCTCGTAGCGGCCGTGACCCTCACGGTAGGAGCTAAAGCAGGCGCGCACCGCGTGGACGTAGTCGCGCAGCATCGGTCCCGGGTGCTCGGCGGAGACCCCGAAGCGGTTCTCGAGGGTGCCCTTGACCTGGCTGCCGAGGCCGAGAACGAAGCGGCCGCGGCTCCAGCCGTTGAGGTCCCAGGCGGCCTGGGCGGTGAGGGCGGGCGAGCGCGGGAAGGCGACGGCGACGTTGGTGCCGACCTCGATCTTCGTGGTGTCCATGAGGGCCGCGGCGCTCAAAAGGTAGGGCTCCCGGCGCACGTCGGCGATCCAGACCGCCTCGGCGCCGGCCGCCTCCGACTCGGCCGCCAGGCGCCGGGCGGAATCCATCCCGAGGCCGCCGGGGAGCATGACCCCCGGCCGGCGGTCACCGAGCGGCATCAGGCGAGCGTCGTGAAACCGGCCGCGGAAAGGTCAGCATCGACTGCGAGCGCTTGGGGGATGTGCTAGGAGGCGTCGACGAAGATCACCGGTAGACGGCCGCAAAGATTGGCGCCGGCGCGAAGGCGTCCACGCCCACCATCCTTCCGAGAGGATCAGCCGACAGAGACGGCATCGGCGCCAGGGCTTCCCGGATGAACCGGCGGATCACAGCAGCCTTCGAGGTCGACTCCGCGGTGGCGAGCCGCGAAAGCTCGCGGTCGAGATCGTCATCGATCGCTATCGCCAGCCTTTTCACGAGACTGAGCCTACGTCAACCA
>DATLQT010000037.1:0-53529 GCA_035535055.1 Candidatus Dormiibacterota bacterium | reverse complement strand
TCCCCGGCAACCGGCAGCTCAAGAGCACAGGGAGCGTAGAGACGAAGGTCGCGGTTCAACTTCCTGACCGCGTTGCAAGGAACTGATCTCGCGGACAGCCGGAGGGACGGGTCTTTCGTTGGACCCGTCCCTCCGGCCTTCTTTGAGCTTGGCTGTTCCGGTTGTGCGTGCGGCTTAGGAGGCGGTCGAGCGGCCGCGGAAGAGGCCGACCAGCCAGGCGATCACCACCACGGCGATGGCGATCCAGAGCAGGTTGACCATCGCACCCGCCGCGTGGAACAACAGCCAGAGAACGAAGAGAACGGCGGCGGCGACCAGCAGTAGGTGGATCATTTCCTCGAGCTTCTCCTTCTTGAAACGAGCCGAATGGCTCGCCCTCTTTTCATCACCACGGTTGCGCAGGCTCTCCAGACCAAATAGGGCCTAACGCCCCTCGGCGTAGGTGTCCTTTCTCGTTGTGGCAATCCTCAAGGGGTCTGGCTGGGGCTCGGTGGGAACGAGGAGCCTGCTCGAGGAGACTTTCGGACTACTCGAGGAGACCCCGGGGCTCAGGAAGGCGGATCGCCTGAAGCTGCGGCATAGCCGCGCCGAGGCGCTCGCCGCGGGCGTCGCCCGCGATGCGGACGACCGCGAGATGGAGTTGGAACCCTAGCCCAACCTTGATAGCGCCGCGCATGGCCCCGTGCCGCAATTGGGCTGGGAAGCCATGATAATCGAGGGTACTCATCGGAATTCGGCGAATTCACAATTGATAGTCCGAAGGGACTTCCTAGAACTCCGGACCGCAAGTAGCTGGTTCGATTCCTGCGGGCGCACCATCTTTCGCAACCGGGCGAGGTTCCAAGCGGCTACTAACGATTGCTTACATAGCAACAGGGGTAACCGTCGCCGTCGGTTCCCGGAGTTGCGGATTGCGACCGCGTTCCCGCGGCGCAGTCCGGCTTCGAGTTCTGCCTCGACCGCCCGAATTTGGCTGAACCATCCCCATGGAAGGGTGCCCGAGCGTCTTCTTGAAGTCGCATGACACGCATCCGCTCGCTACTTAGCTCGGCTTGAAGCCGCGGCATATGCTCCGACTGGAGTCTTCGTGTCGGCGGCCGCGTCGCGAGAGTTGTGCTTCCGCCAGAGCAGAAGCAGCCATGCCACCAGCGAAGCCTCAATCGGGAGCGGCGTCAAGAATTGCGGCGACTCACCGGCGACCAGCACGATCAAGGGCCAGAATTGAAGCACGCGCTCGGGGCGGGTACCTGCCAGCAACCAAGCCGCGACCACCAGGATCGCGAGATCGTCCTGGTGAAGGTGCGGCGCCACCAAGATGCTGCCGATGATGCCGATTGACAGCACTATCGCCGCGCCGCGACCGCGGTTGTGGAATGCAATCGCGAGGGCACTGACGCCGGCAACCACCTGCAAAGAGAGCGTTAACGGGTTGATGCCGACCAGACGCGCGGACGGCGACAGGTAGCCGGATCGGACCACGGGATCGGCTATGTAAGCGAGTGTCAGGTAACTGTTATACGGATAGACCTGGACCTTGCGAACCAGCTCAAGCCCATGTTCGATACCGACAACTCCGACTAGCCCGACCGAGAGGCCGATCAATACTGCAGTTCCTGTCAGCCACCCGCTCGCAAAGACCATCTCGCCCCCGAAAAGCAGCGTGGGCCCAACGAGGAGTGCGAGCTGCGGTTTTAGCAGGGTCAAGGAAAGTACGACGCCGGCCGCGAACTTCCGATTGCGTTGCGCCAGCCAGGCAGCGGCAGCGACCGAAAGCATCACGAAGGCCACCGGTTGACCGAGAACCAGGCCAATGAACACCGGGAACCAAGCGAGGAGGGGCAGGGCGTAGAGCCAGGGCCATTTGACAGGTCTGGGCGCGACTAGTCTCCATGCGCCTACCAGCGCAACTACCGAAATAGCGGTCCAGACGAGATAGGCGGGGGTAGGAGGTACGAGGGTGAAAGGCGCGGCGAGCCAGGCAAGGGGCGGCGGGCTTATGTAGACGGAGAGAGGGCTCAAAGCACCGTTGACATGCTGCAGCTGGCGGATCATTTGCTCTTGGCGGTCGGCGTCGTAGAGATGATTCCAGCCATCGGTCAGACCTACCCGCGCCGCGGCGTACCAGAGGGTGAAATCTTGGTCGAGTGGATTCGCGGTGAAGGCGCGAGCCCAGAGAAAGAGCTGTCCCGCGCAAAGCAGGACCGACCCGAAAACCGCCGCAAACAGAGCCAGCCGCTGAGCCCGCGTCAGAAAGGTCACGATCTTGGTGTTGAAGCTTGACCAGATTCGACGGATACCTCAACACCTGGATCCACGAGCCTGCAGAAGCGTTCCACCATTCGTATCGCTTTCATGGCGTGGCTGCTGTTTCGATGACCGGTCAAGATCAGGCGGGCAAGCCTCTTCACCCTGTAGAGCCGGTCCCACGCCATGTCGATCTGCGGGGCCCGACAACCCTCTATAGTGCGACCCTTCCAATCGAGGTGCAGCATTTGGTGTCCGCTTCTCTGAATATCTATCCGTCGTGAGCGAGGGATTTATTGGCGAGCGGCTCGGCCGCAAGGCCCTGGCCAGGCTGCCGCTCGGCTTTGGGCTGCTCGTGGCACTGAGTGCGATCACCCTCTTCAACCTCCAGCTGATCTTCCGGGCGCTCGCGATCGGCTACCCGGTCAGCGACTACCGGTTCCCTGAGGTGGCAGTCCGCATCGCTTTCGAGCGCGGCTGGAGCCACCTCTACGATACGGCGCTTCCCAACCCGCCTCCCATGGCCTGGCTGGTCGCCCCCTTTGCGCTATTGCCGAGCGCGGTCGGCTACGCCCTCTTCGCGATCCTGATGCTGGGCTGCCTGGTCGCGTCGAGCCAGGTGCTGTCGAATTCGGGCTGGTCGTCCCGCCTCCGCGCGCTGACCTTGGTGCTGGCCCTCCTGCCCGCGATGGCGATCGTGATCTTCGCGCAGGTGGCAGCGGTCGTGATCCTGGCCGTATCCCTCTGTTGGGCGCTCTTGCGAAGCGGTCGTGAGGTCGAGGCGGGGGTGATCCTGGCGGCCGCGGCCGTCAAACCGCACCTACTGCTCATCGTGCCGTTCTCTCTGCTCCTGGCCGGCTATCGCCGCTCCTTCGTGAGCTGGGTCGTCGCGTCTGCGGTGCTGGTGGCGCTCAGCCTCCTCAACGTCGGGCCCGTCGCGCTGGTCCACTACGCAACCCAATTACTGAACTTCGACACCGGGAAGCGCGGGGCCTATTCCCTAACGTTGTTCTTGGGGTACGGCGCTCCGACCCTGGCCGCGCGGGCAGTCGTCCTTGGCCTGGCGTTGCTGATCGGGTGGCTCTCGCGCGGTCGGAGCCTGACCGCGCCGATCGCGGCGGGAGTGGCCGGCTCGCTGTTGATCAGCGGCTACCTCAACGCCTTTGACCTCGCGCTCTACTCCGCGGTCCTGCTGATGCTGCTGCGCGAGGGCGAGCATTGGTTGTTGCCGACGGTGGTGCTGGTGATTCTCTGGATCACTCTGGAGACGGCGATCAGCTCTGGCATTCTCGTCGTGCTGCTGGAGGTCGTCTTCCTGCTCTCGCTCATCGTGCCGCTGCTCATCGCTTCCAGGGCGGAGCAACGCGGCCGACAATCGGTTTCTACAAAGGTCCTTCAGCAGACATGAGCGAAATCACCCGGGCGACGTTCGCAACCGAGTTCCTGGCCGAGACCGTCGCCATTCTGGCCGCGATCGACGTCGGTGAGGTCGAGCGGGTGGCGCGCGGATTGGCCGCGGTGAAAAGACGTGGTGGGAGGCTCTTCATCCTCGGCGTGGGCGGCTCGGCCGGCCATGCCAGTCACGCCGTCAACGATTTCCGAAAGATCTGCGGCATCGAGGCGTACGCGCCGACCGACAACGTCAGCGAACTGACGGCGCGTGCCAACGACGATGGCTGGGAGACGACCTTCAGCGGGTGGCTCCGTGCTTCCCGGATCGGTCCCGCCGATGCGCTACTCGTCCTCTCGGTGGGCGGCGGCGACCTAGAGAGGGCGGTTTCGACCAACATCGTGCGGGCTGTCGAACTGGCCAAGTCGGTGGACGCGTCGGTGTTCGGGATCGTCGGACGTGACGGCGGCTTCACTCGCCGTTCAGCCGACGAGTCCGTCTTGGTTCCGCCCCTCTTCCCAGACCACATCACACCTCAGACCGAAGGCGTCTGCGCGGTGCTCTGGCACCTGCTGGTGACACACCCCGTCCTGAGCCGGTGACCTCCTACCTTGTCGTCGGGGGAGCCGGCTTCATCGGCGGCCACCTTGTCGATCGCCTGCTTACCGACCCGGCCACGACGACGGTTACCGTCTTCGACAATTTCAGCAGCGGCCGCCGCACCCATCTCGAAGAGCACGCGAGTGATCCGCGGCTGACAGTCGTCAGCGCCGACGCGCGCAACCTGCCGGCCCTGGTCGATGCGACCAAAGGCAGCGACACCGTCGTCCACCTCGCGTCCAACCCGGACATCGCGCGGGCGGTCAGCGAACCGGCGATCGACTTCGACCAGGGCACCCTCCTCACCCACCACGTGCTCGAAGCGGCGCGCCTCGCGGGCGCGCGTACGCTCCTCTACGCTTCCGGCAGCGGCGTTTACGGAGACCTGGGCGAGGAGGTCGTCGCCGAGGACCGGGGCCCGCTGGAGCCGATCTCCACCTACGGTGCCAGCAAGCTCGCCGGCGAGGCAATGCTGAGCGCCTACTGCCACCTTTATGACCGGAAAGGCGTCGCCTTTCGTTTCGCCAACGTGGTCGGTCCCCGGCAGACACACGGCGTCGGTTTCGACTTCCTCCGCAAACTGGCGGCGGATCCGAGTTTCCTGAAGGTCATGGGCGACGGCAGCCAGAGCAAGTCCTATCTCCACGTCTCCGACGCACTCGACGCGGTGCTTCTGGCCGGGGCCGAGTCAAGGCCATCGTTCGCCGCCTACAACGTAGGCACCGACGACTACCTGACCGTGCGCGAGATCAGCGAGCTGGCGATCGAGGTCGCCGGGATCGAGCCCGGGCGGACCAGGGTCGTCTTTGACACCGCCGACAGGGGCTGGAAAGGCGACGTACCGGTGATCCGCCTCGACACGTCGAGGATGCGCGCGCTCGGGTGGAGCAACCGGATGTCTAGCCGCCAGGCGTTGGAGAGTTCGATGCGCGCGATGTGGGCTCAGGGCGGATGAGCCGGCCTGCCGTTTTTCTCGACCGTGACGGCGTACTCAACCGGGCACCGGTGGAGAACGGCAGGCCGCAGACCGTGACCTCAGCAGAAATGGAGCTGGAGCCCGGCGCCGCGGAGGCTTGCGCGTCGCTGGCGGAGGCGGGGCTGCCGCTGGTCGTGGTCACCAACCAGCCCGACGTCGGCCGCGGGCGCCTCCAGCGGAGTACGGTCGAGCAGGCCCACCGGAGGCTGGGCGCACTGATATCCCTGACCGCCGTCTACACCTGCTACCACGATGATCCTGACAACTGCGACTGCCGGAAGCCCAAGCCGGGCATGCTGCTGCGCGCGGCCGCCGAGCACGACCTCGACCTCCGCCGGAGCGTGATGGTCGGCGACCGCTGGCGCGACGTCGAGGCGGGGCGCGCGGCCGGCTGCGCTACCGTTTTGGTCGACCACGGCTACGACGAACGCCGGGCCGACGCACCGGATCTGGTCGTCCCTTCGCTCCGCGAGGCGGTGGACTGGATCCTCGAGCGGACCTCGTCATGACCGTCGCCGACCTGAAGGTCAAGCTTTTCGTCGACGGCGCCGACCTCGCCGCGATGATCGGGTTCGCCGCCAACCCACTGATCAAGGGTTTCACCACCAACCCGACGCTCATGCGCAACGCGGCGGTGGGCGACTACGAGGCGTTCGCGAAATCGGTGTTGGAGCGGATCACGGACCTACCCATCTCCTTCGAGGTCTTCGCCGACGACGCCGACGGCATGGATCGGCAGGCCCGGCTCATCGCCGGCTGGGGCGACAACGTCTATGTCAAGGTGCCTGTTACGAACACGGCGGGGGAGGCGACCACAGAGACGGTCCGGAGGCTCGCGGCCGACGGGGTCAAGGTCAACGTAACGGCCGTCCTCCTCCCGGAGCAGGTGAGGGAAGTCTCGGCCGCCCTGGCCGGCGGGGCGCCCGCCTTCATCTCCGTCTTCGCGGGCCGCATCGCCGACACCGGCCGCGACCCGCTGCCCGTGATCTGTGAGTCGCTCGCGATCATGGCCCGATACCCGAGCCAGGAGCTGATCTGGGCCAGCCCTCGCGAGCTACTCAACGTGGTTCAGGCCGATGACGTCGGCTGCCACGTGATCACTGTCACCGCCGAGCTGATGCGAAAGCTGGAGCTGCTCGGCCGCGATCTCGCGGAATACTCGCTGGCGACGGTGCGGATGTTCCATGACGACGCCGCGGCCGCCGGCTACGATCTTTGACCCGGTGCTGATCACCAGGACGCCCCTGCGGGCCAGCCTCGGCGGCGGCGGCACCGACCTGCCCAGCTATTACAGCCGCTTCGGGGCGACCGTGATCGCGGCGGCGATCAACAAGTACATCTACGTGGGAATCAACCGGACCTTCACGCCCAACTACTTCCTCAAGTACTCCGAGCTGGAGTTGGTCGAGAGCCCCTCCGAAATCCGCCACCCGCTGATCCGGGAGGCGTTCGTCGCCCACGACCTCGAGCCGGGAGTGGAGCTGGTGAGCTTGGCCGACATCCCCGACGGCACCGGGCTGGGCTCCTCGGGCACCTTCACAGTTGGGGTCCTGAAGGCGATCTATGCCTTCCGGCGACTCCACGTCAGCACCTCCGCGCTGGCCGAGGAGGCGTGCGACATCGAGATGAACCGTCTCGGCCGCGCCGTCGGAAAGCAGGACCAGTACATCGCGGCCATGGGCGGCTTGATCTGCCTCGAGTTCTCGCGAGGCGGCGAGGTGACCGCTTCGCCTCTCAGGATCTCGACGGCAACCCTTCACGACTTGGACGAGCACCTGCTGCTTTTCTTCACCGGCTACTCGCGCCGGTCGGTGACCATCCTCGAGGACCAGCAGAAGCGCTCAGAAGCGGGCGATACGGCCATGCTGGAGAACCTCCATGCGATCGGGCGCATCGGAATCCGCGTCAAGGCGGCGCTGGAGGCTGGCGACACCCAGGGCTTCGGCCGGCTCCTGGATGAGCATTGGCGCATTAAGCGAGCGCGCACCACCGGCATCTCCACCTCCGACATCGACCGCTGGTATGAGGCTGGCATGGCCAGCGGTGCGCTGGGCGGCAAGCTAGTGGGCGCTGGCGCCGGCGGGTTCTTGATGTTCTACTCCCGGCATCCCCAGGAGCTTCGCCAGGCGATGGCCGCGGTGGGCCTGATGGAGCTGCGGTTCAACTTTGACCACGACGGCTCGACCGTGATCGTCCGGGACTGAGTCACCCACAGTGCTCCAGGTCGCGATCCTCGCGGGCGGTCTCGGGACTCGGTTGGGACCCATGACCGAGCGGTTGCCGAAGTCGCTGGTGGAGGTGGCCGGCCGACCCTTCATCGATTGGCAGCTCGACCTGCTGGCAAGCCAGGGAGTGAAGCGGGTGACCGTCTGCGCCGGGCACCTGGCCGGCTCGCTGCGCAGCCACCTCGGCGGCGGCTCTCGCTCGGGTCTCGAGCTGGTCTGGGTGGACGAGGGAGAGAGCCGGCTGGGTACCGCAGGTGCGCTCCGTCTCGCCCTCGACCGAGGGGCGCTCGACAAGGCCTTCTTCGTCCTCTTCGGCGACTCCTACCTGGAGGCCCCGATGGCGCCAGTCGAGTTGGCCTGGCGGCGCAGCGGCCTCCCGGCGCTGATGACCGTCTATCGAAACCAGGACCGGCTGGCTCCGAGCAACGCAATCTATTCGGGGGCTCGTATCACCGCCTACGACAAGGCGCGGCCCATGAACCTCAGAGCCGCTATGGAGTGGATCGACTACGGCCTGTCAATCCTCACCGCCGAGGAGCTGCGGCGCCGGGTCGCCGGAGGCTCCGCCGACCTGGCCGCCGTCATGCGTGAGCTGAGCCGGGGAGGGCAGCTGGCGGGCTTCGAGGTCGCCGAACGCTTCTACGAAGTGGGTTCCCGGGAGGGAATCGCTGAGCTCGAAGGCCACCTCGCCAGCCGCTATCCTCACTCGTCTGATGAGCCCGCCGCGACAGCTCGGAATCCTCGGCGCGGGCGCCAGCGGCTTGTCCCTCGCCCTCCTGAGCGGCCTTGACTTCGAGCTGCTCGAAAAGAAGCCACGTGCCGGCGGCCACGCTTCCTCGACCGAGGTCGATGGCTGGGTCTTCGACGAAGGACCCCATATCATGTTCTCCCGGGAGCAGCTCCTCCTCCAGTGCCTGGTTTCCAGCCTGGGCCGGAACATCCACCTCAGCCGGCGCAACAACCGGGTTGCGCTCTCCGGCGCCATGGCCCGATACCCGATCGAGAACGACCTCGCCGCGCTCCCTCCGGACCTGCGCTCGGACTGCCTGATCGACATGGTCCGGGCTCGGGAACGCCCGCGCGAGACGGCCAACCTGGCCGAATGGTTCGAAGCCAACTTCGGCGAGGCGCTCACCGCCTCCTACTTCCGACCTTACAACGAGAAGCTCTGGAAGACGCCACTGGAGAGCCTGTCCATGACCTGGGCGGATCGGATTCCGCAACCGCCCCTGGAGGACGTGATCAGGGGCGCGCTGGGCGAGGTCTCGGAGGGCTACCTGCACCAGCTCCACTACTCCTACCCTCTGCGGGGCGGCTTTTCGGCCATCATGGACGCCTGGGCCGGCGGCATCCCCGAGGGAAGGCTCGCCCTCGGCGTCGAGGTGACCGGACTGCGCCGCGAGGCCGAAGGAGTGCGGGCCGCCACAAGCCAGGGCGAACGCCTCTTTGAACGGGTGGTCTCGACGATCCCGCTGTCGCGGCTGGCCGACCTGATGGAGGACGTGCCCGATCACGTCGCAAATGCCGTGGCGCGGCTGCGGGTGAACCCGATCATCACAACGACCATCGGCTTCGCAGGCGAGGACCCTAACCAGTACACGGCCGTCTACATCCCCGACCCTGACTACCTGGTGAACCGGGTTTCCTTTCCCGCCGTGTTCTCGCCGCACAATGCGCCGCCGGGCTGTTTCAGCGTCCAAGCCGAGATCACCTGCGCGCCGGGCTCAGAGGTTCTGGTGGCCGGCGACGACTTTATCTCGACCCACGTGCTCGACGGGCTCCGGGCGCGGACGCTGGTCCCCGAGAACGCCACGCCGATCTTCACCTCGGTGCAGCGCTTCGACCAGGGTTATGTCGTTTACACCAATGGCTACGAGGAGGACCTGCGGGCCGCGACCGACTGGTTCGAGAGCCAGGGCGTCATCCTCCACGGTCGTTTCGGCAGCCACGACTATCTGAACGTGGACGGCTGCCTGCGGCGCTCGATCGACCTGGCCCGCAAGCTGGGCACCAGCGTGGGCGACGAGGACGTGCTCCAGCGCTTCCAGGCCCTGGCGACAGATTCCTGATTGGCTGCCAGCAGCGACTTTGGTGACGTCGCCGTCGTGATGATCACGCGCAACGAGGAGGGCGCCGTGGCCAAGGTCATCGGGGACGCGCTCCGAGCCCTCCCGGGGGCGGAGGTATTCGTCATCGACGGCAGCGACGACAGCACGCCGGCAGTCGCTCGTAAGGCGGGCGCCACCGTCATCCGAGAGCCGGGGGGCGGGTTCGGTCCGGCTTTCCACGCGGCCCTGATGGCGCCCAGTCGGCCATTCGTGGTCACCGTGGACGCCGACGACACCTATCCCGCCTCGGTCTTTCCTCGTCTCGTCGAGCTGGTTCGCCAGGGGTTCGACGTGGCAGGCACCGACCGCCTCGGCCGGCGGCCTCCTCCCGCCATGCCGCTCGCCAATTGGCTGGCGAACCGGCTCTTCGGCGCCCTCGGCTCATTGCGTGCCCGCCGGCGCCTCTTCGATCTTCACTCCGGTCAACGGGCCTACCGGGCCGAGGTGCTGCATCGGTTCGACTGGGACTTCCAGGGCCTAGCCTTTCCCGTCGACCTCCTGCTCTGGCCCGCCCTCGACGGCTGTCGGGTCACCGAGATAGAGATCGCCTACCAGGAGCGGGTCGGTGAATCCAAGCTGCAGCGCTGGCCCAGCACGATCGCGACCCTGAAGCGGCTCGTCAGACCGCGCTCGGCGATCAAAACCAAGCCTTCAAGATGACAACTGAGGGCCGCACCGCACCGAAACGTTCCTCCCCAGCTTCGGCTTGGGGGATCAGCGGCCTGGCGCGGGAAAGGCTGCTGACCTGGGGTGCGTCAGCCCTGGCGAGAACGGCTCGCCTACTCTGGTACCTGGAGACGCTGGTCCTCTCGGCCCGCTACCAGCAACTGCTCGACCGGGCGCCCTGGGCCAGGGGACCGGTCCGCCACCCCCATCGCGCCCAGCTCTGGCTGAAGGCAGCGGCACCTCGCCTGCGCGGAGGCGGCTTCACTGCGCTCGAGTTCGGTGTTGCCAGCGGCCTGGCCACGGGCTGGTGGGCCGCCAGCGGGGTTCCCTTCCTCGCCTGGCATGGCTTCGACACCTTCGAGGGCCTGCCCTCCGACTGGCGGCGAGGAGACGTCGCGGTCATGGCCGCGGGCGAATTCACGCCGGCCGCGGGCGTGGGTTCGGTTCCCGATCTCGAGGCGCCCTTCCCCTATACCTGGCACGCCGGCCTGATCGGCGACACCCTGCCCGGCTTCGATCGCCCTCCAGGGAGCTTGTTCATCCTCATCGACACCGACCTCCTCGAACCGGCCGAGGAGGTGCTCGGATGGCTCCTCGTTCACGGCAGGCCAGGAGACGTCGTCTACCTCGACGAGGCCTTCGACCCCTGGAACGAGGGACTCGCCCTGCGCCGGGCGATAGCGGCGGGCCTGGCCGTCAACGCGGTGGCCTACACCGGCTCCGCCCTACTGATCGAATTGGTATAGCCCGGGCGTCCGGAACGTCTTTTCGAGATGCCGACAGGCCTCGAGGCCGGCGAGGTGCTGGCCTCAACGGTGGTCATCGACGTCACCGGACATGAACGGTCAGCGAGGAGCTGAGCCGGAGGTCGCGCGAGGAGCGGCCCGCGTGGCTCGTGTACTCACCGGCCGGCCACACCCAGCGGGAAGGGCCGTCTTCGTAGCGGGCGAAGGCCCGGGCCGGAATCGTCAGCCGGGCCGCTACCGACTCACCCGGCTCTTCCTGCTGCTCAGCGAGCCGACGGCTCGACACCTCGATGCGGACACCGCGGGCGCCATAGTCGCCGGCGGCAACCGAGGCATGCTTGCCGGCGACGCCATAACGCTCGTCGCGCGGGAGGTCGGTCCTTCCGCGGGGAGCTGCCCCGAGAGCTCAACGGCCATCCGCCAGGAGGTGCGCGCGGTGCTGTCGGGGTTTCTCAGCCTTGGCAGTCCGGCTCGATCCCGAGGGCCTCCCGGGGCAGGTGGCGCGGAGCCGTTCTCCGCCACCGAGGCGCAAACCGCCGCACTCCGTTGTCTCACCCGCTGGGGTGCGGACGCGGCCGCCCGCCGCGACGCAATGGCCACGGTGATCATGCGGGAATGGGCTCTTAACCTTGCCCGGCTGGAGGCCGACCTCGAGGAGCCGGGTGAGCCGGACGGTCGAGGCTTCGCGGATCCCCTGGTGGCGCTGAATCCCTCTGGAGACCAGGAGCAGAGGGATGCTCTTTCAGCTCCGGCTGAACTCCAGGTTGGGGAGTCGGTGACCTCTCAGCAGCCAGATTCCCGTCACCACGAACCAGGCGGTCAGCGCGAGTGTGAAGGGGCGTTGGAAGAGCCCGTTGGGTACGCTCAGAGGCACTCGCAGCAGGATGTTGAACGCTTCGATCAGCACCACGCTGGTGGCGACCCCGATCCACAGCCGAAGCGGTGGCTTGGCGTGTCCCTGTCGCGGGGCGCCGATAGCGAGGGCGACCATCGACACGGTGGCTACCACGAAGCAGATCTGAGAGACGACGACGTGCAGGACCCCTGAGAGGTGAGAGTTGGGATCTTGCGGAAAGACGCCGGTCAGGGTGAGAAAAACTCCCGCGAGTCCGACCAGCACGGCCCCGACCCGCCAGGTCCGGCTCTCGCGATGCGCGATCCACAGCCCCGCGGCGACGACCAGGGTTAGCAGTCCGGGCAGGAAGAAGAAGCCGGCGCTGAAGAGCGCAGCGTTCGGAGTGCCGCGCGTGGCGAGGTCGCTCGCGGCGCCGGTCAGCAGGTTGTAGCCGTGGCGGAGCATCCCCATGGTGAGGAAGTCGGTCCACATCAGGGCCGGTGCAGCCAATGCGGCGAAGCCGGCTAGGCGAGGAAGATGGCGCGTCGCGGTGGCAAGGGGCGGCCGCACGCCGGTGCTGATCACAACCGGAAGCTTTCCCCGCGCCGAGGCAGTCCGAAACCAACGCACGTCCCGAGCCAGGCCGCTCCTCGCTCGGCGGTCAGATGGGAGGCTGGAGCGCGCCGTTCGCTGCCAGGAAGGCGAAGGTGGGGGCGATCGTGGCCAGGTCGACGATGCCGAGCACGATCGCGACCGCAGCCAGCAACGGCCCGGGCCCTGGAGATCGCAGCTCGGCCGCAAGCGCGTACAGCCCTCCCAGAGCCATGGCGACGCTAAGGATCAAGAGACCCGCAAGCTTCGGCAGAGGCGACGCGAGCGCGACCACCGCCAGCGCGACTCCGGCCACGGCGTAGACCTCGGCCCGCTGCGGCCAGCGCCGGTGCTGGGCCCAGCAGCCGCCGATGATCGCAAGCGCTCCCAGGCTGGAGCTGATCATCTCGTGCCGCCAGCCGGCACCCAGGTGCGCACCGTATGGGAGGGTGAGGATCAGCCAGAGTCCGATTCCGCCCACCGCCACCGAAACAGCGCTGACCGCCTGGGATCCTCGGGACGCATGGATCGACATCGCGAACCGAATCCTGGCCCCGCCGGCGCCGGCAAGTGACGGGCTAAAGCCCCCGCCCGGAGGGCCGAAGGTCCCTTTCGTCGCCTCGGCGGCCCCTGCAGCATCTGAGCATGGGAAGCCCCTCGCCCGGCCGCCGCCTCTTCTTCATCGACTGGCTGAAGGTGCTGGTCGTGCTGGGGATCTTCTACTACCACGCCGCGATGCCGTTCGCCTACTCGAGCTGGATGATCGTCAACGTCCAGAAGAGCGCCGCGCTGTCGATCTACGCCGTGATCGGCTACCAGTTCGGCATTCCTCTGCTGTTCGTCATCGCGGGCGCCAACGGCTGGCTGTCCCTCGGGGTTCGTGGAGCCGTCCGCTTTGTGCGGGAACGGTTCTGGCGCCTGCTGGTGCCGCTGGGGGTCGGGATCGTCCTCCTGAGCCCGATCCAGAGCTACTTCATGGTCGTCAACCACGGCCGCTACAGCGGCAGCTTCCTCAGCTACATCCCCGTCTTCTTCCGGGGCATCGAGTTCTACTTAAATCCGACCTGGTTCGGTAACTACGGCTACCACCTCTGGTTCCTAGCCTTTCTCTTTCTCTACTCGCTGGCCGCGGTGCCGATCGACACCTGGCTGCGATCGCCGGCCGCCCGCCACTGGATCGACATCGCCGCGACGGCAAGCCAGCAACCGGGCGGGGTCTTCCTCGCCGTCATTCCGGTGGCGCTCGTCCAGATGGCATTCAAGGCGCGGTTTCCCGCCTACCAGGACTGGGCCGACCTCGTCTACTGGCTCGTCCTCTTCCTCTGCGGCGCGCTCTTGGTGAGCGATCCCCGGATAACCGCGGCCGTCAAGGCCCAGGGGGGCCGAGCGCTGCTCTGGACCCTGGGCGTCGGGTTGATACTGCTGCCGCTGGCCGCCGCCGGCCTGATCGGCGGCTGGGAGGCCCGGCCCACCTATTCGCCGGGCTACTTCTTCTACCAGGCGTTGCGTTCGCTGTTCACCTACGGATGGGTGCTGATCTGCCTCAACATCGGGCTGCGCTGGCTCGACTTCGGAAACCGTTTCCTGACCTATGCCAATGAAGCTGTGATGCCCTTCTACGTGATCCATCACCCGGTGATCGTGGTCATCGCGTTCTACGTCGTGCAGTGGCAGGCTGGGGTGTGGACCAAGAACGTCTTCCTGGTCGTTACCGCCCTCGCCGTGACGATCGCCATCTACGAGCTGGTCATCCGTCCCTTCGATCCGGTGAGGGCGATCTTCGGACTCAAGCCGAAGAGGCGCCCGCTACCCCGCGATGGATCCGCTACGGCGGCCAGTACCAGGGTTGCGGCCTAGAGCCACGTGAACCGGCTGTCGCGCGGCTACCCCCACGGCTGTGTCAGCGAGAAACCCAGCGAAACCAGCGAATCCCGATCACCGCGAAGGCCACCGTGTAGCCGACGCTGGCGAAGAGCGCACCCCAGCTCTGATCGCTCCAAGCATTCGCACCCATTGCGGCCGAGAGCAACGTCTCCAGACAGCCACCGGGAGACCAGCGGGACACCATCTCGACCGTAGTTCCGAGCCGATCTGTATCTCCGAAGACGCTGAGTCCGATCAGCGGTACGTAGAGGAGGCGGCCGGCGGCGTTGAGCGTGTCCGCCGACGCTATCAGTCCCGTAATCGCCTGGCCGATGCTGAGGAAGACGGCAGACCCGAGCAAGGCGACCAGGACTGTGAACAGGTAGTCCTGCGCGGGCAGGGTGATACCCAGGAAGAGGGCGGCAACCACGAGAACCACGATCGACATGATCAGAACCGCGCCGAGTTGCACGATCCAGCGACTGCCCATGATGGTCCAGGTCGGGACCGGTGTCACCCGGAGCCGCTGAAAGACGCCGGTGTCGCGGTCGCGCGCGATCGACAGCGAATAGCCGACGGTCCCGATCGAGACCAGCCCCACGGTGAGCGCGAGGCTGATACGGAACTCGGGGCCGCCCAGCGCAGCCGAGTTCTTGCCGAGCCCGGTGGCCACCAACAGGATGAGAGGAAGGGCAAAGGTGAGCACTAGGGACATGGAAGTGCGCAGCTGAGTCGTGATGTCCGCACGCAGGAGAACCTTGAGCGATGCCGACCAGGCGGGAACGGCGACCGACCGACGCCGGGGAAGCGTTATGTCCTCAGTCACGGAGTTCTCAGTCACGGAGTTCTCAGTCACGGAGTTCCCGTCCGGTGAGTGCGATGAAGACGTCCTCCAAAGTGACATCTCCGTGGGCCGCCTGGCGGACTTGAGGGTCGTCGCGATGCGCTGCAATGAGATCGGCCGGCGTCCCAACGGTCAGTATCTTGCCGTGGTCCATGATGGCGACGCGATCACAAATTGCCTGCGCCTCCTCCATCGAATGCGTGGTGAGAAGGATGCTGCGCCCCTCCTTGCGGAACCGCTCGATACGGTCCCAGAGCTGGCGTCGCGCCTGGGGGTCGAGACCCGCGGTGGGCTCGTCGAGCAGCACGAGCGCCGGATCATGGATGGTCGCGATCAGAAGGGAGAAGCGTTGCTGCTGCCCCCCCGACAACTCCCGAAAGCGCTTCGGCGCCTCGTCCTGCAGATTGATCTCTTCCAAGCGGTCGTGTATCTGCGCGGGAGAGAGTGCCACGCCGTAGAGGCCAGCGAACAATCGCACGAGCTCGACCAACCTCAGGTTCGACTGAAAGCTCGTTGCCTGCAGTTGGACCCCGAGCTGAGCCTTGGCTTGCAGCGGGTGAGCGCGGGCATCTATGTCTCCGATCACTATGTCGCCCGCCGCCGGACGCTGCAGTCCTTCGATGGCGCTCAGCACGCTCGTCTTGCCCGCACCGTTGGGACCCAGCAGTCCAAAGATCTCCCCTTCGCGAACCTCGAGATCAACGCCGTCAACGGCGACGACCGGACCGTAGGAGACGCGCAGCCCGGCGATCCGAAGCGCTGACGTCAGGGCGGGGGCAGGTTGTTTCGTGGTCATCCGAGGTGACGCCATTGTCTCTCACACGTCGTCACCATTCACGTCGAGAGGCCACCCGAATCTCAGCCGACCGGTTGTGGGGATCGACTTTCCCAGCCGCGAATGCGGAATGCGACGGCGATGAGCAGCATGCCGAGCACGACCGCGTAGAGGCTGATCAGCCAGACGATCGCGAGCATCGCGGCGCCGGGGAAGAAGATGACCACGATGCCGAAGAGGATCGACAGCGCGCCCGCCACCATGAACAGGAGCTGCCGGCCGAACACGCGGCCCATCTGGGTCCCGACGACGATCTCCCCCGCTCCGCGAAAAATGGCCCAGAAGGCGATCAGGTAGACGAGGGCGACGGCGACGGCCCCGGGGACCAGGATCGCGACCAACCCGAACACCGCGCCCAGAAGGCCTGGGACCACCAGCCACCAACCCCGGTGTCCCCAGAGTCCATAACCGACCGCCATGAGGCCGTCGACGAACATGAACGCGCCGAAGAGAACGGTCAGCACGAGTACGGTTGCAAGCGGCCAGAGGAGCGCGAGAACGCCGAAAGCGATGGCCAGCAGGCCGCGGAGCGCCAGAAGCCACCAGTTGCGCGCGAGAACCTGGGAGAGCATTTCAGATCGACCTCCAATTTCGAATCACTGAGATTCAGGATGCAAGAGGTCGATCGTGGGGAACGGGGACCAACGCTCCCCTCCGGTCAGGACCTTTCGTCGATAGGCGGTGAACGCCGGCGGCCCTGGGGCACGACTCTTCTGGGCCGGGCGACCCTATCCGCCTCGACCGCCGGCGGCTGACGAGAGGTGGAGGGCCCGGCGCGGCTGATTTCCGTGGCCCCCAGACACACAAAGGAGCTTTAGCCATGGCGATCGATACAGCGGAGGTCGAGGTCAGCTCGACGACGGCAAAGGTCTACACCCCGCCCGGGCGGCCGGGCAGCGTGGTCGAGGTCAAGCACAGATACGACAACTTCATCGGCGGCAGATGGGTGCCGCCCGTCAAGGGCCAGTACTCGAAGAACCTGGGCCGGCGACGGCCGGCCTGATCTGTGAGTTGCCGGCCTCCACCGCGGATGACGTCGAGCTCGCTCTCGACGCAGCCCATGCGGCCAAGGGAGCCTGGGGCGAAGCCTCTCTACCCGAGCGTGCAAAGGTGTTGAACGCCATCGCCGACACGATGGAGAGATGCTCGCGGTGGCGGAGAGCTGGGACAACGGAAAGCCCGTCCGCGAGACGCTCGCGGCCGACCTGCCGCTGGCGATCGATCACTTTCGCTACTTCGCCGGCGCGACGCGATCCCTCCAGGGCTCGATCACCGAGATCGACAAGGACACCATCGCCTACCACTTCCACCAGCCCCTCGGAGTCGTCGGCCAGATAATCCCGTTCAACTTCCCGATCCTGATGGCGGCCTGGAAGATGGCTCCGGCGCTCGCCGCCGGGAACTGCGTGGTGCTCAAGCCCGCCTCGCCAACACCGTGGTCGATCCTGAAGTTGATGGAGATGGTCCAGGGGGTCGTTCCGGCTGGTGTCATCAACGTGGTCAACGGACCCGGAGCTGAGATCGGCAAGGCACTGGCGACCAGCCCTCGTATCGCCAAGGTGGCGTTCACCGGCGAGACGGTCACCGGCCGGCTGATCATGCAAGTACGCGTCCCAGAACATCATCCCGGTAACGCCGGAGCTGGGCGGCAAGTCACCTAACATCTTCTTCTCGGACGTCATGGCAGAGGACGACGCGTTCCTCGACAAGGCGATCGAAGGGCTGGTTCTCTTTGCGTTCAACAAGGGAGAGGTCTGCACCGCCCCGAGCCGGGCGCTGATCCAAGAGGACATCTACGACGCATTCATGGCGCGCTGCCTGGCGCGGAAAGAGAAGATCAAGCAGGGCGACCCGCTCGATCCGTCAACGATGATCGGGGCCCAGGTCTCGCCTCAGCAGCTGGAGAAGATCACGCGCTACGTGAAGATCGGCCTCGACGAGGGCGCCGAGTGCCTCATCGGCGGCAAGCACGAGGTCGTCGAAGGCGGCTTCGAAAACGGCTACTACTTCCAGCCAACGGCCCTTAAGGGCAACAACAAGATGCGGGTCTTCCAGGAGGAGATCTTCGGACCCGTGCTCGCGGTGACGACCTTCAAGGACGAGGCCGAGGCGCTGGCGATCGCCAACGACACCCTCTACGGCCTGGGCGCCGGCGTCTGGACGCGGGACTCGAACCGCGCGTACCGAATGGGTCGCGCGATCAAGGCCGGACGAGTCTGGACCAACTGCTACCACCTCTACCCCGCCGGCGCGGCGTTCGGTGGCTACAAGGTCTCAGGCATCGGAAGGGAGACGCACCTGATGATGCTCGAGCACTACTCGCAGACGAAGAACCTCCTCGTCAGCTACAGCCCGAACGCGCTCGGGTTCTTTTAAACGCGATGGCCGCGACCGTCGTTCCCCAGCGGGTGGATGCGACTGAGGCCGCCCTGGAGGCGATCGATCGTCTCCAGGCGGCCCGCCGCCCCGTGATGTTCTTCATGTCGGGAGGCTGCTGTGATGGCAGCCTCCCAATCTGCCTTCCCGAGCACGAGCTGATCACCGGTCCGACGGACGTGCTCCTGGGCCGGATCGGCGGTTGTGAGTTCTGGATCGACACCGCCCAGGACGCAGCATGGGGTCAGCCACGATTCCTGCTCGACATCGCGCCCGGGGCCCCGGAAGGCTTCTCGCTCGGGACCCTGGATGGTGACCACTTCGTGGCTCATTCCTCCGGGTCGCCCGATCCACGCTGTGCGTTACCTTCAGATCCCGGAGGAGATGGATCAGCCTTCGCCTGCGCGCCGGATGAGCCAGCCGAAAACGTCGTCTAGCGTCGCCGGCTCCTCCCTCGCCTTGAGCAGCAAGCCAGCCCCGATCGGGCGTGACAGGACCTCGCTCGCGTCGTTCTTCGCTGACAGGGCAACTCGGATGTCCGTTCCGCGCAGGGAGGTGTCGGGCCAGCGCTTCTTCAACTCTGCGTAGGCCGGCCGCCACGGATCTGCCCTGACGACGACGCAATGCAGCCCGGCATCGCGGAGCAGGCTGGCGGGCGATCCCACCGCGAGCATGCGCCCGCCGGCCATCAGCCCGACCCGATCGCACCTCTCCGCCTCGGCCATCACGTGGGTGGTGACGAGGACGGTTGAGCCGGCGCTGGCGAGACCGCGGAAGAGGGCCCACAGGTCGCGGCGCCCAGCCGGGTCGACGCCGCTGGTCGGCTCGTCGAGGAAGACGAGGGAGGGTTCATGGAGAACGGCGGCGGCCAGTGCCGCCCGCTGGCGGACGCCAGTGGCAAGCTCTCCGACCAGCCTCCCCCGCTGGGTGCTGGACAGGCCGACATCAGTGCAGGCGCGGTCCACCCGGGCAGCCGAGCGCACCCCGTACACCTCGCCGTAGAAGCGCAGGTTCTCGTCCACGGTGAGGTCGCTGTAGAGCGAGAACGACTGGGACATGTAGCCGATCCGGTGGCGGATGGCTTCCCGGTCGCGCACCGACTCGAGGCCGAGCACCTCCGACGAGCCGCCCGTCGGCACGAGGAGCCCGCACAGGATCCGTATCAGCGTCGTCTTGCCCGCCCCGTTGGGCCCGATGAGCCCGAACACGTCTCCGGCACTCACCTCGAGGGTCACATCCTCGACGGCGGAGCGCTTTCCGAAGTGCCGCGACAGGTGACTCGTGCTGATCGCCGCTGTCACGCCGTCAACGCCAGGAAGGCGTCCTCCAGTGACGCGTGGTCGCCCCGGAGCCGGGCGGGCGGCCCGCCCGCCAGGACCCTGCCCTCACTCAGGTAGACGACCTCGTCGCAGCGCTCGACCTCGTCGAAATACGCGCTGGCAAGGAGAATCGTCGAGCCGTCTGAACGAAGCTGCTCGACGAGGTCCCAGAACTCGAGGCGGGAAAGCGGATCCACGCCGGTCGTCGGCTCGTCGAGCAGAAGCACCGGTGGTCGATGGAGGATCGAGCACACAAGCGTCAGCTTCTGCTTCATTCCGCCGGACAGCTCGCCTGCGAAGGTCGATCGTCGGTCGCTCAACCCGGCGAAGCTGAGAAGCTCTTCGGACCGCGCCGCCAGATCTCTTTCGGTCATCCCGTAGACGGTGCCGAAGAACTGGATGTTCTCGTCCACCCTCAGGTCCGAATAGAGGTGGAAGCCCTGCTGAGCGAAGCCGATGCGGCTCTGACCTGCCGCGCCAGGCGCCACCCGGCCGCCGTCGAGACGCAACAGGCCGGCGATGCAGCGGAGCAGCGTGGTCTTGCCCGCGCCGTCAGCTCCGACCAGGCCCCAGAGCGCGCCGGCGGGAACGGCCACACTGACGCCGGCGAGAGCAAGCTTGCCTCCCAGGCGCTTGGTCACCTGCTCGGCGAGGATCTCAATCAAGGGTCTTCCGGAACCTCATCGCCGCCAGCCCCACGAAGAGGACCGCCATCAGGGCGAGGACCCCGGTCTCGAACCAGAGGTCGGAAAGGCCGATCCCCTTTAAGAAGATGCCGCGAGTGATCGGCACGAAATAGGTGAGTGGAAAGAGGTAGCTCATCCAGCGGACGCCCCACGGCATCGAGGCCAGCGGAAACACGAGCCCCGAAAGGAGCATCTGTGGCAGCTGGATGAACACCGCCATCTGCATCGCCTGCTGCTGCGTCTGGGCGACCGTCGAAATGAGGAGGCCGAGGCCGAGGGTGGCGGTGAGGAAGAGCAGCGACTCGAACATCAGCAGGCCCAGGTTGCCCAGCAACGGCACGCCGAAGAGCACTCGCCCGAGAACGATCACCGCCGCCATGTCCACAAGCGAGATCAGCAGATAGGGCAGCGTCTTGCCGACCATCAGCTCGAGCCGCGTCAGAGGCGTGATCATCAGCTGCTCGATCGTCCCCCGCTCCCGCTCGCGGACGATCCCGACGGCAGTCAGGACCATCGCCACCTGGACCATGATCTGGCCCACCAGGCCGGGGACCATGAAGTCGACCGACTGCAGGGACGGGTTGTAAAGGACGTCTACGCTGACCGCGGCTCCGGCGGACTGGGGCTCGAGCACTGCGAGGTGGCGCTCGGCGGTCATCGCCTCGAGCAGCTTGGAGCCGTCCAGCAGCACCGTCGTCGGCTGGCCCTGGGCGCCGACCACGATCGCGACCACGACGCGCCCGTGCTTGAGGTCGTCCTTCGCCGCGGCCACCGAGGCAGCCACCGGCGACGCGACCTTGAAGGCGTCTCCGGCCTGGAGCACGCTCCGGAGGGGCGCCGAGTCCGCTCCCACCAGCTCGGCCGGGATCTCCTTGACGTCGAAGGTGGCGGCGTAACCGAAGATCACCATCAGGGTCAGCGGCACGAAGAAGATGAGGGCCAGCGTTCGGCGGTCGCGGCTGATCTGGATGAACTCTTTGACGACAAGTGCAACCAACCGTCGCCAGCTCGGGGCTGAATTGGTGGGCTGCGCCGGCACCTCGGAGCGGCGACGTGAGCTGAGCGCCATGAGAAAAGTGGAGTGTCGGCCGACGGCGGTGGGCGGACAGCGGTCGATGGTCACCCCCATCGGGGGCTGTTTGGTTCGGGGTCAAGGCTAGCGAACTGCCCTGCCCGAACGGGCCGAAAGTTGCTCGGAATCGGACGGAGCGGCGCCGCCTCTCGGGCGTCGGGCGCACCACCCGACAGGCTCCGCACGGTCCTCGGTCGCCGGGACCTTCAGCACTTGGGTGACGATCGTCCGGGTTTGACAATCGATCCTGAGGACGGCAGCATCCAGGATGCGAGCAGCCGCCCCTCCTGAAAGAAGTTTGTCGCATCCAGGAGGTGAATACAAAGTGATTGCTTCAAGGCGTTGGCAAGATTGGGCTGATGCGGCCATCGGGGTCGTGCTGGTTATTGCGCCCTTCGCACTGGCCTCCACGCTCACCGGCGTGGCGGCGTACGCCGCCTACACGCTCGGCGCGCTGATCTTCATCGTCGGCCTCGTCACGCTGTTCCTCCCGGAATTCCAGTTCGCCGAGTTCGGACAGATGTTCCTCGGCCTGGTGCTGTTCTTCAGCCCCTGGCTGGTCGGGTTCACCGGTGACGGGGCGATGTCCTGGACCGCCTGGATCCTGGGCGTCGTGATGGTCCTGATCGTCGGCAGCGAGTACATCCCGAACCAGAGCCAGAGTAGGGCCGCCACCACCTGACGGCCGCCATCTCAGCTGGGGCGATGCGAGGTGCATCGCCCCCGCGGCCCCGGCGGGCGCGAGGTGAGCCTCGGGTGTCGCGACCGGCCGGGTTAGAACCGCTGCCTTGCGGTCCCGAGTTCCAGAGCCGAGGACGCAGCTGTTGCGATGAGCTCCGATGGCCGCGAAGGCCAATTTCGGATGCTGCTTGACTCGATCGCCGACTACGCGATCTTGCTCCTCGACGCCGACGGCAGGGTGGCCAGTTGGAGCTCGGGTGCTGAGAGGATTAAGGGCTACACCGAAAAGGAGATCATCGGAGTTCACTTCTCCGTGTTCTACCCGGTTGAAGAAGCGGCCGACGGCAAGCTCGACCGCGAGCTCCAGGTATGGCTTCGCGACGGCCGCTCCGAGGAGGACGGGTGGCGGGTCCGCAAGGACGGCAGCCGGTTCTGGGCGAACCGTCGTGATCACCCCGATGTATGAGGGCGGGCAGTTCCGGGGCTTCGCGAAGATCACCCGTGACCTGACCCAACGAAAGCAGGCCGAGGTGGCCGCCCAGCACGTCGCCCTGATAGAGCAGCGGGAGAGGATCGCTCTCGACGTTCGGGACGAGATCATCAGCGGCTTGTTCAGGGTCGGAATGAGCCTGCAGAGCCTCGCCACCTCGGTCCGGGACGACCCGGACCGGGGGAAATTGGAAGCGGCCGTCGCCGATATCGACACGGCGATAAGAGCGCTGAGGAACTACATATTCGGAGCCGAGGCGCTGTCCAGCCAGGCGCACGGCCACAGTCGGCGGCCAGGAAACCACCAGCAGGCCTGAGGCACGACTTGCGCGGATCGGGTGGTTCCGAAAGGCCCCGCCGGAACCCTGGATGGAGGCCCTTTCGCACCCCTCTGCTCCGATTCGCCTGTCAAACCGTGGGCCAGCCCATCGGAGAACGCGTCAGCGGCTTGCATCGACCTGGCCGGAATCGCGATGGGGTCTGATCTCAAGGACCCGTCGCCACCGCCGGCGCTTGGCGAGGGTCGACTGAGACACGCGCTGGTCCGCGTCATCGAGCACATCGAGGATGGCATCTACGCCCTGGTCGGGGTCCTCCTTGGCCTTCGCGGCTCTCCTGCTCACCATCAGCGCCACGGTCTCCGCCTACCAGGACCTGAGCAGGGCGGTGAATCCGCTGACGGTGGTGATAACCCTGCTGGACAAGGGCCCTCGTGATGTTCATGGTGGCCGAGTTGCTCCACACGGTGCGGATCACCCTCCGCCAGCACACGCTTGCCGCGGAGCCGTTCCTCATCGTGGGTTTGATCGCCGGCATCCGGCGAGTGCTGGTGCTCACGGCGGAGTCCACGGATCGGACGGCCGAGCAGACCGTCGAGCTCGGGATCCTGGTGCTCCTCATCCTGGTGATGTCGGTGGCGATCCTGGTTTGGCGCCGGTCCCTCTCCCCGGTGGACGCCGGCAGCGGGTGACGTCGCCGGGACACGGAGGCGATCAGGCAGCGCGCTGCTAGGGACGAGTCGTCGTCTACCGCGATTCACCTAGCGTCGAGGCGTGCCTGTCGGTCGTCGGCGCCGACGCCGAGCGCGGCGTCACCTGGGTCCTCTCGTACGTCACGGACGACCACCGGAAGACGTTCTGCATCTACGACGCCCCTGACGCGGAGAGGATCAGGAAGGCGGCCAAGCTGAACCAAGCTGCCAGTCGACAGGATCACACCCGTCAGCGTGCTCGACCCGTGCTTTTCCCGGTAGGCAGCGAACCGACGAAGGGGCCGCAGGTCCCGCGACAGACCGGCCGAAGGTCATGGTTGGGCCAGCGGTCGGTCTGTCATCGTCCTCACCATGCCGCGAACCCTGTTCGCAGAGGCTCACGAGGTGCGCCGGGAGGTCGGTCACGCTCGCCGCTGAGGCGACGATCCGGCTCTGGATCGGCTAAACGGAGAGAGCCAAGGAGGCAGCGCGAATGACGGCAGCGATCACGACCCAGGGACTGACCAAGGACTACCACGGCGGAAGAGGCCTCTTCGACCTTGACCTCGAGGTCGCCGAGGGCGAGGCGTTCGGCTACCTCGGGCCCAACGGCGCCGGCAAGAGCACGACCATCCGCCTCCTGATGGGGTTCATCCACGCGACGCGTGGATCGGCCACCGTCCTCGGCCTCGACAGCATGCGGAAGGCAGTCGAGGTGAAGAGGCTGATCGGCTACATCCCAGGAGAGTTGCCCCAGTTCGGCGGTCTCCGCGGCCGGGACATCGTCGGCCATTTCGGAGCTCTTCGCGGTGGCGTGGACCAGGCGCGGGTGAAAGCCATCTCGGACCGGTTTGACCTCGACCTCGGACTCAAGTTCCGCCAGTACTCGACCGGCAACAAACGCAAGCTGGCCGTCCTGCTCGCCTTCATGCACCGGCCCAAGCTGCTGATCCTCGACGAACCCTCGAGCGGGCTCGACCCGCTCAACCAGCAGGAGTTCTTCAAGCTGGTCCAGGAGTCGCAGAAGGATGGCGCGACCGTCTTCCTGTCCTCCCACGTGCTCTCCGAGGTCGAGCACGTCTGCCAGCGGGTGGGGATCATCCGGCGCGGGAGGCTGGTCAAGGTCGCGCGGCTGGAGGAGCTTCACGAGATGCACGTCCGCAAGATCGAGGTGGAGTTCGCGGGCCCGGCTCAGCCGGCCCTCTTCAGCCACCTGCCGGGGATCGAGAACCTGGAATCCAACACGCACCACGTGAGCTTCACAGCACGGGGGTCGATGGAGCCGATCGTCAACGCGCTCGCAGGTCAGCACGTCGTCAACCTGGCCAGCCGCGAGCCGAGCCTGGAGGAGATCTTCCTCACCTTCTACGAGGATCGGACGGTGGCGGTGCCGGCATGATCCGCTGGATGGCCTGGCATCTGCACCGGCGCGGGTTCCTCGGCTTCACCATCGGCGGCTTCCTCATCTCCTTCGCCTACGGCGGCGCCTACGCCTCGGCCGCCGGGGACACCACCGCCTCGCGGGCGGCCTTCGGCCAGGCAATCTCCTCGGTCGCGGGCCAGTTCGCCTTCATCATCCCGATCCCGGTCCATCCGGAGACACTCGGCGGATACGAGCAGTACAAGTGGATCTCGGGCGCGATCGTGGTGATGATGATCTGGGCCGCGGTCGCCGGCCTCGCCGCCGGCCGGGGCGAGGAGGACCGCGGGATCGTCGACGAGTGGCTCGCCAGCGGGGTTTCGCGGGCTCGCCTTCTGCTGAGTCGGGGCGCCGCCTTCTTGGTCGTGCTGACGATCGCCTGTTTCGCTTCGACGCTGGGCATCTCCGCCGTCGCCCCACTGGTGCAATCCGACCCCTACGTCGCCGGCGAGATCGGCAAGGCCCTCTCGATGACCGCGGGCCTCTTCTGCTGCTACACCATCGCGCTGCTCATCTCCCAGCTGCCCGGCGAGCGGCAGACCGCCACCTCCTTCGGGGTGGGCGCGCTGGTCGTGCTGCTCGTTGTCAACGGTATCGCCGACACCATCAGCTCCGCCTCCTGGATCGGCGTCATATCACCCTTCCACTGGATGGAGAGGACGACCTCGGCGGCGCCCGGCGGCACTTTCGACGCCGGTGCGACCATCGGCCTGGCCGTGGCGGCCCTGGTGCTGCTGGGCATCACCGTCCTTGTCTTTCAGCGCCGCGACGTCGGCAGCGGGGTGATCAGCTGGGGCCGGCGCGCGAGCGCGGCGGTGCGGGTCGCCTCCCGCAACGTCATGCTCCGGCAACCCTTCACCGAAGGCCTGTGGGAACAGCGGGTCGGCCTCTCCGTCTGGGCCGTGAGCACCTTCCTGCTGGGCGCGATCATGGTCTCCGTCACCAAGTCGGTGGCCGACGCCCTTTACTCCGATCCCAACCTGGCGGCGCTCTTCACGAAAGCCCTGGGCAGCAACATCTACGACGCCCTCATGGGGCTCGTGTGGTTCGGCTTTGCGCTGCTCATCCTGGCCGGCTACGCCGTGGTCCAGGTCTCCAGGTGGTCCGCCCAGGACTCGGAAGGACGGGTGGAGATGCTCCTCAGCACGCCGGTCTCGCGCACGCGCGTCGTCATCGACCGCGCCCTCGAGTTCGCCATCGCGAGCCTCGTGATCGTGGTCGCCGGCTCCCTCGGGGTGGTTGCCAAAGCGCCGTCATCGGGACTCAATCTCGACACCGGCCACCTGTTCACATCGTCGTTGCTGATGTGGCCCTTCGCGCTCGCCTTCGGCGGGCTGGGAGTCGCCGTGGTCAGCCGCTGGCCGCGGATCGCCGTCCCCGCGCTCGCCGCCTTCGCAGTCATCGAGTACTTCCTGGGGGACCTGGCGCCGCTCTTCAAGTTCCCCGGGTGGGTGGCGAACCTGTCCGTCTTCCACCTCTTCGGAAACCCGCTGTCGACCAATGCGATCTCGTGGACGCCCCCGCTGACCATGATCCTGGTCTTCGTGGCAGGGTTCGCCGCCGCCCTCTACCTGATGCGGCAGCGCGACGTGTCGGGCGCCTGAAAGAAACTCGTCGCCTTGACCACCCCCGGAGGCGGGCTCTAGACTCGCCTGAATTTGCCGGGCACCGACCTGGCGAGGGCGGCTAATCGCCCAGCACCGAAGAAGACGGGAGGTTTCGGTTGCCGGGCGACGAGTCCCAAGGTCCCACCCAGCCCTCTGCTCCGCCGTCACGGGGCCGTCAACCCCGGGGCCCGACGCTGCGGCGGGCACCGGCGGGGCGCTCGCTGGCGGCTCGGTCTCGGGAGCCTTCAGCGGCGGCGGCGTTCTCGACTCGCTCGGCGACGAGCTCTCGGTGCGCGACAGGGAAGACGAGCAGCACGTACGGGAGCGCGCTATCTTCGAGGATAAGCTCGGCGATGAGCCGCTGGCTCTCCAGCACCCCGCCCACGAGCTCGGCCGCGGCCCGAAGCAGGACCTCGCCGGCCGGCGGACGTCGCGCGCGGGCGAGCGTGTCCCGGCTCAGCACGGCCAGGTAGCCGAGCGGCTCCGAGCCGCTGCCCAGCGGCAGGATGTCGAGCGGGCGCAGGCCTGCCTCGCCCATCGTCTGCTCCAAGGTGCGGGTCAGCGCCGCCGCCCAGGCGTCCGCTGCCTCGCCGGGGGGCACCCTGACCGGGGCCGCGGCCGGCGCGTTGGCGGTGACGAGGTCGAGGTGCCTGCGATCTTCGGTGAACTGGTAGATCGCGGCCGCGTTGAGGCCGGAGGCCCTCCGCCTGTCGGCGAGGACGATGGACAGGGTCCGCCGGAGGCTGGCGTCGTTCTCGGGCCACCAGCCCTTGGCGCTGACTGTACTCCCGGCCGCCTCGAAGCTGGCGCACGTTTGTATTGATCGCGCGCTCGCGGGTGGGCCCGGATGGCAGGGGTCCAAAGGCCCTGTCTCGAGGTGCTCCCGGCGACGAAGGTGACCTCCATGACCACCGGAGCGTTCCAGGTCCGCATTCATGGCAGAGGCGGTCAGGGCGTCGTCACCGCGGCCGAGCTTCTCTCCGTCGCGGCGTTCATCGACGGCCGCTACGCCCAGGCCTTCCCGAGTTTCGGGTCAGAGCGGACCGGCGCCCCGGTGGTTTCTTTCTGCCGCATCTCCGATCGCCCGATCCAGAGCCGCGAACCGATCGCCAATCCCGACGCGCTGATCGTCCAGGACCCGACGCTCCTCCACCTGTCCGACCTGCTGGCCGGCCTGGACGCCGACGGCTACCTCCTCGTCAATTCTCCCCGCCCACCGGCGGAACTTCCGCTTGGCGCGCTCGGCCACGACCTCGACCCCAACCGGGTCCAGTCGGTCCCGGCTACCGAGATGGCGCTCCAGCGCGTCGGCAGGCCGGTGCCGAACACCGTTCTGCTGGGCGGCTTTGCAGCGCTGACGCGCCAGGTCTCGCTGGAGTCGGTTCTGGAGGCGATCCGCCAGCGCTTCCCGGGCGCGATGGGCGAGGCCAACGTCATCGCCGCGACCGACGCCCACGACTTCGTTTCCTCTCACCTGGAGGCCTTCGTCGGTGCTCCGGCAGATTGAGGGCTCGTGGGCGGTCGCCCACTCGGTCGCCCTCTGCCGGCCCGAGGTGATCTGCGCCTACCCGATCACGCCGCAGACGCACATCGTCGAGGCGCTGGGCGTCCTGGTCAAGCGCGGCGAGCTGGCTCCCTGCGAGTTCGTCAACGTCGAGTCGGAGTTCGCTGCGATGTCGGTGGCCATCGGCGCCTCCGCGACCGGCGCCCGCTCCTACACCGCGACCGCCAGCCAGGGGCTGCTCTACATGACCGAGGCCGTCTACAACGCGGCCGGGCTCGGGCTGCCGATCGTGATGACCGTCGCCAACCGTGCCATCGGGGCGCCGATCAACATCTGGAACGACCAATCCGACTCGATGGCGCTTCGCGACGCGGGCTGGGTCCAGCTCTACGCGCGCGACAACCAGGAGGCCGCCGACCTTCACATCCAGGCCTTCCGCCTCGCCGAGGAGCTGTCGCAGCCGGTGATGGTCTGCATGGACGGCTTCATCCTCACCCACGCCTTCGAGCCGGTCGATGTACCCGACCAGGAGCTGGTCGACGCCTACCTGCCCCCCTACGAACCTCGCCAGGTGCTCGACGTCGCGAACCCGGTGTCGATCGGCGCGATGGTCGGACCGGAGGCTTTCACCGAGGTCCGCTACCTCGCCGATCACCGCCTCTACCAGGCGCTGGACCGGATCCCCGCCCACCAGGCGGCCTTCTCCGAGATCTTCGGCCGCGACTCGGGCGGCCTCCTCCGGCCCCACGGGCTGGACGGCGCCGAGACGGTGGCGGTCGCGCTCGGCTCGGTGCTGGGCACGATCGACGTGGTGGTCGACCAGCTCCGCGCACGAGGCGTCCCGATCGGCTCGCTCGGCATCACGACCTTCCGTCCCTTCCCCGCCGCCGCCGTCCGCGCTGCGCTGGCGGGCGCGAAGCGGGTGGTTGTCATCGAGAAGGCCTTCGCCCCCGGAGCGGGAGGCATTGTCTCCGGCGACGTCAAGCTGGCGCTGGGCGCCTCCGCCGACGTCCACACCGTGGTAGCCGGTCTCGGCGGAAGGCCGATCACCGCCGCCTCGCTGCGTGGGCTCTTCGAGACCGCCGTGGCCGGCGAGCTGGAGCCGATGAAGTTCCTCGACCTGCAGACCAAGCTCGTCGATCGCGAGCTCGGCCGCGTCGCCGCCGGCCGCCGCTCCGGCCCCTCGGCCGAGAACATCCTCCAGGACCTGGCCACCGCGCTCGGTCCGCTGGATTGAGGGGAGACCCAAGGTGAGCGTTCAGCCGGTGAAGTTCTACCAAACTGGAACCTTCGCGGCGGGCAACCGCCTGCTCGACCCCGCGCTCCGCTCCATCCAGTCGAGCCCCGACCGGGCGAACTCGATCACCTCCGGCCACCGTGCCTGCCAGGGCTGCGGCGAGGCCCTGGGCGCTCGCTACGTCATCGACGCGGCGATGCGGGCGACAGCGAACGACATGGTCGCCGTCAATGCGACCGGCTGCCTGGAGGTCTTCTCCACCCCCTACCCGGAGTCCTCCTGGCGGTTGCCCTGGCTGCACTCCCTCTTTGCCAACGCGCCCTCGGTGGCGACCGGAGTCGCCGCGGCATTGCGGGCAAAGGGGTCGCAGATTCGGGTGGTCGCGCAGGGCGGCGACGGCGGCACCGTCGACATCGGCTTCGCCTGCCTCTCCGGGATGTTCGAGCGCAACGACGACGTCCTCTACGTCTGCTACGACAACCAGGGCTACATGAACACCGGCGTCCAGAGGTCCGGCGCGACGCCCCCGGCCGCGCGGACGGCCACCACCGAGGCGGTCGGGAGCCAACCGGGAAACGCCTTCGGTCAGGGCAAGAACGTGCCCCGGATCGCGATGGCCCACGACATCCCCTACGTGGCCACCGCGACGGTGGCCGACCTCCGCGACCTCGAGGCCAAGGTTGCGAAGGCGATGACGTTCCACGGCGCCCGCTACCTGCACGTGCTGGTGCCCTGTCCACTGGGCTGGGGTACCGCCGCCCGGGAGACGATCCGGATGGCCCGGCTGGCCGTCGAGAGCGGCTTCTTCCCGGTCTTCGAGGCCGAGCGCGGAGAGGTCACCGCCGCGACGAAGATCCGCTCCCGGGTCCCCGTCGAGGAGTTCCTCAAGACCCAGAGCCGGTTCGGCCACCTGTTCCATCCCCAGCGCAGCGAGGACGTCATCGCCCGGCTGCAGTCCCAGGCGGATCGCAACATCGCTCGCTACGGACTGGAGTGACGGAGATGCCGACCCCCTTCGCGATCACCCTCGACCCCGCCTCAAGCCGGCGCAATCTGACCGGCACCTGGCGGGTCGAGCGGCCGGTCTACGTGGACCACCAGCCGCCCTGCAACACCGCCTGCCCGGCCGGCGAGAACGTCCAGGCGTGGCTCTACCGGGCCGAGGAGGGCGACTACGAAGGTGCCTGGCGGAGGCTCATGGAGGACAATCCGCTGCCCGCGACGATGGGCCGGGTCTGCTACCACCCCTGCGAGGACGCCTGCAACCGCGTGCACCTGGACGAGGCTGTCGGCATCAACGCCGTTGAGCGGTTCCTCGGCGACGAGGCGATCCGGCAGGGCTGGAAGGTGGATCCGCCCACCGTCGAGTCCGGCAAGCGGGTGCTGATCATCGGCGCCGGTCCCGCCGGCCTCTCCGCCGCCTATCACCTCCGCCGGCTCGGCCACTCGGTCACGCTGGCCGACGGGTCCGATCGCGCCGGCGGCATGATGCGGTTCGGCATCCCCGCCTACCGCCTGCCCCGAACCGTCCTCGACGCCGAGGTCGACAGGATCCTCGCGATGGGCGTGGAGCTCCGGCTGGAAGAGACGGTCGGTGACATCCGGCAGTCGATGCGCCAGGGCGGTTATGACGCGGCCTTCCTGGCGGTCGGCGCCCGGCTCGGCCACCGCGCCTTCATCCCCGCCGGCGATTCGGCTCACGTCCTCGACGCGCTCGAGCTCCTCCGCGACGTCGCCGGCGATGAGCCGCCGCAGCTCGGCCGCCGGGTGGTCGTCTACGGCGGCGGCAACACGGCGCTGGACGCGGCCCGGACCGCCAAGCGGCTCGGCGCCGCCGAGTCCGTGGTCGTCTACCGGCGCACCCGCGATCGGATGCCGGCGCACCCGATCGAGGTCGAGGAGGCCCTCGCCGAGGGGGTCAGGATGCGCTGGCTCTCGACCATCACCCAGGCCGGCAGCGGCAGCCTGGTGGTGGAGAAGATGAAGCTCGACGAGAGTGGCTTCCCTCAGCCGACCGGTGATCTCGAGGAGCTCCCCGCCGACTCACTGGTGCTGGCGCTGGGCCAGGACACCGACCTCTCGCTGGTCGAGGGCATTCCCGAGATCGACGTGGCCGACGGCGTCGTCAAGGTCACCCCGAACCTGATGACCGGCCTGCCCGGCGTGTTCGCCGGCGGCGACATGGTCCCTGCCCAGCGCACGGTTACCACCGCGATCGGTCACGGCAAGAGGGCGGCGCGAAGCATCGACGCCTGGTTGCGGGCACTCACGGTCGAGGCGCCGCCTAAGCTTCCCGAGGCGACCGCCGACAAGCTCAACCCCTGGTACTACTCCGACGCCCCGCGAACGCTGCAGCCGGTCCTCGACGCCGTCCGCCGGCAGTCCACCTTCGACGAGGTGGTGGGTGGCCTCGATGCCTCCAACGCGCTCTTCGAGGCCCGGCGCTGTCTCAGCTGCGGCAACTGCTTCGAGTGCGACAACTGTTACGCGGTGTGCCCCGACAACGCCGTCATCAAGCTCGGCCCCGGCAAGCGCTACGAGTTCGACTTCGACTACTGCAAGGGTTGCGCGCTCTGCGCGGCCGAGTGCCCCTGCGGGGCCATCGAGATGGTCCCCGAGCCGACGATCTAGGCCGAACGGCTCAGCTCAGCTCCCGCGCTTAGCCTTTTCCTGCGCGGCCGGCTAAGGTCGGAATCACAAAATCACCCCATTCGCTATCACTAAAGCATCCATCGATGTGGGACAATTTGGGATGTGCGCACCTTGGAGCGGTTGAGCACAGCGAGGAGCACGCAGCCGGCCAGCACCGCCAGGCCCTGGTGAAGAGCGAGGACGGCCGGCCCGATCGCCACGAGGTTCAGCAGCCCGAGCGCCACCAGGGTCCCCACGGCGAGAAGTGCCAGCGGGTCGAGGCCGCTCAGGGCCTCCCGCACGGCACCGAAAAGAGCTCCCAGAGGGAGGCGGGGGCCGCCTCGCGGACGCTGTGGCCGGGGGAAGCGGGCGGGTGCCGCCGGATGACTTACGCGCGACCTGCGGCGCGGTCCGCGGGCCCACTTCATGTCTGACATTGTTACTTCCCTTAATCGTAGTCATTCGATATCAGTTGTTGGCACACACGGACAACCTATTTCGATTTGACCCTCGAATTCAGGTGCGCTTCATCGTCCCTTCAGCTTCCCGCACCCATACTGGCGCCATGGGCTTCGCTCCTCACGCCATGGGAATCGGCTTCCCGATCGGCATCCTCGGCATGCTGCTCTTCTGGGGCGGCGCCGTCGTGTTGGTGATCTGGGCGGTCCGCTCGTTCAGCAACCGGCCACTCCAGACCGCGCCTCCTCCCACGCTGACGCCCCGCCAGATCCTCGACGAGCGGCTCGCCCGCGGTGAGACCACCGTCGCCGATTACGAGAAAGCCCGAGCCGCGCTGGACAAGCCGGATTGAGCAACCGGACGCTCCTTATCGGCGCCCTCGTGCTGATGGCGGCAGGTCTCCTGTTGAGCGACGTGGCCGGGCCCCTGCTGGACCAGCCGACGGCGGCCCAGAGCGCTCAGCAACCGTCCTACCGTCAGCTGCGGCCCGGCTACCCGGGCTACGCGCCCGGCTCCCGGCTTCCCGGGGGCGGCTTCTTCGGGCGCATACCGCGCCGGGGGATCTCGACGCCGAGCCCCGCGCCGAGCCCAAACGCCTAGAAGCTGACCTGGCGGCCGCGCGGGCGAGACGGTCGCCGGCCCTCGACCGGCTTTAGCGCTGATGCTGACAACCAGCCCGCCGCCACCACCGCCAGGGCGAGGTACGAGACCAGCGCCACCCACGGCGCTCCGCCATGCGACTCGCTGGTGATCAGGCGCGGCGATGGCTCAAGCGAGCGCTTCATGAGCGGGTCCGCCGGGTAGCCGGGGCTCCCATAGGTGGGATCAGGCGGGAAGTCGATCGGAGCGGCCAGCATGGTCGGCCCGATGCGAGGTAGACCACCGACTTCCAGGAGTCCCCGGTCGGGACGGGCGCGGCCGACCTCCAGCGCCCGGCGCCGTCCGGCTGGAGCCGGATCAGCCGCCGGCCTCCGCCCTGCCAGGCAAGGATCGTGAACCAATCGGCGCCGCCGACCGCGCCCAGGTCGGCGAGCTGCACGGTGACGTTGACGTCCTGCTCGTAGGAGGGCTGGTCGTATCGATCCACTGCAGCGCGCTGGGGTCCCGTCGGCGTCGCGGCGAGCGTGGCCGGGATCGGTGTTCCTCCGCGCGGGAAGGGGATTGTCAGGAGGAGGACGGTTAGGACCACGCTGCCCAGCAGGATCGCCGGCTGGATGCCGGCGCAGCCGCCGCCTACGACCCGGCCGAGCGATGTCCCGAGCAGGGCCGCGGCCACTGCGGCCAGCGCTGGCAGCCAGAGGTACGGCAGGAGCGAAGATGCCCAGGGGAGCGGGTAGACGGCCTGGTTCCCGAGCCACTCCGTCGCCATGCCAAGGGTGGCGACCAGGAGTCCGGCGAATAGGGCGACTTCGAGCGGCGGGCGCCGGTGCTCCAGCACGAAGGCGACCTCAACGCACCCGGCGCAGCCGAGAAGCAGCGGCATCGCCGGCACGGTGTAGCCGAGCCGCCAGACAGCAGCATCATCAGCAGCCGGAGGCCGAGGTAGAACCCGGTCGCCAGCAGCGCGCCGCCGCGCCCGATCGCGGCCCGGGCCAGGGTGAGCCCGATCCCGGCCGCGATGCTGATCAGCAGGGGTTGGTAGATCGTCTGCCACTGGGGGACGCCGTAGTCGAACTCGAGGCCGAAGACGCTCAGCCCGATCAGGACCGACCCGGCCAGCGCCACCAGCTGCCAGCGCGGCGGTCGTGCCCCGGTGGCGACCTGCCCCTCGGCTACCAGCAGGCTGAGGGCCAGGGTCGCGAAGACCGCGCCGCCGATCATCAGCAGGTGCGTCGGGCTCCAGAGCGTGACGTCGATCCCGTAGACCCGGTGCCAGAGGTCGTCGAGGGGAAGCCGATCGCCGCGCAAGTCGCCATCACCAGCATCGCCAGCACCCGGCGGGCACCCGCAGCGGCCCGGCCCGGAGCGCGGTCGGAGCGTCGACGGCGTGCCGAGGAGGATCGAAACCGCCGCCGCCGCACCCAGGCCGAGAAGACCGAAAAGGATCAGCAGGTGCGGCACGGTGAACAGGTTGCGGAGGTCGCGCCCGTGATCGATGTGGAAGGCGACGTCCCAGAAGGGCCCGGTCACCGCGACCTCAGCGAAACTCCGCCGACCCAGGTCGGCACCGCCGCCCAGGCGGGGCCGGGGTGCCGGCCCTCCACCCAGCGGGCCACCCGCAGCGCCGCCTCACTACCCCTCAAGCCCACCCGACTAATGTGGGTTTTACTGATAGTAACGGCTTCCATAGCTTATTGCGGCTGGGAGGCGGCCATGGACGGCGGAGGCAAATTGTTACGCAAACTGTTTCTGCAAAGGCGGTACCCTTTCGAGCAGTGCTGCAGACCCGCGCGACCTCCGGCGCGGGGAAAGCCAAGTCCCCACAGAGATCCGACTACGCCCTGCTGAAGGAGCGGGTGAAGCGGGCCGGACTGTTGGAGAAGCAGCCCTGGTATTACATCGCCTGCATCTCCGCCAACCTCGGCATGCTGGGCGTCTGCCTGCTGCTGCTGGTGCTGCTGAAGAACCCCTGGCTGGTCGCGCTCGACGCGGTCGGGATTGGTCTCGTCTCGGGCCAGTTGGGATTCCAGCTCCACGACGCCGGCCACAAGCAGATGTTCGAGCGAAACTGGAAGAACCACCTCGTCGGCTTCTTCACCGCCAACGGCCTGCTCGGGATGAGCTTCGGCTGGTGGGTGGACAAGCACAATCGCCACCACGCCAGCCCCAACCACGTCGACGACGATCCCGACATCAACAACCTGGCGATCGCCTACAACCGCGAGCAGGCGCTGGAGCGGCGCGGCCCGATGCGCTGGCTGGCGGCCTACCAGGCCTTCGCCTTCTTCCCAATGCTCTTCTTCCTCGGGATCAGCATGCACGTCTCCAGCGTCGCCTTCCAACTCGGCAAGAGCGCCCGGCACCGGTGGCTGGAACTCGGCATGATCGGCGCCCACTTCGTCCTCTATGTCGGCCTTTTGGTGTTCTTCCTCGGCCCCTGGATGGCCATCCTCGTGATCGCGATCCATAAGGGCGTGGCCGGGTTCTACATGGCCACCGTCTTCGCACCCAACCACAAAGGGATGCCCCAGATCGACGAGGGGACGCGCCTCGACTTCTTGCGCGAGCAGGTACTCACCGCGCGCAACGTTCGGGCGGGCGCACTGACCGACATCTGGTACGGATCCCTCAACTACCAGATCGAGCACCACCTCTTTCCCGCCATGCCGCGCAACCGGGTCCGCGCTGCCCACCGGATCGTGCGCGAGTTCTGCGGCGAGGTGTCGGTGCCCTACTACGAGACCTCGATGCTGCAGTCCTACCGCGAGCTGCTCGCCTTCCTGCACGAGGTCGGCAGGCCACTCAGGACCGCGAAGAGTTAGCTGCTAGCTGCCCCGGTAGGGGATCACGTAGAGCGCCATCACCACGAAGAAGCTGGCGCTGGCGCCCAACACCAGCAAGTGGAACACCTCGTGGTACCCGAACGTGCGGGGCCATAGCCGGGGGCGCTTGAAGGCGTAGGCGAGGGCCCCAGTCGAGTACAGAAGGCCGCCGAGCAGGATCAGGGAGAGAGCCGGCAGCCCGAGCGACGATGCCACCTGCGGCACCACGACCACGCCCACCCAGCCGAGGGCGACGTAGAGCCCGGCCACCGCCCAGCGGGGAAGCTTCACAGCTCCGGTCAGGGTGGCCATGCCGGCCACCGCCAGCAGCCAGACCGAGGCCAGGATCCCCGTCCGCCACCAGCCGGTCAACGCGTTGAAGACAACCGCCGTGTAGCTGGCGGCGATGAACAGGAAGATGTTGGCGTGGTCGAGGCCGCGCAGGACCGCCCGCACCCGCGGCCGCCAGGTGCCGATGTGGTAGACCGCGCTCACCCCCAGCAGGAGCACCAGGCTCAGGCCGTAGATGAGCATCGTCACGGCCTTCGCCGGCTGCTGACGGCTGAGCATGACCAGCACCACCACGCCCGCCACCGCCAGCACCGCGCCAACCGCGTGCGACCAGCCGCGCAGCATGGGCTTGGGGACCAACTCCATGCAGGGAAGTTACCCGTGAGGGGCTTCTCTAAACTGACGGCGTCGTGGCCAGGATCACCGATCTCCTCCGCCAGGGGCCGACCTTCTCCTTCGAGTTCTTCCCGCCGAGGAGCGACGAGGAGCAGCAACGCCTAACCCGAACCATCGAGGAGCTGGAGCCGTTGAAGCCCTCCTTCGTCTCGGTGACGTACCGGGGCGGCCGGAGCTCGCGTGAGCGGACGACGAGCGTGGTCCTCGACATCCTCCGCGGTGGCCGGCTCACGGCCATGCCGCACCTGGTCTGCGTTGCCCACAGCCGCGCCGAACTGGTCGAGATCGTGGGCCACTTCAACCGCTCGGGGGTCGAGAACCTGCTCGCGCTCGGAGGTGACCCGGTGGCGGACGAGCCGCCGGGCGAGCTCCGCCACGCCAGCGAGCTGGTGGCGCTTGCCCGCGAGCTGGGCGGGGCGTCCATCGGCGTTGCTGCCCACCCGGCTGGCCATCCCCGCTCCCCGGACCTGGCCAGCGACCGCCGCCGCCTCGCCGCCAAGCTGGAGGCGGCCGACTTCGCCATCACGCAGTTCTTCTTCGACGTCGCCGAGTACCTGAGGCTCCGCGAGGACCTGGCCGCAGTCGGCATCCACAAGCCGTTGATCCCTGGCATCATGCCCGTGCTGAGCCTCCACTCGGTGACGCGCATGGCCGAGCTCTCCGGCTACCGGCTGCCGGCCCCCGTCACAGACCGGCTGGGCCGCGCCGTGGGCGACCCGGAGGAGTTCCGCCGCGTCGGCATCGAGATCGCGTCTGAGCTCTGCCGGGACCTGCTTCGAGAGGGCGCCCCGGGCCTGCACTTCTACACCCTCAACTTCTCCAAAGCGACGCGCGAGATCTACCGTTCGCTGGAGATGCCCGACGCGGTCTGAGCCGCGCCCGCCCGACCTAGAATCGGAAGCGCAAAAGGGAGGCCGCAAATATGATCCGCTGGCGCTTGTACGACAACAACCCGATGCGGGAGATGCTCGAGCAGATGCTGCAGGCATCCCAGCCCCACCCGGGCGCAGGGCGCGGCGGGCGCGGGGAGCCGATGCCGATCAACGTCCACCAGTCGGAGACCGACCTCTACCTGGTCGCGGCGCTCCCCGGCGTCATCCCGGAGGAGATCGACATCAGCTACCACGACGGCCTCCTCACGCTACGGGCAACCTCGACGGTCGCCGACACCGAGTACTTCCACCAGGAGATCCGCGGAGTGGAGTACTTCCGGCAGATCATGCTTCCCGTCGAGTGCCGCTTCGAGGAGGCCGAGGCGCAGCTCGAGAACGGGATGCTGGAGGTGCGGATCCCAAAGCAGCGGCCAAAGGCGCCCGAGAAGATCCGGATCCAGGTCAACCGGCGCGCCGGCCCGACCACCATCGACGCCGCCAAGGGCATCGGCTACCAGGAGGTCCGGACGGCCGCGAAGCCTAAAAGAAGGGCGTCCGGCGCCGAGGGAGAAGGTCGAAAAGGCCGTCCTGGATCCGGCCCCGCACGCGCTCGCTGAGCTTCAGCACCGTCGCCGGGTCGGAGGCGGCATCCGCGCCATGGGCGCGGAGGTCGATCGGCTCGCCGAACCTGATCAGCCACTTCGAGGGCAGCGGCAGCAGGCCGAGCAGCCCGAGAGCCGGCCAGATCGGCGTGATCGGAAAGGCCGGAAGGCCGAGCAGGTCGGCCCGCCAGGGGAGCTCGTGGACGACCGGGTGCACCTCTTCCGAGCCGACGACTGAAACGGGGATGATCGGCGCCCCGGCTTGGAGCGCGACCTGGATGAAGCCTCCCCGAGCGAAGCGGCCCACGCGGTAGCGGTCGCGGAAGGGCTTGGTGGCCCCCTTGATGCCCTCGGGAAAGACACCCACCAGTTCGTCGCGCTCGAGCAGGGCGATCGCGTTGTCGGGATGGGCGAGCACGTTGCCCGTCTTCAGCAGCACCTCGCCGAGGTAGGGCACGGCGAAGGCCCAGCCCGCCACCAGCATCCGCGCGTAACGGGGGCTCGGATGCCCGGCGGTGATCGCGGTCCGGATCATGGCGCCATCCCAGGGGATGACGCCTGCGTGGTTGGCCACGAGCAGCGCGCGGCCCTGGGCGGGAACGTTCTCAAGCCCCTCTGCTTCGACCCGCCAGTACTCGCGATAGAACCATTCGGCGAGCGGCTGCAGGCTCTCGGAGAAGGCCCGGTCGAAGCCGAAGTCGTCCCGCCGCGGACCGCTCGGACGGGGCGCCGGGCGCGGCGGCTCGACCAGGCGGAGGGATTGGGGCATATCCGTTGTGATTATGCTTGCCGGCGGCGGCAAACCATGTCCCTCGATTTCTCAGCCGCGGCAGACGAATACCTCGGTTGGCTCCAGGTCGAGGCCAACCGGAGCCCGAACACGGTCCGCGCGTACTCCCACGACATCCATCGGCTGGCCAGCTTCCTCGCCGCCGCGGGTCATTCGCTGCGGATGGAGGACCTCGGTCGCGACGATCTGCGCGCCTACCAGCGCCATCTGGCAAGCATCCTCAAGAGCCCGGCGTCGAGGGCCCGTGCGCTCACCGCCATCCGCTCCTGGCTGAAATGGCTGGCGCGCGAGGAGCTGATCGGCAAGGACCTGTCCAACGGCATCACGCTTCCCAAGCTGACCGAGCGATTGCCCAAGCCGATCGAGGCCGCCGAACTCCTGCGCCTCCTGGCGGCGCTGCCCCACGAGACCGCCCGAGAAAGGCGGGACCGCGCCCTCGTTCAGTTCCTGGTCTCGACCGGCTGCCGGATCAGCGAGGCTCTGAACCTCGACCGGACCGACGTCCCCCGGCAGGGATCGCGCCTGATCGTCACGGGCAAGGGCTCGAAGCAGCGCCCGGTCTTCCTCACCGCCGACGCCAAGCGCGCTATCGAGGATTACCTCGAATGCAGGACCGACACCTCGATGGCCCTCTTCGTCAACTACGACCGATCGGTCAACGACGACCGGCTGCGCCGGCTGACGCCGGCCGGCGCCCGGCACGTCGTCAACCGGATCCGGCTCAACCTCGGTGCGTGGTCCTTCAAATCGCCTCACGTCGCCCGCCATACCACGGCCACGACGCTGCTCGAGGTGACCGGCGGCGACGTACGCCTGGTGCAGGAGGTCCTCGGCCACGCCAACCTCAACACCCTCCAGGGGTATACGAAAATTGTCGACTCGCGCAAGCAGGACGCCTATCGGCGCTACCAGGAGTTCCTCGATGACCACAAGCCGGCGGAGCCGTCACCCGGCTGATGCCTCGCGCGGTGATTGAGGTCACCATCGAGACCGCCGACCGCTGCCCCTACCCGCGGCCGTTCAGCCCGAGCTTCAGCGCCTGTCCCGCCTTCATGCCCCGCCTGCATTTGGCGACCGACATCCGGGGCCAGCCGCTGCACGCCCATTGGACCTGCGCGCACCTCGCCAGCCGGCGGCTGGACACGGGCGGCGGCTTCTATCCGGCCTGCGTCATAGGCACGTCCGCCGTACGGGAGGCGTGGGCGGCGCAGATGGAGGTCGAGCGGTTGGCCGCCATCCGGATCGCCTGGGTCGAGCTGAGCCAGTCGATCCGCCCGGCGCTGGAGCGGCTCCGAGCCGCGATCGGGAGGCCCTTCGACCCGCTGGGCAGCGAGCGGCGGGCCGAGGCGCGCGCGGCCTGGAGCGGGCTCTCAGCCGCCTTCGACGACTTCGTCGATGCCCATCGCGAGCTCTTCGAGTCGGCAGGGATCAACCCCGCCGCCCTGCTCCAGTGCTTCGCCGAGGCGACGGCCGACTTCTCGAGCCGGCAGCCGGACGGGCGCTGGCAGATGTCAGAGTCAATCGTGACCCGCTATCCCTGGTCGATCCAGGCCTTCTTCCGCCCCGACCTGGCCCGAGACCCGGGGCCATGAGCCTCCCCGAAGTCTCCGGCCAAAATCCGGGCAGGGCCTCAAAGGGCCCCGCGATGGGTCTCGCCGGCGCCCCCTAAGGGGCTGATGGGCCCTACCGGAATGACTTCGACTGGTAGGAGGCCCACCCGTCCGATGCTCGCCCTCACGATTTGGGCTGCCTGCTTCAACCTGGCTCCTTCGAAAACGTCTACTGGATCGCCTTCCTGTGGGTGTTCCTGGCCTTTGTGGCGAGCCTCATCTCGGTGCGAGTCGGGATCTCGGTGGCGCTGCTCGAGATCATTGTCGGCGTGCTGGCAGGAAACATGCTCCACCTTTCAACCAGCACCTGGATCGACTTCCTTGCCGACTTCGGTTCGGTCCTGCTGACCTTCCTCGCGGGGGCGGAGATCGATCCCGCGAGCCTCCGCCGGTTTGCGAAGCCTGGCCCCGCCATCGGGGGGATCGGGTTCGCCGCCCGGTTTGCCGCAGCGTGGGCCTTCGCTTTCCTGGAGCTCCACTGGCAATGGCACGCGAGCCAGATCGCCGGCGTGGCGCTCTCGACCACCTCGGTCGCCGTCGTCTACGCCGTGATGATCGAGACGGGGCCAAGCAAGACCGACCTTGGCAAGCTGATCCTCACCGCCTGCTTCGTCTGCGGCCTCGGCACCCTGCTCGCCCTCGGGATTCTCTTCGCCGATTACAACCTGCTCTTGGTCGGCTTCGGGATCGCGACCGTGATCGCCCTGGTGCTCCTGCCCTGGAGCCTGCGCCTCTCGTCCTCCGCACGCTCGGCCATGCCGTCAGCGAGCCGGAGGTGAAATTCATCTTCCTGCTCCTCTTCGGCCTCGGGGCGCTGGCTACGGCTGCGAGGTCGGAGGCTGTTCTACCCGCCTACCTGCTGGGCCTGGTCGCCGCGGGCACCTTCCAGGAAGATCCGCGCCTCCTCGGTCGGATCCGGGGCACCGCCTTTAGCTTCCTCACCCCCCTTCTTCTTCCTGCAAGGCGGGTACCCTGATCGTCCTCCAGGCGGTGCTGAGCGGACTGGTCGCGGTGCTGCTCCTCTTCGGCGTCAAGGTCGGGGCGAAATTCGTCGGCGTCTACCCGGCGACGCTCGCCTTCCACCTGCGCGGGCGCCAGTCGATCTACACGACCCTGATGATGTCGACCGGCCTTACCTTCGGCTCGATCTCGGCCCTCTTCGGGCTGACGCACGGCTACATCGACCGTGGCCAGTACTCGGTCCTGGTCACGGTCGTGGTGCTGAGCGCCCTGGTCCCCACCCTGATCGCCAACGCCCTTGTCTACCCGCACGCCCACGTACTTCGCTGGGGCGCCGAAGATCCGCCGGCGGAGCTTGAAAGGGCTGCGGAAGGCGCCGCAGAGAGCCAGGGCTGATTTCGCCCGGGCCGCCGACTCGAAGCGGTGCTTTGATTGGCGGCACCGCCCGCCAGCGCAATGAGGACCTTCTCTGCCGAGCACCTGCTGACCCTGTCCGTGATCCTGGCCATGATCACCACCGTCGTCACGGCCGCCCGGATCCGGCCGGGGCCGTGGACGGGGTCGGTCAGCCAAGCCCTGGCGATCCTGCTGGTGGCCAACGAGTCGAGCTGGTGGGTCTGGCTGGGGCTCAACAGCACCTACTCGATCACCTACGCGCTCCCCTTCCAGCTATGCGACGTGGCCTGCTTTGTCGCCGCGGCCGCACTCTGGACGCGGCGGCCTCTGCTGGTCGAGCTGACCTACTTCTGGGGCCTGGCCGGGACGGTCAACGGGCTGGTCACGCCCGACCTCCCGAGTCACTTTCCGGACTTCCTCTACTTCCAGTACTTCATCGCCCACGGCGCCATCGTCTGCGCTGCCCTGCTACTCGTGATCGGGCTCGGGATCACTCCTCGTCCGCTCGCGGCGTTGCGCGTCTACGCGCTCACCGTCGTGCTCCTGGTGGTCGACGCCGGCATCGACGTCGCGACCGGCGGCAACTACCTCTACCTGCGCCGCACCCCGGGGTGTCCACAGCCTGCTCGACCTGTTCGGGCCCTGGCCCTGGTACGTGCTGGGCGCGTCGGCGCTTGCGCTGGTGGTCTTCGCCGTTCTCAACGCGCCCTTCTGGCTCGGGCGCCGGCTGAGCCCCCAGCGGGCCGCCTGAGGCCTGGTCACCGGGCCTGGCCGGTCCCAAACTGGCTGGGCCCTTCGGCACTGTCTCGACCCGGGTGCGACAGCCAACGCTTCCTCGAGGTGTTCGCCCAGCACGCGGTGACGATCCCCTATCCGTCAGACCGCGTGGCGGCCCTGGTGTCGGCACCGACTCACCCCTGGACGGTGGCGCTGGACCGCAACGGCGGTGACCAACTGGCGGAGGTCGGCGTCCGCATCGGTTCTCTCCCCATCTACAAGCACGTCAGGCTGACCCTCGGCCGCCCGCCCAGCACGGCGCCGAGCGACAGCGTCATGCTGCCGGTCAGCTGGGAGGCGGTTGGCGGCCCGCCGCTCTTCCCGAGCATGGAAGGCATCCTCCATGTCAACCCCGACGGCGAGGGCGCAACCCGGCTGACCCTCAACGCCCGCTACGACCCGCCGCTCGGATCGCTCGGCGCGCTTCTCGACCGCGCACTCCTGCGCCGCCTGGCTCAGGCGACCATCGCCGACTTCGTGATCCGCCTGGCCAGCAGCCTGGAGTCGGAGCTAGCGCGGGACTGGGGGGTCCCAGGTGCGGGCGAAGGTCATCACTCCCAGCTCCCAGCCGGTCCGCTGGAAGCCCTCGGAGCGGAGCAGCAGTGCCATCGGCCGGTTGTCGTAGCGGACGTCCGCGAAGACCCGCGGCAGCCCTCGCGCCGCCGCGACCCGGAGGGTCAGGTCCACCAGCAGCCGCCCGAGCCCGAGGCCCTGGTGGTCGTCGGCGACGACGACCGCGAGCTCGCCGGTGACCTCCTCGCTGGAGAGCAGCCGGCAGTCGGCGACGATCCGCTCCTCGGCACCGACCCCGGCCGTCGCCACTAGCGCGAAGCGGCGGTCGAAGTCGACCTCGCTCAGGTGGCGAGCCCACTCCTCGGTCATCGGCGGCTTGCCGCCCAGGTAGCGGAGCTGGCGGCTCCGTGGCGAAAGCTCCGCGTCGAAGGCGCGCAGCCGACCGGAGTCTTGCGGGCGCACCGCCCGGATCACCACCCGCCGGCCGTCGCGGAGCGTCACCGGCAGTCGCAGGAAGCGGACCCGCCGGCCGTGGAGGCGGTTGACGGCCTCGACGAGCTCGCCGTCGCGGGCCGTGGTGGGTAGGCTGGCGTCGTCACCGGCGTCCGCCGCCCCATGCCACCCGGTCAGCACCAGCAGCTCGGGAGCGAACTCTGAGCCGTCCGGCCGGAGCTTGTCGCGAACCGCCCGTCCGCCCGTGCCGGGTAGGGCGTGAACGACGACGTCCGACCGATCGACCAGGGAGCAAGCCTCGCCCAAGAGCAGCGGGCAGGGATGGCCGGGGCCGGGGCCCGGGCAGACGCAGACCTCGAACCCGGCCCCGGTCAGGGCCGTCCTGGCGGCTCGGCGGACGCTGGCGTCGCGGGCCTCGACGAGGATCCGCCGGCGGGGGCCACCGACTGGCGGCATTGACCGCCCGGTTAGACTAGCGCCCATGCCGCGACCTGCCCTCAACACCCCACCGGAACGGCAGGTCGACCTCATCCGCAGCGCCTACCGGCTCTTCAGCGAGAAGGGCGTTCACCGGGTCGCCCTGGAGGAGATCGCCGAGCACGCGGGCCTCAGCAAGGGCCTGGTCCTCTACTACTTCAAGACCAAGGAGAACCTGGTCCTGGCGACCATGCGCTGGGCCCTCGAGGTGACCGCGGAGCGGGTTCGCAAGGCGATGTCTATCGCCGCCACGCCGGAGGGCAGGGTGCTGGCGATGATCGATGGCATCTGGTCCGGCGCGGAGACCAACCGGCGCTTCTACCTGCTCTATCTCGATCTCGCCGGACACGCCGCACGGCTTCGCAACTTCACCGAGCTGAGCGCCACCTTCCGCGCCCACGAGAACGGCCTCTACTCCGAGGTCATCCAGGAGGGAATGGCTGCGGGAGCCTTCGGCGTCGAGGACGCCGAGGAGGGCGCGGTGGCGCTGCGCGCCATCATCGACGGCCTCTTCCTGCAATGGCTGCAGGAGGCCGACTGGGAGCGCCTCCACCCCTGGTACCGGGAGGCCTGCAAGCGGGCGGCCCTCGCCTACCTGGTGCGGACCCCGGGCTCTCCCGCGGCCTGACCGGCTCCGGCTCGAAACGGTTCTGGCGCACACCTCAAATCAGTCCTTGACTTTGACTGACTGGTCAGTCTAACATTTGGCCCACGATGGCGCAAGCAGTCAGAACCAGGCTCGACGAGATCCTCGAACGCTGCTCGGAGCTTGCCGAGGACGTCACCTACCCGAGCGTCGAGCGCTGGCGCGCCGGACATCCCGGCGGGCACGTGGTCGGCCACTTCCAGGTGTACTTCCCCGAAGAGCTGGTCCACGCCGCCGGAATGCTCCCGATCTCGATCATGGGCGCCGGCTCCCGCCTGGAGGCCAAACAGGCCGACTCCCATATCGGCTCTTTCATCTGCTCCATCTGCCGGACCTCGCTCGAGCTCGGCTTCAGCGACCGGGTCGGCTTCCTCGACGCCTTCTACACGACCCCCATCTGCGACGTGGCCCGCAACCTGGCCGGGATCTGGGGCCGCAACTTCCCGGGCATCACCTCGGAGATCCTCTACCTGCCCCAGAACGGCACCGCCAGGCACGCCGTCGCCTACTTGCGCGACGAGTACAAACGGATCCTGGCCGAACTGGAGCGGATCTCCGGCCGCCCGGTCGAGGAGTCCGACCTCCGGCGCAGCATCGCCATCTACAACGAGAACCGGCGGCTGCTCCGAGTGCTCTACCGGGTCAAGCGGGAGACGCCCTGGCTGCTCTCCACCACCGAGGCCTATGTCCTCGCCAGGGCCGGCACGGTGATGCCGCGCGAGGAGCACAACGAGATCCTCCGTGACGCCTTGGCCGAGATCCCCAACCAGCCCGGCCGCCGCCAGGACCGGGTGCGGGTGGTCTTCGAAGGCGGCTTCTGCGAGCAGCCCCCGCTGGACATGCTGCAGCTGATCGAGGAGGCCTGCTACATCGTCGACGACGACCTCCTGGTCGGAATGCGCTGGATCGTCGAGGACGTTCCCGAGACCGGCGACCCGATCCATGCGCTCGCCGAGAGCTACCTCGAGCGCTCCAGCTACAGCCCCGTCCAGCACGACGACCGCAAGCCGAAGGAGGAGATGCTCTTGCGCCGCGTCGAGGAGTCCGGCGCGCAGGCCGTGATCCTGGCCGCGGCGAAGATGTGCGAGCCCGGCCTCGACGAGCAGGTCGCCTACCAGAAAACCCTCGAGGAGAAGCAGATCCCGTTCCTGCTCCTCGACTTCGAGGAGAAGATGACGGCCTTCGAACGGATGCGCATGGAGGTCGAGACCTTTGTCGAATCCATCCTCTTCGACTGACCCGGGCATGCTGCTGGGTCGCGGCCGGCGCGACGGCAACCGCCTCTTCAAGGAGTGGTACTCCGAACTCGACGCCGCCGCCGAGTCGGGCGACCCGAGCGCCTACGTGTTTGTCATGGGCTCGACCGCCGAGATCCTCAAGGCCTTCGACCTGAACCTCGTCTTCCCCGAGATCAACTCGCTCCAGATGGCGGTCCGAAAGGTCTCCCTCGACTACCTCAATAAGGCGGAGGACTACGGCTATTCGACCGACGTCTGTGGCTACGTGAAGGCCGACGTGGGGATGCACCTCGACGGGCGCAGGCATCCCAACGGCCGCATCCCGAAGCCGTCGATCGTGGTGGCCACCAACATGTGCAACACCTACGTCAAATGGGTCGAGGTCTGGCAGCGGATGTACGGCTGCAGGGTCTTCGTCCTCGACATCCCCGGCCAGCGAGGCATCGGCTGGAGCACCGAGCCCGGGAGCGAGCAGTTCGAGAACGACCGGCGCTACGTGCAGAGCCAGCTGGAAGAGCTGATCGAGGCCTGCGAGGCGGTCACTGGCAAGCCCTTCAAGATCGAGCGCCTGCAAGAGAACCTCGCCCACGTCAACCGGATGGCAGCGGATTGGAGCGCGGTCCTCAAGCTCAACCAGAACATCCCGGCGCCGTTCAACGCCATGGCCGACGGACTGACCTACATGGGCGTTCTCAGCGCCTACCGCGGCACCGAGGCCGGCGCCGCCTACATGGCCGAGCTGCGCGCGGAGATGGAGTACAAAGTCCTCCACGGCATCGGCACCATCGAGGAGGAGCGCTTCCGCCTCCACGGCGTCGGACCCGCCTGCTACTCGTACTTTCGCCGCTTCCTGGAGCTCTTCCAGGACTGGGGGGCCGTCTACGTCAACTCCGAGTACCTGGCCTACGCCGGCGGCGGCCTCGACATGGGCATCCAGTTCGACGTCGATCGGCCGCTGGAGAGCCTCGCCGAACAGCTGTTGATCACCGGGCGGCGCTCGATGTCGAACATGTTCTTCAGCCAGGACCAGCTCGCCGATACCGTCCGTGACTGGAAGACCGACGGCATCGTCTACCACTCGGTCAAGAGCTGCCGGACCGTCAGCACCGGGATGGCTGACAGCCGGGAGTACCTGGCCAAGACCAAGGACGTCCCCTCGCTCTTCATAGAGTCCGACCTGGTCGATCCCCGGCTCTGGTCGGAGGCCCAGTTCAAGAACCGCATCGACGCCTTCTTCGAGGCGCTCGGAGCCCGCAAGACTGCCGCCCTGGTGGCGGCGAAGGGGTGATCCCATGCTGGTAGGAGGAGTCGACGTCGGCTCGACCCAGACCAAAGCCGTCGTCATGGACGGCGAGCGTCGAGTGCTTGGCCGCGCGCTGATCGACACCGGCGGCATCGTCACGGCCGCGGCCGAGAACGCGTTCGCGCTTGCCGTCACCGACGCCGGTATCGACCGCCGCGAGGTCGCCTATGTGGTCGGCACGGGGTACGGCCGCTACAAGGTCACCTTCGGCGACACCCAGGTCACCGAGATCAGCTGCCACGCGCGCGGCGGCCAGTACCTGTTTCCGCGGACGCGCACTGTGCTGGACATCGGCGGCCAGGACACCAAGGCGATCCGGATCGGATCCGAGGGCCAGGTCCTCGACTTCTGCATGAACGACAAGTGCGCCGCCGGCACCGGCCGCTTCTTGGGGGCAGCCGCGATGGCCCTCGACATTCCGCTCGGCGAACTGGGCCCGCTGGCCCTTGTCGCCAAGAACCCGGTCAAGATCACCACCACCTGCACCGTCTTCGCCGAGACCGAGATCATCAACTGGCTCGCCCGGGGCAAGAAGATGGAGGACGTCCTGATGGGCGTCCACCAGGCGATCGCCACCCGCAGCATCTCGCTCCTGCGCCGCGTCGGCATCGAGTCCGAGCTGACGTTCACAGGCGGCGTCACCCGCAACCTGGCCATGGTCCGGATCCTCGAGGAGATGCTCGAGATGCACCTCAACGTCAGCGAGGAAGCGCACTACATGGGCGCCATCGGCGCCTCCCTGTTCGCCCTCGACAAGGCGGCGTCGGGAGCGGCCGGCGCCCTCGAGGCGATCACGGTCGGTGACAGGCTCGACGCGACGCGGAAGGCGGCGCCGGCCTGTGACGACTGCGAGGTCCCGGTGCTGATCAAGGTCGCTCCGCGGATGCCGAAGGTGCACGCGTCATGACCCGCGTGGTCGGCATCGACGTCGGCGCGACCTACACCAAGGCCGTGGTGCTCGACGATGAGAAGAAGATCTGCGGCCGCTCGATGGTGAAGACCGGCTTCAACCTGGCCGGGGCCGCCGAGCGCGGCTACTCCGAGGTGCTCGCCGCGGCCGGTCTCACGGAAGAGGAGGTCGACTACGTCGCGTCCACCGGCTACGGCCGCTACGTGGTCCCGATGCGAGACCTGCAGATCACCGAGCTGACCTGCCACGGCCGGGGCGCGTTCCACCAGTTCCCCGCCACCCGGACGGTCCTCGACGTCGGGGGGCAGACGGTCAAGGCGATCAAGATCGACGAGCGGGGGAAGGTCCGCTCCTTCCGGCTGAACGACAAGTGCGCGGCCGGAACGGGCGCCTTCCTGGAGAAGACCGCCCGCTATATGGGGCTCGACCCGGCCGAGATCGGCTCACTGGCCATGGTCTCGAAGGAGCCGGTGACCATCTCCTCCGTCTGCGCCGTCTTCGCCGAGTCGGAGGTGATCAATCACCTCACCAGCGGGACAAGGCCGGAGGACATCATGTACGGCGCCGTGCTGTCGCTTGCCGGCCGCGCCCACCAGCTGATGAAGCGGGTCGGCATGGAGCCGGAGTTCACCTTCTGCGGCGGCATGAGCCGCAACGAGGCTTTCGTCAAGGCCATCAGGCATGAGCTGAACGCTCCCGTCAACGTGCCCGACGGAGACCTGGGGCACTTCAACGGAGCCCTCGGCGCCGGCCTGCTCGCCCTCGACAGGGTGCGCAAGCTGCAGGCGGCCGGGGAATGGGCCGGCCGCAGCCGCAGGGTTGCGCAAGGAGTCTTGGCATGAGCAGCTTCACCCCCCGCGCGGCGGCGGACTTCGGCTTCGACGAGATCCTCTACGAGAAGAAGGAATGGGTCGCGACGGTGACCATCAACCGGCCGCAGGTCTACAACTGTTACTCGGCCCACACCCTCCAGGAGATGACGGTCGCCTTTCGGGACGCGGCCTGGGATGACGGGGTCGCGGTGGTGGTGCTGACGGGGTCCGGCGAGAAGGCCTTCTGCACCGGCGGCGACGTGGCCGAGTACCAGTCCGAGTACCTCCAGCGGCCCCGCGACTACTGGAAGTACATGGGCCTCTTCCAGGAGTGCCACGACCAGCTCCGAAACATCGGCAAGCCCGTGATCGCACGGATCAACGGCCTGGTCGCCGGCGGCGGCAACGAGTTCAACATGGCATGCGACCTCGCCGTCATGGCCGACCACGCGACCATCCGCCAGGTCGGCACCCGGGTCGGCAGCGTCGCCGCCGGCGGCGCCACCCAGTGGCTGCCCCTGATGGTCGGCGACCGCCGCGCCCGCGAGATGCTGTTCACCTGCGACCCGATCGACGCCGCGACCGCCCTCGACTGGGGCCTCGTCAACCGCGTCGTGCCGTACGCAGAGTTGGACGCCGCGGTTGACACCCTCGCGCAAAAGCTCATCGACAAGTTCCCCGAGTGCACTCGCTACACCAAGCAGGCGGTCAACTACTGGAAGGACCAGGCCTGGTCGGCGTCGATCGGCCACGCCCGCGACTGGCTGAGCCTCCACTTCGCCTCGCTCGAGCCCTGGGAGGGGATGACGGCCTTCGTCGAGAAGCGGCAGCCCGACTACCGCGGCATCCGCGCCAAGGCAGCGGCAGGCGGCTCCAGCGAATTCGTCTGGGGCGCCTACACCGGCACCTGCCCGTCCTGCGGCGCCAAGGGCATCCCGGCCGAGTTCGCCTTCTGCGGCAAGTGCGGGAGTGCCCTCGTCGCCACCCCGGCCGAGGCCGCTCTGACCGGTGCCTGAGACCCGCTTCCTCTCCACCGAAGCCGCCGTCGAGGAGCTGGTGCCGGAAGGCACCGGGGTCCTCGCGGTCGGCGGGATGCACATGCACAACAACCCCATGGAGCTGGTCCGGGAGCTGGTCCGACGCGGGCGGGGCGCACGCCGGCTGCTGACCAGCCCCTCAGGGGCGCTGGCGGCCGACCTGCTGATCGGCTCCGGCCTGGTGAAGGAGGTCGCGACGGCCTACATCGGATTCGAGCACCTCGGCCTCGCTCCCTGCTACCGGCGGGCTGCCGAGTCCCGGAGCATCCGCGTGCTCGAGCTCTGCGAGGCGGCGATCGTGCACGGGCTGTACGCCGGGGCCGGGGGCCTCCCGTTCGTCGTCCTGCCCCCCGGCCTCGAGCTCTCCGACGTCAGCAGCGCCAACCCGGATGGCTTCCGCAGCCTCGACGACCCTTTCACCGGGGAGCGGGTGCTGACAGCCGCCGCGCTGCGCCCCGACGTGGCCCTGGTCCACGCCCAGGCAGCCGACGAGCGCGGCAACGCGATCTTCGCCGGAGCCCACTTCACCGACCGGTTGATGGCGATGGCGGCCAGGACGGTGGTCGTCCAGGTCGAGCGGCTGGCCGCGCCGAGCGAGGTCGCCCGCCACCCATCGGAGAGCGTCCTACCCGGCTTCCTGGTCGACGCGGTCGTCATCGCGCCGGGTGGCTGCCGGCCGACGGCCGCCCACGGCGAGTACGGCTACGACGAGCCGGCGCTCCGCGAGTACCTCCGCCTGGCCCGCACCGAGGCAGGATTCGCCGAGTACCTGCGCGCCAACGAGATGTCGCCCAGCGGGGTGCGTTCGTGAACACCCTCGTGGAGGCCAAATATTCGACAGCGGAGCTGATGGCCGCCGTCATGGCGCGCCACTTGAGGCCGGGCGAGGTCGCCATCATGGGCGCCGTCAGCGCGCTGCCGCAGGCCGCCTGTCGCCTCGCCCAACTGACCACCGCGCCCGGGCTCTGGTTCATCGCCGGCGGCAGCGGCGCGGTCAACCCTCACCTCCGACCCCTGGTTGCGTCCAGCTGCGACGAGCGGCTGCTCGACGCCGACCTGGTTCTGCCGCTCAACGATGTGATCCTCCTCGAGGGTCGGGGTGATGTGGTCGATGTCTTTTTCGCCGGCGGGCTGCAGATCGACGCTCACGGCAATTGCAACCTGGGCCCAGTCGGGCACTGGACGCGCCCGAGCCTGCGCGGGCCAGGCGGCGTCGGCCTTCCCTTCCTGGCCCGCGCCGGGCGGGTGCTGATCTACTCGATGAGCCACGACCCGCGAACCCTCGTCGAAGCGGTCGACTTCGTCAGCGGCCCCGGCTTCGACGGCCGGCCGAAGCAGTTCCCTGGGGGTGGCCCCGCGCTGCTGGTGACTCCGCTTTGCACGTTCGACTTCGACCCCGCCACCCACCGGGCGCGCCTTGCCACCTTGCACCCTGGAGTTCGCCTTGACCAGGTGGTAGAGGCGACCGGCTTCACCTTCGCAATGAAAGAACCGCTGGCGACCACGGCATCGCCGACCAGCGAGGAGCTGGCGATCCTGCGCGGACTCGACCCCGACGGCCTGCTCGGCGAGTTCGGGCGATGAGGCGTTTCGAGAACCGGGTCGCGATCGTGACCGGCGCGGCAAGCGGCATCGGCCGAGCCACGGCGCTCCGGCTCGCCGGAGAAGGGGCGGCCGTGGTGATCGCCGACCTCGACTCGGCGCGAGCGGACGAGGTCGCGGAGGAGATCGGCAGGGCCGGTGGCAGGGCGCTCGCGCTGGGAGTGGACGTCACCGACTCGGAAGCGGTCCGGGCGATGACCGCCCGCGCCCTCGACGCCCTGGGCAAGGTCGACATCCTCGTCTCCAACGCCGGCTGGGACCGAGCCGGGCCTTTCCTCGAGACGGACGAGGAACTCTGGGACAGGGTCATCGGCATCAACTACCGCGGCCACCTGGCGGTCACCCACGCGGTGCTGCCGGCGATGATCGAGCGGGGCTACGGCCGGATCGTGACCATCGCCTCCGACGCTGGGCGCGTCGGCTCCAGCGGCGAGGTCGTCTACTCCGGCGCGAAGGGCGCGGTGATCGCCTTCTCGAAGGCGGTGGCTCGAGAGGTCGCCCGCCACGGCGTCAACGTCAACTGTGTCGCGCCCGGCCTTGTCGACACGCCGCTGCTGGCCGGGATCACCGGGGACAACGAGAACCTCATGGCTGCGATAGTCCGCTCGATCCCGCTTCGCCGCACCGGCCGGCCGGAGGAGATCGCCGCCGCCGTCTGCTTCTTCGCCTCGGCTGACGCCGACTACGTCACCGGCCAGACGCTGAGCGTGAACGGCGGCCTGACGATGATCTGAGCCCGCAGGGCGAGCCCGCACGGTGCAAGCTTATGGCCGAAAAGATGGACGCTCATCGCCACCCCGACGTGATCGCGCCGCCCCCGCTGCTCTTCCTCGGTCCGCTGCTGGCGGGCCTCCTGCTCGGCCGGCTGGTCCGGCCGCCGCGGATGCCGGGCCCGGTTCGGCTCCTGGGCCTGCCGCTGCTGGCCGCCGGCGCCGCGCTCGGTGGGTGGTTCTTCGCCACCATGCGACGCGCGGGCACCCCCGTCGACCCCTACGAGACGCCGGTGGCGCTCGTCACCGAGGGACCCTTCGAGTACTCTCGCAATCCCGCCTACCTCTGCATGACCCTGATCTACACCGGCGTCTCTCTGCTGGCAGGTGCCGGCTGGTCGTTGCTGATGCTGCCGGGTGTGCTGGCCGTGGTTGACCGCGGCGTCGTGCGCCGCGAGGAGGCGTACCTCGAGGACCATTTCGGCGCGGCCTATCGCGAATATCGGGCGCGGGTGGGGCGCTGGCTCTGACTTAAAGTACTGGCGCCATGAGTCGCCAACTGATCACCACCCACGGGTCCTACATCGAGCCCTCCCAATCGGGGCTGACTCACCACCTGAAGCAGGCCGAGGCGGAGGGCTTCTGGCTCGACATCACCGACCCCGACGCCGAGGACTACGAGATCCTGGCCAAGGTCTTCGGGTTTCACCATCTGACGATCGAGGACATCGAGCACAAGCAGCAGCGGCCGAAGCTGGAGGAGTACAGCGGCTACTCCTTCATGGTGGTCTTCTCGGCCGAGTGGATCCGGGACAAGATCGCCTTCCTGGAGCACTTCATCTACCTCGGCCGCCACTACGTCGTCACCGTCCACGACCGCAAGACCGCCAGCCTCGAGGCCCTGCGCGAGCACATCAAGGCGGACCCCAGCGCGACTCAGGAACAGGCGGCCTACCTGACCTACATGGTCATCGACGCCCTGGTCGACGACAGCTTCCCGCTGCTGGAGCGGCTCGACGAGACCATCGACCAGCTCCAGGACGACATCATCGAGAAGGCCGACCCGGCCATGCTCGCGACGATCTACAGCCTCAAGCACGACGTCGCCGAGCTGCGCCGCTTCCTGGCCAACCAGCGCGACCTCTTCCAGCGGCTCATCACCCACTCGCTCGACCTTCACTCGTCCGACATGACCGTGTACTGGCGTGATGTGCAGGACCACATCCTGCGGCAGTACGAGACGGTGGACTCGCTCCGCGACCTGCTGACCGGAGCGATGGACGTCTACCTGTCCACGGTCTCCAACCGGCTCAACGTGACGATGAAGACGCTGACCAT
>DATLQT010000036.1:0-4145 GCA_035535055.1 Candidatus Dormiibacterota bacterium | reverse complement strand
AGTCCTTACAAGCTTGCCTCCGAGCTCCAGGACATCTGCTCCAAGCACGCTCCGATAATCCGCGACAAGGCGAACCTGGCCGCCGGGCTCGAGAAGGTGCTGGAGCTCAAAAAGCGCGCCCAGTCGGTGGGGACCGGCGGGCCCATCGGCCGCGCCTTCAACCCCGGCTGGCACACTGCGCGCGACCTCGGCAACATGCTGGTCAACGCCGAGGCGCTCTTCCGGAGCGCGCTCGAGCGCAAGGAGAGCCGCGGCGCCCACGCCCGCAGCGACTACCCGAACCTGGATCCCAAGTTCGCCACCGTCAACCTGGTCGTGCACCGGGGCGAGCACGGCATGGCGGTCAAGGCGGTCGAGGTTCCCCCCGTCCCACCCGAGCTGCTGGCGGTGATCAACCGCTCGTACGAGAAGTTCACCCCCGAGGAGACCGAGTGATGGCCAGCGTTTCGCCCCTCCAGCTGAGCGTGTTCCGCGGTAACGCCAAAGGTGGCGAAATGACCACCTACCCGGTCCCGGTGCGAGAGGGGATGGTGGTCCTCGACGCCGTGCTCTGGGCGCAGGCGAACCTCGCGCCCGACCTCGCCGTCCGCTGGAACTGCAAGGCCGCCAAGTGCGGCTCTTGCGCGGCCGAGATCAACGGCTTCCCGCGGCTCATGTGCAAGAGCCCGGTGGACGACTACAGCCAGGAGATCTCGGTCCGGCCGATGCGGGCCTTCCCGGTGATCCGCGATCTCGTCACCGACGTCAGCTGGAATTACCAGGTCAACCAGCGGATCGCGCCCTTCACGCCCTCCCCGGCCGACCGCGACGACACCCAGCCATGGCAGTGGGACCAGGTCGACACCGACCGCGTCGGGGAATTCCGCAAGTGCATCGAGTGCTTCCTCTGCCAGGACGTCTGCCACGTGCTCCGCGAGCACGGCCGCAAGGATGCTTACTTCGGTCCTCGCTTCATGGTCAGGATGGCAAGCTTGGAGATGCATCCCAAGGATTCCCTCGACCGCCGGCCTCAGCTGAAGGGCGAGGCGGGCCTCGGCTACTGCAACGTCACCAAGTGCTGCCAGGAGGTGTGCCCCGAGCACATCCACATCACCGACAACGCGATCATCCCGCTCAAAGAGCGCATGGCCGACGAGTACTTCGACCCGGTCCGCGCGCTGGCCCGCCGGCTGCGAGGGAGTTAGCCGGGTCTTCGGCTTCTAGCCGACGGTTGAGAGCATGCGGTTGACGGCCGTGGCGATCGACTCGGCCAGCTCGGCGAGCGTCGCTTCAGCGGCGGTGTGCAGGCCGACCTCGTCGAGCGTCCGGCCGATGGAGTCGAAGGGAGGCTCGTAGGTCCCGCTGACCGTCAGCCGGGTGTGGCTGTCGAGGTGGGGGACCAGCTTCAGGCGGCCGTCGAAGACCGGGAAGAAGCTGGCGGGGAAGGTCGGCTTCCAGGAGATCGGGATCGTCACCCAGTCGCCGGTGACGATGGGGTCGCCGAGGCTCACCTCGACGTGCTTGCGGATGGGCAGCCCGGAAACCCTGAAGCCGACGGCGGCGAGGTGCTTGTCGGAGCGATCACCGACCTTCGACACCAGCCGGGGGAACCAGTGCTCGGGTCCCTCGGTGATGGCTTCCCGGCACTCTTTGACGGTGTGCTCGACGACCACCGATGCTGTTGCGTACATTCGTCCCTAGCTACCTCCTGATCTCGCTAACCCGTTCAGTCCTCGAACTTGGAGTGACGGGCGAGGTAGGCCGCAGCCTCCGCCCGTCGGGCGACGTCGAGCTTGCTGAGGATGCTCGAGACATAGTTCTTGACGGTCTTCTCGGCCAAGTGCAGCTCCTCGCCGATCTGCCTGTTGGTCCAGCCCTCGGCGACCAGGGTCAGGATCCGCTCCTCCTGTCCGGAGAGGCGCGCCAGCTTCTCGTCGCGGAGAAGGTGCTTACCCTTCCGCAGGCGGTCGAGGACGGTCGCCGTGATGGCGGGGTCGAGCAGGCTCTGGCCGCGGCCGACCATCCGGATCGCGTTGACCAGCTCGGCGCCGCGGATCTGCTTTAAGACGTAGCCGGCGGCCCCGGCCATGATCGAGGCGAAGAGCGCCTCGTCGTCGGCGAAGGAGGTCAGCATGAGGACCTGGGTGTCCGGGCGCTGGGCCCGGATCTCGCGGGTCGCCTCGATGCCGCTGCCGTCGGCCAGGCGGACGTCCATCACCACCACGTCGGGGCGGATCGCCGCCGCGAAACGCACTGCCTCGGCAACCGAGGAGGCCTCGGAGACCACGGTCAGGTCCTCGGCCGCCTCGAGGAGCGCGCGGACGCCGTCGCGGACGACCTCGTGGTCGTCGACCAGCATCACACGCAGTTTGTGTTCGATTGAAGGAAGGGAAGCTGCCATCGCAATGCAGTCTGTCATCGGCCTCCCGCGGTGGCTGGGGTACAAAGGCCCTCGCCAAAAGGGACCTTAGGGCTTCCCGCCGACCTCCACCCGCTGCCTTAGACGCGAGACGACGGCGACCACTCCCTCGACCCGCTGGGTGAAGGCGGACAGCAGCTTGTCCTGGCCCTTGTCCACCTCGCCGCCGAGGTGGACGACGCCGTTGCGGACCTCGACGTCGAGGGTTCCGTGCGGGATTCCGAAGGTGGCGGGGAACAGCTCCCCGTCGATCTCATGCCGGATGGACTCGTCGGAGCGGAGAAAGACCTTCAGCAGGTCGGCCCGGGCGACGATGCCGAGCAGGCGGCCGTCGGACCCGGTGACCAGGAGATGGCGGACCGACGCCTGGTTCATCAGGCGTGCGGCCTCGCCGATGCCGGTGGAGGGCGCCACGGTGACGGGGGCCCGGGTCATCGCCTCCGAGGCGACCGTGGCCGACGCGCGGGGGAAGGGGGGCCGGCCGCCCTTCACCTCCTCTTTGCGAAGGAGGTCTGACTCGGTGAGGATGCCGAGCAGCCGGCCGTTCTTGTCGGTGACCGGCAGGGCGCCGACCTGGTGCACGCCGAGCATCTCGACGCAGTCCTTGAAGGGCGTGTCGGGCGAAACCGAGACCGCCTCGCTGGTCATCACGTCGGCAACGGTCGAGCTCATCTCAGGGGACCAGCAGGACCTGCCGGTGCGACAGGTGGATCACCTCGTGGCTGACGCTCCCGATCGCCGCGCCGGCGATCCGGGACAGTCCTCGGGTGCCCATCACGATCAGGTCGGCCCCGGCCTGCTCGGCCGTCTCCGCGATGCAGGCCGCCTTGCCCGCCGCGGCCACCTTGACGGTGCCACTGGCGACGACGTCGGTGCAGACGGTCTCCAAGAGCTCGTCGAGCATGCGCTGCGAGCGCTCAGTGTCCAGCACCAGCGAGGCTCCCGCCAGCAGGGGGCGCTCGACCAGGACGACCTCGATCTCGGCGCCGGTCGAGCGGGCGAGGTCGGCCGCGACCCGCGCCGCGCGCCGCGAGTGGTGGGAGTCGTCGTAGGCGATCAGCAGCCGACGTGGGGCCTCCAGGTGGGCCTCCTCACGAACGATCAGGACCGGGCAGCCGGCCTCGCTCAGGACGCGGTGGCTGATGCTCCCCGAGACCAGGGCCTGGATGTCGGAGAGCCCTCGCGAGCCCATGACGACCAGGTCGGGGCCCATATCGTCGATGGTGCGAATGATCTCATCGGCGGTCCCCCTGGCCCGGACCAGGTGGATGCTTGCCTCGGCCTGGTAGCCGGCCTCGCGTAGCCTCTGCGCGGCCCGACCGCTCGCGTCATCCGCTGCCGGTCGGACCCGGGTCGGGCCTCCGTCGGAGCCGTCCTCCCCGGACCGCTCGCGGACGGTGAGGATCGAGAGCCGCGTATGGCGTGGATGGGTGACGGACATGGCGGCGGCCAGCAGCGGCTCCGCCGGCTTGGACTCATCGAGCGCCACCAGGACCCGGTCGAACATGAGTCCAGCATTGGTGCTCTGGCAGCTTCGAGACAGTGCCGTGCGGACCCTCGTTCAAGGGGACCACCGGCCCCGAAGGCCCCGGCTCAGCGCGGGCCGCGGCGCGGCGGCCTGACGGTCCAGCGGGAGGCGAGGCGCTCGATCCTCTCCAGTGCCGGTGGATGCTCCCAGGTGCCGATCGGAAGGGCAGGCCGCGGCGAGGGGATGACGAAGAAGAAGGATTTCCCGATCTCGACCAGC
>DATLQT010000035.1:0-24763 GCA_035535055.1 Candidatus Dormiibacterota bacterium | reverse complement strand
GGCCGAAACGGAGTTGGACCACACGCCGCTCACGTGGGGTGAGCGTATCAAGGACGGTCCCCACGTCATGGCAGAGCATCGTCAAGGAGCCGGCGTCGGACGGAGATATTGCGTTTACGTCTTCGACAAAGTCGCTCAGGTGGGCCTCCTGAGTCTCGCCGATCGGCGTCTCCGGCGAGACGGGGTCCTGGGCGATCCTGATGATCTCGCGCACTCGCTCGGGAATGAGGCCCATCTCTTCGGCGATCTCTTCGTTGGTGGGCTCGCGATCCAGCTCCTTGAGGAGGCGGCGGGAGGTTCGGACCACCTTGTTGATCAGCTCCACCATGTGGACCGGGATCCGGATCGTCCGCGACTGGTCGGCGAGAGCGCGGGTGATGGCCTGTCGGATCCACCAGGTGGCATAGGTGGAGAACTTGAAGCCCCGGTGATAGTCGAACTTCTCCACCGCCCGGATTAGACCCAGGTTGCCTTCTTGGATCACGTCCAAGAAGCTCAGCCCACGGCCGACGTACTTCTTACCGATCGAAACCACGAGCCGCAGATTGGCCTCGGTTAGCCGCTGCTTCGCCTCGTGGGAGCGGTGGAGGCGCTCGGCCAAGTTCTCCTTGGCCCGATAGAAAGCGCCGAAGCGCTCGAGGTCGGCGAGTCCATCCTGCGGAACCGCTCGCCGGCGAAGGAGTCTCCCAGATCGGTTCGGGCCTGGCAGTCTTTGCGGCTGGCGATCCGCCCCAAACGGTTGGCCTCTGTTCCCAGCTCTTTGTAGATTTCGGCACCCTGCCTTAGGGCGATTAGCCTCTTTGCGGTCGTCGCCAAGCAGCGCCTCACCCAAGTCTCTACGCTCCTGGCGGCGAGCAGGGCCAGGTTCTCGATCGCATCAGGGAAGGTCCTGTCGATCACGTTGAGGTGGTCGAAGGCGTCCTTCATTGGGATAGTCAGCAGGCTCAAGGCCTCCCGAACACCGCCAGCCTCGATTGCCTTGGCGAGAACGACCTCCTCGGCGGCGCTTAAAAGGCTGACTCGGCCGATCTCCTTCAGATACATGCGCACCAGGTCGTCGAAAGGAACCGAGTCCGAAATCTCGATGTCAATCACCAGATCGTCGACCGGCTCGAATTCATTGAAATCCTTGTCGCCAGCAGTGACCTCGATCCCCATCTCCGCGAAGACCTGGATGCTCCGGAACAGCTCATCCGGCTCGGGGAATGCCTTGAGGATGTCGTCGGGTGCGAGATAGCCCAGCTCCTTGCCCTTGACGATCAGGCTCTCGGCGACCGAAATCAGCTCGTCCTCGAGCGTTGACTCGGTCCTCTCACGCGTCTTTGTCAAAGTGGTCCGATCCACGTTAGTCGTGAACGCCCTGACTCGCCGACGTCGAGATCGTCTAACGGCATGGCGCACGCGGTGAGCTTGGCCCCGCGTCGGGCGACTCCGTCGGAGCGGCGTTCTGCGTACCCCTCAGCACCTCTGTCATCTGTTGATTTCAAGGTGCCAGATCCAACGCGCGTTGGCTTAGAAGGACTCAGCCGCCTTGATGGGTGTGGTCACCAAGCGAGCTGTCCTTGGGATGCCTCGGCCCGCGACGATTGGCTAGGATCGAATTGATGTTTGTCAAAGTCCGCGACCGCCTCGTCAACACCCTCTCGTTCGGTCACGGTGGTCTGCCCCTGATCGCTCACGGAGGTTTCGCGGGGTCGAGTGAGCTCTGGCTGCACCCATTCGAGACGCTGAGCCGCACCCGGCAGGTGGCGACATACGACCACCGTGGATCAGGCGAGAACCCCGCCGACCCAGCCGACATCTCGCAAGAGGAGCTGATCGCCGACCTCTTCGCAGTAATGGACGCACTCGGCTTCGACTGCGCGATCGTGGCCGGCGAGTCGATGGGCGCGGGCATCGTATTGCGGGCGGCGCTGGAGCATCCGGAGCGTTTCCTGGGTCTGGTGCTGGTCGATGGTTCGCCGATCTGGGAGCGATCGCGCAGCGCAGGCTTCGCGACGGCGCTGCGAACTGACTTTCACGGTGCGCTCCAGGGGTTCATCCAGCGTTGCTTCCCGGAGCCGGGCGTGGATCATATAAAGCGATGGGCGCTGGACATCCTCACACGCTCGACACCTGAGACGGCCGCGGCTCTAGTCGAGGCGATGTGGGGTCTCGACCTTGTCGAGCGCCTGCCTTCAATCCAACTGCCGACACTGGTAATTCACGGACGCGAGGACGGCGTAGTCCCACTGGCTGCGGGTGAGCTGATGGCCGCTCGACTACCCAACGCGCGTCTCGTCGTGATCGACGGCTGCGGGCACGTCCCAACCATGACCTTCCCGCAGCGAGTCGTCGAGGAAGTCGAAGCCTTTCTGGCGACCATCGCGGTTCCGACCTAACCGGTGGCCGGAACTGTGGAACCGCGCATTCGCGACGGCATCGTCGGTGGGACTCTCGAGCACGGCCATTGAGGCGCCATGAATCGCCCGCTCCGAACGACCTTGTCTGTGCGCCCTTGACCTTTTGATGCCATGCCCGGTCCGGGTCGGCGGGTAGGGCTTAAGTACTCGCGGAGCATCGTCAAGATCAACGAAAATGCAGGGAGTTGGAAGCAGTCGGGCCCTCCATCTAGAGTTCAAATCGCCGCCAGACGAATTCGAGGAGACGGTTCGAGTTCTGTTCACCCAGGCCCACCACTCCTGACATAACGCGAACCGGCCCGGCGGGCAGCCGGTAGGTCGGAAAGATGGCGTGACGGCTCTCGACTCGAATCTCTGCGACAAGCGCCTGAAGCAGAGCCTTGCGCTGGCCAGCGGTGCCACCGGCCATCGCCTCGCGGATCGCGTCCTCGGCGTCGCTGAGGTCGGCCGGGGTCGGCAGGTGGACGGCCTCCGCTTCAATCGTCTCGGCGAGCTCCTCCCGCCGCCGGCGTAGGCCCGCGAGCTTCTCCTCTATTGCTTCAATTCGAGCTGCGAATGTCGGAACGGCGAGGGTGCCGGCTTCGAAGGCGTTGAAGTACCGGGCGAGCGATTCCTCGCCCTTCTGGATGGCGGCGTCAACGCTGCGCAACTCGCCTCGAATGCTGGGCGCGGAAGCCTCCGCTTTCACGCGAGCGGCCCGAACCGCAGATTCGACGAGGTCGGTGTCGGCGTAGGTGGCGACCATCGACTCCAGAACGGCTTGATCGAGAGCATCCGCCGGCAGCCGGTCGGCTTTGCAGCCATGTTGTCCGTAGCGGTTGCGCGAGAAGCAGGTGTAGTAGCGATAAGCGGCTTTGCGCCCGTGGGCGACTGTCCCCAGGTACCGGTTCCCGCAGTGGCCGCAGCGGATGAGGCCGCTCAGCAGGTACTCAGTGCCGTTGCTGCGGCGCTTCCAGGCAACCTCACCACGCTCGGCGAGCAGACGCTCCGCAGCCTCAAAGAGACTCGGTTCGATTAGCGCTTCGTGCTGAGCCTCGTGGCTCGATCCGCGGAAGGCGATGCGGCCAACCTGCACCGGGTTCCGCAGCACGTCGAACACCGTCACCTGGCTCCACGGTCGCCCGAGCCGCGTCCGGTGACCATGACTATTGAGCCAGTTGGCGACCGCTCGCGTGCCGAGTCGCTTGTTCACGTACAGGTCGAAGATGGTCCGGACAACCGTGGCCTCGGTTACGTCCGGCTCGATGACGCCGGGTCCGTTGTAGCGGTAGCCGTACGGAACCGGTCCGCCGAGCCAGCCGCCCCGGGCCGCCTTCCTCTCCATCCCAGCGATCACTCGGTCGACGAGGGTGGCGCGCTCGAACTCGGCGAAGACGCCGAGCATCTGGACCATCATCCGGCCGGCGGGCGTTCCCGTGTCGAAGGGCTCCGTGGCACTCCGGAAGAGAACCGACGCCTGGTCGAGGTCTTCCAGAATCTGGGCCAGGCCCCGAACCGAGCGCGACAGGCGGTCGACTCGATAGACGAGAAGCAAGTCGTACCGGTGAAGGCGAGCGTCCGCCAGAGCACGCTGAAGCTCCGGCCGTTCCAGGGTGCTCCCGGTCATTCGGTCGCTATAGCGGCGGGTAACCTCCCAGCCATCCTGACTCTGGACGTAGGCCGCCAGGCGGAGGTCCTGGGCTTCCAAGGAGTACGGCTGGTGCTCCTCATCGGTCGAAATTCGGGTGTAGATCGCGACTCTCATCGGGCGTCCTCTTCTAGGATCGTGCGCTTCTTCCTGGGCTCGCGGAGGCCTGCGTACCTGTTCTTGCGGTACTCGTCGACCCATTGCTTGCTGCTCCGCCAGCTGCCGTCCGAAGCCTGCATCGCCTTCAGTCGGCCGCGCCGGGCGGCGCTACGAAGAGCGATCACACTCAACTCCTGGGTCGCCAGCGCTTCCAGAGGGACGAGCTTGGCCGGCCCGGCGATCGCTGGCAGTACAAAGCGGGTCAGGTTGTCGATAACTGCACGAGCCAACAGCTCGCCCAGCGGTCCAGGATCTTCGCGATCGGCACGAGCCAGGGCATCGAGATATCGCTCCCGCTCGCGCTTCCGGATGATGGCGGGGGGATAGCCCAGCCTGACTAGGATCAGGTTGGTGAGGAGCCGGCCGACGCGGCCGTTGCCGTCCAGAAACGGGTGGATGCGCTCGAAGGCGGCGTGATGGCGCGCGATTGCTTCTGCGATCGGGCTGGAATCACGGGGCAGCACTTCGACCCCGTCAACCCAATCCTGCATCAAGGCGGCGATCTGCGGATGCTCCGGAGGCGTCATTCCCTGCGAAAAGGGCCGGATGTCATGTTGGCGCCAGTTGCCGGGGCTCTCGCCGTCGAAGGCGTCCGGGGGAGGGGCGACCTCCCAGACCGGTGTCATTGCCAGCCGGTGGACCTGGCGGACCTCTGTGAGAGTCAAGAGCTTGCCGCTGATCCAGCGCTCGGGCCCAAGAGCTTGGCCGTAAACCCACTTGGCCGCCTCGGCGTAGCCCTTCACCTCGAGGTAGTCCTTGAGCTCCTTGTCCCCGACTGCTCGGCCCTCATTGAGGAGAACCTCGACCTCTTTCCGGACCAAGGTGTTGCCTTCCAGGGCGGTGGAGTTGTGGGCCTCGTTGTGCCAGATCTCAGTCCAGATCCCCTCGGCTTCCTCGGGGCTGGGGAGTCCACCCAGGCGGGTGCGGAGCTCCTCGACCGCGAAGGCGAGCTTCTGGTGGACGGCTTGTCGGGATGGCCGACCTCGGGCAGGCAGGTTAGTTAGGTTGCTCATCGTGGGGCTAAGAAATTGTAGCAAACCAACCTGGGTAGGTTGCTCGTCGTGCTTCCCAATAAATGGAGCAAACCAACCTAGTCCCTTTCCGCATCAGGCAGCCCTCCGCTCATCGGACCTGCGATCGGCCAACAGAGGCACGAAAATCTCCGCGAGTAAGTCAATCGCCCGCTGCCACTCCTCACCCGAGCATGGCGCGATCGTCGCGGGCCTGAGCTGGATGCGCTCGCCCAGGGCGTTGTCAGCCGGCTGCTCACCGCCACGACCTCGGCGGGGGGTCAGACTCTGACCCCTGCGGCGTCGGTCCCTATCCGGGTTCAAGCTGCCTGACCCCCGCCTGGCCGCCGCTCCCACCACGCGGGCTTTCCGATACAGTCGTCGATCGGGCCCTCGTCCAGCTGGACGGGGGTCAGCTGGTTGAGGGCGATTCGAGTCCGGAGCCTCGTGTCCTGCCGGGATGGTGGCTCGGCATTTCGAATCTCAACTGGAAGCCAGATCGCCGCCAGCGGGCCCGACTCCCGAAGGCGGCCGAGGGTGGTAGTCCAGAACCTGCAGCAGCTATCGCTACGGAACCGGGGTCGCTGCCGCCAGATCGATTGTTGCAGCTTGGCCTCCCGATGGTGGCTGGGGACCACGAAGAGGACGTGATGCTGTTCGGCTTCCCGATAGTGCTCGAAGTAGCCGACGTAGGAGCGGATCTTTTCGCGGACTCGGTCCAGGGACTCGGTGGCTCGATCCCACTCCAGGTCGAAGATGATCCTGGCTCCTGCGACCAGATAGATGCCCGTGCCGTCCGGTGTCGGAATCGGACGCTTGTCCTCTTGGGCCGCCCGACGGCGCTCCGCACGGACGTGCTCCTCACCGAACCAGACGAGCAAACCCTGCTCTGGATGCTCGCGGCCTTCGCTGGCCACACGTACAAAGAACTGGTTGGCCTCCAAGTCGTGGATCGCATGCCAGCAGTGGTCGCGAGCATCGTGACTGCGCTCGACATATGTGCGGGGCTCATCGCCATGCAAGTTGGCGAGGACGCGCGCTCCCCGCTGCGAGATGAGGATCAGGGAGTGACGACGCCGGACGCCGGGCGTCTCGATGAGCAGCCAGCGGTAGATCAACCCGTGATTGCGGAGAGCCTGGAGGCGCATCTGGCAGGAGCGGATGCTGGGGAAGAAGAGCTCTTTGACTTGGAGAGTGTTTAGGTAGCGGTAGTCGTAGAGGGCTTGCAGAATCGCCAGGTCGCGCTGGGTTAAGGAGCGGTACAGACGGCTGAGCTGGGTTTGGGTCGGAGGAGAGTCCGCATTGGGAGGGAGATCTCGCAGGATGATCGGATGACTTGAGATGAGAGACCGTCCTGGCCATCCAGCCCCGCTGCTCTCAATTCGGGATCGGCTCGGCCCGTCCTTCGCCTCCTGAGACGCAAACTGAAGCGAGGGCGCCAGGACGAAGCCCGAGACGACGTCTGAGAGTTGCGGCTCGCGGCCGTCCGGCGGCCGAGAACTTGGGGCTGTCATCCGACCCTCCCGGAAATGCGAGGACGGGCCGGAAGCAGGTGCTGAACCGAAACGTGGCGGGCGAGCGGGACATGCCTGGGCGGACGAACGGGCTTGGCCGCACGACCAAGCCCACGATGGTGCTGGCGGGATTGAAGTTCCATATCTAACAAATCCCCTTTGAGGGGGTCGAAAACGAACGGGTGGACCGCCTGTTGTCCGCCCGGCGAGCGCCTGCCGACCGCCCGCCGAATTCAATACCCGTGCCTTCAGAGCGGCCGGCGCCAGGCGAGTCCCGCAGGACATTCGGTGCCGATTAGGTGACGGGCCGGGTCCCGGCAGTCACCCGGTGAGGTTGAAGGGCCTTGCCCTGCCTGAACTCACAGGCTGGCCGTGACGACCGTGTGCATCCCTTCCTTCCGCAGCTCGTAGCGCGCTGGGAACAGCGCCTGGTCGTGAAAGCTGTCCATGTGGCTGACGACGATCACCCTCTCGTAGAACTCACTCATCTGGCGGATCTCGTCGAGCATCTCCCTGCGGCCCTCGGTGTCGAGGCTCCCGAAGCCCTCGTCGATGATCTGCGAGGGCATCGAGCCCTCCGAGCCGGCGCGCTGGCCGATGCCCGCCGCGAGGGCGACTGCGCAGCGGAAGCGCTGGCCGCCGGAAAGGAACTGCACGTCGAGGGGCTGCTCCGCGCTGGAGGCGTCCAGGCAACGGATGAAGATCTCCATCCCCTTCGGGATCGGCTCGCAGGTGATCGAGAGCTGGAGCTGACCAGCCGAGATCCGGCTCAGCATCGCGTTCGCCCGCTCCTGGATGTCCTCGAGGGCGGACCGCATGAGGGCGGTCTGGATCCCGCTCCGGCCCAGCAGCTGGCTGACCTTGTCCCAGACCGCCCTCGTCCGCGCCAGGCCATCGGCTTCAGCCTGGCTCTTTAGGCGCTGCTCGCGGACGCGGGCCAATTCGTCAGCCGATCTCCGCTGCGTCTTGGCCTCCTCCAGCAGCCGGCCCGCCTCCTGGCTGGCTGAGTTCACCGCCACTTTGGCCTCGGCGACCGTGACGCGCTCGGCTGGCGGGGTCGCGTCGACGTGGCTCTGCAGTTCGCCGATCTGGCCTCTCAGTGTGTCCAGGCCGCTCTGGGCGCTGCGGAGTGTCGCCAGCCGGTCGGGAGCGCTGACGAGCAGAGCCAGGCGCTCCCCGGCGCGGGCCACGATGGCGGCGGTCACCGGCAGGAACACCGGGTCGACGCCAGTCAGGGCTGCTTTCGCCTCTTGATGGCAGCCCTTTGCCGCTTGCTCGCGTAGCCTGGCTGTCTCCTCAAGCTGCTGCCTCTCCGCCGCGAGCAGCTTCAGTCTGCCCTCCGCGCTGCGGAGTTCTCCCGCCGCCATCTCCTCGAGCGCGCTCAGCCGTTTCTCCTCCGCGTGGTGCACTGTGAGCCCGTCGCGCAGGACCCCGTCCCTGGCCATCGCAGCGGCCAGTTGCTCCATGCTCCAGCGCTCGAGCAGCGAGATGCGTTCGCGGTCCCAGCCTTCGATGAGATCTGACTTGGCCACAGCCTGGGCGGCGGCGGCCTCCAGCCTGCTGAGCTCATTCGAGAGTGGCTTCAGCTGATCCTGCTCCACCCGGAGGACATCGAGTCCCTTCGCCAGCTTGGGGAGCGGCGCTCGGAGTAGCCCTCGGACATCCTCTGGCAGCTGACTGAATTCCTCACCCGCGGCCAGGTCGTCGATGGTGGTCTGGGCTTCCTTGGCCCGCCTGAGCCACTCGGCCGCTTCGGTCTCCGCCGACTTGGCCCTGGACACGGCGGAGTCCGCCTCCGTCCGCCGCTCGCTCGCTCCGACTGACTCGTGCTGGGCCGTCGCCTGCAGCTCACGAGCGGAGGCCACCGCCTTGCGCGCTTCCGCCACCTGCGATTTGATGTGCGCCGGCGGCACTTTCTGCCCACAGTGTGAGCAGATTCCCTCGGAACCCGCCGCCTCGCGCTCGCCGAGAGTCCTCGCTGCGCTGCGGACGTCGGCCTCCGCCCTTGCGAGTGCCCGATCCGCATCTGACTGGGCGATGGCCGCAGCCACCGCCAGGGTCTCTGCCTGCTCGCGGCCCACCTTCCGGCGGTCGAGTTCCGCGGCCGGGTCGCCCGAAGCCACCTCCTCCGCCTTGGCCAGCGCCTCGCGGGCCTTCCGGTAGCTTCCGATCAGCGTGCTTGCCGAGACCAGCTTGCGCAGCCGCTCAACCCTCGGCCGAAGCTCCGCGAGGCTCGCCGACTCGCTCTCCAGGGTCCCTACCTCCGCGGAGGTCGTGGTAATTTGGGTCTGCAGGCGCATCAGGTCCTTCGCAGCGGAGATTTCCGGCGCGATCTGGCCCAGCTCGTCGTTGCCCTCGCTGATCCTCTTCAGGACCTCGGTCCGCTGGAGGCGCGTCGCGTTGTGGGCCGCGTCGGCCTTCTCGGTCGCCTTCTCGGCGCCACTCACGTCGACCCCGGCCGCGGCCTTCCTGGCTGTCTCGGCCTCAGCCTCGGCAGAGGCGGCTTTGGCCTCGGCATCGAGGGCGGTGTTGAGCCGCGGCAACGTGATGGCGAGCAGGTCGTGCTCCCGCGCCTCCGCTGTGATGGTCGCCGCATCCTTGAGCGCCTCCACCATCGTGGCCTCGTCTGTGCGGAGCCCGGCGAGCCGGTCATGGCGCTTCCAGTACTCGGTCGCCGCTTCAAGCGTGCGCTCAGCGGAGGTTCGGGCGGTGACTGCGGCGGCCAGGGAGAGCTCAGCCTTCTGGGCCTCCAACTCCGCAGCCTGGACTTCAGCCTCGTCCGGCGGAGGTGCGTTCTCCAGAGCCCTCACCAGGTCGTTGTGGCGCGCCCGCGCGTCCCGCGCCTTGTCCTTGGCGCGCCCCTCGAGGCGCTCATAGGGGCTGAGGTCGAGGATCCCAGACAGGATTTCGAACCTGTCCTTGCTCGCGACCTCGATCAGTTGGTCGCTCTTGCCCTGGAGGAGCAGGACGGAGGCCGTGAGGGTGTCGCAGCCGTATCCGAGGATCTTCTTCACCGCCTCCTCCAGGCTGCGGACGCTCGTGGTCTCTGCCATCTCGACCCACTCGCCGTCCTCGCGGCGCCACTCCATGCGGCAGTTCCGGTCGATGGTCGCGGTGCCCTTGCGGGGGCGGAACCCGAGCTTGATCGTCCTCGTGACCCGGTACTCGCGGCCGCCGTGCTCGAACTCGACGCAGGCGTAGAGGTCGGTCGTGCCCCGGTGAACCAGCTCCTCGTCGTGCTCCCGGCCGCCCCGGTGTTCGCCGTAGAGACAGTACGTGATGACGTCGAAGATCGCCGACTTCCCGGCCCCGTTGTCGCCGCAGATGCTCCAGAGTCGGTGCTCGCGGAAGTTGAAGATGTAGGGCGACCCGTCCTCCAAGGTGTCGTAGCAGAGGAAGTTCTGGAGTGTGATCGAGAGCGGGTTCACGCCAGCGCCTCCTCGGCGATCAGCTGCTCCACCGCGTTTAGGACCGGCTGCCGGAGCGGGTCGTCCTCAGGGATCTGCGCGCCCACCCATTGGCGGACGTTCTCCCGCCAGTCGAGTTGCTCTAGGGCGGGCTGGCCATCAGCGCTGCCGCCTGCGGCGCCCTCCCAGACAATGTCGGGCGGGAAGAGCAGCCGGGATCCAATCAGGCGCCGTGCCTGGGACTGGATGGCCTGGGCTGACATGCCCCGCTCGAGGTGGATCCGCAGCTTGGTAATGGCCCCCTCAGGGACGGTCTGCGCCATCTCCTCGATGCTGTCGCCCGGGTGCCAGTCCAGCTCCACCAGCTCAGCCGGGCTGACCGGGATCAGCTCCGGCTCCGCCTCGAGGTCGGTCTTGCCCACCTCCACCAGAACAACGCTCTTGGCCTCCCCGGCCTCGCCGAAGTCGATCCGCTCAACAGAGCCCGAGTAGCGCCAGTGCGCCCGCCCGCCGATGGCCTGGGGTTGGTGGACGTGGCCGAGCGCGATGTATGGGTAGCTGGGCAGTGCGACCTGGGGGACCGGCACGTCCTCTGCCTCGGTCAGCTCGTGGCGCTTCACCTCGACCCCGGTAACGAGCAGGTGCCCGGCGAGGATGGTCGGCATCTTCTCACTCGCCTTGGCTTCGGCCGCGAGCTGCTCGACCGTCTGCTGGACCGCGACCGCGATCTGGCGGCGGCGCTCAGCGGCGGTGGCGCCCTGCACAGACTCCAGGCTGTAGTTCCAGGGCCAGGGGTAGGGAAGCAGCATCAGGCGCAGGCTGTCCCCGCGCGCCGACTTGACGACATGCAGCTGTGGCGTTGAGGCGAAATGGAGGCGTGCCCCGCCCGAGGTGCCACCGAACAGCTCTCCAGCGCCCTGGAGGAGCGGGAAGATCCAGGCCCGGTCGTGGTTGCCGGCCAGGAAGACCGCCGTCAGCCCCGCCTCTAACCTCGGCCGCAGTCGCTCGCCGAGTTGCCGGATCAGTCCCGGCATCTTGGTCGGCGAGGTCTCGTCGACCACGTCGCCCGCCACCAGCAGGAGGTCGACCTCCCTCTCATCGCAGATCGAAAGCACCTCCTCGACCCGATCAAGCTGGTCGGGGAGCCTGGAAACCTGCTTCAGGTTCGCTGCGAGATGCCAGTCGGAGGTGTGGAGGATCCGCATCAGAACGGCACCTCGTCGCTGCGGGCGACCACCCGGGGGCCGTGCTTCACTGGCTGCGCCCCGGTCCCTGCGAGCGCCGAAGGCGGCGTCGAAGTCGCCTCCTGGCGCCGCATCGCCCATGGCGCCCTCGGGACCCGGACCATCATCGGCTCGCGGAAGGCGGGCATGTGGACCACCTTGTCGGCCGGGCCTTGCTTCTCCACGTAGTCGCGGAGCTCGCCCGGGAGGAAGCTAAAGACGTCCTGCGCCAGCTCGTGGCCGCCGGTGCGCCCGACCGCCCGGATGCTGGCGTTCTCGACCACCCGCGCGGAGACCAGGGAAGCTTGCTGCTGCGCGCCGAGCAGGATTACGCCGCGTGAGCGTAGTTCGGCCGCCACCTCCTCGACCAGCAACGTGATGGGGTCGGTGTGTCCCTTTGGCGCGAAGCGGTTGAGCTCGTCCAGGACGAACACGTAGTGCATGCCCCGGCTCGCGTTAGGGCCGGTCTGGAGGTCGCGCGCCTGGTGCAGGAGGGCTGCCACCACGAATCGCTGCAGGTGCCTGTCGGTCAAGCTCGCGATGTCGACCACGGCGGGCTTCCCGGACTTGAAGTTGTTGAGGTCGAGCGCCCTCCCCTTGGGCTGGTCGTAGGCGAAGACGCCCGAGGACTCGTAGACGATCCTCCGGAGCCTGCGGAAGAAGCGCCTGATCGTCCCTTGGTGATGCGCTCCCAGCTGCTCCAGCCGGCCCCACAGGAGCTGTCCGACCTCCTCCCCGGCCGGGAAGTCGCCGTTGATGCCATGCCGGAACCAGTCGAACAGCTCCTGGAAGGTCTGCGGACCGTCCGGCCGGATCGCCCTGGTGACCTTGGGCCCCTGCCGGACCTCGTCCACCAGCAGGCGCTCGATGTCAGAGAGGACGAGCTGGAAGTTGTCGTCCTGGCGGTCGGAGTCGCTGAAGAGGTAGCTGAAGAGCTCTGACTCCAGGACGTCCGCCAGGCCCCAACTGTAGGCCTCGACCTTACCCGGGCAGCCGATCTGGACGGCCTGGCCGCTGCGCGGGTCGACCGGCGCGAACAGCTCGCAGTCCATCGGCCGCGGTTCGCCCCAGCCCATCTCCCGCCAGGTCTCAGCGTCCTCGGCAGTGAAGGCGGCCGAGTACTCGGTCAGCCAGAAGAGGTCGAACCCCTTCACGTTCAGGATCACGGCCTTGAGCTCGACCCGATCGGGATCGCTCGGGCTCTCCGCCCGGCGCTCCTCGGCCCAGCGCAGGAGCTGGCTGAGAACGATGGTTAGGAAGGAGGACTTGGTCCCGACCCCGGCGATGCCGGTGACATTGAGGTGGCCGCCCTGCGCGCCGAGCAGGTAGTCGGTGTCGATGAAGGCGCGCCCGGCGGTGCGGCTGCCGCCGTTGCGGACCAGACCGACCACCATCGGGGAGGCCATCTCGTCGAAGCCATAGGCGACCCGGACGTGCTCTTCTAGAGCAGGCAGGACTAGGGCATCCTCGCGGGGCGGTGCGAAAACTGTCGGCCGCGAGGCCAGCAGCCGAACCATTGCGTAGGTGACGCCCTTGGAGTCGAGCGCGACCTCCTCGTCGGGGCGGGTGTCGAAGCGGTCGGCCTCCTCGATGATGCTCTGGCGCCGGGAGCGCCGGTAGACCTCGGTGACCAGCCCGTAGAACTCGGCCGGCTGGCCCCCGGCCACGCTCTCGGCGCGCACCAGCTGGGTCTTCTCGACGAGCTCCTGGTCGGCCGCCCAGAAGTAGAAGCTGTCGCTGGTCGCCTCCAGACCCCCTGGCGCTCCGATCCGCCCGATTACCTCGCGCGCGGCCACCTTGGCCCCCATCAGCACTTCGGTGCTGGCAACCACAAGCGCGCTGTCCTCGACCTTGGCCTCGGCCATTGCTCCCGTCCTCCTAGTTGGCGAGCAGTCGGCGGAGCGCCGCTGCCCTCTGCTCGATGGGCGGAAGCAGCGCGTGCAGCTGCTCCTCCGCCCTGACTATCGGCTCAAGTGAGACCGCCGCCCGGCCGTAGCTCAGCTCGCGGCACCGGATTTGGCGCAGGAAGTTGGAGAGGGCCGAGAGTTCGGCCGTCCTCGCTCTGGGGGTCGGGAAGCGGCGCTCGAAGTACTCAAGGGGGACCGAGAGCCGCACCAGGCCCTGGCCGGGACCCATTAGCTCACCCTCGCCGAGGCGCAGGTACCAGCTCACCAGTTGAGCGTTCTTGGTCTGGAGCAGGAAGGCGGGCGTCCGGTCCCCCGGGCGGAGGTCGTAGAGCATCGAGGTGAACGGTGCCGGCAGGTAGTGGCGGAGCACCTGCTTCACCATCCCGATCGCGGGCTGGCGCTGCGACTCGATCGTGACCAGACGCCGCTCGAGGAGCCCGTCCGCGAGCGCGGGAGTACTGGCGTCGCGCAACAGGAGCCGTCGTTCCAGCTCCTCCATCTCCCCCTTCGCGAAGTCCCAAGCGCGGCGCCTGATCATCTCGAAGTCATGGGTCTCGACATCGCTCTCGCGCGCGATCAGCCGGATCCCGCGCTCCGCCACCGCTTGGTCGAGTTCGAGGGTCAGCTCGGTCCCCATCTGGTTGGCCGCCAGGCAAAGCACGCAGTCGGTCCGTTGCCCGTCAGCCGGCCGCTCCAGCTTGCGCCCATGGAGGCGGAGCTCCACCGCTCCGACCACTGCCAGCACCAGGGGCCGCAGCGTGCCAGCGACCCGGACCACGCCCACAGTCCGTGAGTGCAGGCTGCCGTCGATGAATCGGCTTGGCGGCGCGCTGGGAGTGCCCGAACTTGCGATCGGTGCCCACTCCCAGGCGGGCACCTCGTAGCTGGCCTGGTCCAGCCTGGCCTTCTGGGCCTCCTCGTCGTCGGCCTCGGCCGAATCCACGGGCGGGAGCTTCAGGAAGCCGGCGTCGTTGACGGGCGTGAAGCCGAGTCGCTTCCCGAGCCGAGTGTTGGTCTGCTGCACAGGACGGATGCTAACAGGTTGGCGAACGGTGTTGGGTCAATTGTTCTTAGAAACTGATACACTCGCCGCGATGTCCGCGCAGCAGCTCGACGCGATCCGGGCCAGGCTGATCAGCCTCCGGGACCAGCGGAACCGGATGGTCCACCGCGCCTCCGAGTTCGAGCGCACGGCGTCCGCCCGGGTGCAGGGCGCCAGGGCGTCGCTCGACCAGGCCCGCTCTCATCTGGCGGCGGTGGAGAACGAGGTCGCGCCGCTGCGGCCCGAGCTGGAGGCCCTCGAGCGGGGCCAACCGCCAGCTGCTGATGAGGCGGGCTGGCGATCCGCCTGGCAGGCGTCGTCGGCGAGGCTTGCGGAGCTGGAGGGTGTGCGCTCCGCACTCCAGGCGACCGCTGCGGAAGCCGAGCAGGTACTCCAGCACGCCCTGGCTGAGCAGGAGGCAGCGTCTGCGGACCAAGCCCGGGCGCTGGCCCGGCTGGAGCACGAAATCGCCGATCTCACCCGCGAGGTCGGGCGCCTCCAGGCGGAGCAGCCACCCATAGAAGCCCCTGACCCCCAGTTCCGGGAGGTACTCCTGGAGCGGCTCGGCAGCTTGGAGTCCGAGCGGAGCTGGATCAGCGAGGAGGTCGCGGTGCGCGAGGAGCGCCTGCGGCGGATCGGCGCAGAGGTGGCGCAGATCCGTTCTTTGCTGGAGATGCACACACCCGACTGGGGCCGGAGCGCGCTGGAGTCGCTGGTGCCGGAGCCCCCGAGGGACCGCTCCCTCCCGGCGTGGAAGCAGGGCGTGCGGGAGGTCCTGCGAACGGCCAGCCAGCCCCTCCACTACCGGCAGATCGCCGACCAGCTCGCCGCCACCGGCCGGGGACTCGGAGGCCAGGACCCGGCCGAGACGCTGCTGGCAGCACTCGGCCGCGACCCTGATTTCAGGCGCGTCGGCCGCGGCACTTACTGGCTGGCCTCGCGCCCGCTGGCGGGTCGGTCCACCAGCAGCGGTGGCGACCGTGAGTAATGGCCCCTTGGCCGACACAACAACTGGGGAGGAGCCGGAGGCCGACTTTGAGGCCCAGGTCGACGTCCTTCGCTATACGGTCGAGGGCAAGGCCTGGCTCTACCGCCCGCTTATGCGCATCTTGCTGGCCGCGCGCGAGCAGTTCGTGCCCACCCGGCGCGTCTCGGAGTTGACCCGCGAGCTGCGCGCCCTCGACGAGCGCTACCGTGCTGTCGGCGAGGACGATGTCGAGGCCGCGCTGGCCCAGCTCCAGAGGTGGGGCAACGTGCACAGCAATCAGGATCACAGTGGCGCCCGCTCCCTGGCTGAGTGGCGCCGCCGCCGGCTGCTCTGGCAGATCAGCAGCGCGGGCATGCGGGCAGAGCAGCACCTCGGGCAGCTCCTGGACGAACTGAGCGACCGTGGATCCCTCCAGCGAGTGGCGCTGCGGGCGGTCCAGGAGAAGCTGGACTCCCTGGCCGCCCTCGCGCGCGCGATTCCTCTGGACGGAGGGAAGCTGCGCCAGGTCCTGGTCGAGCTGCGCGCCGACTTCGACAACCTGACCGAGAACGCGGCCGCCTTCCTGATCAGCGTCGGCGAGGCGCTGGACGCGACCACAGTGGACGTCGCCTCCCTACAGGCCTACAAGGCCCCCCTCCTGAACTACCTGGAGACCTTCATCAACGAGCTGGCCAGGCTCGGAGGGCCCATCAGCAGGGCGATCGTGGAAGTCCAGAGAGCTGAGCCAGAGAGGCTGTTCGAGGCCGCTAGCGCGATCGAGGAGACGCCGCTGGACGACCCCGAGCGCGGCGAGGAGCGGCGCTTCGCCCAGCAGTGGGCGGGCGTCGTGGCCTGGTTCGTCGGCACCCCGGTAGCCCGGCCCAGCGCGGAGGCTCTGAAGGACGAGGCGCGCAGCGCCGTCCACCGTCTGATGGCACTGATCGACCGGATCGCCGACAGCGGTTCCGGGCGGCTCTCCCGGCGCTCCGACCTGGTCGCGCTGGCGCGCCGCTTCCAAGCCCTCGAGTCGGAGGAGGACGCCCACCGTCTCTTCAAGGCGGCCTTCGGCCTCTACCCGACCCGCCATCTGGCAGCGGTCAGCGAATCTGACGCCGACGAGGACCGCCTCGAGCTGCCCCGCAACTCCTGGTGGGACGGCTACGGCGTCGACGTGCCGGTGCAGCTTCGCCAGCGCGGCCGCTTCGCGGGCGTCGGCAGGACAGCTGCGGTGGAGGACCTGGCGGAGGCGCGGGCGCTGCTCCGCGCCCATGCGCAGCGCGAGCGGGAGGAGCAGGAGCGTGCGCTGGCCCGGCTGCTCTCGGCGGGCACCTGCCACCTCTCCCAGCTGACCGACCTGGATCGCCGCGCCTTCCGGGCCCTGGTCGACATCCTCCGCGGCGGCCTCGAGCGGATGCAGCGGGGCGAGTCCACTGCCAGCGTCCGGACCCGTGACGGCGCCCACCTGATCACCCTCCTGCGCCCCGCCGACGTCCGGCCCGTGGTCGTCCACTCCGAGATCGGCGACCTCCAACTCCCCGACTACCACCTCGAGGTGCGCAGCGCGGCCCCACAGGCGGAGGTGGCCAGCCGTGCCTGAAGCGCTCCGCGACCTCAGGCGCGACGAACTCCGGCAGGCGGCGCGCGCCCTCGTCCGCCAGCCACTCCTCCACTCCACGGGAGGGCAGGACGACGAGCTCGCCCTGGTGCGGCGCCACGAGGGCGACCTGAAGCGCTGGTTCCACCAGCAGCTCGGCTACCAGTTGGTGGTCGGTCGTGACTTCGCGCGCCTGCACAAGGTCGCCCTGCGGCCGGTCGACCTCGACCACCCCGCCACCCGCCAGAGCGGCCGCGACTTCGACCAGCACCGCTACGCGCTGCTCTGCCTCACCCTGGCCGTCCTCGATGGGGCGGACACCCAGGTCGTGCTCTCGGAGGTGGCCGAGAAGATCGTCGCCCAGGCGGCGGTGACCGAGATCGCGCTGTCCAGCTTCGAGAGGCACTCGAGCAGGCAGGCCTTCGTCGACGTCGTCCGCTGGCTGGGGGAACGCGGCGTCCTCACCCGCGTCGACGGCAGCGAGGAAGCCTACGTCCGAAGCGGAGACGACGTCCTCTACAACGTTGAGAGCCGGCTCGCCTCCCAAGTCCTGGTCAGCAGCTTCCGGCCCACCTCAGACCTCAACTCGGACGCGCCGGGCGACTACCCACCGACCGCAGAGGGTGAGAATGCCCGTACCCGGCACCGGATCTACCGGCTGCTGGTGGAGGACGCGGCCGTCTATCTGGAGGATCTGACCCCTGAGGAGCGCGAGTACCTGGCCTTCCAGAGACCCGCCATCCGCCGCGAGCTGGAGGAGTGGCTGGGCTTGAAGCTGGAGGTCAGATCAGAGGGAGCCCTCTCCTTTGACTCCGAGAACGAGCTCAGCGACCGCCGCTTCCCTGGCCCCAGCGCCATCGCCCATGTCGCCTTGCTCCTCGGCTACGACATGGCCATCGCCCGCGGCGAGGAGAGGGCAGACCGCTCCCAGCCCTTCTTGGATGGCGAGGTCGACGCCATGGTGGCTGGCCTCCTCGAGGACTACGGGAGGTACTGGGGCAAGCTGGCCGAGGAGCAGGCGGTGGACTCGATTGCCACCGACGCCCTCAACTACCTCGCCGATTTCAAGCTGGCCCGCTTCACCGATGGCGGCGTCGTGATCCAGCCGGCAATGGCCCGCTTCGCAAAGGACGTCCGTATAGGAGAAGAGCTGTGAGCCAAGACCTGATCATCGACCTCCCCTTCTCCGCGCCGATTCTGCCCGAGCCCAAGCTCAGCCGCTTCCAGATCCTGCGCCTCGGCGTGGTCGGGGTCTGGCAGTACGACTACGAGGAGTGGTGGCCGGAGGACGGCTGGCTGCTGCTGACCGGGCGCAACGGAGCGGGCAAGTCGAAGGTGATCGAGCTGACCCTGCCCTTCCTCTTCGACGCCCAGATGAAGCCGGAGCGGACTGACCCCTTCGGCAACCACCGCTCCCGCTCCATGCTCTGGAACCTGCTTGAGGAGGGCGAACACAAGTCCCGCACCGGCTACACGTGGATCGAGTTCGGCAAGCTCGAGGGCGGAGTGGAGTCCTTCCTCACCGTAGGGGCCTGGCTGCACGCCACCGCAGCGATGCCCAGCGCAGAGGCGGCCTACTTCGTGACCTCGCAGCGGGTGGGCGCTGACCTCGCCCTCCCCCGCCCCGGCCAGCCAGTGGTCGGCCGTGAGCAGCTGCGCGACCTGATCGGGGAGCGTGGCGAGCTATTCGGGCGTGGCCAGGTGCGCGAGTACCAGGGCGAGGTGAACCGCGGCCTCTTCGGCATGCCGGTCGAGCGCTACCGGGACTGGGTCGACCTCCTGATCCGGCTCCGGCGCCCCAAGCTCAGCGACGGGCTGCGCCCCAGTGTCCTCAGCCAGCTCCTCTCCGAGAGCCTGCCCGAGATCGAGAGCGATCTGGTGATGCGGATGGCGTCCGACTACGACCAGCTGGACGGCTTCCGAGAGAAGTTGAGCGAGCTGGCCTCCGCCTCGCGCTCGGTAGAGGACTACCTCGGCGACCACCGCGCCTACCTCAAGAAGGTGGTGCGTCTGGCAGGCCAGGCCCTCCGGGCGGCGAACACGAAGGTGGACGACGCCGCCCGGGAGCTGGCCGCAGCTGGCGCAGAGAGGTCTGAGGCCGAGCAGAGGATCACGGAGATCACAGCCAGGAGGGACCAGCTCCGAGCCGAGTCGGAGGACGCAGGTGGTCGCCTGAAAGCCCTCCAGTCCAGCCCGGCCATCGAGTTCGCGACCAAGATCCAGACGGCGTCGGAACTCGCTGAGGCGGCGCGCGAGACGCGGGACCGCGAGCTGGAGCGCCGCCAGTCGTTGCTCACCTCGCTCGAGGCGGCTGAGGCCAAAGTCGCGGTCGCCCAGGCCGAGGCGACTGACGACCAGGCGAAGTACGAGAGGTCCGCCGCTCAGGCGGCCCGGCTCGCCAGCTCAGCCGGCCTGCTGGCTGGGCACGAGGGGGACCTCGCCGAACTGGCAGACCAGCCCGAGGAGCTCGGGACCAGGCTCCGCGCCCGCGCCACCCGCCGCCGCGGCGAGGTTGCCGAGGTCACCCAGGGCGAGGTCGAGGTCGCAGGCCTGCGCAAGCAACTCGGCGGTCGCGAGGGCGAGGTGCAGGACCGGGAGGCGGCGACTGACCAGGCGGCTGTGCGGGAGCGGGAGGCGGCTGCGGCCGTCGAGCAGGCGGAGCTCGAGCTGGGCGGCCGCTACAGCCTCTGGGCGGCAGGGCTGCGCGAGCTGAGGCTGGGAGAGGAGGTGGAGGTCGCCGTTCTCGACCGCCTGCTCACGGCGCCCCGGGCGGAGGCGGCCGGGATCGTGGCCGAGCGCGCGGAGACCCTGCGCGGACCACTCCACGCAGAGCTCGCCGACCGCGACCGTGAGGCGAGGGAGCTGCGGTCGCGGGCGCAGGCGCTGAGGGTCGAGCGCGAGCAGGTCACCGCCGTGCAGGATCTCCCCCCTGACGCACCCGTCTGGCGAGAGGGCCGGTCCCGGCCCGGCGCCCCGCTCTGGAGGCTGGTCGACTTCGCGCCCGAGGTCGCAGACGCCGATGCTGCGGCCCTCGAGGCGGCGCTGGAGGCGGCGGGCCTCCTCGACGCCTGGGTGACACCTGACGGCCTCCTCTCGTCAGGGTCGCGTGACGCCTTCCTTGTCGCCGGATCCGGTCCCGTCTCGGGCCGCTCGCTGGCCTCGGTACTGGTGCCGGTGGGTTCCGAGGAGGTGCCGACTCACGTCGTTGCCGCGGTCCTGACCGCTGTCGCGCTGGGAGAGCAGTCGGCTACCTCGGTCTGGGAGGACGGCCGCTTCAGCCTGGGCCTACTCCAGGGTCGGTCTGCCAAGGCCCAGTCCGAGTACATTGGCGCCACCGCGCGGGAGCGCCGGCGCCAGACCGAGATCGCGCGCCTCTTGGGCGAGGAGCAGGACGCCACCGCCCGAGCCATCGAGGTTGAGGCGGCTGCGGTGCGCCTCCGCAAGCGCCTCGAGGCGCTCCGGGCAGAGTCCGCCTCACTCCCAGAGTCGAGCAGGCTGGCCGCCGCCCAGCGCACGGCCAGCGAGGCGGCTGTGGCACTCCGCCACCAGCAGGCCGAACTCGACAGCTCGCGGGCGCGCCGCGATACCGCCGCCGAGGAGGTGAGACGCGGGTACGCCGAGCTGCTGCGCCGGGCCACCGAGCTCGACCTCGCCGCCCCGCTTGAGCGCGGCGAGCTGGCTGCGCTGGCGGGAGCCGTCGAGGCCTACCGCGAGAGCTGTGTGGAGTTCGGCTTCGCCGCCCAGGCCGTGTACTGGAGCGGCCGGAGGATGCAGGAGGCGGGCGCCGACCGCGGGCAGCTGCGCGAGCAGCTCGGCAGCTGCGAGACACTGCTCGCGGCTCGGGTGTCTGACCTGAACCGCCGCGAGGCGGTTCTCAGCGAGCTTCGCGACTCGCCAGAGGGCCGCGACGCGGCTGAGACCCAGGCCCGCCTGGCGGAGGTCGAGGGCAGGATCCGCGCCCTGCTCGCGGAGGACCAGCTGCAGCAGGAAGCTGTGCTGGAGCAGAAAGAGAAGGTCGGCGCTGCCGGGGCCCGCCTTGAGGCGATCTTCGATCGCCATCAGTCCGCCCAAGTCGAGAGGCAGGCGGCTGCCGATGGGGTGGTCGCGCTCGCCAGGGGCGGCGCTGTCGCCCTGGCGGTAGAGCAGCAGGTCGACGCTTCGGGTGAGTGGTCGATGACCCGGGCGCTCGAACTCGCCCGTCAGCAGCTCGAGCCGGCCCTGGCAGGGGCCGACACCTCCCCAGACGCGGTCGACAGGTCGCGCAACCGCCTGAGCGCCGCCTTCCAGGGCCTAGTCGCGGAGATCCCGGCCTACCAGCCCTGGCAGGCGTGGGCAGGCGACCTTCCCCAAGTCCGTGCGACCTACAACGGTTCTGAGGTCGACCTCAGCGATCTGGCCCGGCTGGTGGGAGAGGAGCGGGAGAAGACGGGCAGGCTGCTCGAGGAGGGCGAGGCGCAGGTGATCGAGCGCTACCTGTTGGGCGACATCGCCGCCCACATCAACGAGCGCATCCAGCAGGGCCAGGAGCGCATCGACGCTATCAACAGGCTGCTGCGGGCGCACCCCACACCGAGCGGGATCTCGATCTCCGTCCGCTGGCCGCTGTCGCCGGACCTGGCCGAGCAGGCGCCCGCCGTCCGCCTCCTCCAGCATGACCCGGCGCTGCTCGACGACCCCTCTCGGGACCTCCTCCGCAGCTTCCTCCAGGAGAGGATCCGGAGCGCCCGCGAGCAGCAGGACAACCGGACCTGGCAGGCCCACCTGCTCGAGGCCCTCGACTACCGCAAGTGGAACCGGGTCGAACTCTGGCGCCACCAGGGCGAGGGTCGCGACCAGCGCCTCAGCGACCGGGTCTTCGGGGCCGGCTCGGGCGGCGAGCAGGCGGTGATGCTCCACCTCCCCCTCTTCGCCATCGCCGCCACCTACTACGACTCCGCCGCAGCCGACAGCCCTCGCCCGGTGATGCTGGACGAGGCCTTCTTCGGCATCGACCACGAGATGCGCGGCTCCTGCATGAGGGTGGCCCGGGACTTCGGACTCGACCTGGTCATGACGAGCTACGAGGAGACCGGCTGCCACCCCGAGGTCCCGGCACTCGCGATCTACCACCTGACCAGGCAGGAGGGTGTCCGGGGCGTCTACAGCGAGCGCTGGGTCTGGAACGGCTCCGAGCTGAAGCGCTCGTCGGCGGGATCCGCTTGAGATCCGCAGCCGCACTCGACGGCCTCGGACTTGACGTCCTCTGGGAGCGCCTCAGGGACCGCGCCGAGGCCGGCGGGAGCCTCGACGGGAGCATGCAGCTGACCTTCATCGGGGAGGCTGAGAGCCGCGCTCTGGCGCGGCTGCTCGGGCGCCGCCGCTCGTTCTCGGCCAGCTCCACGCTCCAGCTCTCGGAGCTGGACGCGGCTCTAATGAACTCGCGCCTTGGGGTCAGTCTCCGCCAGGCGCTCGAGGGCCGCTTCGGGGACCTCCGCGACCGCCCCGCAGAACGGGCCGCCGAGGCTGCTGCCCTGGACGCCTTCTGGGCCGGACTCACGGGTCACCTCGCTCTGACCTTGCACCCGCCGCTCGGAGACTGGCTGGGCGGACTCCGCCGCGTTGGCTGGCTCCGGCGCCACCGGGGCGAGCGGCCCGAGCAGGCCATCGAGGCCGCGCTCGGCATACTCGCCGGGCTGCCCTCGCCCGGCACGCTGAGGACCCACCTCGCAGCGTCAGCGACCGGCGATGCACACGCGCTCGACCCGGGGCAGCCGCTCGCCGAACTCGTGGTCAGGGCACTGGCCCACCTCGAGCAGGTGCCGGCGCCCGAGTCGGCCCTCGCCCGGCGCAGGCTCTGGGAGCGCTGGGGCGTCGACTCAGACTCAATCTCCAGCTTGGTCAAGGTGCTGAACCTCCCGGCCACCGGGGACGGGCTGGTCCCGCAGATGTTGAGGGAGTTCGCAGCGGCGGGCGAACCCTGCGTGCTGACCCTGAGCATGCTCCGCCGAAAGCAGCTCCGCTTCGAGCCAGCCGAGGTCTTCGCCTGCGAGAACCCGTCCGTCCTGGAGTCGGCAGCGCGCGCGCTGGGCAGCTCCAGCCAGCCGCTGATCTGCTTCGAGGGCCAGAACATGGCGACCAGCCTGCTCGGCGAGGCGCTCCGGGCGTCGGTGTGCCGGATCCGCTACCACGGCGACTTCGACTGGGGCGGGGTCAGGCTCGGGAACATCGCATGCGCCAGGCTCGGGGCAATCCCGTGGCGGTTCGGGGCGGACGACTACCGAGCTGCGCTGGCCGCAGGGACCCGCCTCGGTCCTCTCGAGGGCCGCCCGGTCACCCCCAGCTGGGACGCCCACCTTCGTGCCGCGATGCAAGAGGCTGGCGCAGCGCTGCAGGAGGAAGAGCAGACGAGCTTGCTACTAAAAGACCTCGCCCAACCCCCAGCCAGCCGATGAGGTCCGGGTAGTAACGCCCTACATGTACACGCCAATTCACGCGCTTAGGCAGTCGGCCGACGCCGATGCGCGACGGGCGCGAGACAGGTGGGACACTCCCGAGGGCCGAGCCACTCTCGAGCGGGTGATGAAGCTGATCGACTCAGGCGCTGGCGAGGACTTCCTCCAAGCTGATTTCGAGGCGGGGCGGCTCCCAGCCCTCACCGACATGTGGGACCTAAAGGGAATCTACGTCGGCAATCAAGAGTGGACGTTCCCACCCTACGACACTTTCGAAGCGATCGACTTCTCGTTCGGGAGGTTCCAGAAGGTCACATTCACCAACGCTTACTTCCAGTCGACGTTCAAGTTCGCTCTGCTCAAGGAGTGCCGATTCGTCAATTGCTCATTCCAGTTCACTTACTTTTACGGGACCGAGTTCGACGATGTGACTTTCGAGGGCTGCGACTTCCTGGAATTCAACGACTTTGTCAACTGCCAACTGACCCGGACGAGGTTCGATGGCAGTTACTACGCGGCAAACCTGTTCACCGACTGCAGCTTCGATCGCGGGTGCGAAGTGAGGCCCTCAACCCCCAAGCCCGTGAATGTCCCGAGCTACGGCGTGGGTTCGGGTACGGGCTTCCTTGTCGAGCTGTACAGGTCGGTGAAGGAGGCCTATAACGCGGGTGGCGCGCCGGAGCGAGCGCGCGACTACTTCTACCAGCAGATGGAGGCAGCGCGCCTCTATGAGACGCCGGGTATGTGGGATAGCACCCTCGCGTTGGCATTCAAGTGGATGGCAGGATACGGCGTACGTCCGCTGCGGGTTCTCGCCTCGATCGCCGCCCTGTACGTCGTAGCGGTGGCCATCTTCAAGACGGCCTTTGATCTTCCGACGTCGCTCCTGCTGGCTGCTGGTGCGCTCTTCACCTTCGGTGCCAAGGCCGACCAGCTCGCGTCGGTCCCATGGCCGTACTCCGTCGTGTACGGCCTGACTTCATTTGGCGGCATCGCATTGATAGCTCTCTTCGTCACCGTCCTCGCAGCCGTCTTTCTCCGAGAGCGGTAGGCCCCCGAGCTTCGCCTTTGGCCGGGTTCGACCGCCATCTCGCTCGTGGTGGGCCAGCCCCGCGAGTCCTACCGGCCCAGACTTATGGTCGGGCCGGCCACGTGAATCCGGTTCGCGTTATGTAAGCTGCGGCCCACCACCGACAATTGATCTTAAACAGACGACCTAACGGCACTTCAGCCCATCCGCCCGGCCTAGCACACCGAGCGGGTGTCTGCCGCGGCGGCTGGACGGTTGAGGCGATCAGCAAGCAGCTCTACGCCAGCTCGATCACAGGGCCTTCCCTGACTAGCTTGCGGCCAGGCGGACGGCGAGCCCGAAGATCGCCAGGGTGCCGAGCAGCGTGATGGGCCCCGAGGGGGCGGTCAACATCATCTTCAACAAGGTGGTCGAGGCGGCCGAGAACCCGGAGGAGACGCGGGCCCAATT
>DATLQT010000034.1:0-104171 GCA_035535055.1 Candidatus Dormiibacterota bacterium | reverse complement strand
TTCCCTTGAAAATACCGACTCCGTTAGGCGGCCTCCTCCAGCGTGACCTTGAAGCCGAGTTCCTGGAGCTTCCGAACACTGTTGCGCACGAGGGACTCCTTGCGACGCTCGTCGAAATGGTCGGGCCCAAGGTCTTGGAAGTGTGCGCCGTCGAGAAGCATCCGGTAGATCGCCACCAGCATGGAATGGGCGACCGCCATGGCGGCTCGCTGCGAGCCGCGGCGGACGACCAGGCGGTGGTAGCGAGCGCTGAAGAAGTTGGGCTGGCGCCGGCCGGCACGGACGGCGCCCAGCGCCGCCTCGATCAGCGCCGTGCGGAGGTATGGGTTGCCCTGGCCGGTGGTGGCCTGGCGGCGCCGGCCGCCGCTCTGGTTGTTGCCCGGGCAGACGCGGGCCCAGGACGCGAAATGGGCAGAGGTCTTGAACCGGGTCATGTCGATGCCCGTCTCGGCGAGCACCTGCTCAGCCGTGCGCGGACCCACGCCGGGAATCTCGTCCAGTAGCGCCACCGCCGCTTGGAAAGGGCGCATGCCCTCCTCCACCTGAGCGGTAATCGCCTCAATCTCGGCTTCGAGCTGCTCGATGAGGCGGATTTGGCTCTGCAGCATGAAGCGCTGGTGAGGTCCCACCGAGCCAGCCAGCGCCTGCTGCAGTTGGGGCCGCTTGGCCTTGGCGGTGCCCAGCGCCAAGTCGGCCATGGCGGCCACGTCCTCGCTGCCGGCGGCGAGCTCCAAGAGCATGGCCCGGCCCGACTTCCCGACCACGTTGGTGATGACGTCGCCAATCTTGATGTTGGCGCTCTCGAGTACCTTCTGAACCCGGGTCACCAGGCGCGAGCGCTCCTCCACCAGGGTCTTGCGGTAGCGGACCAGCTCGCGCAGCTCCCGCTGCCAGCGGTTGGGTATGAAGCTCGCCTTGAGCAGCCCGTGGCGGAGCAGGTCGGCAATCCACTCGGCGTCTTTGACGTCGGTCTTGCGACCCGGCACCGCGTGCATATGGCGGGCGTTGACCACGACCAGGGTGAAGCTGTCCTCGAGCAGGTTGTAGTAGGGTCGAGCCGGGGCGCGGTGCGCGACTTTCGCCACGTCCGTTTCCCCGACCCGCCCTCCGAACCGGACGTGCGTGTCTCCACGCATCCGGCTCTCCACGAGCCCATGCCGATCACGACGACGTCCCCGCCGATGCCGCCGCCCAGGGCGAGGGAATGCGATTCCCTCTCCAGCGAAAGCGAACTGCTTCGACCGCGTTCGGCCGGAACAGCGCCACGCCGCCCTCCGTCGGCCAGCTACCGTGTTGGAAGCGACCGCGGATCCACCCCCAGCTCCGAAGGTGATACTTCCGGCTCAGCCATCGCATTACCCGCTGCCACACGAAGTCGCTTAGGTAAGCGAAGGTGGCCTTCGGCACCCCGTGCTTGAAGTAGTTGGTCCAGCCCCGCAGCAGCGCGTTGAGGCGATGCAGCAGGACCTTCAGCGACTCGTTCAACAGCTCTCTGGTGATGGTCCGGACCCTTGCCTTCACCGAGGCCAAGGCGGCCTTGCTCGGGTAGGTGTAGACGAACCGCTTCACCGCGCCGCGCTTCTGCTGCCGCTGGATGCGGAAGCCCAAGAAGTCGAAGCCCTGGTCGATATGGACAATCCTCGTCTTCGTTTGCGACAGGGTGAGCCCCATCGTCCGAAGTACCGCCGCCGATTCGTCACGCAAGCTCTCCGCATGGTCTTGGCTACCCGCCACCAGCACCACGAAGTCGTCCGCATAGCGGACCAGGCGATAGTTGGCGAGGCCCTTGGCCCGGCGCGTTTCGCGAGCGTCGGAAGACACCTTTGCCCAGGCCTCGGCGAAGTGTTCGTCGAGAACCGAGAGCGCGATGTTGCTCAGCAGCGGCGAGAGTATGCCCCCTTGCGGGGTGCCGGTGTTGGTGTCCCTCTCGGCGCCATCCTCGCCGAGGATGCCTGACTTGAGGAACGCCTTGACCAGGCCCAAAACGCGCTTGTCTCCAACTCGCTCTCGCATCCGGTCCATGAGGGCCGAGTGGTCGATCTCGTCGAAGCACGCCTTGATGTCTCCCTCCACGACCCACTCATAGGAGCGGGAGGTGAAGTAGTGAATCTCGGCGATGGCGTCGTGAGCCCGGCGTCCCGGGCGGAAGCCGTAACTGCACGGCTTGAATTCCGCCTCGAAGATCGGCTCCAGCACCAGCTTGAGTGCGGCCTGCACCACCCTGTCCCGGACGGTCGGGATGCCTAGCCGACGGCGCTTGCCGCCGGACTTCGGGATCATCCGCTCGCGCACGGGCAGCGGGTGGAACGTCCCGGCCCAGAGTTCGGACCGGAGATCGGTGAGGAAGCGCTCCTCTCCTCGTACAACGGAGACGTAGTAGGCGCTTTCGCCGTCCACGCCCGCCGTGCGGGCCCCTCGATTGCCCCTCACCCGCTTCCAGGCCACGGCCAGGAAGGCAGGATCACGAACCAGGTTGTCGAGGTCGTTGAACCGACGATTGGGATCGTCGGTAGCCCATCGGTGCAGCTTGGTCTGGATCTCCAGTACCCGGGCCTCGGCCACGTCGGCGTTCGGCCACGGCGCATCCGTATTCACGGATGACCTCCTGGCATTCCAGTTCCAGCGCTGCGAACTCGCTGCCCCCCTTCGCCATGCGGCCGGCTTTCCCGACCTCGGACTACTACGAGGGCTCCGCCCCGCCAAGGAGCCGTCAGATGACGGCGATCCTGCCCGTCACCGACCTGGCTGGTCGGCAATGAGGGCGGCTCCATGGCGGTTCCCGCGTTCACCACGCACCGGTCGACGGAGGAGGTGCCCAACTTTTCCCCGGCAGCCTCGCCGTGAGTACACCGCAGCGATTCCTCACGGCCTCCCAGCCGACCCTGTTCATCGGCATCGGAGTCGTCCGCTCATCGGGAGCGGGCGTGCACTGCTGACCGGCCCATATCCGCCAGGTTGGAGCCGGGTCTGGCCTTGCGGGGGTTCAACCACTGGTTTCTGCACTCGTACACCTTTCCGTCTTGCTTGCCGGACCCGAGCTGTCTGGCAGTGCCAACCCGTTCCGTCGTTGTCGGGGCTGCTGTCCGTCCTCGCCTGCGCCTCCAGGTTCAGACTGCCCCCAGCTTCAGTGGCCCGCTGCGACGGGCCGCAGGTGGGACTCCTTCCTCCCCACCCGAAATGCGTGGCGCCTCGCGGCGCACGATCGGGCGCCAATAGACACCGCTCGACTCCATCGCCACATGCGTGACGCCGCGTTCGGTCAGCCAGTCAGACAGTTTGAGGAGGTCGAAAGTCATGGTCCCGAAGGTCTGCGTCTCCTGACCCTCGGGCGTGATTACGCAGGCGACCACCGTCTTCTTGTGCACATCGAGACCGCAACACCGCTCGTGCAGGGTCTGCATCCCACCACCTCCACGCGTTAGTTGGCGACGGCGAGGATGGCAGCTGTTCCAACGAAGATTTTCCCTTTCGTGCTCCCGCAAGGCGGGGCAACATCACGTGGTGCCAGCCAGCTGCCAGCCCAGGTTAACTTCCGACCTCGAGGGCACCAGTGATTGCGTCGAGCTCTGCCCTCACCGCCTCCGACTCCACATTTTCATCGCACGTGGTGCGGGAGGCAACACCTCCCCCATAGGGGGTTATCTTGCTCCGGCTAAAAGCCGGGATCCGATATCGGAATGTATTCGAACCGATATCGAAATGTAGTCGCGGGACAGCGGAGCCTCTAGGCCACCTCTAGGCCCTCGTCCCACCGTGCATCCTGCCCCGAATGATTGCCAGGCGGCTCATTCAGAGGCCGAAATGCAGCCGCGTCCCGATGCTCGTCATTACGAAGCTGTCGGGCAACGACGAAGCCAGTGCCGCGGTTGCGGCGAAGCCGGTGCAGTGGCCCGGCACGATCACATCCGGGCGCAGTGCGCCGATGGCCGCGACGGTCGGCGCGATCGCGGGCTGCATCACTGGACCCGTGAGATGCAATCCGCCGACCAGGCCGTGGACGTGTTCGATTCCGCTCACGGTCCGGACGTGATCGAGGATGTTCACGATGCCGGCGTGGCTGCAACCGGAGACGATCACGAGCCCGCGGTCTCGAACATTGACGACCACGCATTGGTCGTCCCAGACCATCGGGTCCGGTTCCCAGCCTCCATCCGCCGTACGGGCGAACTGGTTGGGCATCCCTGGCTCGAAGTCGGTGTGACGCTCAACCTGGCCGCTGACCATGATTGCGCCGTCGAGGAGGAAGGTCGGCTCGACCTCCTCGAGCAACTCGACCCCCTCCCGCTCGAGGTCATTCCGGGTGGGCGGAGGCAGGTGGACGGCGGCACCGGTGGGAAACCGGATCTCACGGTCCTTCCAGGCATCGGGGTGCAACACCAGCGGAAGGCTTCGCCGTCCAATCCGGCGAACCATGCCCTCCAGCCCGCCGTGGTGATCGGTGTGGCCATGCGAAAGCACAATCGCCCGCAGGTCGCCCACCGGCGTGCCGAGGACATCCAGGTTGTGAGTAGCGGTGTCCCGGCCCAGACCAGCGTCATAGAGGATCGATGAACGCGTGCCGTCGCGAGTGACTGTGACCAGGAACGACGATCCGTGCTCCGCGTGCAGCGGCTCTCCGGTCAGGGCTTCGTAAGTAGGCTCGACTCGAAAAGCAACCGGAGGCTTTGGGCCGAGAAGCATGTCGACGTAGTTCTCGACCAGCACAAAGACGTCGACCGAGTCGACAGGCGCCAACATGCAGCCAGCATCTTACCCTGCTAGGTAGGTCTCACTGCGACGAATAGACTGCGACCCTCTAATCCCTCAGGGTCATGCGCGGCCGGAAGCTTCGCCTTCTCGAATGCCGCAATGTAGTCGCCATCTTCGAATAATGAGACCGGGTGAGGCCTCAAATGGCGGGCAATGCAACCGACTGCCTCGTCGAGTTCAGCCCGATTGCGGACGTAGGCAATTGAGCTGAACAGGCAGCTGACTATGTCATACCGTCGCCTGAGCTCGAAATGCGGAAGATCGCCCTCATGAAAGGGCGCTTCCGCGTTCTCCGTGGGTAGATCTCGGCAACCCGGGCCCGACCGAGTTCGGCCCATGACCAAGCCCGGGCCGGATGCAGCCGGGCTTGGTTGACCGTCGGGCGGCGGAGAAGAGGCCGTCTTCCAAGTTCGCCACGAAATCAACGGGTGCCATTGGGCTGCCGCTCCGCAGGCTGCACCGGCGGTGGGGCAGTCCGACGTTTCTGGCGGCGGAGCCGACCGACGGGGACGAGATCCGGCGATCCTCGCCCCACGTTACCCACTCCATTCCCGGATGAACCGAGTTTTTGCTACGAAAGTCGAGTTCGTGCGAGGCCCTCCGGGGCCTCCCTCGGCTTTCATGCCAACCGGTGACGGCCGGGCCGTCATGAAGGCTTCAGGGGGAAGTAGAACTAGGCCACCGCTCCCAAAACCTGTGGCAGAACGCGGTTGGTCACTTGGTCGTACTGGCTCTCCTGGTTGTCGCCGACCAGGCGCAGTGTGATCGTCGTCGCACCGGCGTCGATGAATCGTCGCAGATGTGCCACGCAGTCCTCAACCGACCCCACGGCCACCCATCGCTCCAGGAACTCAGGCGAGAAGGTGGTCATGTAGTACGCCTCCAGGAAGCGCTTGGACTCTGCGAGCGAACGCTCTCGGTCGTCGCCGACGTTGATGTTGTAATAGAGGCAGGCCGCAAAGTCATCGGGCAGCGGACGGGCATCATCGGCCGCGTAGCGTCGAATCAGACCCAGGTGCTCAGCGAAGCTCTCGGGCGTATTCTCAGTTGTCATCCAGCCATCCCCCAGACGTGCCACCCGACGTAGCGAGCTCTCGACATGGGCAGGCTGGTGCTGATAAGGATTTGCCGTCACCCAGATCGGGATCGGCTGCTGGACCGGCCGTGGCAGCACGGTCAGGTCACGGAATGAGTAGTACTGGCCCTGATAGCTGGCGTTGACCTGAGAGCTGACCAGCCTCAATATCTCGATCGCTTCCTCCATGCGACCCATCCGGGAGTGGGGATCGATGCCGAGGTTGGCGAATTCCTCATAGAACTTTCCGCCATCCTGACGCGGCCCCCCCTGACATGCCGCGAATACGATGCGGCCGCCCGACAGGTGATCCAGGCTGCACAATTGATAGGCGAGCAGCCGCGCATCTCGCAGCGGAGTGCTGGCCATGCACCCCGGTCCAATCCGGACCCGGCTGGTGCGCGCGGCGATGGCTGCCATCAGCGTCAGCGAGTCGAGCCGCGGCTTCGCAAAGATAGAGTCGCCGACCCACACCGAGTCCCAGACACCTGAGGCGTCGGCCCGCTCGGCCAGCTTCAACATCTCCTCGACCGTGGTGGCGCCAGTCACGACTCCACGATTGGGAAGGGTCAGTCCGAAGGTCGCCTTGGGGATAACTCAGCGAGTGTATTTCTTTTTTGGTCACGTTCGGTAGGCGCTCTCTTGCCACCTCAAGCATGCCGGCATCCAAGTCCAGGCCCTCGACCTCGTACCACTGGCTCAGAGGTTCAAGGTGCTTCCCGGTTCCGCAGGCCACATCCAGCCATGCCTTGCCACCCGAGCGCTTCTGAGCTTGAACAAGGGAGTGCAGTCTCTCGGCCTCCGCCTGATAGTCCTTCCAAGAGTAGATCAGGTCATAGAAACGCTGGCACTTGGCGAACATCTCGAGAATCTAAGGCGGGCACGGTGTCACAAGAACTCGGGATAGCCAGCAACTCTGATTGGCGTTAGAACAGGGCCGAGAGATGCACGTCCGCCCAGAAATGAATTCGGCGCGTGATAGCGGCGCTATCAAAGTGTCCAGTTTCGGGTCCGAAAAGTCCCTTAAGGGGTAGAGGGCCTCCCACAGGCCCAGGCTGAATGAGGACATGTCGATGACCGAGGACAAGGGCACCGGCGCTTTGCGCCCAGACATGGAGAAGCTCTTCAAGGTGTGCGCGGCTGCCGCGTACCGCTCCGCTTTTTCGGTCCTTCGCTCTCCGTCCGACGCTGAAGACGTGGCCCAAGAAGCCTGTGTGGAGGTCCTCCTCGCCATCGAGGACGGTAAGCGCGACGAAGAGAAGGCGGCCGAGTACGCGGCCACCAGTGCCTATCACCGGGCCCTCAAGTGGAAGCGGCGGAGGGCTCGGGAGAACGTGCTCGAAGAAAGCTTGACCGTGCCGATGAACGATCCCCGGAGGTCGGCCACTGAGCTCGCTTGGCATGCCTGCGAGAAGCTCAACCCGGCTCGACGCACAGCCGTCGTGATGACCGTCGTGCAGGGGTTCAACGCCGCCGAGGTCGGGCGCGTGATCGGTGTCGAGACCGAGGCCGCTCACAAGCTGGTCCAGCGGGGCATCGACCAGATGCTGAAGATCTGCGTCGAGCGGATCGGCCGCCGGCGGGGAATGCCCGCCGGCTGCGATGGGAGATCGGGCCAGATCTACAAGATGATCGTTGGCCGACTGGCCGCTTCGGAGCAAGCGGACCTCGAAGGCCATCTGACGACCTGCCAGTACTGCCGCGACACCCAGGAGCAACTGGACCTCGCCCGCCAGCTGCCGGCCTTCACGCCGCTCTTCCCGCTCGATGGGATCCTGGCTCGCAAATCCGATGTGCTGCGCCGAGTCGCCGAGCGAGCGATGCCTCCCACTCCGGCGCCACGGAGCCGCCTTCAACCGTCCAGGGTCATCGGCGGGTCGGTGGCGCTTCTGATCCTCGTGATCGGCGTAACGAGCATTCCGACCCTGCGCTCGCTGCCTCCCGCACGAATCGCGGCCGCCCCGGCGCCCAGCACCTCACCCTCCCCGATCCCGTCGCCGGCGCCCAGCTCGACTCCCGTGCCGCCGGTTCCAAGCGGTGGCTTCGCCTATCTCAAGAGCGGCGAGGTCTATTACCAGTCCGACTTCGGCGCGGCGCCAGTCCAGCTGACCAGCACCGGCGGCCTCGTCGACGACTGGTACTGGACCGGCAGCGGTACCTCGATCATCTATAAGCAGCGGGCCCCGCGCAGCCAGGCGGGCGACCTCTACCTGGTCGATCTCGTCAGCCACCAGGTGACCTGGAGCTACAAGGTGGGAGCCGCCGCGTTGGCCGTCTCACCCGATGGCGCCTCTTACGTCGCCGTGCTTCCAACGCAGATCGGCACTGGTTACAACGCCCAGTTCTCCTACCGGCTCTTGATCGGAAGCATCGGGTCGAACCCCGATCCGGCCCGGGAGGTTGACCTGCGCACCGTCACCTCGTCCCAGGTTGTCGGGTACTTGACCGAGTATCCGCCGGTCAACGTCCGCGCCAACTTTGCCGGCCCGGCAGTCTGGTGGACTTTAGCCGGCATCCACTTCGAGCCTGCCGTCTCAGATGCTGGCTTCGACATCGATCCGAACACCAAGGCGGTGGTGGAGCGGCAACTCAGCAACGTGTTCGATGCCGAGCGCGTCTACTCGGGCCCGACCATCAGCCAGATCCAGGATGTATTCGGCAACCTGGAGGTGACCTCCGGCGGGATAACCAGGACCATCGATTTTCGGAGCACTCACGGGCCGGTGATGATCCTGAGCGTCAGCGCCGACGAGAGCCGGGGGCTGGCGACCGTGCTGCGAAGTGACGGCGGCCACGACGTCTACCTGGTCACCGCCAACGGCGATGTGACACCCCTGTCGACGGACGGCTCGACCCTGTTGGCCGCCTGGCAACCAGCCACGACCCAGTAGGAGAAGAACGCAATGACAACCCTTTCCCTGGTTCAACGCGCCCTTCGGCAGGTCGGACAACTGCTTCGGGACCGCGCGAGCGCCTTCGTCCGACGGCCGCTTTCGCACCACCTGTGCCTGGTGGCGACCGCCATTGTCGCCACCAGCGTCGGCCCCTACCTGAGCGCTGAGTTGGCGGGGCCCGTCCTGCTTCCGCCGAGCTGCAGCATTGGCTACGCCGGCACCGCGGTGACGATCGAGTTCATCGGTCCCCGGTCGTCCAGCGTCTGCAACCAGCTTCTTCGCGAACCAGGAAGCCAGTTCCGTCGCATGAGCTCGGCTGGCAAGGCCGTGTGCCAGGGCCACCAGGGCGACCTCACCACTATCGTCCGCGACACCGCCTCGAGCTGGCAGGGCCCATTCACCTGCTCGGTGCTCGAGAACTCGGGCTGGAACCCTCTGGGTTGAGATCCATGTACCAGCGCATGGAACCGGTCGTGATCAGGTTGCCCAAGGCGGTTCGCGCCCGAATCGACGAGCTGGCGATGCACGTGGGCATGAACCAGGCGGACGTCTACCGGATGCTGCTCGATGAGGGCCTGGCCGCACGCGCACGGCCGGCGGCGACACCGAGTCTCGGCACCCCGGATCAAGAGTTGGACCTCCATGTCCTGATCGCGGTCGAGCAGGTCATCGCCCTGATCGAGTCGTTCCTGCCCCGGGGCCAGGGTGCGGCCCGCCGCGTGCTGCCCGAGGCGGTGCTCGCCGCCCAGCGCCGGCTCGAGCTCAACGGAACAGAAGACCAATGAGGTCGCAGCGCTCGATCCTGAGCCTGAAGTGGACCCCGGCGAACGCCAAGGGCGGCGTGCGCCGGGCGGTCGGTGGCTTCCTCCGCTACGTCCAGTACCGCGACCACCACGAGGAGGAGGGCCGCCCGAAGGACGTCGAGGGCATGCTCCGCTACGTCGCCTATCGCGACTCGGCCTCGCCGGAGGGCCGGCTGTTCACCGCGACCGACCAGGCCGGCGACCGCGAACGCCTCCAGCTTGGCGACTACATTGCGCGCTCGGTGGCCGACCTTGAGCAGCCGGACAGGCCATCGCGGCGCCAGCATCGGGCTTGCTACCGGTTCGTGCTCTCACCGGAGGACGCGCGCGGGCTCGACCTGCGGCTTGTCACCCGCCAGGCGATGGCGCAGCTGGAGACCGATATCGGCGCCAAGCTGCCGCCCTGGCTGGCCGCCGAGCATCGCAACACCGCCCATCCCCACACCCACATCGTGCTGGCCGCTCGCCGCGAGGTGTCGCCCGGCCACTTCCGGTCGATCTTGATCACCCGCCGGCGGCTGGAGCGGATCAAGGTCGCCATGCGGCAGGAGATCGCCCGCCAGCGCGGAGAGCGAGTCGCCTCCCGAGAGCAGATGCTGGCGGCGCTCGATCACACCCGATCCCGCAGACATGCTCGCCCGAGCCTGGCGGTCGCCCTGCGCCGCTTTACCGGCCGCGTCGCCCGAGGGTATCTGCGGCAGGCCGAGCAGATCGCCCGCCAGCGCGATCGCGAGCGCGAGCTGGAGTGGAGCCGATGAACAGCCTCGGCCACCTCGCGCCTTTGCTTCTCTTCGTCGTTGGCGGAGCTGCCTACCTGGTCATGTCGCCCGAGCTCTTCCGGCGTGGCGCGACCCACGGCCGGAGCCGCTGGGCGCGGGGTCGCGACCTTTGGCAGCTCAGCTCCGAGCGCACCCCGAGCATCATCCTGGGCTGGCTCGGCCGGCGACTCCTGCGGTCCCCGGCCGAGGACAACGTGCTCGCATTCGGGGTCCAGCGCTCCGGCAAGACCTCGACCCTTGTCGTGCCGACGCTGCTCGAGTGGCGGGGAGCCTGCCTCGCCACCTCGACCAAGGATGAGCTGGTCCGGCTGACGGCCGCACACCGGGGACGGGTGGGTCCGGTCTACGTCTTCGCGCCGCTCGACCCGAACCCATCCTGGGCGACCGACCTCGGCGTCGAGGTCGTCTCCTGGAACCCGGTCGAAGAGGCGGAATCCGGCGGGGCAGCGTCCGAGCTCGCCGACCACTTCACCGCGGCGGGCAAGGAGTCCGCCTCCGCCCACTGGTACCTGTCGGCCGCGACGCTTCTGACCGGCCTCTTTCTGTTCGAGCGACAGCAGGGCGGCGACCTCCGCACCGTGCTGCGGCATCTCAACGAGACACCGCCGACCGGCTACGCCCAGCTCGCCGTCACATCTGGCGGCGGGATCGCCGGCGAGATCCTCAATGGTCTGGCGCAGACGCCCGAGCGAGAGGCCGGCTCGATCATCTCCACCGCCCGCTCCTCGCTCTCTCTCTGGCTCGACGAGCGAGTGGCCGCGGCAACGACCCCGACCGAGGACCGGCCGGCCCTGGACCTCGACGACCTCCTCGCCGAGGGCGGCACCCTCTACCTCGTCGCACCCGCCGAGGACGCCGAGCGCTGCCGCCCCCTGTTCTCCGCCCTCATAGGCTCACTCCTGCGACGCGCGACGACCCGCGCCCGCACCCTCGGCGGAGTCCTGGCGCCGCGCCTGCTCCTCGCCCTCGACGAGGTGGCCAACTTCGCCCGCATCCCTCGCCTCGACTCCTACGTCTCGACCGGACCCGGGCAGGGGATCCAGTCGCTGCTCTGCTTCCACGACCTGGCCCAGATCGAGGCCGGCTACGGCCACGAGCGGGCGCGGACGATCTGGAACAACTGCCGGGCCCGGCTCCTGCTCCCCGGCCAGGGCGACCCCAAGACGCTGGAACAGTTCAGCCGCGCCATCGGCGACGAGACCATCCACTTCCAGAACCGGCACTGGTCCGACCACGGCTCCGGCGGCAGCGACGCCCGTAGCTCGCGCCCGCTCGCCGCGCCGGATGACCTGAGGCGGAGCTCGGACACCATCCTCGTCTACGCCAACGCGCCACCGGCGCGGCTCAGATCCCGCCGCTGGGACCAGGTCAGAGCCTGGCGCTCAGCGGTCGAATCCTCGCGGTCGCGCTAGACCGCCGAACCCGCCGCCGTCAACTCCCATTCGTCCCAAGGAGGGATAGCTGTGTTCAACGCGCCCATCAGAGTCCTTCTCGACATCGTCATCCACCCCGACTTCACAGGTCTTCCGCCGAGCCTCCTCAATGGCCTCCAGCGTCTGGCCGACAACGCCGCCGGGATCCTGCTGCTGGTCAGCACAATCGGGATCGGGGTCTCGATCACGCTCTGGGTGGTCGGCTCCTGGGTCGACAACCACCACCTCGTCACGCGGGCCAAGTCGAGCCTCATCGTCAGTGCCCTCTCCGGCGGCATGCTCTACGCAACCGTCGCCGGCGCCAACTACATGACGGCGCTCTTCCGGTGATCTCCTCGTCCGGCGTCGACGCCTTCATCTACTCCCTGCAGCTGGCGCTGGCCAAGTCCAGCGTGGAGGCAGCCAAGGCCGCCGTCCTGACCCTGCTCGGCGCCTTCGGCTCCGGCACCGAGCCCGACTTCCAGAGTGTGGCGCCGGCCTACGACCGGATGCTGGCCATCGGGCTGCTGCTGGTCGTCTTCTTCGCCTCGATGGCGATCGCCGAGTACCAGCTCGGCGGGTCCCAGGGCGCCGGATTCTCGGCCATCCCGCGGACACTGGTCGCCTGCTTCGCCGCCTTCGTCGGCCTGGCCTTAGTCGGCTACCTGGAGTCCTACGCGGCGCTCCTGGCGACCGCCTGGACCCCCGACTTCCTGGGCCAGAACGCACACCTGGACCAGGTCGTCTCCCGCCTTTACAGTGCCAACCAGCTCTCGGGGCCTGCCCTGGGCAGCGTTTTCGGGCTGATGCTCACCGCCGTCCTGACGGTCCTGATGGCCCTCTTCGTCTACATCGAGCTGGTGCTGAGGGCTGCCCTGATCCTGATCACCACCACCTTCATTCCGCTGGTCGCGACGATGTGGATCTGGCCCCGGCTGGCCGGCGCGGCCAGCCACATGGCCCAGTTCCTGGTCGGGCTCCTGCTCTCCAAGTTCGTGATCGCGACCGCGGTCTACGTCGGCTACTCGATCATCGTCAAGGGGCTGGTCGACGGCGCCGGCGGCGCCGCTTCGACCGGAATGGTCATCGGCCTGGCCACCCTGGCGGTGGCTGCCCTGGCACCGGTGGTCCTCCTCCAGGGCGTCCACTTCGGCTACCAGGCGTCGGCGCCCCTCGCCCGTGGCTGGGCGATGGCGGGCGCTAACCTGGCCAGCAGCGCCGGCCAGAAGTTGCGCGGACCGACCGGCCGGCTGATCGGCGCCGGCAGCCAACGACTGCCCCAGCAGCTGGCGTTCCTCAAGCCGTCCACCTCGAAGGAGGCTACCGATGCTTAGTCAGCGCATCGAAGACAACTGCGACGCCGCTGCTCTCTACATCGAGGGCGAACGCGAGCGGCTGCTGGAGGCACAGGGTTGTCGCGACCTGGTCGAAGGGATCCTCCGGTTGGCGATCCGGGATGCCATGCGGACGCGTTCACGGCGGGCCAAGGGAGCCTTGCAGTTCTTGCGCAGTCCCTGGGCCGCGAAACTGGCTGATCTGATCGGCCTAGAGTCGACTGCCCTGGCCAGGGAGGCGACTCGGATCCAGACTGCGAATGCGGCGGCACGGCGGAGCCGAGGGCGAAGTCATGGGTAACCGCTGCCCCGCCTGCCCGGACCGCTCGTTGACCCTTTCGGTGCCCGAGACGGCAAGCCTGCTTGGCATCAACCGGAACACGGCCTACGAGCTCGCAGCTCGTGGAGACCTGCCAACGGTTCGGCTTGGGAAGCGGGTTCTCGTCGTTCGCACCCGGCTGGAGCGAATGTTGGAGGGCTCCCTCGGCCAGGTGGAGCTATTCCCCGAGTACCCGGTCCATGGCCACCGCAGCCTCGGCCTGGACCGCCGGCATGACATGGCTGTAGGTGTTCATCGTGAGGCTGATTTGGCTGTGGCCGAGAGTCTCCATCACGACTCGTGGCGCGACGCCCTGGGCAAGTAGGAGAGAGGCGCAGGAGTGGCGCAGGTCGTGGAAGCGCAGGCGGGGGAGCCCCGCCTGCTTAAGCAGTTGTTGAAAGTGCCGGGTGACGCTGGGCCCCTCCAGCGGAGTCCCAACCGTGGTCGTGAAGATGAAGCGGGATTCCTTCCAGCGGGCGCCGGCCAGGAGCCGGTCCTTCCTCTGCTGCTGCTGGTGGGCCGTCAGGGCGCCGGCGACGACCTCGGGCATCCGGATGGTCCTTCGCGACCGCTCGGTCTTCGGCTCGACCAGCTGCATCTTGCCGTCGATGCGCTGGAGAGCATGCGCCACCGAGAGGGACCTCTTCTTCAGGTCGACGTCCTCCCACTGGAGACCAAGCGCTTCTCCCTGGCGAAGGCCAAGACTGAGCGCGACCACGAACAGCGCCTCCAATCGATCGCCCTGGGCGACCTCCAGGAACCGGCGAGCTTCGTCCGGTGACAGGACTTGCACCGGGCGGGTCTTGACGCGGGGCGGGTTCGTCAAACCTGCGGCGTTCCGCGCCACCATCCCCCACTTCACCGCCTGGTTGAGAGCCGTGCGCAGCACGGCGCGGAGGTACTCGACACGCCGGGCGGAGAGGCCCTCCGCGAGCTTGGCGTTGAGCATGGTCTGGACCTGTTGCGGGGTGAGCCGATCGAGGCGGTGGTGGCCGATGGTGGGAAGGACGTGGAGGCGGACCAGATCGGAGTAGCTGCGGAAGGTCGAGGGCCGAAGCCTGGGCTTGGCGGAGTCCTCCAGCCAAGCGGTCAGGAACTGCCCGACAGTCTCGCGGCTCGCCGCCGGCAAGGTTCCGAGCTGCTGATCCCTAAGAGCGACCTTGAGCCAGTCCTGAACCTCTTTTCGGGTGGCGCCGTAGAAGGTCTGCCGGGAGCGCCTGCCGTTGACCCGACCGAGGTCGACAGCGGCCGCCCAGAGACCGTCCTGGCGCCGGTAGATGCTTCCTTCGTTGTGACCTCGCCGCCCAGCCATCGAAATTCGAGCGGACTATAGCTGGTTTGGCTGTAGTTTGGCTGTAGTGCCCGTTAAGACAGGACGCGCGAAACCCTTGGAGGGAGGGTTTTGAATACGATTTGGTGGTGCCCGCCCAGGGACTTGAACCCTGAACCTTGGGATTAAGAGTCCCCTGCTCTGCCAATTGAGCTAGGCGGGCGTGAGAACTCGATTCTAGTCGGCGCCTCTTAACCGCGGCTGTTGGGGAATCCGGGCTGCCCGCCTAGCCTGCCACTCGTGCGGACGCGGATTCCGGCCGGGATAGATCTCGAGGACAGGCTTCTCTACGGGCTCTCGCCGGCCCGCCTCGGCTACGTAATTGGGCTGCTCGTCATCGCGGCCTGGTTCTGGCGTCAGCACCTCTGGTCGCCGCTCCGCGTGCTGCCCGGCCTGCTGCTGCTGGGCGCGGCGGCGACCATCGGCTGGTGGAGGCACGAGGGACGACACCTGGACGCCTGGGCCGAGGATGCCGGCCGCCATCTTCTGGCCTCCTACAGGGTGGAGGTTGACTGGGATGGTCTCACTCGGCGGTGGGCAGAGGTACTGGCGCGCCTGAGGAGGTCTCCGCCTTGAGCTACCTCAAGCTCCGGCCGCGGCCGCCGGCGCAGTTGCTGCCCGAGGCACCGATGGTCGCGGTCGTGGAAGCGGAGGGCATTGGGTACCTCGGCGCGGTGGCCGACGACCAGGCGCGCTGGAGCGCTGGGTTCCGCCGGCTGCTCGACGCATTGGCGAAGCCCCTCCAGATAGTCCTCCGCTTCCGGCCGGAGGAACGCGAAGGCGTCATCGCCCAGCGTCGATCGGTTCTGGTGGTGACCCATCCGGATGCGCTCGTCAGCGTCCGCGCCGGCCTGGTCGGGCTCGGCCTCAGCCTGCGGCCCGGAAGCCCACCGGGCGTGTCGTCCACCTTCGGAAGGGAGCTCCCGCGCTGCTTCCAGGATCGACACGGTTGGCACCGGACCTGGTACGTCGACCGCTTCCCGGGCGCGGAGCTGGAACCTGGATGGTTGCTGCACCTGGTGCCGCCCAGAGTCCGGGTCGACCTTGCCTGGCATGCCGAGCCGGCCGGCAACGGATGGGCCGCCGAGTACCTGCAGCACCAGCTCGCGCATCTGCGCGCGTCCCAGCTGGAGGGAGAGCGCCGCGGGCTCCCCGACGTGCTGGTAGGCGAGGCGCTTCCGGCCGCGGCCGACCTTCAGCGGAAGCTCTCGGCCGGACAGGAGCGGGCATTTCACCTATCCCTCCTCCTCACCCTCACCGCGAGCAGCAGGGACGAGCTAGAGGCCGGAAGCACGGCCGTGGTCGAGGTGGCCCGCTCCACGCTCTGCGGGTTGCGGGAGGCAACCTTTCGCCAGGTGGACGGACGGCTGGCCACGCTGCCACTCGGCCTGGACCGCCTCCAGCGCCGGCACCTGGTGGACACTTCGTCGCTGGTGACGCTGTTTCCCTGGCTGGACGTCGAGGTCGCCGATCCTAACGGGCTGCGGCTGGGCCGCAGCCGCGCGACCGCGATGCCCGTCAGGGTCGATCCCTTCGACGAGCACCACCACGAAAACGCCAACATCGGGGTCTTCGGGCACTCAGGCGCCGGGAAGACCTATCTCCTGAAGACCCTCGCGCTCGGCGCCGTGAAGGCCGGCTGCCAGGTCTGCGTCATCGATCCCGAGCACGAGTACGGCCCGGTAGCAACGACGGCGGGTGGCGCCGACATCCGCCTCGCTCTCGGCAGTGGCCACGCGATCAACGTGATGGACCTGCGCGGGCTCGCGCGCGAGGAGGCCGAGCTCGGCCCCGCCGTCGCCGACACGGTCGACCTCGTGCAGACCATTTGCGGGACGCTCGACGAGGCCGACAAGGCCGTGCTCGAGGCCGCTGTGAGGGCCGCCTACCGGGAATGCGAGGTGCCCGTCCTCGCTAACGTGGCGGAGCTGATGCCAGTGAGCGCGCGCGTGACGAAGATCCTCGGCCGGTGGGTCAAAGGCAGCCTCGGCGTGATGTTCAGCTCGCCGACCAACGTCGACCTGGACCTGCCCTTCGTCGTGTTCGGGATGCGGGAGCTGCGGGAGGAGATGGTCGGGCCCGTCCATTTCCTGCTTGCCGAGGCGCTCTGGCGGCGATTTCGGGAGCGGAGTCGGCGCCGGATGCTGATCGTCGACGAGCTGGGTCTGCTCTTCGAGGATCCGACCATACGCCGTTTCGTGGTCCGGCTGGCGAGGCGCATCCGCAAGTACGAGGGATCGCTGGTCTTCGCGACGCAGAACGCGGGCGACCTCCTTGGCTCCGAAGCCGGGATGCTCGTGGCGACGAACCCGGCGATCCGCTTCTTCGGGGGTCAACGGCCGGGGCAGGCTCAGAAGCTGCAGCGCGCCTTCCACTTCAGCGACATCCAGCGGCAGGGTCTCGAAGGCGCCCGGCGTGGCGAGTTCCTCCTCGACTCGGGGCACCGGCGGCTGGAGATCCAGGTCGGGGCTGAGCCCTGGATGGAGGAGGCCATGAAGGGCCCTAGCTAGACTGACCGGGTGCCCGCGCAGATCGAGCTCGAAGAGGGCGGACTCGCGCTGCACTGGGCGGGCGCGGGCGCGCTCAAGAAGATATCTGCGCTATGCACCCTCGCCGGCGGCGCGCGTCACGAGAGCGCCGGCTGGACCCCATCAGGAACGGGCCATGCGGCGACCTGCGGACCCCTAGAGGTGAGGCTGGAAGCCCGGGCGGACGGCGAGTTGGTCACGCTCACAGTCACGGCCCGCGCCACGGCCGAGGCGGCCGTCACCGGGGTTGGGATTGTCGCCGTTCCCACGCTCGACGAGGTCGCTCCGGGTTGGTGGATCCTCAACGGCTACCAGTCGTGGGACCCGGCCGATGTCGTCCAGATCGGCGGGAACAACCCCCCGACCTCCTGGTGGACAGCGGCCCTGGCCGCCCGCGACGGTTCCGGGATCGCCGTCGCCACGGCCACCGCCGAGCGGCTGGCCGCCCGGTTCGACTTCGAGGACGGGCGTTTACAGGTCTTGGAAGGCGCTCCCAAGGGCGCTCCAGAGATGGCCTGGCATGCCAGGCCGGGCGACGAGGTGAAGCTCGAGGATCTCCGCCTAGCCGGCAGTCAGAGCGCCTGGGAGGCGCTGCGGGAGGTCGCCTGGATGGAACCGACGCAAGTGCCCGTCCCGATGGGCTGGCTCAGCTGGTACCACTACGGGCCCTGGGTTTCCGAGGAGGACGTCGTCGAGAACTCCCAGGTCCTCGGCGACGGCGCCATGCACGGTCTCGGCTACCGCGTGGTTCAGGTGGACGACGGCTGGCAGCAGGCCTACGGCGACTGGAAGGTGAATACCAAGTTCCCAAATGGACTCGGCGAGGTGGCGGCCATCCTTGGTGCATCGGGCCAGGTGACCGGCATCTGGACCGCGCCCTTCTTGGTCAGCGCCAGCGCTGACCTCGCCACGGACGCGCCGGAGGCGTGGTTTCTCCAGGATCCCACCACCGGTGAACGGCTTATCGACCCGGTCCACATCTCGTTCGGTCCGATGCACGTGCTGGACGCACGCAACCCGGAGGTGACCTCACACCTGGAGAAGGTGTTCGGCGACCTTTACGGGGCGGGCATCCGCTACTTCAAGATCGACTTCCTCTATGCCGGCGCCTACGGCGGCGTGGAGGCCCTGCGGGCGGGTGTACAGGCGGTCCGGAGGGCGGTCGGCGACTCATACATCCTCGCCTGCGGCGCGCCCTTGCAGCCGGTCGCCGGCCTCGTCGAGGGCTGCCGGATCGGCCAGGACACGGCGACGCCGATCTACGACTTCGAGAGCGGGCGTCCACTCGCTCGCATCTTCGGCGACGAGGTGCTCTGGATCGCTCGCAACGTGGCCTGCCGGGGCCACCTTGAAGGCTGGTTCCAGCTCGACCCTGACGTGGCCCTGGTCGGCGCCAACCTGACCATCGACCAGGCTCGCCAGCTGGTCACCGCGGTGGCCATGAGCGGCGGCCCGTTCTTCGCCAGCGACGCGCTGCTGGAGCTGGAGCCGGCCCGCCTCGCCATGCTGACCAATCCTGAGGTGCTCGCACTGGTCGGCGGCCGGCCGGCGGTGCCCGATTGGGAGCCCGACTCCGACCGCCTGGCCGCCATCTGGCGCCGGGGCGATGAGGTGCTGGCGGCGTTCAACTGGAACGGACCGGCCCGCAAGCTGCTGGTCGAGGTGGAAGGGGCTCCCAGGGTCCGCGATCTCTGGCAGCAGGCTGATCTGCAGCTGTCGCAGGGACCCCTCGAGCTCGACCTCAAAGAGGGCGGAACGCGCCTTCTCAAGTTCGAGGGAGGGGGTAGGCTACGAGCGTGGCTCGAGTAATTCACCACCGTCTCCACGGGCTGGGCGAGGACAGGATCGAGCGACTCTCCGAGCAGGTCGAAGCACTGGCTGCCGCGCGCTCCTGGAAGAGTGAACCGGTCTGGATCGCCAGCCGCAATTCCGCCGGCCTATTCGAGTCCGAGTACTTCCGCCACCTGGTCGCGGCGCAGGGTGAGGACATCTCGGCCGGGGGCTTTCTCAAGATGCGTGGAGACGAGACCGACGCGCTGGTGCTGCTGTTCTTCCTTCGCGATGTCAGCGCCGAGTACGGCGTTCGCGCGGTCTGGCGCGACGATGAGAACCCCCTCCTGAAGCTCCGCTTCCTCGAGTTCCGCCACGGCCTGCTCCCGACCGGCCAGACCCTCGAGGACCACTTCGCCAAGCGACCGGTCATCAAGCGGGTCTCCGGCCAGGCGATCCACTTCTACCCTCCCGGCTATCGCGTCCACGCGAGTGCGACCGGCAGCGATCGCTGGGGCTACTCGCTGCACGGGCTCCGCGCCTATGCGCCGAGCCTGCTCGAAGCCGAGCAGGAGGCACTCAAGATCCTGCGAGGCCTCCGTCATCTCGGCTGACACCCGCCCGACCGAGGCCGGGGGCGAGCTGAAGGCGGCCGACGGCACCCGCCTGGCCTGGCGGTCGTGGCGCCCCGAGCACCCGAGGCTGGTCCTGGCCGTCATCCACGGCCACGGTGAGCACGGCGGCCGCTACGCAGGGCTCGCCGCCTCGATGGCGGAGCACGGCATCGCGACCTATGCGATGGACGTCCGGGGCCATGGCGCGAGCGGCGGCCAGCGCGGTCATGTCATGAGCTGGGACCAGCTGATCGAGGACGGTTCCTCGTTCGTCGGCGCCGTACGCGCCGAGGTCGGCGAGACCGAGGTAGTGCCGCTCGGCCACTCGGTCGGTGGGTCGATCCTCCTCAGCGCCGTGGTTCGTGGCGTCGCCAGGCCTCGCCGATTTGTCGTCTCCAGCCCCGCGTTGAGGGTGAAGGCGGCGGTTCCCGGCTGGAAGCTGACTATGGGCAACGTCGCCTCCAAAGTGCTCCCTACCCTGGCGCTGGCCACCGAGCTGGACGCCTCCCACATCTCCCGCGACCCGGCGGTCGTCAGGGCTTACACCGACGATCCCCAGGTCCACGACAAGATGTCGGCGCGGTTCTACACGGAGTGGCAGGCGGCCAACCGGGAGATCCTCGCCCGGGCCGCTGAGATCAAGATCCCCTTTTTGGCCACCCACGGGTCGGACGATCGGATCATCGATCCCGCGGCGACCGACGAGCTCTTCCGAAGGGCAAGCGTGGAGGGGCGAAAGCTGATCATCTACCCGGGCGCCTACCACGAGCCCTACAACGACCTCGGCCGGGAACAGGTCTTCGCGGACCTCGCCACCTGGCTCGGCGCCTAGCCCCCGGCGACCACTTGCGGGCGGTCCTCCAGCGGGTCACCCGCGCGGCCGTCAACTGGGAGGCCGGCCGCCAGGAAATCGGCCCCGGCCTCCTCGTGCTGCTGGGGGTCGGGCCCGCCGACGACGACGCGACAGCCGAGCGGCTGGCGCAGAAGGCCGCCCAGCTGCGGATGTTCGAGGACGCCGAGGGCAGGACCAACCGGAGCCTCGAGGAGGTCGGCGGCGAGGCCCTGGTCGTCTCCCAATTCACCCTCTACGCGGACACCAGCCGCGGACGCCGCCCCGGGTTCGCGGGCGCCGCTCCGCCTGACCTCGCGGATCGCGTCTACCGCAGGTTCGTCGCCGCGCTCGGCGATCGAGGTATCCCGGTGAAGACCGGCAGCTTCGGGGCCGAGATGGACGTCGAATTGGTCAACCACGGCCCCTTCACCGTCATCCTCGACACGGAATAACCTGTCCCGATGGCCGGGATCGAGTTCGCGCGAGCACACCTCTCCGAGATCGAAGCGGCGGCCGAGAGAATCCGTCCCTACGTCAGGCGGACCCCGGTCCTGACGACCGACCTCGACCCGACCCTGGTCTTCAAGCCAGAGTGCTTCCAGGTGACGGGATCCTTCAAGGCAAGGGGAGCGTTCAACGCCGTGCTCCGGCTCCCGCCGGGCACCCCGGGCGTCATCACCGCCAGTTCGGGAAACCACGCCCAGGCGGTCGCGCTGGCCGCCCGGACCGCGGGCCTGAAGGCGGTGATCCTGATCCCCGAGGGAGCCAACCCGGCCAAAGTCGCCGCCACGCGAGCCCTTGGCGCCGAGGTCGTCAGCGAGGGGATTACGTTCGGGAACCGCGACGAAAAGCTCGTCGAGGCGGTGGAGCGGACGGGGTATGCGCTCGTGCACGCCTACGACGACTGGGATGTGATCCACGGCCAGGGCACGGGCGCCCTGGAGCTGCTCGAAGACGTGCCCGACCTCGACCTGGTGGCTGCACCGGTAGGCGGCGGCGGGCAGCTGAGCGGGTGGGCCCTGGCCGTCAAGGCGAAGCGCCCGGAGGTGCGGGTCATCGGCGTCGAGCCGGCCGCCGCCGACGATGCGTGGCGTTCTTTTCGGAGCGGAAAGCTGGAGAGGCTGTCGGGGGCGCCGGTGACGATAGCCGACGGCGTGAAGTCCCTGAGCATCGGGCAGAGAAACTTCGAGGTGCTGGTGGCGAACCGGCTCATGGACGACATCGTGCTCGTCACCGAGGCGGAGATAGAACAGGCGCTGTTAATTGCCTGGCTGCGCTGCAAGATCGCTCTCGAGCCGACCGGAGCTCTCCCGCTCGCGGCCTTCCTGGCCCGCAAGCTGCCCGACTCGTCGAGGCTCGGCCTGGTACTGAGCGGCGGGAACGCCGATCCCGAGTTGATGGCTAGGCTTATCGCACCGTGATCCCGGTCAAAGATGTGATGACGACCAAGGTGATCACCTTCGACGAGGACTTGGACGTCGGTGAGGTGGCCGATCGCCTGTCGCGCTCGCACATCACCGGCGCACCGGTCACCGACCCCGAGGGCCACGTGGTCGGCATCGTCAGCGAGGTGGACGTGTTCACCAAGAAGGGAAAGAAGGTGTCGGACATCATGAGCCGGCATGTGATCTCGATCGGCGAGGACACCGGGATCGAGGAGGCGGCCCGGCTCCTTGCCGACCAGCGGATCCGCCGGCTGCCGGTGATGGCGCAGGGCCGGATGGTGGGACTCCTGAGCCGTTCCGACATCCTGGACTTCTTCGCCCACAGCCACTGGACCTGCCAGGCCTGCGGCCAGGGCTATCGCGGCCTCGAGGCGCCCCCTGCCTGCGACTTCTGCTCGGGCAACGAGTTCCGCCTCGAGCGTGGCAACCTGGCGCCCGGCACCTAACCCAAGCCGTTGCAGCCGATCCTCAGCCGCAAGGCCGAGAGCTTCACCGAGAGCGTCATCCGCGAGATGACGCGCCTCAACCTCGCCCTCAACGGTCCTGAGAAGGCGGTCAACTTCGCCCAGGGGTTCCCTGACTTTCCGCCGTCGCGCGAGATCGTCGAGGCCGCCAAGCAGGCGCTCGACGAGGGCTTCAACCAGTACGCCACCACCTGGGGCGCCCCGCAGTTGCGGCAGGCGATCGCGGCCAAGCAGAGCCGCTGGTGGGGCCGGCAGGTGGACCCCGAGGCCGAGGTCACGGTCAGCTGCGGGGCGACCGAGGCGATGATCGCCGCCATGTTGGCGACCGTCGACCCGGGCGACGAGGTGGTCGTCTTTGAGCCCTACTACGAGAACTACGGGCCGGACTGCATCCTGAGCGGTGCGGTGCCCCGCTTCGTTACCCTGCGGGCGCCCGACTGGAGCTTCGAGGAGGCTGAGCTGCGGGCTGCCTTCGGCCCCCGCACCCGCGCGATCGTGGTCAACACGCCCCACAACCCGACCGGCAAGGTCTTCTCGCGAGAGGAGCTGGAGCTGATCGCAGGACTCTGCCGCGACCACGACGCCTACGCCATCACCGACGAGATCTACGAGCACCTGGTCTACCGGGGCGAGCACGTCCCGATGGCGACCCTGCCGGGGATGGCGGAGCGAACGATCACCATTAGCGGCGCCTCCAAGACCTTCAGCGTCACCGGCTGGCGGGTCGGCTGGCTGATCGCCCCGCCGGGGCTCTCGGCCGGGATCCGCAAGGTGCACGACTTCCTGACCGTCGGCGCCGCCCATCCGCTGCAGGTCGCGGTCGCGACCGCCCTCGGCTTCCCGGACGCCTTCTACGACTCGCTGCTGGAGGAGTACCGGGAGCGCCGCGACGCGATCGTCGCCGGGCTGGATGAACTGGGCTTCGAGGTCAGAGCGCCCGACGGCGCCTATTACGTGATGGCAGGGATCGGCCGCTTCGGTCACTCTGACGACGTCGCCTTCGCACGCCACCTGGTGGAGGAGCTGGCGGTCGCGACTGTCCCCGCCTCGAGCTTCTTCCACGATCCCAGGCAGGGACGCGACCACGTCCGTTTCAGCTTCCCCAAGCGCATGGAAACCCTCCGCCGGGGACTCGAAGCCCTCCGGCCTCTGGCGGTCGAAGCGGGGTCTTAACCGGTCTGGTTCCGATTCGAGGCTGGGACTCGTAGCCTGCGGGCCGAGATGAAGGCCCGCCTGCGGCAGCCCCTGTTCTGGATCGTGGTCGGGGAGGTCGTGGTGATGTTCGTCCTCTCCGCCGTCTCCTGGCGCGTCTACGAGGCGAGGCGGACGGCGCCGGTGGCAGGCCTGCCGGCGATGGCGCGGGCGCCGGCCCCCTCCGACGCGGTGCCCGATGCCGGAGCGCTTGTGAAGCCGCCTCCGGCGTCCCAGCCTGCCGCTCAGCCACCCGGCGGATTCCCCGTCACCCTGGGTCAGATCAACACCGGGCAGGGTTCCCTCGAGCACTTCGAGGAGGGCATCCTCGCGCACCTGACGGACGCCATGAGCGCCTATCTGGAGGCGGTGGCCCTTCCCGCGGTCAAGCGCGTCGAGAGCGAGAAAACGGCCACCAACGCGGCAACCGCGCAGACGACGGCGGCGACGGTGAAGATGGCGTGATACTCCGCCACCAGCGCGGAGGTGACCCGCGCGTCGAAGGCCGCCTTCTGGGCGGCGAATTCGGGGGAGCCGGGAATCAGGCGCAGCGGCGGGCCCGAGTTGAAGAGCTGGTAGAAGCGGTGCACGCCATAGGCCGAGAGCACGCTCAGGCCGAGCAGCATCCCCAGCGTCCTGACCATAACCACGAGGCTGGCCGCCAGCCCGTGCCGCGATGAGCGGGCGATGTCCAGCACCGCCGCCGCGAGGGGAGCGATGACAAGCCCGAAGCCCAGGCCGGCTCCAACCAACACGATGTCCGCCTCCGGCAGGGGCCCAACGCGCCTGGCCAGCTCCCCGGCGTCCCAGCCGGCCATGAGCAGGAATCCGCCGGCGGCAGCGGCCAGGCCCACCCCGGCTGTCCACCGGCTGCCAATCCGGCCGCCAAGGAGGCCTCCCGCGAGGGCGCCGACGGGCACGGCGACCATGAAGCGCGCCAGGAGCAGGGCCGCGCCGAGCTGGTCGAGGTTGAAGACGGCCCGGCCCATCACCGGGATGTCGACCAGCGCCACCATCAGCCCGGCGCCGACCAGCAGGTTGGCGGCGGACGAGCCGATGAATTGGCGGCTTCTAAGCAACTCGCGCGGGATCACGGGACTGAGCGACGCCAGCTGGCGGTAGGCCCAGCCCGCGAGGGCGAGCAGCGCTCCCAGACCCGCGGGAAAGAAGTAATGGCCAACGGCCGAGTGGCGGGGGTCGTCCGGGTAGAGCGCCAGCACCAGCAGAGCCAGTCCCGTGCCCAGGAGCCCCGCCCCGAGCCAGTCCGCGGTGAGCTCCCGTTCCCTCGGCGTCCGGGCCGCTGTCCGCTGGACAGGCCGGGCCCGCGCGGCCAGAAGGAACCCGAGCCCGCAAACCAGGGCCAGCGGCAGGTTCAGCCAGAACACAACTCGCCAGCCACCGTAGGCCGCGGCCGTGGCGGCGATTCCCGCGCCGTAGAGCGGGCCGAGGACGCTGCCCGTCTCCTGGACGGCGGCCACGAGGCCAATCGCCAGCGTCCTCCGCCCCACGGGAAAGAGGTCGGCCGCGAGCGCCAGCGCCACCGGCACGGTCGCTCCGCCTCCCAGGCCCTGCAGGACCCGCCCGGTCACCAGCCAGGGCAGGCCAATCAGGCCGTAGGGCGGTTCACCCGTGTAGCCGGCGGTCGCGGTCAGCACCGAGCCCGCGGCGAAGACGGCCAGCGCCGCCAGGTAGACGGGAGTCCGGCCGTGGATGTCCGAGGCGAGGCCGAGAAGCGGCATGACGACGATGTAGCCCGCCAGGAAGCCGGAGACGATCGGCGTCGCCTGCTCGATCCGGTCCACGGAAAGGTCGAGATCGAAGAGCATCGCCGGCAGCAGCGTCACCACGACGTAGGCGTCCAGGGCCGCGACCAGCAGGCCGAGGGCGGCGCAGCCGAGCAGGAGCGGCCGCCCCCAGCGCGCCAGCAAGTCGGTCAGTCGCCCGTTGTCAGACGGGCTTGGTGATGGTGACGGGCGCGTTGAAGTCGTACAAGCGAACCTGCAGCGTCGTCGTCTTGGACGCCGTGAAGAGCTTGCCCTTGAGGAGCGTCTTGCGCAGCAGGTGATCGGACTTGCCGATCCACAGGGTCGCGTCGATGTCGCCACTCGGGCTGAGCGGCTGCACTGCCTGCGAGACCTGGGCCGCGGTGTAGGTCGCCTCGACCTTCCAGCAGTCCACGCCGTCAACGGTCTCGGAGCCGAGCAACTTGGGGTTGCGGCCCTCGGCAAGCACACCTGGCAGGCCCTTGCTGGGATCGAAGATCCGCCCCACCGAGGGGACGGCTGCCGCCTCCGCGCCAGTGACCTCCTGGACGCCCAGGAAGGGGACCGTAACCCAGGTCTGCCCGCCCAGCGTGGTGACCGCTATCTCGATCAGCGAGTCGCTGCTCTGGAGAGCCTTGATCGTGACCAGACTGTCGGCGGGCAGCTTGACCTTCCCTGACGCAGAGACGACCGTGAAGCCGAAGAACGTGGCGCCCGAGCCGAACTGCATCTCGACCGAGGCCGTCTTCACCTGGCCAAGGGCCGGGCCGGCCTGGCTCAGCACCTTCGCGGGGTCGGCTGTCGGGCCGCCACCGATAGAGCAAGCGAGTAGAAGCGCGAGGAGGGGGACGAGGACGGCGACGCGGGCCACCCGGCGAATGCGGTGCATCGGTTCGAAGTCTAAGCACCGCCGGGCAGCCCGCTGTGACGCGGGAGCGAGGTCAGCGGGTGGGAACGGTCGCCGTCTCCATGACGCTCAGCGATTCGCGGATGAAGGCCGGGATGTCCGACGGCTGCCGCGAGGTGACCAGGTTCCGATCGACCACCACCTCTTGATCGACGACGCTTGCCCCCATCCGCTGGAGGTCGCCCTGGATTGTCTTCCAGGCGGTCATCCGGCGCTCTTTGTACTGATCGGCGGAGATCAGCAGCTGCGGGCCGTGGCAGATGGCCAAGACGGGCCGCCCGTCGGCGAAGAACGGCTTCACGAACTCGACGAAGCGCTCGTCAGCGCGAAGCGAGTCGGGCGAGTGGCCGCCGGGCAGGAAGAGCGCGTCGAACTGGTCGGGTCGCACCTCGGCGATGCCCTTGTCGGCCTTGGTCTGGGACTCTCCCTTCTTGCCGGCCAGCTGCTGGCCGGCCTCCTTCGCGATGACGACGACCTCGTGGCCGCCGGCGGTGAACTCGTCGCGAGGCTTTTGGAACTCGGAATCCTCGTAGCCGTCAGCGAGCAGGCAGGCAATTCTCATAGCGTCGGGTCTCCTTTCGGACTATGTCGAACCGCTAGGAACTTATCTGAGTCTAGCGATGTCAGATCTAGGAGCCGGCCGCCTCGGAGAGGGCCGAGCGCATGAGCTCGGAGAGCGTCGGGTAGGCGTGCATCTCGGCCGCGACCACGCCGACCGGCACCCGGCCGGCCATCATCGCGACCGCTTCGTGGATCATGTCGCCCGCGTTCTCGCAGACGATGTGGCAGCCCAGCAGCTCGCCACCCTCGCCGGCGACGACCTTCACCTGGCCGATCGACTGGCCGTCGATCTCCGCTTTCTCCGCGTCTCGGACGGAGGCGACGCCGATCGAGACCCGGTGGCCCGCCGCGCGGGCCTGCTGCTCGGTCATGCCGACCGACGCCAGCTCGGGGTCGGTGAAGGTCACCCGGGGGACGATCCGGGGGTCGTAGACTTCGCTGCCGCCCTGGGCTAGCGCATTGCGGGCGGCGATCGGGCCCATCGCCGAAGCGGTGTGGGTGAAGAGCAGTCCGCCGACGATGTCCCCCGCGGCGTAGGCCCAGGGTTGGGTGGTCCGCAGGTGGCGGTCGACCTTGACGCCCTGCCGGGTCCACTCGATGCCGGCCGCGTCGAGGCCATGACGGGCGCCGTCGAGGCAGCGCCCGACGGCGACCAGGATCTCGTCAACCTCGAGGCTGGAGCCGTTGTCGAAGTGAAGCCGCCGGCCGCTCGGAGAACGGCTGACCTGGACCACCTTGGCACCCGTACGGATGCCGATCCCCTCCGCCTCGAACGCCTCCGCGATCGCGGCGCTCGACTCCGGCTCCTCCGGCGGCGCCAGCCGGTCGGCCGCCTCGACGATGGCGACCTGGACGCCGAAACGGGCGAAGACCTGCGCGAACTCGCAGCCGATCGGGCCGCCGCCGAGCACCGCCAGCCGGGCCGGCAACACCTTGAGGTCGAGTACCGACTCGTTGTCCAGGTAGCCGGCCTCGGACAGGCCCTCGATGGGCGGTATGAAGGGCTCGAGCCCGGTCGCCAGCAGCACCGCCCCCGCCTCGACGGCCTGGCCGCCCACCTCGAGGTGACGCTCGCCCACCAACTGGGCGCGATCCGGGAAGGCGACCTCCACGCCGGCTTCGTTGAAGGGCGTCATGCCGTGGCGGAGCATGTGATCACGGACCCGGTAGGCGCGCCCGATCACCTTCTCCCAGTCGAAGCGGGGCTCCACGCCCTCGAAGCCGAACTCGCGTGCCGTCTGGAGCGTCCAAGCCACCCGGGCCGCCTTGACGAGGGCCTTGGTGGGGACGCAGCCGTGGTTGGTACAGGTGCCGCCCAAGTGGTCGGACTCGACCAGCAGGATCGAGGTCCTGCCGCCGTCCGCCACGCTGAAGGCGGCCTCCGAGCCCGCGGCGCCACCGCCCACGATGACGAGGTCGTAGGCAGTGCGCATCCCGCTTCGCTCCCTATCCGAAGCCGCCGGGCGCTAGCCGACCGGCTCGGGCTGGGGCTCCTCGGCCGGCTGCTCGGCGTTCTGGATCTGCTCGCCGCTCTCGGCGGCCTCGGCCACGGCCTCGGGGCCGGATCCGCCGCCGACCGACTGGCCCATGGCGACGTTGCCGTTGAGGGTGGCCCCGTCCTCCACCGTCAGCTTGCTGACCCGGACGTCCCCGTGGAGGCTCCCGGAGCCGCTGAGGGACAGCCGGCCGCGGGCGGTCACGTTGCCGGTCACCGTGCCCTGCACGTTAATGTTGTTCCCGGATACCTGCGCTTTGACCGTGGAGCCGCTCTCGACCGCCACGTCGCCGGTGGCGGTGAGCTCACCCTCGACGTTCCCGGCAACGGTCAGGTCGCCGTCAAACGTCAACGAGCCGACGAGGCGGTCCTTAGGACCGAGCGTGATCGAGTTGTGGTTGTTCTCGCCGCGCCGGCCCCGGCCGCGCTCGTGAGACTGGTTCTCTTCATCTGCCATTTGGACACAGGCTCCTTGAATGGGTGGGAGGGCAGGGCCATTCTACCGTCGCCCTAAGCTAACGTCGCCCATGGAGCTTACCGGCGAAGAAGAGCTCGTCGAGCACCTCGTCGAGTTCTACGACCGGGTCGCTCCCGAATACGAAAGCTGGGCCGGCGGCCTCCACGGGAAGGTGGCGGCGAAGCTGGTTGAGGTGGCTTCGCCCTCCCGTGGCAAGGCGGTCCTGGACGTCGGCTGCGGCACCGGCCTGGTCACCCACCTGGTCGCTGCCTCGGTCGGCGCAAGGGGCAGCGTGGTCGGCATCGACCTCAGCGCCCGGATGCTGAACCTCGCTCGTCGGCGATCACGAAAGAACACCACCTTCATGGCGATGGCGGCCGAGCGGATGGTCTTCCGCGAGGGCAGCTTCGACCTCATCACCTACGGCCAGTCGCTCCCCTACCTGATGGACCCCTTCGCGTCCCTGGGGGAGGCGGCGCGACTGCTGCGGCCGGGTGGACGGGTCGCGCTCTCCCTGCACCGGCGGAGTCTCCAGACCGAGGCCCAAGACCTCTTCTACCGCGTGCTCGGCGACCTGGCCGCCCGCCACCACCTGCGGGTTCCCGAGCACTCGCCCGAGCGCTCGGCCTACGGCGAGCGGGAGAACCTGCCCCGCCTGCTCGACGAGCTGGGCTTCGGTGACGTACGGATGACCGAGATGGTCACCGGCGGCCGGGTCCGCACACCGCGCGAGTGGACCGACCTGATGGGGGGGTCGGGACCGCTGCCGAACACCCTGATCCGCGTCCTCGGCCCGCGGCTGCGGGCCGAGTTCGAGGCGGAGCTTGCGGACCGGATGAAGGAGCTCGGCGAGGACGCCTTCCGCTACCACTTCGCCTTCATCTTCGCGGTGGCCGTTTTGGGCCCTTGACCGGCCGGATGCGCTGCAGCCGTTCCCCAGGGGCCGGCTTCAATCCCGTCGGCAACTCGGTTGGCGTCCCCTGGATCGATCCCAGCCGCGTCAGGCGAAGGGAGTCGCCTCTTCAGACAGTGGCGCCGGGCGGCGATCGCTGAGGTCCGCGGCTGGGTTGCCAACCACGATTGGGGAGCCGCTTCTTTTGCCCAGGTAAGAACATCCACCGGGGGACCGCGCGCCCTGCGGCCACGGAAGTAGCCGCCATCGATGGTCCCGCCTGGCGTGAATCCTGGTTGGTCTTAACCGGGCTGGTTTCCTTCCCGCCTGCCGCCGCCGAGACTTGGCCTGCCAAATCGAGTTTCGGAGGTGTGGAAATTGACCCTGCTCACGACCAACGTCCAGCCGGTGCTGGACATCATCAACAACTGGATCCTGGTGGCCCGCGCCCTGGTCGGCTCGATCGGCGCGCTGGCCTTCGTACTCGCCTTTCTCTGGAAGATGACCGCGGTCGAGTCGTCGGCCGTGACCCAGGCCAAGCTCTGGATCCAGCGCATCGTCATCGGCACCATCGGTGTGGAGATGGCGACCACCCTGGTCGACGTCCTCAAGGGCTCGCTGCCGAGCTAGAGCCGGCTGGAAATTCCGAAGCGATGACGAAATGAGCCTTCCCCTCGATCCCGTCAGCTGGTTCTGGCAGACGGTGGCCGACGCCATCCACGGCAGCGCGGGAGACGTCACCTCTCTGGTGAGCGGCTTCCTCTTCGCCACCACCGACATCCTCGCCGGTGGGCGCCCCTTCACCGAGGCCTCGACGATCGCGAACTTCCAGCCGGTCGTGGTCGTGATCGCCGACGCCTCGCTGGGCGCGGTGGTGGCCTGGGGCTGCTACCAGATCATGTTCGGCCACGGGATCAGCAGCCTCTACACAGTCCGGATCCTGCTCCCCCGGCTCCTCCTGGCAATCGTCCTCGTCAACTTCTCGCTGCCGCTGATGCAGGCGGCGATCGACGTCAACAACGCGCTCTGCTCGGCGGTGCTCGGGGTGGGGCTTGCCTTCAATCCGTCCAGCCTCTTCGCTCTCGGTGACCTCGGCAGGGGCTCCGCGCTCAGCCTGGCCGTGCTGGCCGCGCTCTTCGGCGGCTACGCGGTGCTCGGCGTCGGCTACGCGCTCCGCTATTCGCTCCTGGTCGTCCTGGCGATCACCGCGCCGGTGGCGGCGATCCTCTCGGTGCTGCCGGACACCCAGCACTTCGCCAAGAAATGGGGCGAGCTCTTCCTCGCCACCCTGCTGATGCAGCCGCTCCAGCTGCTGGTTCTCCAGGTCGGGCTCCAGCTCGACCTCGGCACGGCCGCCTGGAACCCCGTGCGCCACGTCTTCGCGCTGGCGACGCTGCTGCTCGCCTTCAAGGTCCCGGGCGCGCTCAGCTCAACCTCGAGCGCCGGCTCCCACGCCATGAGCGCGGTGAAGCACTTCGCGCACCTCGCCGTCCACGGCACTGGGCACGCCGCATGAACTCGGTCCTGTCCGCGGTGGGGTTCGGCGCCGCCGGGCTCTCGCTGATCCTTCTCGCCGGCCACCGGTCGCTGCCCCCGGCCGAGATCGTGCCCGGGGCGATCCTGACCCAGCCCTTCGGCTGCACGGCGGTTGCGCTCGAACCGGTGGATACAGCCTGCCCGGGCGGCCACTTCCACTCCGGCATCGACCTCGCGGCCCCCATCGGGACTCCCGTCCTGGCCCCTCTCGCTGCGATCGCAGGGACCGGCAGCCAGCCTTCCTCGTGCGGCAACTACGTCCGGCTCGATCACGGCGGCGGACTGGTGACCCTCTACTGCCACCTGTCGAGGGTCCTTGTCAGCAGCGGCCAGCTGGTCCAGGCCGGCGACCGCATCGCGGAGGTGGGCACGAGCGGGAACTCGACCGGCCCACACCTTCACTTCGAGGTCCATTCAGGCGGCCGGCTCATCGACCCGGCAGCCTGGCTGCAGCAGCTGCGTTCAGACGGCACCCAGACAACCACTTAGGAGGAGGAGTAACAACCATGGTGAACAAGGTCATCCTGATGGGGCATCTCGCCGCCGACCCTGAGCTCCGCGCCACCGCCGGGGGGATGCAGGTGGCCAACCTTCGGGTTGCCACCAACAGCTACGCCGGTCATGACGAGGACGGCAACCGCAAAGAGCACACCGACTTCCACAGCCTGGTGCTCTTCGGCCGGCAGGCGGAGGTCGCCGCCGAGTACCTGCGGAAAGGGCGGCTGATCTACGCCGAAGGCCGGCTTCAGACCCGCAGCTGGGCCGACGCCGAGGGCAGGAAGCACTACTCGACCGAGGTCATCGGCGATTCGATGCAGATGGTCGGCCCGAGGCCGGACGCGGCGACGTGAGGTTCGGCGGCGAGGGCGGCGGGGGACGCCCGCCGCCTTCGGCCACCCGGGCCGGTTAGCTCTCGGGCAGCTTGGAGAGGGCCTGCTGGATCAGGTCGTGGGCGCGCCCGTAGTTGCGCCAGAGGGCCTGCCGCTCGGCGCCTTCGAGGTCGTCTATGGCGCCCTCCCAGCGCTCGGGCTCCGTCTCGGCCAGGTGGGCGCGGGCCTGACCGAGCGCCTGGTAGCCAAAGACGAGGCCGCCGCCCGGGTTGTCGAGGATGTCGAGCGCGATCCGCAGCTGCTCGCGGACCCACGGCAGGCGGGGCGTGGTTCCGGTCAGCTGGTCGGTCATCGGCTTGGTCGATGATATCCAGCATGGAATCGGCAGCGCCGAGTGGCTGGCCGCTGAGCGGTCTCGGCCTCAAGGTTCTCAACCTGGAGCTGGAGGTCCGCTACTACCAGCGACTGGGATTTCGGCTCCTCGACCTGGGAACCGATCACGCCATCCTCGGCTTCGCCGATCAACCAAAGCTTCACCTGCGCAGGCTCCCGGGTGGCCGGGCTCGACCGCACCGGACGGCCGGCCTCTACCACTTCGCTCTGCTGCTCCCGGACGCTCGGCGCCTCGGACAGTTCCTCTGGCGCTGCTCCGAGCTCGGCATCCCCCTCGACGGGGCCAGTGATCATCTGGTCAGTCAGGCGATCTACCTCAGCGACCCTGAGGGCAACGGCATCGAGGTCTACGCCGACCGGCCGGCCGACCAGTGGACCTGGACTGGCGACCAGGTGGCGATGGCCGTCGACCCGTTGGACCTCGAAGCGCTGATGGGAGAGGGACGAGGCAAGCTGGAGGAGTTCCCCGCCGACAGCCGGCTGGGCCATGTCCACCTGACCGTTGCCGACCTCGACCGCTCGGTCGACTTCTACCGGGAACTGGGCATGGATCTCACCGCCGGCTTTGGGCCCTTCCGCTTCGTCTCCTGGGAGCGCTATCACCATCACTTGGGCATCAACCTCCTCGGCGGCCCGGGCGCTGAGCGGGTCGCGGACGACGTGGCCGGCCTGGAATACTTCCGCGTCGCCCGGCCCCAACTCGAGCCGGGCAGCCTCCTCGACCCCGACGGCGTTCGGGTCGAGATCACGCCCTAGCGCCTGCTAGGAGCTGGACTCCGCCTCGCCGTCCTCCGGGCGCCGGATCGAGGAAAAGATAAGCACCGCGATCAGCCAGGCCAGGTAGGCGCCGAGGCCTCCGAAGATCGCCAGCAGGATGACCAACGCCGGCAGCGAGGAACCGTAAACGCGCTGATAGAGCAGCAGCGCCCCCCCGACCATGCAGGCGAACACCACGATGCCGGCCACGGCGCCGACCAGGATCGCTCCCAGCGTGCGTTCGGTCGGCCCCGCCGGCGCCGGATCAGACATCGATGACCTGGAGGTCACGGACGGCGCCCTCCAGTTCCCCGGCGTAGACGTGGACGAAGAAGAAGCGGGTGCTCGGGTGACGGTCGCGAAGGGCAAGCGCCTCCTCGAAGCCGAGGTGCGAGTAGGGATGGCCCGGTTCGGTTGCCTCGACGATCGCGATGTCGGCACCCTCCACCAACCGGTCGAGCGGTGGAGTTGCCTGGCTGTCGCCCGAGTAGGCCAGCAGGCGGCCGCCGATCTTCAGCCGGAACCCGGTGCAGCCGCTGCTCCCGTGGTCGAGGGCGACCGTCTCGTAGTCGACCCCGGCAACCTTGCCGCGCTCGCCCGCCTCCTGGTAGGTGAGGTTGAGATTTCTTCGCATCGTCTCCCAGTCGACTCCCCAGGCAGCCCGGAAGAGCGACTCCAGCCGTTCCTCGACGCCGGCCGGCCCGACGATCGTGAATGGCTCTTTGACGATGAACGCCCGGTGGAGGACGAATGTGCAGAGCCCGAGGGTGTGGTCACCGTGGAAGTGGGTGAGGAAGACGGCCTCGATCGCGCCGGGGTCGATGCCCAGGCGCTGCATGTGCGGCAGCAGCGGCGCCCCGCCATCGAGGAGGTAGCGGCCGTCGACCACGATCCCGGCGTTGTAGCGCTCGAGGGAGAATGCCGCCCCGGTTCCGAGGAAGGCGATTCTCAGGCGATCGTCACTCCTGGGTTGAGGTACACATCCTGGATCGCGTTCAGGAGCGCCACGCCCTCGGCGAACGGCCGCTGGAATGCCTTCCGTCCCGAGATCAGGCCAGTGCCGCCGGCACGCTTGTTGATGACCGCGGTGCGCACCGCCTCTTTGAGATCGCTCTCGCCGGAGGAGGCGCCGCCCGAGTTGATCAACCCCGCGCGTCCCGAGTAGCAGTTGAGGACCTGGTAGCGGGTCAGGTCGATCGGGTGGTCGCTGGTCAGCTTCTCGTAGACCAGCGGCGAGGTCTTGCCGAACTTGAGGGCGTTGAATCCGCCGTTGGTCTCCGGCGCCTTCTGCTTGATGATGTCCGCCTCGATCGTCACTCCGATGTGGTTGGCCTGGCCGGTAAGGTCGGCGGAGACTTCGTAGTTCTTGCCGTCGACGCTGAAGGCAGGGTTGCGCAAGTAGCACCAGAGCACCGTGGCCATCCCCAGCTCATGCGCCTCGTGGAAGACGCGGGAGACCTCCACGATCTGCCGGCTTGACTGCTCGGAGCCGAAGTAGATGGTGGCCCCCACAGCCGCCGCGCCCATCTCCCAGGCCTCGCGGACGGTCCCGAACATGATCTGGTCGAACTCGTTGGGATAGGTCAGCAGCTGGTTGTGGTTGAGCTTGACGATGAAGGGGATGCGGTGCGCGTACCGGCGCGCCACCGAGCCGAGGACGCCGAAGGTGGAGGCGACGGCGTTGCAGCCGCCCTCGATCGCCAGCTTGACGATGTTCTCTCCGTCGAAGTACAGCGGGTTCTTGGCGAAAGAGGCCCCGGCCGAATGCTCGATGCCCTGGTCGACCGGCAGGATCGAGACGTACCCGGTGCCCGCGAGCCGCCCGTGGTTGTAGATCGACTCCAGGTTGCGGAGCGACTGGACGGGGCGATCGCTGGCGCCCCACGCGCGGGTCACGAAATCGGGCCCGGGGAGATGGAGAGTCGACTTGTCGACCGTCTTGCAGGCATGCTCGAGAAGGTACTTCGCCTCGTCGCCGAGGATGGACTCGAGCTTGTCCGTCCGGGTGGCCGCGACAGTTGCCATTTGAAGGTCTTCCTCTCTCAACCGGAATTGGAGTTGCTCTCAACTTTAAGCCAGCGCGCCCGATCCGAGCGCGCCGAAGCAGATGGGTGCCCGCGCGCCGCAATTTCATTACAACGGCGCCGTCAAATAAGACAGGAAGATAAATGACCAGCAACAATCTTCAGCGGGCGGAGAGCGACGCGGTCGACGCGATCGCCCAACTCACCGAGGCCCGGGAGGCTTTCGGGGAAGCCGGCGAGGATCCGACCGAGTTCGCAAGGACACTCGCCCGGATCGTCGTGGAATGCGATCGGGCAGGCCTCGACGAGATACCCATCGCGCAGGCGCTGCGTGCCGGCGTGGCGGTAGAGCGGCTGCGGGCGGAGGGCATCGGGCTCGACCACCTGCTGGAGCTGACGATGATCTCAGTCTCGGTTGTGGGCCGGCGGCTCGACGGCGGGGAAGCCCTCGGCCGCGCCCTGGTCCTCGTCGTCACCAGGTCCTACCTCGACGCCGAGGCGAGCGAGAACCGCGCGCAGCAGAAGGCGTTGCGGTCGCTCGTCGGCATCTCCCGCGCGGTTAACCGGACCCTGGACCCCGAACTGGTGGCTGAGGCGGGTCTCAACGAGACCCTGCGGGCGATGGGCCTCGATTCGGGCGGGATCTGGCTCGGCTCCGGCGAGAACCTGTCCCTCGTCCACGCTCACGGTATCTCGGAGGAGGTCCGTGCCCGCCTGCTGCGGCTGGACATCACAGCCAGCCCAGCGGTCCAGCGCGCGGCCGCGACCGCCGCGGCCGTCCGCCTCGACGTGCCGGCTTCCGACGTCGCCTTCGACGCCTACCGGAGCGCGCTGCTCGTTCCGCTGCTCGGCGCGCGCGGCAACCTCGGCATCCTGGCGGTGGGCAGCAAGCGCAAGCGCCGTTTCGAAGAGTCGGAGATCGACTTCGTCACTTCCGTCTCGGACCACCTCGCGGCCGCCCTCGACCATGCTCTCGAACACCGTCGAGAGGCGCATACCGACTACCTGACCGGCCTCGCCAACCGGAGCGAGTTCGAGTCCGCCGTCGGGCGTGAGCTGGCCGGCGCCCGGCGCCACCGCCGGCCCCTGTCGCTGATGCTGATGGACCTCGACGATTTGAAGAAGCTCAACGACGGTTTCGGCCATCACGCCGGCGACGAAGCGATTCGGGCGGTCGCCGGGGTGATTCGAAAGGCGGTCCGGACCTCCGACATCTCCGCCCGGCTGGGTGGAGACGAGTTCGGGATCGCGATGCCCGCTGCGGGCCGCGCTCAGGCCCGCGAGGTCGCCGCCCGAATCGAGGCCGGGTTGCGTGCCGAGCGCCTCGAGGCCGCGCCGACGGTCGGGCTGGAACTGAGCTTCGGCGTCGTCGAGTGGCAGCCCGGCCAGCGACAGGACGAGCTCTTCGCCGCCGGCGACGTGCTCCTCTACCGGGACAAGCGTCGCCACCAGGCCCGTCGAGCGCGAGAGACTGGGGCATCGAAAGCATCCTCGGACCCGACTTCTTCGCCCGCGACACGCTGACCGTCGCCACCGAGCTCGTGGGCAAGGTGCTGGTCCGCGAGTTCGAGGGGCGCCGGCTGAGCGGCCGGCTGGTCGAGGTCGAGGCCTACCTCGGGCCCGAGGACCTGGCCGCCCACAGCGCCCGCGGGCTGACGCCGCGGACGGCCACGATGTATGGGCCGCCGGGCCATGCCTACGTCTACCTCGTCTATGGGATTTGGAACTGCCTCAATTTCGTCACCCGCCCGGCCGGGGAGCCGCAGGCGGTGCTGGCGCGGGCGCTGGACCCCGGCCCGGGGGTCGGCCGCTGCAGCGGTCCGGGACTGCTCTGCCGGTCGCTCGAGATCGACCGCAGCCTCGACGGGAAGCCGCTGGCCCCTCCCGGCCTCTACCTGGTGGACGACGGCTTCCGGCCCGGCCGCGTGCTGCAGGCGCCGCGGGTGGGCGTCGACTATTCAGGCGCTTGGAAGGACCGCCCCTGGCGATTCTGCCTCGATTCGCCGCACCTCTCGCGGCCGGTCCCCGCAGCCAGCCGGGTGGATCGGCTTCGTTAGCAGGGCTGCGCCGGCCGGCTGCCGGCTCGCGATCGAGCCTCGTAGAGAGCGGCGTCGGCCCGGGCGACCAGGCTCTCGGGCGTGTCGCCCTCCTGCAGCTCGGCCAGCCCGACGCTGAAGCTCCGCTCGGGCCCGCTCTCGAAGAAGGACTCGACCACGGCGTCGAAGATCGGCGCGGCGCCGTCGAGGTTGGCGCCCGGCAGGATGCAGACGAACTCGTCGCCGCCGTAGCGGAAGACGATGTCATGCGAGCGAAGCCGCTTGGCGAGAGCCTCGGTCAGCTCCTTCAAGAGCCGGTCGCCCGCGGCGTGGCCCTTGGAGTCGTTGAAGCGCTTTAGCCCGTCGACGTCGATGAAGGCGACCACCAGCCGGTCGTCCGGCGAGCGGAAGGCTCGCCGAAGCTCGCGGGTCAGGATCATCATCCCGTGACCCCTGCGGTAGACCCCGGTCAGCTCGTCCATGATGGCCGCCTCCTCCAGCTGGTGGAGGCGCTCTAGGGTCAGGTTCAAGTTGGCCAGGGCGCGGGTGGCGGCATCGGCGCTGACCGTGCCCAGGTCGCGCGGATCGAGGCCCAGCCGCTCCGCGAGCGCGTCGCGCACCGAACGGGCGGTGTGGTCGCGCCGCTCCTCGCCCCGAAGCGGGGCCTCCTCGATCGCGCGCGTGACATCCGCGTCACCCGGAAGTCCGTACATGCCGCCCATATCCCCTCACCCGCCCGGCTGAGACCAGCTGGGCGCCCGGTAAGTAAACCCGTTGCGCCCCTGCGCGTCAAGAAAACCGAAGTCAGCAGTGGATGCTTTGCTTCTCCCTAATCCACCTTGCGGTCGATGATGGTGGCCGTCCCGATGCCGCCGCCACAGCACATCGTCTCCAACCCGTAGCGGAGGTCCCGGCGCTCCAGCTCGTGCAGCAGGTGGTTCATCAGCCTTGCGCCTGAGGCTCCCAGCGGGTGGCCGATGGCTATCGCGCCGCCGTTGACGTTGAGCTTTTCCGGATCGGCGCCGGTCTCCTTGAGCCACGCGAGAGGCACCGAGGCGAACGCCTCGTTGACCTCGAAGAGGTCGATGTCCCGGAGGTCGAGGCCGGCCTGCCGCAGCACGGCTGCGGTGGCGGGAATGGGGCCCTCCAGCATCAGCACCGGATCGACTCCGACCACCTTCTGCGCGATCACCCTCGCCCGCGGCTTGAGGCCCAGCTCCAGGGCCTTCTCCTTTGACATCAGCAGCACGGCGGCCGCGCCGTCGGTGATCTGGCTCGAGTTGGCGGCGGTTATCGAGTGCTCCGGGTTGAACGCCGGCTGCAGCTGGGAGACCGCCTCGTAAGACGCGTTGGCCCGGATGCCCTCGTCTTTGTCCATCACCTCGGTAGTCCCGTTGACGATCTCGACCGGCAGGATCTGCGAGCGCAGGTAGCCCTTCTCGGTCGCCGCCGCGGCGAGCTGGTGGCTGCGCACGCTGAACTCGTCCATCGACCTGCGGTCGATGCCGTACTTGCGGGCGACGAGCTCGGCCGAGATGCCCTGGGGCACCATGTCGTAAAGCTCCATCAGCTCGGGCGGGAAGGGCACGCCGGGACCCTGGGTGACGGTGGATCCCATCGGGACCCGGGACATCGATTCGACGCCGCCCGCGATGGTGATGTCGGCGATGCCGCTCTGGATCAGGTTGGCGGCGAAGTGGATCGCCTGCTGGCTCGAACCGCACTGGCGGTCGACGGTCGTCGCCGGCGTCTCGACCGGGAAGCCTGCCGTCAGCCAGGCGTTGCGGCCGATGTTGACGGACTGCTCACCGGTCTGCATGACGGTGCCCCAGACGACGTCCTCGACCAGCGCCGGATCGATCCCGGCGCGCTTGATCAGTTCCTGGAGGACCATCGACCCCAGCACCACCGGGTGGAAATCCTTGAGCTTGCCGTTTCTGCGGCCGAGCGGGGTCCGGACAGCCTCGACGATCACCGCTTCACGCATCACGCAACTCCTTTGGCGCGGCCCAGCCGGCCTCCGCTTCCAGTCGTCAAGCCCTGAAAAGTAGCCTGGCGGCGAACTGATTTTTGCCCGTTGACCCGCCTCTCTAACCTGCTGCTAACCTTCGCCTGCCCCAAGCGGCTGAGTACGGTAAACCTGAGGATACCGAACGTCGAGTAGGTGGAAGGCGCAAGCTGGAAGCCGAAAAACGCATAGGGGACTTCAGTGGTAAACAGGAAGGTCGCTTGGGGCATAAGGCTTCGCTCCGCTCGCTTTGCGAAGAGGGGGCAGGCCCCTCTTCGGGATCTCCCCCGCCACTCTGAGCACATCGTTTGGACTGACGGGCTCCCGCCGTTCAGCCTAGGCGCCGCGTCTGTGCTCCACTCGGCTTTCGAGGCTGGATAGCGAGCTCTCGTCGATTTGAGCCGGTGCCTGCAGCCGCCTGATTCCGTCCTGTAAGCGCGCGATCGGGTCAGGGTCTTCGTAGCGCAGCCAGTGGTAGGCCGTCGGCGGGGACCAGTCGGTGCGGCCCCGCGATTCGTACCAGCTGCGGTGCGCTTCCAGCACCAGCTTCTCAACCGCCGGGAGCAGGTCGGTGATCGAGTCGAAGGGCTGGTCGGACATCCAGGCCAGAACGGCCAGGAGGCGGGCGCGCGGGTCGGCTATTTCGCGTGCGCCCCGTTGGCGGCCGCCGGCCCCAGGTCCTGGTAGACGCTCTGCTTCAGAACGCAGATGAAGGGCAGGTTGCGGTAGAGCTCGCGGAAGTCGAGCCCGTAGCCGACCACGTAGTCGTTGGGGATCTGGAACCCGGTGTACTTCGGGCGCAGGTTGGCCAGCCGCCGGGCCGGACGGTCGAGGAGCGTGACTATCTCCAACGAGGCGGGATTGCGCCGGCTCAGCGCCCCGACCACGAAGTCGAGCGTGAGCCCGGTGTTGACGATGTCCTCCACCAGCAGCACGTGGCGGCCCTCGATCGGGATGTCGATGTCGCGGACGATGGTCACCCGGTCCTTCGGCTGGGCGCCGGCGTAGCGGGCCAGCGCCAGGTAGTCGATCGCCACCGGGATGGTGATCTGGCGCGCGAGGTCGGCGAGGAAGAAGGTGATCCCCTTCAGGACCCCGACCAGCACCACCGCCTCGCCGCGGTAGTCGCGGGAGATCTTCCGCCCCAGCGCCCGGACCCGGCTCTCGAGCTCAGTGGGCGAGATCAGGATCTGCTGGATGTCCTGCTTGCGCAGGTGGTGGAGGTCGAGGGCGCCATACCCGGCCTGGACCAGCAGCTGCTGGTAGTCCTTCTGGTAGAGCAGCCGCACGTTGACTTCGGGGTAGAGCTCGCGCAGCAGCCGCACCTTGCGGTTCTTGGGCGTTACCAGCGACTGCTTCATGGTCGTGACCTCGACGTAGAGGTCGTGCTCAGGGAGGTAGAAGTCGGGGGTGAACATCTCGCTCACCCGGCCGTCCTCCCAGCCGATGGGGAAGGAGGCCGGCTCGTAGACCCAGCGGATGCGGTAGTAGTCGAGGAAGCGCGCGAACTCCTGCTCTGAGGGATGGACGAAGCCGACCCGCATGTGCGGGGGACCCGACCGGCGAAGAAGCCGCGAGCGCTGCTTTACGGGCCGGCGCTGGGCTGCTGGGACGTTGGAGGCGGTGGAGGGAGCCGGGGAGGCCAAAAGCGTTTCGCCTCAGAATTCTACGCGCGACCATGGGCGGTAACCCGCGTTCGGAGCGGATGATCGCGGACCAGCTGAGGCCCCACGGCATCGTGGACCCCAGGGTCCTCGAGGTGATGCGCCAGGTGCCCCGGGAGGAGTTCGTCCAGCCCGAGCACCGGGACCTCGCCTATGCCGATCATCCGCTCGCCATCGGCGGTGGCCAGACCATCTCGCAGCCGCTGGTGGTTGCCGCGATGACCCAGGCCGCGGACCCGAGGCCGGGCGAGGTCGCGCTCGAGGTCGGCTCCGGCAGCGGCTACCAGGCCGCCGTTCTGGCGCGCCTTTGTGACCACGTCGTCGGCGTCGAGCGCGACGCCGAGCTGGCCGCGCGGGGCGAGCGGACGCTGGCCCGGCTCGGCTTCACCAACGCCGAGATCCACCATGGCGATGGGGCCGAAGGCTGGCCGGGCCAGGCGCCTTACGCCGTGATCATCGTCTCCGCCGCCGCCGACAACGTTCCACCGGCGCTGGTCGAGCAGCTGGCCGAGGGCGGCCGGCTGGTCATCCCAGTCGTGCGGCGACCCGATGCCCCGCAGGACCTGCTCTTGATCCGAAAGCTCGGCGGACGGCTGGAGACCAAGGCCCTCTTCCCCGTCACCTTCGTGCCGCTGGTCGAGGGGACCCGGGGGTGAATCAACCGAGCGCCTCTAGCGGGACGGAGACGGCGAGGGTGAGGGCGAGGCCGAGGCCGAGGGGCTGGGGCTGGCGCCCGCCGCGCAGCCGGCGGTCTGCATCTGGGTGAGAAGGTCGCCCACCTTCTGGACGTCGGCCGCATAGCCCGCCAGGTCCTGCGCGGCGAGCCGGCTTTGAGCCGCCGAGTAGTCCTGCTCGGCCTGGGCGATGAGCTGGGCGCAGGTGGGCGTCCCCGCCGTCACCGCGGGGCTCGGCGTGGTCTGGATCGGGGCGGCGCCGACCAACTGGGCCAGGGCGCCCTCCAGGGTGTCGTCCCAGACCACGTTCTGGGTGTCGGCCAGGATCACCTTCTTGAACTCGGGCAGTGAGGAGGAGGAGGTCGCCCTCAGGTAGACGGGCTCGAAGTAGAGGAAGGTCCCGCCGACCGGGACCACCAGCAGGTTGCCCTGCTGGACCTGCGAACCACTCTGGTTCCAGAGCGTGAACTGGGAGGAGATCGCCGTGTTCTCCTGGATTCGGTTCCCGATCTGGGCGGGGCCGTAGATGTTGGTGTCCTTGGGCAGCTGGTAGAGGACCAGCTGGCCGTAGTTGGGTGCGTCATTTCGGGCGGCGAGCCAGCTGATCATGTTCTGCCGGTTGTTGGGCGTGAAGGGCTGGATCAGCAGGTACTCGGCCTTGGTCTGGTTGGGCAGACGCATCAGCACGTAATACGGCTGCAGCGGCGCGCTCGCTCCCGGACCGGTCGACTCGTCGGGCGTCGCCCAGACGTCCTCCCGGTTGTAGAAGACCTGGGGGTCGGTCATGTGGTAGGTCCGGTAGACGGAGACCTGGATGTTGAACAGGTCCTCCGGGTAGCGGATGTGCTGGCGGAGCCCAGCGGGCATCGCGTCGATCGGCTTGAAGAGGGTCGGGAAGGCCTTTGCGTAGGCCTTGATGATCGGGTCGTTGGGGTCCGCGATGTAGAAGTCGGCGGTGCCCTCGTAGGCATCGATCACCACCTTCACCGAGTTCCGGATGTAGTTCACCTGGGAGCCCGAGTCCAGCTGGCTGTAGGGATAGGTATCGGCGGTCGTGTAGGCGTCGATGATCCAGTAGAGCTTGCCGTTGACGACCACGATGTACGGGTCGCTGTCGAAGGTCAGGAAGGGCGCGATGGCGTTGACGCGGTCGATGATGTTCCGGCGGTAGAGGATCTGGGTCTTGGAGTTGACCTGGGTCGTGATGAGCAGGTTGAGGTCCTGGGTGTAGGCGGCCCAGAGAAGCCGGTTGACGCCGGTCAGCGGCACGCCGTGGGTACCCTTGTAGTTGGCGTAGACGTCGCCGGAGCCGGAGGGGTAGTCGAACTCCTTCTGGTCGGACGGCGCCAGCACGTAGTTGGGAGTGCTCTCGCCGAAGTAGATGTCGGGCTGGGTGACCATCAGGTCCCCGGTCGGGGGGATGTTCTGGGCGATGAGGTCCGGCAGGCCCTCCCCGACCACCGAGCGGACGGGGCTGGCGACGACGCTGTAGCCGTGGGTATAGGTGAGGCTCGTGTTGACGAAGGTCTGGCTCTGGGAGGGCAGCTTAGTCACGTCCAGCTCCCGCGCCGCGAGCTCGAGCTGTTCGTAGACTCCGTTGATCGTGTAGCGATCGAGGTCGATGTTGTCGAGCGTGTAGTAGGTGCGGATCGCCTGCAGCTGGGGATAGGTCTCCTGCAGCTGCCGGACGTCCCAGAGCCGCAGGTTGTCGATCGTGGTCTGGTCTTGGGAGATGTCCTGCGAAGTGAGGCTGGCGGTGCCCGAGTACTGGTTGACGGTGACCTTGTCGAGGCCGAAGGCCTGCCGGGTGTAGCTCAGCTCGCGGCGGATGTACTGTTCCTCGCGGGTGTACTGCTGGGGCGAGACGACCAGCGATTCGATGGCCTGCGCGTAGACCGCGCTCAGGATGCCGAAGACGATCCATACCGCCAGCGCCACGACCGGCAGCCAGAGCCGCCGCAGCGCGGCGTTGGCGAGCAGCGCGATCGCCAGCAACACGCCGAGCCCAGTCGATATGTAGGCGATCGGAATCCGCGCGTTGACGTCGGTGTAGCCGGCGCCCCAGACGTAGCCGTTATGGCTGTAGAGAAGGTCGTAGCGGCCGACGAAGGCGCCCGCGGCCACGACCAGGGCGACGACCGCGAAGAGCACCGAGACGTGGGCGATGCCGCGGTTGGGAAGCCGGAGCTCGAAATCGGTGTCGCGCCAGGCATACAGCGCGGCCACCAGCAGGACGGTCAGGAAGCTCAGCGCCAGTGCCCAGCCCAGCGCCGATTTCAAGAAAGGCAGGGTGAACAGGTAGAAGGAGATGTCCATCCCGAAGACGGGTTCGGTGGTTCCCGTCGGGCGGCCGTTCAGGAAGAGCATCAGCTGCTGCCAGAAGGTGGCGGCGCCGGCGGAGACGAGGAACGCGATCACCGCGGCCGCGATGAGGCCGATGACGCCGGCGGCGCTGCGGAGAAAACGGCGGCGGATGCCGATCGTCCGCAGCACCGAGCTCGTCCGCAGGCGCAGCGCTATCAGCACGTTGGCGGCCACGTAGACGAAGGCGAGGAGGAGGCTGGCGAAGAAGAGGCCGAACTGGTAGCCGAGCCTGGTCGTGTAAACCGCCTGTAGGCCGAGCGCCTTGAACCAGAGAAGCTCGGCTGCGAAGCTGATCAGGGGGCCGCCGACGGCGAGCAGGAGGATGACGATGCCGATCGCCCCGAGGACCCAGAAGGTGCCCCGAGGAGGCGTCGGCAGCCGCAGGGGCATCACCTCCCCATCGCCGTCAAACGGCGGGTAGCGCCTCATGGCCTCAGCACCATAGCCGCTCCTCCCGCGAAGGCGGCGCCTAGATCTTGCGCGACTGGCCCTGCCAGTAGAGCTCGCGCAGGCGGCGCTTTTGGGTCTTGCCGGCCACGTCGCGGGGAAAGTCGTCGATGAAATCGACCGACTTGGGCCGCTTGTACCCCGCGACCCGGCTCCTGCAGAACTCGATCAGCTCGGCCTCGGTGGCGGTCGCGCCTGGCTTCAGCTTGACGACCGCCTTCACCTCCTCGCCGAACTCCTCGTTGGGGACGCCGAGGACGGCCGCGTCCTCCACGGCCGGGTTCTCGAAGAGGATCGCCTCGACCTCGGCCGGGTAGATGTTGACGCCACCGCTGATGATCATGTCGATCTTGCGGTCGCAGATGTAGTAGTAGCCCTCCTCATCGCGGAAGGCGATGTCGCCGACGCTGAAGAAGCCGTCATGGTTGCTGTCCGCGGTGGCGTCCGGGCGGTTGTAGTACTCCGCCAGCCAGGCGTTGCTGACCATGAACTCGCCCGGCATCCCGACCGGCACCTCGACTCCCTCCTCGTCCACCAGCCGGATCTCCTGGCCGGGCACCGCCTGGCCGGCCGAGCCGGGCTTGCGGAGCTGGTCCTCGGGTCGGAGGACCGTGTTGATGCCGGTCTCGGTGGCCCCGTAGAACTCCCACAGGATGGGCCCGAAATAGGAGATGCAGCGCTCTTTGAGGCTGATCGGGCAGGGGGCGGCACCGGTGATGATCTGGCGAAGGCTGGAGTGGTCGATCCCGGCCCGGTACTCCTCCGGCTGGTTCAGCATCCGGGCGATCAGGGTCGGCGCCATGAAGGTGGTGGTGACCCGATGGCGGCCGATCAGCGCCAGGGCCTCGGCGGCATCGAAGCGCTTCTCGATCACGACCGTCTCTCCCAGCAGCTGGCTGAGGGCCGAGAAGTAGCCCACCGCGCTGTGGTAGCCGGGACCGGCCATGAGGTGCACGTCGTCACCCGAAAGCTCGAACGCCGAGATGCTCTGGAGGATGTTCTCGAGGTTGATGCCGTTCGGCCGGTAGGCACCCTTGGGCCGGCCGGTGGTGCCCGAGGTGTAGATCATGCTGGCCCCGATCGCGGAACCGCCCGCCGCAGCCTCCTCGGGGGTTGCCTCCGCCAGCAACTCCTCGTAGCCGAGCCAACCCGGCGGCGGTTGGCCGGGACCGGTCAGGACCAGGCGAGGGTTGCCCTCGAGCTGGGACCTCGCCTCCTCGACGACCTCCACGAAGTCGGGGCTGGAGGTGATCACGCGGGCGCCCGAGTCGTTGACGATGTAGGCGAGCTCGGCGGGCTTCAGGTGGTAGTTGATCGGCACGCCCACGATGGCAAGCCGGCGCGTGGCGTGGGAGATCTCGCTGCCCTCGATCGAGTTGTAGGAGATCCCGGTGACGCGGTCCCCCGCCTCCAGACCGAGCCGGCGGAGGGCCGCGGCCACCCGGTTGGCACGCTGGTTCAGCTGGGCGAAGTTGACGACGCGGTCGCCCTCGATCAGCGCGGGCTTGTCGCCGCGCGTGGCCGCGTGGGCGGCGAGCGGGTCGGGCACGGACTGCTGTCCCATTTCGCCCCTCAGTAAACCCCGTCCGGTCGGCGCTGGGAGGTGGCGGCGCCGATGATGACCGGCACTCCGAGCAGGATCCCGACGCAGCTGAGGCAGAAGGCGGCGCCGGCGATGATCGCCATCATTCGGCCCCACGACGCCTTCCGGATGATCCCGATCAGGGCCACCAGGGAGCACACAAACATGACCAGCCCGATCCCGCCGAAGAGGATCGAGCCGACCACTATGTCCTGGCTGTCGGTCCGGTCGGTCAGGACCACTGCGTAGACCAGCGCGAGCAGGAGGCTGATCCCGCAGCCGAAACCGAGCAGGACGGTCGCCCAGACCGGCACCGGCACGGGACCGGGCTGCACGGGGGCGGGCCGGTCAGGATAGGCCTGGCCGGGATCAGGGAACGCCGGCGGTGGAGCCACGACGTATCCCCCGGGCGGGTGGTCCGGACCCTGGCCGGACGGTGATTGCACCGGGTTGGCCGGAGGGGGCGGCGATGGGATCGGTGCCGGTGGCGGGAGGACGGGCGCCAGTGGGGGCGGGGCAGGAGGCGGCTGGATCGCGGCGGGTGACGCCGGTGGAGGTGGTGCCCAGGTTCCGGAGCCGGCGTGCGGCGCCGCGGTGACCTCGGTGAGCGTGCGTCGGGCGGCGTCCGAGGCGGCCGCGGCGTCGCCGCCGGCCTCCATGGCGCCGATCGCGGCGGCGGCGGCGGTGTGGAGCGGCTCGCCGGAGAGAGTGAGGGTATTGCGGGCCCAGTCGTACCACTCGGCGTAGCTGCGAATGCCAGGCTCGGCGCGGGTCGTCCAGCCGGGGCCGGAGCGGTTCTGGGCGGCCGCGCGGGCGGCGGCGGCGGGGTCGCCGCCAGAGGAGAGCGCCGTCGTGGCCGCCTCGGCGCAGGCGTGCCGGATCTCGACGGTGGAGGTGAGGTTTCGGGCCGACCACACGTACCACTCGGCGTAGGTGCGCCGCCGGTCGAACTCGGGTTCAGCGGCCATCGCCGTCGGAGCCTAGCAGCCGACGCGGGAGAGCTCGACGTGGAGCGGCGGGCTCCCCGCCATCTCGCGGACGACCAGGTAGCCGAAGGGCACCGGTGGGGGTGGCGGCGGACCCGGGCGGGCTGAGTCAGGGATCGCCCGTGCGCCCCCTCATCACCCTGATTAGTCCTTGAGGTTGGCGGGGTCCAAGAGCTCCTCGCGGGGACGGGTGATGGGCTCGCGCGCCCTCATGATCTCGATCAGCTTCTTGCGGCCCTTGGGCGGCCCGATCATGATCGCGCCGACCAGCCGGTCGTCGAGGAAGAAGAGCTTGCGGAAGAACTTCTCCTCCAGCGAGAAGGTGCGCACCGACTCCAGGTCTGGCTGGACGTCGGGGGTGACGCCCATCACCGCCATGGTCGAACCGAACATGGTGGTGGTGTAGGTGGGGACGTCGAAGAATTCCTCGTCGCCTCCCGCCATGTTGTGGGCGGCCACCTTGCCGTGGGCCATGGCGTTGTCCCAGGTGCCCATCTGGTTGAGCTTTCCGACCATGACGTCGAAGAAGACGGCGATGTCGCCGGCGGCGTAGACGTCGGGCAGGGACGTTCTCAGCTGGGAGTCCGTCACGACGCCCTTGCGGAGCTCGACCCCGGTTCCGTCCACTGGCTCGGTGTAGTACTGGAGGCCCACCCCATAACAGAGGGCATCGAACTCGACGGTGCGTCCCTTCTCAGTCTCAACCGCGAAGTGTCCGTTGGCGGTCGAAAAGCGCTTCGCCTCGTCCTCGAGGATGAACTCGACGCCCATCTCCTCGCCCAGCCTGCGGCAGAGCTCGCCGCCCTCGGCGTCGAGCACGTAGCGCAAAAAGCGGGGTCCGCGCATCAGCCAGCTGACCTTCGCCTTTCCCCGGAACGCGATCCCCTCGGCCAGCTCGTAGGCGATGAAGCTGCCGCCCATGACCAGCACCCGCTGGGAGCGGTCGGCCACATCGATGATGGCGTTGGTGTCGTCGAGGGTCTGGAAGCCGTAGACGCAGGGCAGCTCGGCGGCGCCCGGCCAGGGCGGTGGCGTCGGCTTCCCGCCAGTCGCCACCAGCAGCGCGTCGTAGGCGAAGTCGCCGGCCCTGTCGGTGTGCGCGACCTTGGCGACCGGGTCGACGTGCGTGCACCAGGTTTCGAAGTGGATCTCGATGTTCCTGGCGGCGTAGTCCTCGACCGTCCGCATCAGGACCTTCTCCTGGCGCATCTGGCCGCGCAGGTAGCGGGGAAGGGCGACCCGGTTGTAGAGGGGATGGCGCTCGGCGGCGATCATCACGATCGAGCACTCCGGGTCCTGGGCCCGGAGCTCCTCGGCACAGGTCTGGCCGGCGATGCCGTTGCCGAGCACGACGTAGCGGCGTGTCAGTTGGAGATCCTCAGAGCGAAATAGGAGAGGCGGAAGGGTTCAGAGTCGGAATCGTATCCGGTCGCCCTGAACTCATCCTCGCCGGGATGACCCTCCGGGGCCCAGAGGTTGACGGCCGACAGCCCGGCCGTGTCGGCCTCGAACCGGAGTGCCAGCAGGAGGTCGTGGAGGGCGGCGCCGCTGCCGCTGACGAAGTACGCCCAGAGGGAGTCGCCGCCCCAACCCTCGCGAACGGCCGCCAGTGCCCGGCCGCCGGCCGTCACCCGCAGCGCCCCCTCGGCGGCCAGCCGGCCGACAAGCTCGGCGCTGGCGTCGAGCGCCCACTCCCCCTGCGCGAAGACCCGGCCGTAGGTCTCCAGCGCCGGGTCCTCCCGCAGCTGGGCGAAGAGACGGCCCGCGTCGGCGGGCGATGGCATGCGGGCCGGCTCGTCCCCCTCCAGCCGGCGTCCACGCCACAGCCGCGGGTCGACCAGCAGCTCGAACCCGGCGGAGCGGAAGAGGGCGATCGCGTCCGGGTTGGCGCTCGCCAGCCGGATCTCCTCGAAGCCAAGTCCGCGGGTCTGTGCCACCGCCGCCTCCAGCATCGCCCGGGCGACCCCTCGCCGCTGCTGCTCGGGAGCGACCCGGAGCCCCTCGTACCAGACCACCTTGGGCGCGATCGGCCGCAGCCGCTGGACGCCGACCACCTCTCCGCCCAGCTCGCCGGCCTGGAACCAGGCGCCGGGGTCTGCGACCCAGTCGTCGAAGACCCGCGGGATGTAGTCGTGGCCGTCCCAGACCCGGGTGACCATCTCCGTCACTCGAGCCCGGTCGGCGGAGCGGACGGGGCGGACCTCGAGGCCGGTCACGCCCGGGGCCGCCAGTGCGCGACTCCCGACGTGCTCAGCCCCCGGCCGTAGACCAACCGGCCGTCGGCGTCGATCTCGAGGTTGGCTTCCATCCAGTCACGTGCTCGCGCCTCATCCCAGTGGTCCTCCAGTGGCGGCCGGTATTCGGCGAGGAACTCGGCGGCGTCCGCCCAGGACTGGGAGCCCTGGTACTCGAGGACGCCGACCTCGGCGCGGATCCCGAGCTGCTCGAGCAGGTTCCAGAGGTCGGCGAACTGCGGCTGTCGGGCGCGCGGAGTGCCGACCATGAGCTCCCAGAGCGGGTCGGACGGCGTCCGCAGCTGACCGTGGCGGAGCTGGATGAAGACACGCTGTCGGGCCACCGCCTCCAGCTTGGCGATGAAGGCCGTCGCCTCCGCGACGCCGTAGAGCACGTGGCAGCAGATGACGAGGTCGGCCACGGCCGGCTCGGCGCGCTCCCAGTCGGTGGCGATGACCGTCATGTTGTCGCGCGAGGGGATCAGCTCCCGCATTCCCTGGGAGGGCTCAACGGCCGTCACCCAGTCGAGGCGCTCGGCAAGCGGCGCCGCGTAGCGGCCGGCGCCCGCGCCGACGTCGATCAGCGTCTTTTGCGGCCCCAGCCAGGGCTCCATCAGCTCGATGAACCCGTCCCTTCGGCTCGAAGTCCCGGCGGCGAAGGACTTCGCCCTCGCGTCCCAGTAATTGGGATCGTGGAAGACCCGGGCCTGGCCTTGGCGCGCCTCCACGACCTGCGTCCAGGAGGCGGCCCAATCGGTGTCGAGAAGAGGATCCACTGGCTTGCGAGGTACTTTGTCACAGCGCCGTCGGGGATTTCCCCCGGTGATCCACAGGCTCTATACAGCCAGGATGTCAGTTATCCACTATGTAGTGGTCGCCATGCCTTGCCAGCGCAGGATGTGGGGTCTACGATGGGCTCCGTGAGCTTGGCTACACTCCCCACCGAGGAATCCGGCGGGGCCTCCGGCGCGGAATTCAGCAGCCAGGAGCGGGCGCTTCTGGGCCGCTACATGACCAACCTCGACGGCGACGTCTTCGCCCTCCGCAACCTCCCCGAGGTGGTTAAAGGCGCCCTCTTCTCCCGCTACTCGCGGACCGAGAAGAGCCTGCGCCGAGTGCTGCTCGAAGAGTTCCTGCAGGATCCCGACCTGGAGCTGCAGGCGGTCGAGCCGGACCCCGAGGTGCGGGTCGCGACCTCCCGGGCGGAGGAGTTCTACGAGCGCGTCCTGGTCGGCTACGGAGACGACTCGGTCGCCGAGTTGGCCGGCGCCCACCTGGCGGTGGAGCGCGTCTCCACCCTCGCCGCCAAGGCCCTGCAGGATTCCCGGATCGGGCTCTCGCCGCTCGAGAAGTCGACGCGATACGTCCGCTTCGACCGCCCGGGACCCGATGGGCGCTTCGCCTACTACCGGTCGCCCGAGCTCTCGCACCGCGTCTATGAGCTCGCCGCCGACCACCTCTTCGAGACCTTCGGCGAGCTGATGGAAACGGTGCTGGGCCGGGTCCGCGACCGCTTCCCGCTCGACCCCGGTGAGACCGAGAGGGCCTGGAAGTCGGCCACCCGCGCCAAGGCGCTCGACCTCCTCCGCGGGCTGCTCCCGGCGGCCACGCTCACCAACCTCGGCCTCTATGGCAACGGTCGCGCCTTCGAGTACCTGATCACCAAGATGGCGGCCCAGGACCTGCCCGAGTGCCGGCGCCTGGCCTTCGACATCCACGGCGAGCTCGCCCAGGTCATCCCCTCCTTCGTCCGCCGGGCGATCGACGACCAGTACGGCCGGCCGGCGGCGCTGCGGATCCGCAACCGGTCCGAGCAGCTCCGACTGCTGGCGCCGGAGGGCAGCGACCGGGGCTGCGGCACGATCGTGCGGCTGGTGGAGTACGACCCCGACGCGGAGCGGAAGGTGGTCGCCGCTGCGCTCTTCCCGCACTCAGAGCTCCCCCTGGCCGAGCTGCAGGACACCTGGGTCGATCCGGCGCCGGTGCTCGACGCGCTGCTCGGCGCGCGCACCAACCGCCGCCACCGGGCGCCCCGCGCGCTCGAGCACGCTCATTACACCTTCGAGGTGGTCGCGAACTTCGCCGCCTACCGCGACCTGCAGCGGCACCGGATGCTGACCCAGGACCGCCAGCTGCTCGGCTGCGGCCTCGGCTACGACGTGCCCGAGGCGCTCATCGAGATGGGGCTGGAGGAGCGCTACCGGGTCGCGATGGAGGCGGCCGCGGCCGCCTGGCAGCTGATCAGCGCCGACTCCGGGCCGGCCCTCGCGCAGTACGTGGTCCCGCTGGGCTTCCGGGTCCGGTGGTACTTCCGGGCCTCGCTGCGGGAGATCTACCACCTCTGCGAGCTGCGGACGACGCCCCAGGGCCACCCCGACTACCGATATGTCGCCCAGCAGATGTTCCGCCGCGTCTACGAGGTCCACCCCAACTTGGCCCAGTACGCGCGCTTCGTCGACCTCGGCCCGGGCGACGACCTCGAGCGGCGGTCCTCGGAACGGCGGATCGACGCCAAGCTGAAGGCCCTCGAATCCGTCCCTCGCGACTAGCGACCTCGACTCGATAGCCTCTCCTCGCAATGAGGACCCTGGTGGTTCACGGCGGCGCGGGAGCCTGGTCGGTCGAGCTCCGGGAGGAGGCCATGGAAGGGATCGAGCGCGCCCTCGACGCCGGCATGCGGACGATGGGTGCCGAACCGCTGGAGGGATGCCTGGCCGCCGTCCGGACGCTCGAGGACAACCCCCTTTTCAACGCCGGGATCGGCGCGGCGCTCAACGCCGACGGCTTTATCGAGCACGACGCCGCGGTGATGGAGGGCCGCAACCTGCGGGCGGGGGCCGTCGCCGCCGTCCGCGACATCCGCCACCCCGTGGACCTCGCCCGGGCGGTGCTGGAAGACGGTCGCCACGTCCTTCTCGTCGGCGACGGAGCCTCGCGCTTCGCCGTCCAGGCCGGGGTGGAAAGGGCCGACCCGAAGCTCTTCATGGTTGAACGTCGCCGCGAGCAGCTGGAGGCCTGGCGGCGGGGGGAGGGCGACACAGTGGGCGCCCTCGCCTTCGTCGATGGCCACCTGGCAGCGGCGGTGTCGACCGGCGGCTACACCGGCAAGCTGCCCGGCCGGGTAGGGGACAGCCCGATCCCCGGCGCCGGCATCTACGCCGACGACGAGCGCGGCGCCGCCGTCTGCACCGGCGCGGGCGAGGGGTTCATGCGGCTCTTGGTGGCCAAGCTCGCCGTCGACCTCATGGAGGACGATGACTCCGCCACCGCCGCCGCGGCGGCGGTGCGGCTGCTGGGCGAGCGCGTCGGCGGGCGTGGCGGCCTGATCACCATCGACCGCTCCGGCGCTGCGGGCGCAGCCTTCAACACCGAGTGGATGCCCTGGGCCCAGCGCACGGACTGAGCCTTCGCCGCCATACCCTTGAAGGGACAAAGGCATGGCAGAATCGGGCAACACCGGCGAGCTCATCGCCCTCGCTCTCAAGGACGCGGGCACGAGCCACCTCTTCACGCTCAACGGCGCCCACATCTGGCCGCTGCTGACCGGCGCCGTCGAGCACCAGATCGAGATCATCGACACCCGCCATGAGCAGACCGCGGCGTTCGCCGCCGAGGGCTGGTCGAAGGTGACCCGCCAGTGCGGCGTCGCCGCCGTCACCGCCGGGCCGGGTATCACCAACTCGGTTTCGCCGATCGCCGCCGCGCGGTCCAACGACAGCCCGCTGCTGGTGATCGGAGGTCGCGCGCCGGAGGCCCGCTGGGGAATGGGGTCCCTGCAGGAGCTCGACCACCCGCCGATCGTTGAGACGATCACCAAGCGCGCGACCACTCTCAAGTCCGCGGGTGAGGCCTACGCGACCGGGGTGGCGGCGCTCGCCACGGCGCTCACGCCGCGCACGGGGCCGGTCTTCTTCGACGTCCCCTTCGACACCTTCTTCTCGGTCGAGGATCTCCCCGAAAACCGGGCGGCGCCCGAGCCGGAGCGCGGCGCGGCGCCCGACCCGGACGAGGTGGCCAAGGTCGCCCGACTCCTGCGCGAGGCCGAGCGCCCCGCCGCGATCGCCGGGAGCGGTGTCTGGTGGGCGCACGGCGAGGACGCGCTCCGCCGGTTTGCCGAGGCCGCCGACCTGCCCCTCTACACCAACGGGCTGGCCCGCGGCATGCTGCCTCCCGACCATCGCCTCTTCCGATCCCGCTCGCGCTCCGCCGGGCTGGGCGGCGCCGACCTCGTCCTCGTGATCGGCGTGCCCCTCGACTTCCGGCTCAACTGGGGCCAGGCGCCGGTACTCGCCGACGAAGCCAAGATCGTTTACGTCGACGCCGACGACTTTCGCAAGCACCGGCCGCCGGCGGCAGCCCTCTACGGCGACATTGCCGCCGCGCTGGACGCGCTGGCCGAGGCCTGCCGGGACACACCCCGCCATCGGGCGTGGCTGGAGGAGCTGGCCGGCAAAGAGGCCGCGGCGCGCGAGCGCGACCGACCGCTTTTCAGGTCCGATTCAGCCCCCGTCCATCCAGCCCGGCTGGTGGCCGAGGTCGGCGCCTTTCTCGACCCGGACGCGATCGTGGTCGGCGACGGCGGGGACTTCGTCAGCTTCGCCGGCCGGCATCTGGAGCGGCCCGGGCCCGGCCGGTTCATCGACCCGGGGCCCTTCGGATGCCTCGGCTCCGGACCCGGCTACGCCTTGGCGGCCAAGCTCGCCAACCCGGCTAAGCAGGTCGTCCTTCTGAGCGGCGACGGCGCCTTCGGCTTCAGCGGGATGGATTTCGACACACTCGTCCGGCACCGGGTCCCGGTCATCTGCGTCATCGGCAACAACGGCATCTGGGCGACCGAGAAGCACCCGATGCTGAGTGCGCTCGGCACCGCCATCGCGACCGACCTCCTGCCGGGGACGCGCTACGACAAGGTCGTCGAGGCGCTCGGCGGACACGGCGAGCTGGTGGAGCGCCCGGGCGACATCCGCCCAGCCCTGGAACGGGCGGCCAAAGCCGGTGTGCCCGCCTGCGTCAACGTCCTCTGCGACCCCGAGGCCGAGTACCCACGCTCTTCGGTCCTCATGTAGCGTGTAGTGGCCGATGGCGGTAGCCCAAGAGAAGCGCACCGAGTCGAACCCCTGGCAGTCGGCGCAGCACCAGTTCGACGAGGCGGCCGTGATCCTCAAGCTCGACCCTGGGCTGCGCAAGATACTGCGCGAGGTCCAGCGTGAGTTCACCTGCCACTTCCCGGTCCAGATGGACGACGGCAGCGTGCGCAACTTCACCGGCTACCGGGTCCAGCACAACATCAACCGCGGCCCCGCCAAGGGTGGCCTCCGCTTCCACCACGACGTCTCCCTGGACGAGGTCAAGGCGCTCGCGATGTGGATGACCTGGAAGTGCGCGGTGGTCAACATCCCCTACGGCGGAGCCAAGGGCGGGGTCATCGTCGATCCTCGCCAGCTGAGCCAGAACGAGCTCGAGCACCTGACCCGCCGGTTCGCCACCGAGATCTCGATCCTGGTCGGCCCCGACCGCGACATCCCCGCGCCCGATGTCGGGACCAACGCCCAGGTCATGGCCTGGTTCATGGACACCATCTCCATGCACCACGGTTACTCGATCACCGCCACCGTGACCGGCAAGCCGGTCGAAGTCGGCGGCTCGCTGGGACGGGCCGACGCGACGGGTCGGGGCGTCATGATCTGCGCCGTCGCGGCCCTTGAGACGATGGGCCTCAAGCCATTCGGCCAGCGGGTGGTGGTGCAGGGCTTCGGCAACGTCGGAAACGTCTCCGCCCGCCTCCTGGAGGAGGCCGGCTGCCAGGTGGTGGCCGTCTCTGAGGACTACGGCGGGATCTACAACCCGCTCGGGCTCTCGGTCAAAAAGCTGCTCCAGTACCGCGCCGAGAACGGGACACTGAAGGGCTTCCCGGGCGCGGAGCTGGTGCCCAACGACGACCTTCTCAAGATCGAGTGCGACGTCCTCGTCCCGGCCGCGCTGGAGAACCAGATCACCTCTCGCAACGCGGCCGACATCCACGCCAAGTTGATCGTGGAGGGCGCCAACGGCCCGACCACCCCGGAGGCCGACGAGATCCTGCGCAAGCGTGGAGTGATCGTCGTCCCCGACATCCTCGCCAACGCCGGCGGCGTCACGGTCAGCTACTTCGAGTGGGTGCAGGACCTGCAGAGCTTCTTTTGGTCCGAGCACGAGATCAACGCCCGGCTGGAGTCGATCATGTCGCGCTCTTTCAGGGAGGTGCTGGCCATTCGCGAAGAGAAGAAGGTGGACATGCGGATGGCCGCCTACCTGCTGGCGGTGAACCGCGTCGCGATCGCGACCGCCGATCGCGGCATCTACCCGTAGCAACGACGACCTCTCCCGGGAAAGGCCGGCTTCGTCAGCTGGGCAGGACCACCTCGCTGGTCCGCCAGCAATACCAGGCGGCGACCGTCCGGTAGGGCCGGTAGACCTCGCCCAGGGCCTGCAGCTCCTTCGGCTTCGGCCACTCCGCCAGCTTGTGGATGACGGCGTAGCCGCGGCGGACGCCGAGGTCGTCGACGGGCCAGACGTCCTGCCGCCCGAGCTGGAAGATGAGGAACATCTCGGCGGTCCAGCGGCCGATGCCGCGCACCGCGGAGAGCCGGGCAACGATGTCGTCGTCCCCCAGCTTGTCGATCCGGTCCAGCGGGGCCGTCCCGTCGATCGCCTTCAGGGCGAGGTCGCGGATCGCGAACAGCTTGGCGGTGGACAGGCCCGCCCCGCGGAGCGCCTCGTCGGGCGCCGCCAAGATGGCCTCCGGCGAAGGCTCGCCCCCGAACACCGCCAGGAAGCGGCCGTGGATGGCGGCCGCCGCCCGCCCCGCCAGTTGCTGGTAGACGATCGCGCGGACCAGCGCGTTGAAGTAGTCGCCCTGACGGCGGCCGTGGACCTCGAAGTCGGGCGCGGCGGCGACGATCTCACGGAAGGCGGGATCAACCTGCAGCAGATGGGCGACCGGCTTTCTCAATAGAAGACGGTCCTGACCCGGTGGTGCGGGCGCACCGGGAAAAGGCCCTGCGAGTAGTCCCAGAGCAGCCAGTCCACCTCGACCGCCAGCAGCCGCCGGCCCGAATCCTCCAGGCGGTCGCGGAGCTCTTCCACCGCGACCACGGTCGCGGCTCGGATCTCGACCTCCTCCGGTGACCCGGGCTCGAGCTCGACCCAGTCGTCCACCTTCCGGGCCAGGTGGTCGGTGTACTCGATGGCCCCCAGGTGGCGGAGCGCCTGGGGCAGTTTGTAGTCGGCGAAACAGGTCAGCTGGTCGGTGTCCGGATAGGCCACCGCCCCCGAGCCCCAGAGGTCGGCGGCGGCGATCTGGGCTCGCTTCAGGAAGGGCACCTCGAGCTCTCCATAGGTAGAAACATCGCGAAACGACTCCAGGTTGCGAGAGAGGAAGGCGGCCAGCTCGGGCGCGCTGGGCGGCACGAGGCCGGCGAGTTGCCCGGCCGCCTCGCGAACGGCCAGCAGGGCCAGCTCGTGGAGGGCGGCCACCCGGCGATCGAGGAGGGGAGGGTCGCCGATGATCGCTCCCAGCCTTGGCGCGTCGAGCTCGAGCAGCCGCGCCGCATCCCACAACGGGTCGCCATGGTCGAAGGCGTCGCGGAGTGACTCGGCCAGCCTCCAGTAGCCCCCCGGAGCGCCCCAGAAGGAGAAGTTGAGGGTGTCGAGCACCAGCACGTACTCGAGGAGCCGCTCGCCCGAGTAGTGACGGCGGTCGTCCCAGCGCGGCAACGATCGTTCGCGGAGCGCTTCCACCGCTGTCTCGAGGGAGCCGAGGCGGACCTCCAGTGCCTCGGCCAGCACCCGCCGGCAGGCGACCCGGACCCCGAGCGGGTCAGCCGGCAACCCCGTCCCTGGACGGCTGCCGTCGAGCCAGCCGGAGGATCTCGTCCTCGAGCAGGCCGAAATCCGCCCGCGGCAGCTGGTGCAGGTGGCCCTGGAAGGCGAGCGTCCAGTGCTCCGGCGGCCACTTCTTCACGTACTCGAGCCGGTAGGCGATGTGCTTGGCCAGCACCCATTCGGGCTCCTCGAGCAGCTGGTCGAGGCGGATGCGCACCCGCCACGGGTAATCCTCGTCGCGGCGGTCGGTGCGCCAGATCGGCGTGTGGTCCTCGTACATCGGCGAGGCCACGGTGGCCGTCGCCGCGAAGGCCATCCGGCCGGTGATGTAGTAGAGGATGCGGTCGCCCGAGTGCATGCTGGCCACGCGGTTCTTGTGCCGGCTCTTGATGCCCTGCATGGAGAAGCCGTGCTCGCGGGTGCGGGTGAAGTTGTCGGGCGAGCTGACGATCATCCAGAACTGAGACGCCCGGCCGCCGCCAGCGGAGCTGCCGGATCCGGCCCCGCCGGAGCCCCCGGTCCGGCCCTTGCCGCCGCGGCGCCGCCGCTTGCCCGGGGCCGCCGGCGCGCCGGCGGCGGTCGGCGGAGCGGCGGTCGCCTCGGCCGGCTCCGCCTGCTGGCTCTGTTCGCTCTCCGTCAACTGGCCGCCGAGGCTCGCCACACGGCGATCAGGGCCGTCGCCTGCGGCACGTGCTCAAGGTAATGGTCGCGGAGCCACCCGGTGACGTCGTCGGCGCTGGTCGGGTGAGCCTCTTTGGCCTCGCCGTAGAAGACGCCGGTCTTGCTTTCCCAGGACTCCTCGGGGATGGCCAGGGCGAGCCGGAGCACGTCGCCGTGGAGCGTCGCCAGGGTTCGGAACTCCGCGGCCCGCTCGCCCGGCTCCAGGCCAGCGAGGGCGCGGCGGTCGGCCGCCGCCTTCTCCTCCGGGGGATCCGCGATCCGGAATTCTGCGCGAGCCGGGGCGGCGAGGCGTTCGAGCACCCACGCGTAATGGCGCAGGACCCAGTTGCAGTGCACCGCCAGGCCGCCGATCGAGTAGATGTCGCCCGGCTTCAGGTAGGTGAGACAGGCGTCGGGCGCCACGTCCATCGCGGCCAGGAACTCGTCGCGGCTGCGGTCGAAGTCCGCCAGCGCTCGGGTCCTCTCCATGTCGAGCCATACGATAGCCGCACTTTGACGGCCGCCCAGCGCTGGACCCTGGCGGCCGCGGTCTTCGGCTCGGGCATCGTCTTTCTCGACTCGTCGGTTGTGAACGTCGCGCTGCCGCAGATCGGGCGGCAGCTGCCGGTGCACCTCTTCGGGGTCCTCGAGGGCCAGACCTACGTCTATGCCGGCTACCTGCTCACCCTCAGCTCGCTCTTGATCCTCGCCGGCGCGCTCAACGACCACTACGGCCGCCGGCGGATGTTCGCGCTGGGCCTGACCGGTTTCGGGCTTACCTCGATCCTCTGCGGCCTCTCTCCGAACCTGGAGCTGCTGGTCGTCTTCAGGCTGCTGCAGGGCGCCAGCGGCGCCCTGCTGGTACCGGGCTCGCTCTCGCTGATCGCGTCCACCTTCACGGGGCCCATTCAGTCACGCGCCTACGGGATCTGGGCCGGGGCCACCTCCGGGATCACGCTCCTCGGGCCCTTCATCGGCGGAGTGCTGGTCGACACCGTCTCCTGGCGGGCGGTCTTTTTGATCAACATCCCGCTGGTCGCCTTCGCCCTCTACGCGGTTCTCGCGCACGTCGCGGAGACCCGCGACCAGACCTCAAAGGCCAGCTTCGACTGGGTGGGCGCCGCGGTGGTGGCGGCCGGCGTCGGCGGCCTCGCGTTCGGCGCCATCTACGGCCAGCAGCGCGAGTGGCGCGACCCGCTGGCCTACCTTGCGATCGGGCTTGGCGCGGTGGCGACCGTCGCGCTGCCCTTCCTGATGGCGCGGCGGCCGAACCCGCTCATCCCCCTAGAGCTCTTCGGGTCCCGCAACTTCAGCGTCGTCAACTTTTCGACGCTCTTGATCTACGGAGCGCTCTACGTCGTCCTCTACAACCTGGCGCTCTTCCTCCAGGGCACGCTCCTCTACGACGCCGCCGCCGCGGGGTTGAGCGGCATCCCGGGGAGCCTCCTGCTCGCCCTCCTCTCGGCCCGTGTCGGTCGCCTGGCCGGTCGCCACGGCCCCCGGCTCTTCATGGTGGTGGGGCCGCTGCTGATGGCGGCCGGCGTGCTCTTGTTCGCGCGGGTGCCGGCCCTCGAGCAGGCCTGGCTGGCGCAGCCGTCGAACCCGGCCACGCTTCTGCCGCCCGCCGACTACCTGGTGAACCTCCTGCCCGGTTCGATCGTCTTCGGCCTCGGCATCTCGATCCTGGTCGCCCCGCTGACGTCGGTGGTGATGACCTCGGTCTCGGTCCGCCATTCCGGCCTCGCCTCGGCGATCAACAACGCGATCTCGCGGATCGGGCCGCAGCTGGCCGGCGCCGCCGTCTTCGTCGCCGTGACGGCGACCTTCTACGCCTCCTTGGCGAACCGGACCGGCAGCGCCGACTCGCCCGCGCTGCGGGCGCTGGTCAGCCCGCTCAACCGGCCGCGCCCGGGGGTCTCGGCCGCGCTCGCGCAGGCGGCGCGGCTCGCGTCGGGTGACGCCTTCCATGTCGCCATGGTGATCGGGGCGATGCTGCTGGTCGCGGGCGCCCTGGTGAACCTGGTGGGAATCAGGAACCCGGAACCGGAACGTACCGGAGCTCGCCAGCCCTGACCGCCACCGGCAGAGTGTTCTCGGGCGGCGCCAGCGGGCACGCCCAGCGCGGGCTGTAGGCGCAGGACGGGTTGTACGCGAAGTTGAAGTCGATGGTCACCTCGGGCGCCCCCTCGGTAATCTCCAGCACCAGTCCGTCGGTGTCCTTGGCGGTGTCGAAAAGGTAGCGGCCGCCGCCGTAGGTCTCAGCGCGCGAGGTGGCGTCCTTGAAGGGCAGGAAGAGGCCGCCCCCGTAGGCGACGAGGGAGAGCACCGTCAGCCGGCAGGCCGTCCCGGCAAGCTCGAAGGCGAGCATCCCGGCGCGCCGGTAGCGGATGGCGCCGTCCTCGCCGCCGGTCTCGATCACCAGCTCGCCGGGTTGATCGGGCGCAAGCAAGCGGGCCCTCACCCGGAAGGCCGGGTCGGGCGGGAAATAGTCGATGCCGGCGAACGCCGCCTGGTCCTCGATCGGCGACTGGGGATGGTCGCGGAACAGGCGATCGCGTTCCCGCCGCCAATCCTTAAGGGAAGGCAGCCGGTACAGGTCCCCGACCCGGCGGCGGTAGTCCGCCAGGTCGAGGTAGCCCTGTATTCGGTTCAGATCGCTAGCTGGTGAAGCCGTGCTGCTTAAGCCAGGTCGCGGCCAGCGTGTCGGGATCGACGTGATCGATGCCGGCGCTCTTGTTCATGGCGCGCAGGTCGGTGGTGTTGAGCGCGGCCGAGATCTTGTTGAAGATCGAGGTGATCTCGGAGTTGAGCACCTTGGTCCGGATGATGGGGACTACGTTGTCGGCCGCTTCCAGGTGCTTGTCATCGTCGAGAACGACGTAGCCGCGGCTGTCGAGGTCACCGTCGCTGGAGAAGACCAGCGCGATGTCGACCTGGCCACCGCTGAGCGCCGCGCGGGTCAGCGGGCCGTCGGCGTCGAGCGCCTTGAAGTCCTTGAAATTGGCGCCGTAGACGCTCTTGAGCCCCGGCTGGCAATAGGGCCGGGTCGCGCATTCGGGCGGTCCGCCGAGCACCATCCGGCCGGCCACCGGGGCAAGGTCGGAGAGCTTGGTGAGGCTGTACTTGGCGGCGGTGGCCTTGGTCACCGCGAAGGCGTTGGCGTCCAGCGCAGGCGAGGGGTCGAGCGCCTTGGCGCCGATCGCGGAGAGGTAGGTGTTGAGCTTGGCGGTGGTCGCCTGGGGGTCACCCGTGGCCTCGCCCTTCCCCTTGTTGATGAACTCGAGGTCGGTCGCCGCGTAACCGGGATAGAAGTCGATCTGGCCGCTGGCGAGCGCCGGCTCGACGACCTCGCGGCTACCGAGGTTGGCCTTGTAATTGATCTTGTAGCCCTTGGCTTCGAGGGCCTTGCCATAGATGTCCATCAGGATCGTGGACTCGCTGAAGTTGAAGCCGGCGAAGGTGAGTGTCTCCTTGGTCGTGGTCGAGGGGGAGCCACCACCCGAGGTTCCGCAGGCGCTGGCTATTAAAGAAAGGCCGAGGATCGTCATCAGGAACGCCTGGAACTTGAAGCTGCGCATCGGTTTCATGTCCTCCTGAGTACTCGCCGGGGGTGGTTTTCGTTTCAGAACAGCCGTGGCTCCACCACCCCGACGGCCATCCTCCCGACAGGGTTCCCCTTAATACCACGGGGGGTCACGATTTGCTCCAAGCCGCTGAACGCCAGCTCGACGGCCATCGCCAGCAGCGCCACCAGCGCTGCCCCGGCGAAGACCTGGACGTCGTCGCGCTGGCCAAGGCCGTCCAGGATGTAGCGGCCGAGGCCGCCGCCCGCGATCAGCGCGGCCAGGGTCGCGGTTGCCACCACCTGGACCGCGGCGGTGCGGATGCCGGCCATGATCAGCGGCAGCGCCAGTGGCAGCTCGACCTCGAACAGGACCCGGCGTTCGCGCATCCCCATGCCGCGCGCTGCGTCGCGGAGCTCGGGGTCGACGTCGCGGACGGCGATGAAACTGTTGGTGACGACCGGGGGGATGGCGAGCAGCGTCAGCGCTACCAAGACCGGCGTGTTGTTGAGTCCGAAGACCTCGAAGGCGATCACCAGAATCCCGAAACTGGGTAGCGCCCGGCCGACGTTGGAGACGTTGATCGCCAGCAGGCCGCCTCGTCCCCAGTGGCCGAGCGCGATCCCGATCGGCAGCGCGATGACTAGCGCCGCGCCGACCGCGATGCCCGAGATCTGGAGGTGCTCGAGGACCCTGGTCGGCACGCCGTGGCTGCCCGTCCAGTGGGCGGGGTTCAAGAACCATGCGATCACCTGGCCGAGGAAGACCACGCCTAGAGGGACCTCCGCGCCCAGGGCGTCAGCAGCCGCTCGACGCCGGCCAGCCCGAGGTCGGCGACCAGGGCCAGGACGATGGAGAGGACGGTTCCGACCACCAGCGGCGTCTTGAAGTCCTCGATCAATCCCTCGTTGATGAGCTGGCCGAGGCCGCCTTCCCCGATCAGCGCGGTGACCGTCACCAGCCCGATGGTGGTGACCGTCGCGATCCGGATGCCGGCCAGGATCGCGGGCGTCGCCAGCGGGATCTCGACCCGGAGCAGCATCGCCAGCGGCCGGTAGCCCATGCCGCGGGCGGCGTCGCGGACCTCTTCGGGGACGCCCTCCAGGCCGACCACCATGTTGCGGAGCAGGATCAGCAGGGTGTAGCTGACGAGACCGATCTCGGAGGTCAGCACGGTGAGCCCGGTGAAGGGAATGAGGAAGGCGAAAAGGGCGAGGGAGGGGATTGTGTAGAGCAGCCCGCCGATCGCCAGCAGGGGGTCGCGGAGCGGTCGCCAGCGATAGGCGACGATCGCCATCGGGGCCGCGATGACGATGCCGACCACCACCGCGATGGCGGTGAGTTCGACGTGCTCGAGGAGACGGGCCTCGAAGACCGGGACGTGGAGCCAGAACCAGTCCCAGCGGATCCAGGGGTCGGTCGCGTCGAGCAGCGGCCCCACCGCCCTACGCTAGCAGCGCCGATGCCGGCCATGATCGTGCTCGAGCACGTCGCCAAGCACTACCCGGGCGGGACCAACGCGGTCCACGACCTCTCGCTGGAGATCGATGCCGGCGAGACCTGCGTGCTGGTCGGCCCCTCCGGCTGTGGCAAGAGCACCACGCTGCGGATGATCAACCGCCTGATCGAGCCTTCGAGTGGCCGGATCGTCGTGGACGGGGAGGACGCGCTCAAGCTCGACCCGGTGGCGCTGCGCCTGAAGATGGGCTACGTCATCCAGCGGACGGGCCTCTTCCCGCACCAGACGGTGGCCGAGAACGTCGCCACCGTGCCGCGGCTCTGGAAATGGGACCGGCAGCGCGTCAAACGCCGCGTCGAAGAGCTTTTGGAGCTGGTCGGGCTCGACCCCGGTGAGTACCGCGACCGCTACCCGCACCAGCTCTCGGGCGGCCAGCAGCAGCGGGTCGGCTTCGCCCGGGCGCTGGGCGCCGACCCACCGATCCTCCTGATGGACGAGCCCTTCGGCGCCGTTGACCGGATCACCCGCGAGCGGCTCCAGAACGAATTCATCCGGATCCAGAAGACCCTCCACAAGACGGTCGTCTTCGTTACCCACGACATCGACGAGGCGATCCGGGTGGGCGACCGGATCGCCCTTTTGGACTTCGGCGCCACCGTCGAGCAGTACGCGACCCCGGTCGAGATCCTCGGCCGCCCCGCCAACGGCTTCGTCACCGGCTTTTTGGGCCACGAGCGGATGCTCAAGCTGCTGGCTGTCATCCCGATCAACACCGAGGACCTCAATCACTCCCGGAAGCCCGCGAACGGAATCCGGCTGGCCGCCGATTCGAGCCTCGCGGACGCGCTCGCGAGGCTGCTCGAGTCGGGCCGTGAAACGCTGCCGGTGTACGCCGGCACCGACTACCTGGGCGACTTCGGTGCCTCCTCTGTGCAGCAGTCCCTGCGGGCTTTGCCCGCGCCAACGGAGAACAACTGAGATGGACGAGTTCGACGTCGTCTGCCTCGGCGGCGGCGTCTGCGGCGAGGCGGTGGCCGGCGAGCTGAAGGGCTCCGGCCTGACCATGGCCGTGATCGAGCGGGAGCTGGTCGGCGGCGAGTGCCCCTACTGGGGCTGCATCCCCAGCAAGACGCTGCTGCGCTCGGCCGAGGTGCTGGACGAGGCCGGTGAGGCGCGGAACCTGGCGGCGAGCCGGGTCGACTGGACGGTCGACTTCCCAAAGATCTCCCAGCGGGTTCTCTGGATGGCTCGCGACCTCGACGACACCAACCCGGCCAGGGCCATCGCCGGTGACGGGGTGGAACTGGTCCGGGGCGAGGCGCGCCTCACCGGTCCGCGTACGGTCACCGTCGGTGAGCGCACCCTGACGTCGCGGCGGGCGGTGGTGATCGCCACCGGCACCGACCCTTTCATCCCGCCCATCCCGGGCCTCGACGCGGTGCCCTACTGGACGAACCGCGAGGCCACCCTGCCCAAGACCCTCCCGGCCTCGCTGGCGATCCTGGGCGGCGGGGCGATCGGAGTCGAGCTGGGCCAGGCCTACGCGCGGATCGGGTCCAGGGTCCACGTCTTCGAGGACGCGACCCGGGTCGTGCCCGCCGAGGAGCCCGAGGCCGGCGAGTTGCTCGCCGCCCACCTTGCAACCGAGGGGATCGAGGTGCACGGCGGCTGCAAGGTCGCCCGGGTCGAGAAGATCGCGAGCGGCGTGCGGCTCCACCTTGCCGACGGCTCCTCGGTGGAGGCCGCAATCCTCTTGGTCGCCACCGGCCGAAAACCGCGGCTGGGGACGGTGGACCTTGCCGCCGCCGGCCTGGAGACCACCCAGCGCGGCTGGTTGAAGGTGGATGCGCAGACCCTGCTGGCCGCCGCCGGCATCTACGGAGGCGGCGACGTGACCGGCCTCGGAGGCTTCACCCACCTCGCCTACTACCACGGCCAGCTGATCGGCCGCGCGCTGACCGGCCGGCCGGCCAGGGCGGATCATTCGGCCGTGCCGCGCGTCACCTTCACCGATCCCGAGGTAGCCTCGGTCGGGCTGAGCGAGGCCGCCGCGCGAGAGGCGGGAATCGACGTCATCACCTTCAGCACCGACCCGGCGGAAAGCGCCAGGGGCTACATCCACGACTTCAAGCACGGCCTGGTCAAGCTGGTCGGCGATCGTCGAGCCGGCGTCCTGGTGGGCGCGACGATCCTCCAGCCGCGGGCTGGCGAGATGCTCTCGGAACTGTCGCTGGCGGTGAAGGCACGGACTCCCCTGTCCGTCCTGGCGGACCTGATCCACCCCTTCCCCGCGTTCTCGCGGATCCTCGGGTACTCGCTCCAAGAGCTCGCCAAACAGGCGTAGTCGCGCCGTTTCCCCAACCTCAAGACCGTATTCGAGCAGCCAATCTCCTTAGGATTCGGAGGCTTTGATCCAGGCAAGGTTGGGTTTGACCGGCGTGCCGCGCGCGGCCTGGGTGCTGCTGGGCGGCAACGTCTTCGACAACTTCGGCTATGGGATGTTCTTCGCCATCCTGCCGCTCTTCATCGAGGGCAGGGGCGGCAATCCCGGCCTGGTCGGGATCATCGGCGCGGCCGCGATGGCCGGCAACCTGGCGGTCCAGGCCCCGGCCGGCTGGCTGGCCGACAGGTTCAGCAGGCGGGCGATCGTGGTCGCCAGCCTCGGGGCCTATGGGCTCTGCTTCTTCCTCTACCTGCTCCCCCTGCCCGTCTGGACGCTCATCGGCGTGCGGTTCGCGCACGCCGCGGTCGGCGGCTTCTACCTGCCCGCGGCGCGGGCACTGCTCGCGGACCTCACGCCGCGTCACCTCCGGGCGACCGCCTTCGGGCACTGGCAGGGCTCGGGGATGGGCGGGTTCTTGGTCGGACCGACCGTCGGCGGCGGGCTCGCGGTGCTCTTCGGGTTCCCGATCGTGTTCGTCGCGGCGGCTCTGGCAGGGCTCGTTGGCGCCGCCTTCCTGACCCGTCTCCCAAGCCGGGTAGAGGTCGAAGCGGAGACCGGCGAGGAGGCCGCCGGCACGCCGGTTCTCGGCCGGCTGGTGCTTCTCCTGCTCCCGGCGATGCTGGTCAGCCTGGCCTGGTTCTACGCCTCCGGCGCCTACAACGCTATGTGGGTGCTGTACATGACGGCGCTGGGCGCGTCGCCGCTGGTGGCCGGCCTGTCGCTCACCTTCTACTCGCTGCCGATAGTGCTCCTCAGCGGGGCCGGAGGCCGCCTCGCCGACCGTTACGGCATTCGCGTCCTGACCCTGGGCACCCTCCTCGGAACGGGTGTCTTCGCGCTCTTCTACGCTTTGACCCGCAGCATCCCGGTGGTGATGGGATTGGGGTTCGCCGAAGCCCTCTTCACAGTCGGCGGCATGCCCGCGATCTACGCCGAGATCAGCCGCGCCGTCCCCTCCAGCCAGCAGGGCCGCGCCCAGGGGATCTTCGGCTCCTTCACCATCGGCGTCCAGGCGCTCGGCTCCCTGGCCGGTGGCTTCCTTTTCAGCTACTGGATCGTTCTGCCCTTCATGTCGATCGCCGCCGCGTGCCTGGCCGGCATCTTCGGGATCCCCTTCCTCGGCCGCAGGCGGGTCCCTGACCCGGTGGCCGCTTGCTGAGCTTCCGGGTCACCGCGACCGACGGCGCGGCCAGGCGCGGGGTGCTGACGACCGACCACGGAGAGCTGGAGACGCCCGGCTTCTTCGGGGTCGCGACCCAGGCCACCCTCAAGGGCCTCGACCCGGAGGCGGCCCGCCGGGCGGGGGTCGGCGCGCTGATCGCCAACGCCTACCACCTCCACCTCCACCCCGGAGGCGCCGCCGTGGCGCGCGCCGGTGGCCTCCATCGCTATATGGGCTGGGACGGGCTGCTGGCCACCGACAGCGGCGGATTCCAGGTCTTCAGCCTCCAGCACGGCCACGTCGCCGACGAGATCAAGGGGCGCCGCCGGCTGCCATCGGTCGACGAGGGTGAGCTGGTCCCGGCGGTCAAGGTGGATGAGGACGGAGCAGACTTCCGCTCCTACCTCGACGGCAGTCGCCAGCGCTTCACGCCGGAGTCGAGCATGGCGCTCCAGCGCGAACTCGGGGCGGACCTCCTGATGTGCCTCGACGAGTGCACCCCCTTCCACGTGCCGGCCGAGTACACGAGGGCGGCGACCGAGCGCAACCTGCGCTGGGCGAGGCGCTGCGTGGACGAGTTCGAGCGGCTCGGGATGGGCGACCGCCAGTCGCTCTACGGGATCAACCACGGCGGCGTCTACCCCGAGCTCCGCCGTCTCTCGGCGGCGACCATCGCAGACCTCCCATTCGCCGGGATGGCGATCGGCGATTGCCTCGGTCAGACCAAGCAGGACTGGTACCAAGTGGTCGAGCTGGTGGCGCCGCTGCTTCCGCCGGGGCGTCCTCGCCACCTGCTTGGCGTCGGCGAGCCCGACGACCTGGTCGAGGGTGCGCTGCGTGGCATCGACAGCTTCGACTGCGCCATGCCGACCCGCATCGCCCGCCACGGCAGCGCGCTTCACGCCGGACTGCCGCGCTTCCGGCTCAACCTCGGCGACGCCGTCCGGGCGGCCGAGGATGGGCCGCTCGAGGAGGGCTGCGACTGTCACACCTGCGCGCGGTATGGGCGAGCCTACGTTCACCACCTGTTCAAGGCGCACGAGATGCTGGCGGTGGGCCTGATGGCGGAGCACAACCTCCGCTTCACCGCCCGTCTTCTCGAGCGTGTGCGGGAGGCGATCAGTGCCGGTCGCCTGGAGGAGCTCCGCCGGGAGGTCCTGACGGCGGCCGTGGAAACGGCGTAGCTTAGAAGTCTCCCTCCCTCTGGACGGCGCCGGGTCGAATCATTCCCGGCGCCGTTCGCTTTTCGCGCCGACGCCGGGCGAGGTCTATTCGGGCAGCAGCGCCATCAGGTTGCGGACCTGGGAGAGGTGGCTCATCTCGTGCGCCGCCACCAGCCGGCAGAAGTCGAGGATGGTCATCTCGCCCACCGCGGGGTCGATCACCACCCGGTCCCAATCTTCTGCCGTCAGTCCGCGGAGAAGGTCCATCGTCCGCCGGCGCAGCCGGCCGAGGTCCTCGAGCCTCTCCTGCGCTGGCTGGGTGGCGTCGTGGCCGTCACCGACCGGCTCCAGCGCGGAGCGGGCGTCCACCTCCTGCGCGCCTTCGATGAGGGCATGGCGCAGGACCGTGTCGGCGGCCGAGCCGGTGTCGCTGACGTGGAGGATCAGCTCACCGAGGGTGGGGAAGGCGGGTGCGTGGCGATACCCGAGGCGATTCGCGTCGAGGCCGCCCACATAGTCGCGTACCCGTTCCGGGCAGGCGCCCAGCATGGTCAGGACATCGTCGCGCGCGAGCGACTGGTCTGCCTCCATCTCGCGCCCGGCCTAGTGGTGGACCTGGCTGACCGCGAAAATGAGCACCATCAGCGCGATCGCGCCGAAGAAGAGGAGTTCAATGCGCACCGCCAGCCGCACCCGGCGGATGGCCAGTTGAGTCCGCTGACCGCATTCCTCGCAGTAGGCGGCGTCCTTCACCAGCGGCGCCCGGCAGCGGTCGCAACTGGTCTGGACCGCGTCCATGCTCATCGCCGGTAGAGAACCTTTCCGTTCATCTCGTCTTTGTTGAGACGCTTGTTCAGGTGGAGCCCCTCGAGGATCAGCTCGAGGACCGAAGCCTGGACCTCCGGGCGGTCGGGCACCCCGAGCCGCTTGGTGATGGGCTCGAGCTCGGCAGGGTCTTTCAGGAGGCGCAGGTAGGCGCCCGCCGGCGTCGCTTCCCCGACCTCCACGGTGGCCCCGTCCTCGAAGCGCTGGACCAGCCACTCGAACTGCCCCGCGGTGAAGTGGCGGCCGAAGACGGCGTTCACCGCTGAGCGCTGGATGCGGCTCAGCACCTGCTCCTCCTTGCCCTCGTCGAGCGCCTCGACCTCGACCCGGCCGGCGGTGGAGGCGACCAGGAAGGGCAGGTCGGAGATGCGCGGCACCGCCAGCGGTTCACCGAGCCGGACCGCGCGGCGCACCGAGTTGGAGACCAGGTTTTCGTAATTGCCGATCGACATCCTGACCGACACGCCCGAGGACTGCGAGATGTGCGGCGAGCGGCGGGAGTGGTGGGTGATCTCGGCCACGATCTCCTTCATGAAGGGCGGGACCAGGATCTCGACCTCCTCACCCGGAGCGCTCCGCTCGCCCTCCATGATCTCGATCTCCTCGGGGACTGTGAGCGGGTAGTGGGTGCGGACCTGGGATCCGAAGCGGTCCTTGAGAGGAGTGATGATGCGACCCCGGGACGTGTAGTCCTCCGGGTTGGCGCTGGCGATCACGAAGAGGTCGAGCGGCAGCCGGAGGCGGTAACCGCGGATCTGGACGTCGTTCTCCTCCATGATGTTGAGGAGCCCGACCTGGATCCGCTCGGCCAGGTCGGGGAGCTCATTGATCCCGAAGATGCCGCGGTTGGTGCGCGGCACCAGGCCGTAGTGGATGGTCAGCTCGTCGGCCAGGTAGCGACCCTCGGCGACCTTGATCGGGTCGACCTCGCCGATCAGGTCGGCGATCGAGGTGTCGGGCGTCGCCAGCTTCTCGCCGTAGCGCCGCTCGCGGGGCAGCCAGTCGATGACGGCGAGGTCGCCGTGGGCGGCGACCTCGTCGCGGCAGTGCTTGCAGATGGGCGCGTAGGGGTGGTCGTTGATCTCGCACCCGGCCATGACGGGCACCTGCGCGTCGAGAAGCTCGGTCATCGACCGCATCAGCCGGCTCTTGGCCTGGCCCCGCTCGCCGAGGAAGATCAGGTCGTGGCCGGAGATCACCGCGTTGGCGACCTGGGGGACGACGGTCTCGTCGTAGCCGACGATGCCGGGAAAGATCGGCCTCCGCTCGCGGAGGCGGGCCAGCAGGTTGCGGCGCATCTCCTGCTTGACGGTTTCCCGCTGGTGGCCGGAGGCGCGCAGCTCGGCGATGGTCCGGGGCTGACTCGAGGGCACTGGAAGCTCGCAGTTTAGACTCCGAATTCGGTGCAAGGCCCATTCACGATGCGGCAGCGGTTGGAGGCGGCCAGGGCCGAGGGCCGCATCATGCTCGGCGGTCACCGGGGCAACCCGGCCGAGCACCCCGAGAACACCCTCGCCTCCTTCCGGTCGGCGATCGAGCTCGGCTGCGACATGGTCGAGTGCGACGTCCACCTGACCAGCGACGGCGAGCTGGCGGTGATCCATGACCACCAGCTCGAGCGGACGACGGATGGAAAGGGGATGGTGGGCGCCCGCACCCTCGCCGAGTTGCGCGAGCTGGACGCCGGCGGCGGGGAGCGCATCCCGCTCCTGGAAGAGGTCTTCGAGCTCTGTCGCGACCGCGTCGGCGTGGTCATCGAGACCAAGCAGAACCCGATCCCCTATTCGGGGCTGGAGGAAAAGCTGGTCGCCACCATTCGCGAGCAGGCGATGGCTGACAGGGTGAGCGTCATCTCCTTCCACCATGGCTGCATCCGCCACCTGCGTCAGATCGCGCCCGAGGTCGACGCCGGGATCATCGATGCCTCCCGGCCGGTGGACCCGGTGGCGATGCTGAGGGCGGCATCGGCCGAGCTCTACTCCTGTTTTTGGGGCACGCTGGAGCCGTCGATGGTGGCCGAGATCCAAGCCGCCGGGGCCGCCGTCGGGACCTGGACGGTCGACGACGAGCTGTCCCTTATGTGGACTCTCGCCTGCCGACCGGACTCCGCCTTCAGCAACCGTCCCGGCGAGATCGGCCCAAAGCTGAAATAACCTTCCCGCGCCGCGGGCGAGGAACGCTGCATCCCCACCGCGCTCTGCGCCGCCGGCCTCAGGGTCCGGGAGGAGCTTGGCTACACTCCTCCAGCTGGGCGGCCAACTCCCAGCCCTGACGCTTCCCTTCGTTACAGGCGCCGAGCGGAGCGCGTTAGCTCACCTGAATGGCTGGCTACCATGACGCCGCATGCCCGAGCGTCCCGAGTTCGAGGACCTCTATCGGGAGTTCCTGCCGCGGATCTACGGCTTCTGCCTCGCCCAGCTCCGCAATGCGGCCGAGGCGGAGGACGTGACGGCCCAGGTCTTCACCAAGGCCTACCAGGCCTACGGCCGCTTCGAGCCGCAGGCAGCGACCCCCGCTGCGTGGCTCTTCCGGATCGCCCGCAACGCCCTCCTCGACTTCCACCGGCGTTCGGGCGTCCGCGAGCGCACGCTCGAGGCGGCCGGCCGCGAACTCGGCGAGGATCGTGACCCGGCCCGGCTGGCCGAGGAGCGGGTGCTCTTCGGCGACCTCCTGGAGGCGGTCCGCCGGCTGCCCGATCGCCAGCGGGAGGTGATCGCCTTGCGCCACCGCTCAGACCTCGGGTTCCTCGAGATCGGCCGGCTAATGGACTGCAGCGAGGATGCCGCCAAGATGCTCTACCACCGGGCCCTCAAGGCGCTTCGAACAGAGCTGCGGGAAGATGGCTGAAGATCCCGAGCTGGAGCGCCGCCTGGAGGCGATGTTCGCCTCGGTGCGCCCGCGTCCCGAGTTCGACGACCAGCTCTGGCTGCGCCTGGGGGCACAGCGCACCTGGCCGCGGCGCCTGCTCGGGTGGCTCTCCGCTCCAGCTCACCTGGCCCCCGCCCTCGCCGCGCTGGTCGTGGTGGCCGGGCTCGGCTGGCTGCTCACCGGATTCCATCCGGCAGGGTCCGGCACCCCGAGCGCGACCAGTGCCGGGGCCAGCCTCGCAACGGCGCCCTCCTTCGGCGTCCTGCCCTCGCTGAGTCCAGCCGTCAGGGGCGCCGACAGTTCGATCTCCCCGGCGTTGCCGACCGTCCCGGGGGTCGGCGCTCCCGCCCTGGGGATCGCCGGTCCCGCCCCGAAGGGCCAGGCGCCGGCCGAGCTGCCGGTCTACCGCTACGACGAACCATCGGGATCCGCGCTCGCCGCGGCCGTAACCGCATTGGCGGGCCGGAGCGGGCTGAAGGTGCAGGCGGCCCCCAATGACCCGGCCGGTGGCCGGACGCCCGGTTTCCAGGTCACTGGACTCACCCTACCGACCGGTCCCTCGGGCCTGGCTGCCGCCGCGCAGGCCTTCCTCGGGGCCCACAACCTCATTCCCCAGTACCCCTACCAGGTGCTGGTTGGCAGCGACCGGGTCATCTACAACCGACAGTTCGACACCTCTTCGGGGCCTGTCTCCGAGGTGACCGCCTCCGGCGCGCCGGCCGGCCTCGAGATCGACTTCAGCGGTGGGCAGCTGGTGTCGGTGAGCGGTCCACTCGAGCTGGCGCTGGCCAGCGCGCCCTACCCGACCCGCAGCCTATCGGCGGCCTCTCCCGACGCCCGGCTGGTGTACACGGTGGTGGTCTCGGGCGGCCACGGCTATTACGAGCCTGAATCGCTCGCCGCCGCGTCTCCCGGCGCCGGGCTGCAGCCCGTGATCGCGCCTCAATGGCTGGCACCCTGAATTCGCAGATCGGCAGGGCGACCTAGAATTTCGGCATGCCGGGCACTCCTCTCCAGGAGATCGCGACGGCGCTGTTGGGGGACCTCGACGGGCTGACCGCCGAGATGGTGGAGGGTTACCGGGGGCGGATTCCCGAGTACCCGCAGTTCCTGGAGCGCCACCAAGAGGACGTCTCGGCGGTGTCCCGTGGCGCACTCGGCGTCTTCCTGAAGCTGATCGCGGAAGGGCGCGACCCCACCGACCGGGAATTGCTCGCGGTCCGGGCCTTCGGCCGCGAGCGCGCCGCCCAGGGCCTGCCTCTGGACTCCATGCTCCAGGCCTATTCGATCGGGCGCGAGATCGCCTGGGAGCACCTCACCACCGCCGCGGAAAACGAAGGCGCCTCGGCCGAGGAGATCGAGAAGGCCGCCGAGCTGATGACGCGCTTCATGGAGAAGGTGGCCCTCATGGTCACCCAGGGCTTCCTCGACCACCTCCGCCAGGCCTACGAGGGCGAGCACCACCGGATGGAGGTGCTGGTCGAGATCGCCAAGGCGATGAGCCGCTCGCTCGACATGGACGACGTCGTCGGCGTCGGGCTCGAGCAGCTTCGCGATGCGCTCGAGGTGGAGTGGGCGGGACTCTGGCTGGTCTCGGTCGAGAAGGGCTTGCTCCGGTTCCTCAGCCAGCGCTCCCGGCGTCACCACGACTGGAGTGCGATCGGCAAGGCCTTTCCCGAGGTGGCGCTCGACCAGCCCTTCCTCGGCCCGGCCGCTCGAGGCGCCTCCCCCGTGCCCTACGTGGCAACGAACCTGCCCGAGCCGGTGGCGCAGGTCGGGGCAAAGATGCTGGTGATCGTCCCGCTCCTCCACCGCGAGCGCCCGCTCGGCGCGATCGCCGTGGCCGGCACCCGCGACGAGCTGGTGCCTCGCGACCGCGAGTTCCTGGTCGCGATCGCCGAACAGATGGCGGTCGCCGTGCACCAGGTCCAAGAGCACATGCGCGAAGCCCGGACCGATTTCCTCACCGGGCTTGCCAACCGCCACGAGTTCGACAGCTTCCTGCGCAGGGAGCTGGCCCGAGCCGAACGCTTCGGCGACTCGCTGAGCCTGGCGATGATCGACCTTGACGACCTGAAGATGCTCAACGACCGTGACGGGCACCAGGCCGGCGACGAGGCGCTGAGGACGGTGGGAGCCACCCTCAAGGCGACGGTTCGATCGCTCGACCTGGCGGCGCGGATCGGCGGCGACGAGTTCGCGCTGGTGATGCCGCAGACCGACGCCCGCGGCGCGGGCGACGTCGTGACCCGCTTCCAACAGCACCTGGCGGACGCGCGCCGGCAGCGCCACCTCGAGGTGCAGGTCAGCGTCGGCATCGCCGAGTGGCGGGAGGGGATGACCCTCGACACCCTGGCCGCGGCGGCCGACTCCCAGCTCTACGGTGACAAGCGAAGCCGCGAAGCGACCGGCCAGAATCAAGAGGCGCAGACCTGATGGATCTCCTGCCCGACAACACCTTCGCCGCTGACCCAGCCCTCCAGTCAGCGCTGAGGGCGCGGCTAGGACCGGACGTCCTCGAGTGGGCGGAGCCGCAGCTGTTGGCGGTCGGCTCCCTCGCCGCCAACGAGATCCGGCGCTGGGGCGACGAATGCGAGCGCAACCCGGCCTGGCTGCGCAGCATCGATCCCTGGGGCGAACGCGTGGACGAGGTCGTCTACCCCGAGGCCTGGCGCAAGCTCGCCGCCACGGCCGCGCGGCTGGGCTGCACGGCGCTCCCCTACGAGCCGCAGGCGCTGGCGATCGCCGGCCCCGACGTGCGGGTGGTCCACGCCGCCCTCGGCTACCTCTTCGAGCCCGGCGCCGCGACCTATTACTGCCCGGTGGCGATGACCGACGCCGCCGCCCGGGTGCTGTCGGAGTTCGGCCCCGACGACCTCCGCCGGCGCTGGTTCGACCACCTCGTGAGCCGCGACCCCGCGCAGGCCTGGACTGCCGGCCAGTGGATGACCGAGCAGCAGGGCGGGTCCGACGTCGGAGCCAACGCCGTGACCGCCCGGCGCGAGGGCGCCGGCTGGCGGGTCCACGGGCGCAAGTTCTTCTGCTCCAACGTCGGCGGCGAGATGGTCCTGGCGCTGGCCCGCCCGGAAGGTGCCGGGCCCGGAACCCGCGGCCTCGGCCTCTTCTTGATCCCCCGCCTCATGCCCGACGGGAGCCGCAACTCCTACCGCATCGACCGGCTCAAGGACAAGCTGGGGACCCGCGCCATGGCCACCGGCGAGGTGACCCTGGACGGCGCGGAGGCGGAGCTGGTCGGCGTCCTCGAGCACGGCTTCAGCCAGATGACGCCGATGCTGAACATCACCCGGTTTCACAACTCGGTCTCCGCGGCCGCCAGCATGCGACGGGGCTTGATGCTGGCGCGTGGCTACGCCTCGCAGAGGGCGGCCTTCGGCCGCCTGCTCCAGGACCAGCCGCTCCATCGCCAGGTGCTGGTCGAGCTGGCCGTGGAGGCGGAGGGATGCCTGCTCTTGACCCTTCGCCTCGCCCAACTGCTCGGCCGGGTTGAGCAGAAGGTCGCCACCGACCAGGAGGCCAACGTCTTCCGGGTCGGCACCTCGCTGACCAAGCTCTACACCGCAAAACGGGCGGTGGCCGCGGCGTCGGAGGCGATCGAGGCCTTCGGCGGACAGGGCTACATGGAGGACACCGGGCTGCCCCGCCTGCTTCGGGATTCCCAGGTGCTGCCGATCTGGGAGGGGACGACCAACGTCCTCTCGCTCGACTCCCTGCGGGTGCTGTCCAAGCCGGGGGTGGCAGACGCTCTCCTGGCCGAGCTGGAGCAGCTCGGGTCACCCGGCCGGGATGCCGCCGCGACCTCACTTGCGCGCCTGGGCTCCGGCGATCCCGACGCTGCCCAGGCCTCGGCCCGGCGGCTCGCCTTCGAGCTCAGCGAGGCCTGGATCGCCGGGCTGCTGGCCGAGGCGGCGCGCCAGGGTCCCCGCGAGGCCCGGGTGGCCGAGCTGTGGCGCGCCTACCAGCGGGTCGAGCCCTCCGACCTGGCGCTGGTCGTGGACGGCGAGCGGGAGCCGCTGCCCGCGCGTTAGTCAGTTCGAGGGAGCCCTGGTTGGGCTAGAGTGGCTGGCTCGGCCTGCCCAGCTCTGCCCAGTTTTGCCGAGGAAAGGATCGATCTTGAAGAATGAGCCCGACCGTCTGCTCGGGATTCGGGAGGTCGCCGATCTCTTCGGCGTCGACATCTCCACCGTCCGCCGCTGGGACGAAGCCGGCCACCTGAGCTCGGTCCGGGTCGGCAAGCGAGGCCACCGCCGCTTCCGCCAGGAGGAAATCCGCCGGCTGTTGGAGTCGCGCTCGCCGGATACGGGCTAGCGCTAGCCGAAGACCTTAGCCAGCTCGTAGAGCTCGTGGGGGACGCGGCGCTGCTCGGCGACCACGTCAGCCAGGGGGATGACGACCACCTCGCCATTGCGCCGCACCGGGATCAGGCCCGACTTGCCGTCGGCGAGAAGGTCGGCGGCGGCCGCACCGAGGCGGGTCGCCCAGATCCGGTCGACGCTGGAAGGGGTGCCGCCCCGCTGAAGATGCCCGAGCACAGTGACCCTGGTCTCGAAGCCGGTTGTGGCCTCGATGTGCCTGCTCAGGGCGTCGCCGACGCCCTGCTTGGCCAGCTGGACATGTCCGAAGGCGTCGGTCTTGTGCTCGGCGGCGGCGTCGGTTCCCTCCAGCTCCTTCATCCGGATTCCCTCGGCGACCACGATGATGCTGAAGTAGCGGCCCTCGCCGCGCCGGCGGTGGAGGTGCTCGACGACCTCGTCGAGGGCGACCGGGAACTCGGGGATGATGATCATGTCGGCCCCGCCGGCGAGGCCCCCCTCCATCGCGACCCAGCCGGTGTCGCGACCCATCACCTCCACGACCATGACCCGGTGATGGGCGGAGGCGGTGGTGTGGAGACGGTCGAGCGCTTCGACCACGACGCCCACCGCGGTGTCGAAGCCGATGCAGAACTCGGTGGCGCTGAGGTCGTTGTCGATGGTCTTGGGAACTCCGACCACCGGGAAGCCAGCCCCGTTCAGCGCCACCGCGACCGAGAGCGTGTCGTCGCCGCCGATCGCCACCAGCCCGTCGATGCCGTATCGCTTGAGGACGCTGATGACCCGGTCGATCCCGTCCTGCTCTTTGAGTGGGTTGGTGCGCGAGGTGCCGAGGATGGTCCCGCCCAGGGGCAGGATGCCGCGGGTCGAAAGGGGGGAGAGATCCTCGATCTCCCCCTCTCCGAGGACGCCGGCCCAGCCGTTCTTGATCCCGCTGACCTTGAGGTTGCGGACGAAGGCGCGCCTGGCCACGGCGCGGATCGCCGCGTTGAGGCCGGGCGCGTCTCCACCTCCGGTCAGGACGCCGATCCGCATAGCGACCTATTTTGAGGCTCATGGAGGGAGCCGAGGACTTCGGCGCGCACGATCCCGGTCCACAGGCCGCCAGGGCACGGGCCGATGCGCTGCCCTCGGCGGCGGAACCGATCGGCTCCGGCGGTGGCGAGGTGCGCGTCGGCACCGCCTCCTGGACGGACCCGACGATGACCGCCGCGGGCGTCTTCTATCCGCCCGAGGCGAAGACCGCCGAGGACCGGCTCCGCTACTACGCCGGCCAGTTCCCGGTGGTCGAGGTGGATGCCTCCTACTACGCGATCCCCGCCCGCGAGACGGCTGAGCTGTGGGTCGAGCGGACGCCCGCCGAATTCCGCTTCGACGTGAAGGCCCACGCCCTCATGACCGGGCAGCCCTCGGAGGTCAAGCGGCTGCCGAAAGCGATCCGCGAAGAGCTCCCCGAGGAACTGGCGGCGAAGGCCCGCATCTACGGCAAGGACCTGCCTCTAGAGCTCTACGACGAGGTCTGGTCCAGCTTCGGGCGAGCCATCGAGCCACTCAGGGAGGCGGGCCGGCTGGGGGCCGTCTTCCTCCAGTTCCCGCGCTGGGTCTTTCCCTCCAACGAGAACCGCGAGCTGATCCTCGACGCTCGCCGGCGCCTCGGGGTCGAGGTCGCGGCCGAATTCCGCAACGGGAGCTGGTTCAACGAGAAGAACGCCGAGCGCACCCTTCGCTTCCTCGAGGACAACAGGGTCCCCTACGTGATGGTGGACGGTCCCCAGGGCCTCAAGTCCAGCATCCCGCCGCTGACCGCTGTCACCTCGCCCGACCTGGCGGTGGTGCGGTTCCACGGGCGCCGGAGCGACCTCTGGGAGAAGCCGGGCATCCCCGTGGTCGAGCGCTTCCGGTACCTCTACGACGAGGACCAGCTGGCCGACTGGGTCCCGCGGATCCGCGAGGTGGCGAGGGCCGCCAAACAGACGCACGTCCTGATGAACAACTGCTTCGGCAACTACGGCACGACCAACGCGCGGGAGCTGTCGGCCTTGCTGCGCGAGCAGCTCTAGACCGGGGGGCCTGTCCCCTCTTGCCCTTTCATCCCTGCGTGATCTCCCAGATGAAGTCGATGTTCCCGGCCCGGTTCTGGATGTCGTTGGCCGCGGCCGGGTCGATTGTGGCGGTCAGTGTGTAGGCGTTGCCGCCGCCCAGGTGGTCGGTGGAAAGAGCCATCGGGCGCGTTCCATTGAAAGCCTTGACGAAGTCGTCGAAGGTGGCGTGCATCGCGGTGGTGCAGGCGCCGGGCGCCTTGACCGGGAAGTAGCACTGGTCGTGGTTGTCGTCGTGGATCGTCAGCCAGGTGCTGGCGCAGACGTCCCCGGTGCCGCGGTTGGAGCCCGATCCGCTGACGTTCGCGCAGGACGTCGACCAGAGGCCCAGGGTCGTCACCGGCAGGGTGCCCAGGTTGGTGATGGTGACCCTGGCCATCGCGGGAACGCCCGGCAGCAGGACGCCCGGGAAGAGGGCGTCGCAGCTGACCCTCGGGCCCTGCGAGAGGCAGGGATTCCGGTTGGCCACCTGGTTGCTGAGGACGAGCGTGCCCGCCGTGAACGAGCTGCCCGGGTTGACGGTGGTCGAGTTCAGGGTGGCGGCCGTGCCGGTCAGGAGAGAGGCGCTGGCGATCAGCACCATCAGGGTCAGGATCAACCGCAGCCAGACCCCGTCGAGCTCCGGCAGGTAGGGGAACCGGCGCGGGAGACGTGCTTCCATCTCGCTTCAGGCCCCTCTCGCTCGCTTCCGCCGGTAGCCGTAGGCGAGGAAGGCTGCGATCAGCAGGGCGGCCGGAATCCACCACCACCAGGGCAGAGCGACCCGGGCCGCCCAGAAGTAGGTGAAGTTGATGGGCACCGCGGCCGTCCCGCCGGTCTCGTCGGACCTGACGGTCAGCTCGACCTCGCTCGACTGGCCCGGCTGGATAACCTCGAGGGGCCCCATCGAGGTCGTCATCGGGCCCTGGTAGAGGTAGGCGCCGTCGGACACGCGCCGGACGATGACGGAAAGTCCCGACGGTAGCGAGGTATCGGCCAGTCCATTTCCGGTTCGCGGCTCGAGGTAGACCTCGACCGGTAGCAGGCCCGCATTGCTCAACTTCAGTTGGCCGCTCGCCGACTCGCCGGCCCCGACGGTGGGCGGAAGGATGGAGTGCCCTTCATGGTCGTTGCCGAGCCGAACCAGCAGGCCGCTCACGGCCAGCAGGGCCGCGACGACGAGGATCAGAACCGACGCCGTCAGGACGGTCCAGGATGCGCGGTCGCGGTTCTCGGCCGGAATCTGCGGAGCGGCGGTCATGGTGCTCATGGCTGGTTGGTGGTGAGGACCGTGCAGGTGGTGCATACGGCGGTGCCGTCGCTGGCGGTTATGGTGCCCGCGATCGGGGTGACCGTCCAGCCTGTGTTGGCGACCGTCTCGCCGTAAGCCCCGTTGACCCCGAGCGTGACGCAGAGCACGGTGTTGGCGGTGCCCCCGACGTTGCAGCCGGCGTTGTTGTTCCAGGTGAAGGTGGTCCCCGGTGCGCCGTTGCCCCAGATCGGGTCCTTCAGTGGCGTCGTGCCGGTGATCGTGTAGCTGCCGGCGTTGGGAGGCGAGATGGTGACGACCACGCCGGACTTGAAGCACTTGTTGGAACCGCCGTTGATGTTGCTTCCGACGTAGATGATGCCGGTCGTGTGGTCGGTGCACACGTACTGGTTGGCGGCCGCGATCGCGGCTGCGTTGGTCGGCTGGTTGTAGGTGATCGTGATCACGTCCGGGCTGTCCAGCGTTCCCGCGACGGCCTTGTTGGTGTACGTCAGGGACAGGACCTCGAAGGGAAGATGCGGCGCCGCGTGGGTCGCGTCGGTGTAGGGGTTAAAAGGCGTCGCGACCGGGTGGCTGATCCAGACAGGGACCGAGGGGACGCCGCCCGAGGTGTAGGCGGCGAAGAGCATGTAGCAGAGGTAGCCCGCGGTCGAGCTCGAGTTGCTCGGCGTGTCGGTGTAGGAAAGGCCGGTGCCGAAGTAGATCTGCGTCCCGTTTGCGCCGGTATAGCTGGTGTCCGTCCCCGGGCAGGAGGTCGCGGTGGTCACGGCATTGTTCGCCCGGTAGAGGGCGTACTCGTTGAAGGTGGGACCCAGGTTGGTCGCCGCCGTCCAGCTGAGGGTGATCGCCGGCGGGGTGCCGGCGGCCGCGGTCAGCACGGAGGAATTGGGACCGACCAGCGAGGGCGTGGCGACGAAGCCCACGTTGTTGTTGGTCGCGTTGAGGGCCGCGGCGGTGCCCCCGACCAGGCCCGAGGTCACGCCCACGACAAGGATCACCAGCAGTGCGCTCCGAACACTGGAGCTGCGGCCGCGGGGGGGTTCCGGAAGTGGAAGCGGCGGTAGCCGCTTCGCGGGTGCCTGCATGGCCTCTAACCGGCCGGCTTCGCCCTCCGCGGCCACCAGAGCTCGTAGAGCGTGAGCAGCCCGAGGGCGGCGGCGGGAATCACCAGGAAGAGAAGGCGGCCGATCGGTGACTGCAACCAGACCAGCACGAACCCGCAGTAGGGGATGCTGAATGAGTACTTGTAACCCGACCCGGAGGCGGGAACGCGCCACGGGTCGGCGACGCTGTTTGCGTCGCCCTTGGTCACCCACTGGCGCCCGGCGGGTCCGGTTTCGATGGCGACCACCCTGTGGGTGACCAGCTCGTTCTGGTTGTCGGGACGGACGAAGGTGACGATGTCGCCCACCTTCACGTCCTGGGCGTTCACGGGCACGTCGATGACGACCGACCCGGTATGGATCAGCGGCTCCATGCTTCCGGAGTAGACGGTCAGCGCCTTGTAGGGGAGTAGCAGCGGGCCCACGGTCAGCGAGAGCAGGAAGAGGACGATCACGCCCAGCACCAGCAGCCCGAGCACCTGTACGAGTGCGCTCAGCAGCGATCGAGGGCGTTCGGCGGTGGTGGGAGGCGCGAGGTCACGCGCCTCGCTGGACGGAGGGATCTGCAAGGTCGCGGCCATCTTAGTTCACCACCGGGGATTGGTAGCCGCTCACTGGATGATGTGCCAGGTGAAGGTGAGGTCGGCGCGCCGGCCCTGGAAGGTATCGCCGGAGGTGCCGGGGAGATTGGCGAAGACGAGGAAGTAGGCCTTGCCGCCGCTAGCGGCCAGCGCCCCGGTGTTGATGGGAGCCGCGCTGGTGATGGTGCTGCCGAAGTTGGAAAGCGTATGGGTGGCGTCGCTGAACGGGTAGGTCGTGCACGTCGAGACGTTGCACCCGCCCGGCGTCTTGTTCGCCTCCGCCAGGCAGAGGGAGCCGCTGGTGCTCCCGTACCAGCAGTGGGACGGGGTTCCGAAGGTGCTGTCGGTGTACTGCTCGATCTCCAGCTGGACCTGGCCGCAGAGGCTGCCGCCGCCGTGATAGCCGGCGCCGTTGTTGGAGTCCGCGCAGGCGGCCTGGGCGTAGATGTCGAGCGCCGAGGCGGTCAGGTTGCCGGCGTTGCGGATGGTCATCTGAAGAGGTGCGATCGCCGTGCCCGGTGTCTGGGTCGTGATGCCCCAGACGCCGGTGCACCCGCCGCTGTTGGCGGCGGTGACCGTCTGCGGGTTGCTGGGAGCAACTCCGCCCGCCGAGAAGCACTCGCTCCCGGCGTTGACCTTGTCGCTGAGGACGAGGTCGCCGGAGGTGATCGCCACGGTGTTCTTGGTGACCGCGTTGAAGCTCGCGAAGGTCCCCGATCCCACCATTCCGATGACGACGCCGACCACCATCAGGCTGATGAGAACCTGCTGACCGAGTCCGAGCCGACCGGGGGCGGTGCGCCGAGTGTCGGGCAGCTCCGGCGCAACGACCCGGATCGGGACCGCGGCCGCCTGGCGGACCGGCAGCGGGGGGGCGGCTGCGCCGCCGAGCCGGATCGGGACCAGTCTGCGAGACGAGGTTGGCTGCGCCCGGCCAGAGCCGGGCGCATCCATCGGCTGCATTGCCTACCTACTGCCGACCGCTACTGCTGTGCGTAGAAGTTGAACGTGGTCGCGGCGCCGAGTCCGGCGAAGCCGTTGTCACTTCCGGCCGAGTTCGGGAAGTTGATCGCGATCACGAAGTACTGCGTCGCGCCGGCCGCGATGCCGCCGGCGACCGAGATCGGACCCGGGGTCCCCCCGACGACGCCGTTATCGTTGAAGTCGCGAAGGTTGTGAGCGGTGTCGTACACGCAACCTGTGAATGGCGTGGTGCCTGCGCCGGTGTTGCCGTAGAGGCAGGTGCTCATGGTGGTGTAGGTCGAGTCGGTCTTCGCGATGACCAACTGCAACTGGCGGCAGACGCCGGACCCGGCCACGGTGACGCCGTTGGCGTGGGCCTTGGCGGCCGCGTTCGTGGTGAGGACGTTGCCGACTATGTTGCTGACGGTCAGGTTCTCGGCGTTGGTGCCGGTGTCGACCTGGATGTACTCGCCGACGGTGAAGTTGGCCGCGCTGGCGAGCGTGAAGGAGGTGGCGCCGATGATGGTGGCGCCCGACAGCGTCGAGGTCAGCGCGGCCTGGTTCGAGCCCTTGTAGGTGATCGCGCCGTCGACGACACCGGGCGCACTGTCACAGGTGTTCCCGGTGGTTGCCTCGATCTGCAGGGTGCTGGCGGAGACGTTGCCCGGGTTGCGGATCGCGACGTGGGCGAGGAAGAAGTCGCCCGGCTTGTTGGGGGCCGCGACGGTCCAGACCGAGGCGCAGTTCGAGCTGTTGGCCGAGCTGACGATCTGGGGGTTGCCGGGCGCGGCGCCACCCGAGGAGAAGCACTCCGAGGTGACGGTGCCGTTGGCGACCTTGTCGCCGAGCAGCAGGACGCCGGTGGTGATGTTGGCCGCGTTGGCGGTCTGCGCGTTGAAGGTCGCGAAGGTGCCGCCCGGGTGGATGAGGACGCTGGCGGTCGCGAGGACCATCAGGGCCACCAGGATCTGCTTGGCCCGACCGAGGGAGCTCTTGCGCTCAACCGCGACCGCGGCGGTAACGGCGCGGGACCCGGCGGACCGGGGGATGACCGCCGGCTGCCACCGCCGGGGAGCCCGGCGGGGCTCCTCAGGCGGGGTGGTTCCGGTGCTGGCAAGGGTTCGGACGGTGTTGGGGGCCCCGCAGGCGGTGCAGCGGAAGGAGACCTCCGCTGCCCGCTCCACGTGGTTCAGCTGCCCGCAGCGACTGCAAGGGACTCGCATGGTCGCGTTCATATCGTTCTTTTTTACTTTCGCTTTGGGCGTATTGGTTATTCGGTTACTGGTTCAGGGTCCAGGTGAGAGTCAGCGCGGCGTTCTGTCCCTGGTAGCCGTTGTCGGTGGTGTCGGGGAAGTTGACGTAGACCACGAAGTGCCGGGTTACGGCGGCATTCCACGCGCCCAGTGCATAGCTGCCGGCGGCGCCGGTGACCGTCGGGCTGTAGCTGCAGCCGGTGAGCGGGGTCGTCCCGCTGGCGGTTCCGACATAGCAGCCTGAGGCGGCCAGCGTCGACCCATTGGAGGTCGTGACCTCGGCGATGACGGGCTGGAGCTGGTTGCAGAGGGGCACCCGGGCGGGGTCGCCTCCGAAGGTGTGGCCGTTGATGGTGACGTTGTGCTGGGTCGATGAGCAGGCGCTGACCGTCAGGCTCGAAGTGGCGGCATTGAAGTTGCCGTCATTGGTCAGGTCCAAGTACGCGGTGGTCGACCCGGTCGGATTGAGGTTGCTGGTGAACAGCACGCCACAGGCGTTGCTGTTGCCGGCCGTGATGGTGTTGGCCGCGCCGGTGTCGGCCGTCGAAATGCAGGCGGTTCCGCCGTTGGCGCTGTTGCCCAGCAGCAGGGTGCCGCTGGTGATGGTCCCGTTGTTGCTTGTCGATGCGTTGAAGGTCGCGAAGGTGCCGGTCGCGGTAGCCGCAGTGATGGCTCCCACGATCAGCATCCCCACGAGTAGCCGTTTGACCTTGCTCACTTCTACGATTTCCTCCTTGGCCTTTCTTGATTGACGCTCGCGGCGCCTGGCCTTTCTAACGCCTGTTTGACGATCTTTCGTCGGTGGTCAGAGGGCTCGGGAGAGCCTCTTCCGGATCTGACCGTGGCGATCGTCCGCCACTGCACCGACAAATCACCGACATTTCGGATTCGTCTCGAGGTGAACTGGGGGGAGCTTAGGGCCTAACCGACAGCCCGTAAATAAGTAAGTCCGCTGGTCCGGAACCGGTTCAGGTCGCTGTCAGCTATCGGGTTCGGGTCCGTGCGGCCCTCTTGCGAGCCGGCTTAGACCCGAAGCCGTCGAGGGCGGGAAGCCTCTGCTGGACGGTCAGGACGGGCGCGAAAAGGTCGCCCAACTCTCCATATCGCGCCAGCACCTCATCGCTGAGGAAGCTCAGAAAGGCGGGCTCACCGCGGTCGAGGCACTCCTCGACCTCCTCCCAGCTGACGGGGGTGGAGACCGTCGGCTGGTCCTTCGCCCGCAGCGAGTAGACGCCGACGGTGGTCTTGATACGGTCGTTCTGGCTCCAGTCGACAAAGACCTTGCCCTCGCGCGCGCTCCTGCTCATCTTCGACAGCACCAGCTCCGGGTGCTGTTCTTGGAGCAGCTCCGCGATCGCATGCGACATCGCCTTGGTCTCCTCGTAGGTGACCGGCGTGTTGAGCGGGATGTAGAGCTGGAGGCCCTTCGAGCCCGAGGTCTTCGCGAAGACCTCGATCTCGAGCTGGGTGAAGATCTCCCGGATCCAGAGCCCGACCCGGCAGCAATCCACGATGCTTGCCGGCGGGCCCGGGTCGAGGTCGAAGACCATCATGGTCGGCTGCAGGAAGTCGCTGACCAGCGACAGGTTGGTGTGGAGCTCGAGGTCGGCCAGGTTGGCCAGCCAGACCAGTGTGGGCAGGTCGTTGCAGACCGTGAACTGGATGTCCCGCCCTTTGCCGACGCTCCAGACGGGGCTGGTCTTCACCCACTCCGGGCGGTGCTCCGGACTCCGCTTCTCGTAGAAGTAAGGGGCGTCCACCCCGTTCGGGTAGCGCTTGAGGGTCAGGGCTCGGTCGCGGAGGTGGGGAAGCACCGCGGGCGCGATCCGCGTGTAGTAGTCGATCACCTGCGCCTTGGTGAAGCCGGCCTGCGGGTAGAGGACCTTCTGCAGGTTGGAGAGCTTGAGCTTTCGCTCCTCGACGACGACGTCGACGGTCTTCGAGTCGGGGATCAGGCGCTCCTGCGCCGGCGTGCGGGCTTGGCCGGCGTCTCCTCGGCGGGCTCGACCTCCCGCCGCACCTTGGCCGCGGCGAGGCTGGCCTCGAGGGCGGCCATCAGGTCCACCACGGGGGCCTGCTCCTCCTCCTCGTCGGCGACGACGAGCTCCTGCCCCTCGGCTTTCCGCTCGATCATGCCCAGCACCCGCTCCCGGTAGTCGTCTTTGTAGCGCTCGGGCTTGAAGTCGTCGGCCAGCGATTCGATGAGCTGCTGAGCCATCTTGAGCTCGCGGTCGGTGACCTCGACGTCCTCGGGAAGGCCTTCCAGGCTATCGGTGCCGACGACCTCGTCGGCGTAGAGCATGGTCTCCATCGAGAGCGCGTTGTTGAGGGGCCGGAGCGCGACCAAGTGCTGCTTTTGGCGCAGCACGACGCGGGCGATGGCCACCTTCTTGGAGGCTCGCATCGCCTCCAGCAGCAGCGCATAGGCCTTCGCCGCGCCCTTCTCGGGGACCATGTAATAGGTCGAGTCGAAGTAGACCGGGTCGATCTCGTCGAGGTCCACGAACTCCTGGATGTCGACGGTCCGGGAGGCCTTGGGATCGAGCGCCTCCAGCTCTTCGGGCGTGACCACGACGTACTGGTCGCGGGAGACCTCATAGCCCTTGACGATGTGCTCGAGCGGGACCTCCTCACCGTCCTTGCTGCAGACGCGCTTCTGCTGGATCCGCGCGCCGTCCTTGTCGTGGAGCTGGTGAAAGCGGACGTCCTTCTGCGAGGTTGCGGTGAACAGCTTGATGGGTACGTTGACCAGCCCGAAACTGATGGCGCCACTCCAGATCGCTCTTGGCATCTGAGGCCTTACCTCCTGGCGGACGGGACACGCACTTGTGCTTTAGCCGCCCGAGTACTTGCTTCTACCTTTCAGTATGGGCGAGCGGAGATTAGCACCACCGCTCAGGTGGTGGGTTGGCTACTTTTCCGCGGCCCGAAGAACCCGTTCTTGGGTCTCGCATGGCAATGGAAGTGGTCCGGGATCTGCCGCATGACGGGGTCGAACCACCAGCCCTCCGGGTACTCCTTTGCCGCCACCCGGGCAAGCTCGTCGCGCATGGCCTGGCGGGTGGGCTCGTCGGGCATCCCGTGGCTGCGCCAAACGACCATCGGGGTCGAGCAGATCTGACAGTCGGCGATCCAGCAGAGCTCCGACTCGTAGTACCAGCGCGAGATCCGCTCGGCCCGGCAGAGCGGGCAACTCTCGGGCACGCTGTTCACCTAGCGGGCGGGGGCGAGCAGCTTGGTCGGATCGGCGAAGTGGACGTCCATGTCGCGACACGCCTCGAGGCCGCTGTCGAGCTCGTCGAGCACCTCGCGCAGGGTATCGGTCTCGCCCGGCGCCACCAGCACGCAGCGGAGGGCCCCGACGCCCACTGCCGAGACGCGGTGGTGAATGCGCTCCATCACCACCCAGCCCGCCGAGTAGGTCGTCTCCAGCAGCATCAACAGGACCTCGGCCGATCCCCGGTCGGTGACCACGTCTTGCTTGCGGACCGCGCCGGCGCTGAGCTGACGGAGCGCCTCCAGGGCGTCCGTCGCCTCGACGCCCTCCGCGGGGTCGAGGCCGACCAGGGCGACGCAGAGCGGCCGGCCATATTCCGCGGCCAGCCGGAGCTCCTCGTCGAAGCGGACCATCGCCTCCGCCGTCGGCATCAGGCCGCCAGGCGGTGCGGCGGAAAAGCTCAGCGCGTAGGTCATCCCCTCCTCGGCTGGAGGCGGCGGCTGGAGGGCGCCGACGACCTGGCTGCCGAGGGCGGCGCCGAGGGAGACGGCGGTGGCGATGGCCACGGCCGCCCAGTAGGTCGGCCCGGCGCTGGGCGTTACGACCAGGAGCAGGACCGAGGCGAAGACGGCGCCGCCGACCAGTCCGGCGACGGTGGCGCCCAGCATCGGGCCCAGGCGCAGGCGCCTCACTGCGAGTCGACCAGCATCACCTGGAGCCCCAGCGGGGCGAGTGCCCCGGCGATCGCTTCACCGTTCGGCTGCGTGTCGCCGAAGCTGACCCGGTAGGTGGCCAGGCCCGACTCCAGGCGCTCCAGGCGGGCGTCGGTGATCCCCGGCACCGCGCTCAGGCGGTCGGCGACTTCGCGGAGGACGCGGAACTTGTTGATCGGCTCGATGACGAGGATCGCCTGCCGGGAGAGCCCCGAGCTCGGCGCGGGCTGGATCGGCGCGGCGAGGATCAGCTCGGGTTCGGCGGCGGGCAGCGGGCCGGGTTCGGGCCCAGGCTCGGGGGTGGAAGAGGCGGCGTCGACGACGGGCGCTGGCTCGGGCGCGGCTTCCGGTTCGGCCTGGGCCGCCGGCTGGGGTGCGGGCTCTGGCGTGAGCTGGGCCGCCCGCTGGGGCGCCGGCTCGGGTGCGGGCTCCGGCGCGGGCTGCGGCGCCGGGGGAGCCGCGTCCACGACCGGGTTGGGCTCGGGGACCGTCTCCGGCTCTGGCTGGGGATCCGGCTTGGGCTCCGGCTCGGGGACGGGCTCTCGCTCTGGTTTTGCCGGGGGCGCGGGCTCCGGCTCGACTACGGGAGGTGGCTCGGGTTCGGGTACCGGCCGCGGCGGCAACCCGAGCTCTGCAACCGGCGCGGGAGGGGCCGTAGGTGGCGGGGACGGGCGTTGAAAGTCGGCCAGTACCGCGGGAGCAGGCGGCGTTGTCGGCGCTGCAGCTGCTGGCGGCGCGGCGCTCGGCGGTGGAGCTTCCGGCGCGGAGGCGCTCGCTCCGAGGGCGATGGTCTGGTCGGGGCGCCGGCCGGGCATGGCATCGGTCAGGTCTCGCAACCAGGAGTTGAGCCGGTCCACGTCCCCCGTCCACTCGGTCCGAGAACTGGCTGCAGGCGCCTGCAGGGGAGACGCGGCGGCCCGCGCCCGGCGCTCGGCGAAGGCGGCGACGGCACGCTCGGAGAAGAGGAAGTCCTCTGCCGTTCGGGCGGCGGGCTGGAGGGCGCCGGTCCTCACGGCCTGGGCCACGGCGGCACCGCTCAGGCCGAGCCGTTCCGCCACCTCGACGGTGGTCAAGAGGGTCCCGGTCACGGTCCCCGCTAGGTCGCGCTACGGCGACGGGCGGGGTCGAGGTGGACCACCTGGCCCGGGTCGTCCACGACCTCGGCGGCTCGCGTCTCCTTGCGCGCCCGGCGGCGATTCTTACGCGAGCGCGGGCGCGCGTCGTCGAACTCGAGAGGTGGCGCCGGCAGCGCTCCGATGGCTTCCTGGATCTGGGCGGACAGGTCCGACGCCTGGCGTTGCGCGCTGGCCAGCCGCTCGGCCTCGGCCTTCTCCACGACCTCGAGCAGCGAGCGGGCCTGGCTGCGATCGAGGCGGCCCAGCATCTCGCCCAGTTCGCCGAGGCGCTGCCGGCCCAGGGTGTTGCCCTCCTCCGCCTCTCGCGTCAACGTGCCGGCGTAGCGGTGGACGGCGGCCAGGGCGCGAGACCCGGCCTGGTAGCGCATCTCGTCCGCCAGCGCCTGGGCCGCCTGCAGTTCAGCGGCGCTGGCCGCCCGGCGAGCCGTCATCACCCGCCGCCGGCTGGAGTTGTCGGCCCGGCCGAGAACCTCGGCGATTCGTGCCGTCTCGGCTTCCCTGACCCGGTTTCGTTCCTCGGCCGCGGCCACCATCGCCGACGCGACGGCGAAAACCTCGGCAAGACGGCGAGCAACCTCCTGGAGAACCCGGCCCTGGGAAGGTTGGCTCATGTCTGCTCTCTCCTACGGGCTCCTGCCTATGACCCCTCCGGGCGGAAGCGGTCGACGTCCGCCTCGTCGGCACGCGGCTCGCTGGGCGAGCCGTTGGCCGGCGATGAATAGTAGGACGGCACCGGGGGGGCCGAACTCGGTTCCTGGGGGTCGGGCTCGCCGATCATGATCCTCTCCGGCTCGGTCGCAACCGGCGGCAGCGGGGCCACGGGAGGTCCGTTCTGGGTCGCGTAGGGCGACGGCGATCCCTCGCCGATCCGGCTGGACATGGTGAGCCGTGTCTGGGCGGCCTCGAGGACGCCGTTGGCCTGGCGCTCGGCGGTCCGGAGCGAGGCCTCATTCACGGTATGGATGGCCTGCAGCAGGCGGTCGGCTGAATTCGCGTCGGCCAGCCGGACCAGCTCGGCCAGCTCGGTGGCCTTGTCGAGGCGGCTCTGCCCGGCACTGCGAGCGTCCTCGACCAGGGCCTGGGCGTAGCGCTGGACGGCCGCCATGATCCCGCTTCGCGCGTGGCGGACCACCTCTTCTGCCTGCTGCTCCGCGATGTGCAGGTCACGGGCGCACGCCTCTTCGGCGGCTCCCAGGATCCGGTCGGCGGCGGGCTCGTCCGCGATCCGGACGACCGCCGCAAGGTCGCGGGCGTCGGCCATCTTGGTCTCGTTGGCTCGCCGGGTGTCCTCGACCAGCTCCACCGCGTACCTGTAAACGGCGGCCGAGGAAGCGCTCGGGACCGACGTGGCGAAGTCACCCATGGATGTTGAAAGCTCCTCGAATCCTGATCTTCATATCGAAGCGGCTTCCGTCCTTGCAGAAGCGCAGTCCACCGAAGCCTAGCCCAATTCCGGGGCTTGCGGACGGTCGATAGACTTTGCCTTCCACAAGATGGGCAAGAAGCGCGCACAGGTGCGCCAGGTGAAAAAGACCATGCGCCAGGTTCGCCCCAAGGCCTCCTCGGCGCCCCCGGGCGGAGCCCAGCAGCGGCGGCAACGAGAGCGTTACGTCGAGGCGGGGGGCTTCCTCCAGGGGTACTCCCCCGAGTGGGTGATCCGCCTCGGCTATTACTCCCTGGCGGCGATCGTATTCTGCCTGCTGGTCATCGCCGAGCTGATCTGGGGTCCTCTCGCACCGACCGGACTCCCAGTCAAGATCATCGCGGCGGTCGCCTGGCTGGCGCCGATAGTGATCCTCGTCAGCCTCATCGGTCCCGGCGTGAGGCTCGCCTTCAAGGACCGCAGGGCACAGCCGCTGGTCGTCCAGGGCCAGCTTCTCGGGGCCAGCTCGGTCAGCACCTCCCGAGGTCTCGGGATGCTGATGATCCGCACCCGGAGCGGCACCGAGCAGTATCTCTGCCCGCCCGAGAAGCTGGCCAAGGTGCCCGGCAACGTCGTCCAGGTTGCGATCAGCGTGACGCCCAGTCTGCGCTACGTCCGCTCGGTCTCTGTCATGGGACAGCGTCAGATGGCGCGCCCCGAGCCGCCGGTGCCGGAGGTGCTCCAGCGCCTCCAGCTGCTGCCGCTGCTGACCCCGGCCGCGCTGGCGGCCGCGTTCGTTCTCGGCGATGACGTCACCGCCTTCATCCCCCTCTACCCGGTGCCCCTTCACGCGGCGGCGGCGGCGGTCGTGGGAGTCGCGCTGGGCGCCGGCGTCTTCGGGCTGTCCTACTTCTACCAAAAGCGCCTCACCGCGCAGGCGCAGGCACTGGTGCCGGGAGCGGCATAAAGCGGGATAAAAAAGAAAGGAGAAAGGCTTCCCGCGAAAGAAGCCTTCCCCTTTCTCTTATTTCAGCTGGCTGTTCGCGCCGTCAGTGGGCGCCTGCGACTGCCGGCCTCGTGTCCGCGTGCGGCATGAGTTCGCCGCGGCGCGGGTAGAGGACGATCAGCACAATCGCGAAGATGATCGCCAGAAGGGACGGGACCCCAGTTCCCCAGGTGCCCCAGAAGATGCCGAAAACGACTCGATAGACGATCTCGAGGATCGAGTAAAGAATCGCGATCCGAACCCAGCTGACGTGGGCTTCGGGGTTGAACGAGGCGGCCGCGATGCCGACCCCGAGTGCCACCCCGGCGACCGAGACGTCAGCGCCGGCCAGGCCGTCGAACGGCAGCAGTGAGGTTGGCAGCACCGAGACGGTTCCACCGACCACCAACAGGATGCCCATCAGCAGCATCACCACGGTCAGGAGACGAGCCCTCAACATCGGATCGAACTCATAAACGCACTTCCTCCTTATTTGCGCGGGCGAATGCGGCGCACAGCATAAGTACTAACGCCACTTCTAGACTGACCTTGTGCCGGAATCTGGAAAAGTCGACATCACGCCCGAAGGCCTCGCCGCCGTCAGGGCTGAGCTCGCCGAGCTGACAGGGGTGCGGCGGCCGAACATCGTCGAGAAGATCAAGTCGGCGCGCGAACTTGGAGACCTGTCGGAGAACTTCGAGTACCACTCGGCCAAGAACGAACAGGGCTTCATCGAGTCACGCATCGCCGAGCTCGAGCAGATCGTGCGCAATGCGTCGCTGATCTCCGCGCCCGTCGCCGACGGAGTAGTGCACCTGGGCTCGACGGTGCGTTTCAGCGAGGCCGGCGGACCCGAGGAGCACTACACCATCGTCGGTCCGGCGGAGGCGTCGCCGGCCGACGGCCGCATCTCGAACGAATCCGCGGTGGGAAAGGCACTGCTCAACCACCGCAAGGGAGACACCGTCAGCGTCGACCCCGGCGGCGGCGAGCCCTACGAGCTGACGATCCTCGCCATCGAGTAGCCGGCGCGGCTAACCCACCGCAAAGTGGGGATGGTTGTGCTCGTCCGGCCCATGAGTCAACTCCGCGGAACAGGGATGGCAGGACTCGACCTGGATGGTCGTGTGGCCGATGTCGAAGCGTGAGCAGAGCGACATCTCCAGTTCTCGAACGATGTGCTCGGAGTCAGCGGCCGGCTGGTCCTCGGGGACCACGATGTGGCAGCTCAGCGCTATCGACTCACCCGACAGCGACCAGACGTGAAGGTCGTGGACCGAGGTGACCCCTGCCACCGCGGTGATCTCGCCCTGCACCTCGTCGAGATCGATGCCCGCAGGCACCCCCTCCAGCAGGACGTTGACGGCGTCGATGACGATCCGCCAGGCCCCGAAGCTGATCAGCCCGGTGATGAGGATGGAGACGATCGGATCGGCGTAGAGCCAGCCGGTGAGCAGGATCAGCGCTCCTGCCGCCACCACTCCGATCGAGGCGGCGAGGTCACCCAGCACGTGGAGCAGGGCCGCGCGCACGTTGAGGTTCCGGTCATCGGCGCGCAACCCGCGCGCGATGTAGGCGTTCACCCCGATCGCGACCAGGGCGGACACGATCACCAGGGCGCCGTTCACGGGCTGCGGGTGCAGCAGGCGCTGGACCGCCTCGACCAGGATCAGGATCACGATCAGGACCAGGGTCACGGCGTTGGCGCCCGCGGCCAGGATGCCGACGCGCTGGTAGCCATAGGTCCGCCGGAGGTCGGCGGGGCGGCTCGACTGCACCACCGCGAACCAGGCCACGCCCAGTGCGAAGACGTCGGTGAGGATGTGACCGGCGTCGGCGAGCAGCGCGATCGAATGGGACAGGAGGCCAGCCGCCAGTTCCACCAGCAGGATGAAGGCGGTCAGCAGGAAGGCCTGCCGGAGCCGTCCGCCGGTCAGCAGGTGTTTGTGGTCGTCCAAGGAAATTACGAAAGCCTCGAGGCAAATGTACCCTCGATGCCTGTGAGTCTCACCCGGCTGCGCGAATGGATGACGGCGGCCGGCGCGGGGGCGGCCTGGGTCAGCGACCCGGTCTCGATCCTCTACCTGACCGGCTTTTTGGCCAACCCTCACGAGCGGCTGATGGCGGTTGCGGTCCGCGCCGCCGGCGAGACGGTGCTGGTCGTCCCCGACCTCGAGCGCGAGAACGCCGAGGGCAGGGCCCGCCAGGTCCGGGTCGTCTCCTGGCGCGATGGGACAGACCCCTATCGGGTCCTCATCGACGCCCTCGGGGACGCGGACGTGCTCGCCGTGGAGAAAGAGCACCTGACGCTCGCCCGCCTGGAATCGATCGAGGCCGGTCGCGTGGTCGACGCCTCGCCCGCGATGCGCTCCTTCCGCGCCGTCAAAGAGCCCGCCGAGCTGGAGCTGCTCGCCGAGGCCGCCCGCCTCACCGACCAGGCGACCGAGTCCATCCTCGCCGAGCTTCGCCCGGGCCTGAGCGAGCGCGAGGTGGCGGGCCGTCTCGCGGCCCTGATCCAGCAATCCGGCGCCTCCCTGGCATTCGCTCCGCTGGTGCAGAGCGGACCCAACTCGGCGCTGCCGCACCTGGGACCCAGCGAGCGCCGCCTTACGCCTGGCGACCTGGTCCTGCTCGACTTCGGCGCCCGACACCGCGGCTACAACGGCGACACCACCCGGATGGCCGTGATCGGAAAGCCCGACGCTGAGCAGCAAAGGGTCCACCAGGCGGTGCTCGACGCCCACGACCGGGCGATCGAGGCGATCCGGGCGGGAACCACCTGCGGCGAGGTCGACGCCGCCGCGCGGGAGAGCCTCGAGCGGGCGGGTTACGGCGAGCGGTTCATTCACCGCACCGGGCACGGTCTCGGCCTCGACGCGCACGAGCTTCCCAACCTCGAGCCCGGCTCGACCGTGCGGCTGGAGGCGGGTAACGTGGTGACCGTCGAGCCGGGCGTCTACGTGCCCGGCTGGGGAGGAGTCCGGATCGAGGACGATGTGGTCGTCGAACCGGATGGGGCGCGGGTCTTGACCGCCGCGGACCGCGGCCTCATGGTCATCGCGGCCGGCCGGCCCGCCGGCGGCGGTTCATAGACAAAAAGAGGAGAGAGGGGAAGAGGACGTGGATTACAAGATCCTAGGCACCACCATGCCGGTCCTGGAGGTCGAGTTGCAGCCGCAGGAGTGGATCTTCGCCGAGTCCGGGGAGCTCTCCTGGATGACCGCCAGCATCGGGCTACAGAGCGGCACCGCGGTCGGGGGCCAGCAGGGTGGGCTCTTCGGCGCCCTGACCCGCGCGATCAGTGGCTCCACCATCTACATGACCCAGTACTACGCCTACCAGGCTCCCGGACAGGTCGGCTTTGCGACCAAGGTCCCGGGCACCATTCTGCCGGTCGAGTTACCGGCGGGCCATCCCGGATACGTTGTGCACCGGCACGGCTTCCTGGCCGGCACGGCCCAGATCCAGCTCACGGTGGCGATGCAGCAGAAGCTCGGCGGCGCCATCTTCGGCGGCATGGGCCTCTTCATGCAGCGGATCCAGGGCCAGGGCCTTTGGTGGTGCGAGCTCCAGGGCGAGGTCGTTCAGAAGGAGCTGGCGGCCGGCGAGACGATCCGCGTCCATCCCGGTCACGTCGGGATGCTCGACGCCAGCGTCCAGTTCTCGGTGACCACGGTGCCGGGGATCCGCAACGTGCTCTTCGGCGGAGACGGCCTCTTCCTGGTCCAGCTGACGGGCCCGGGCAAGGTCTGGCTCCAGTCCCTGCCGCTGCCCAACCTCGCCCATGCGATCAGCCATTACCTCCCGAGCTCGGAGGGGTCTGGGGGCCCGTCGATCCAGCTCTGATCGCGACGCGTCGCCGGCATGACGGTGACATGACCGGCAGCCGTCATAACTTGCGGTCATGAGCACGGCGGAAAACCCCGAGATGACGGTGGAAGGAACGGATTCCGACAACAGCGAGAACCTGGTCCAGCTGTCCGAGCCCACGCTTCTCGACCACTGGCGCTTCGAGCGCCGCAGCAGCGAATCCCAGCCGGCATCTGACTGGCGGTCGTCGGTCCCGACCGAGCTCTTCGAGCGCATCCGCGCTCGCAGCGCCGCCGCTACCGTCCAGCCCCCGGCCCCGGTCCTGCCGGTTTCGACCTCAGCGCCCGAGCGCGTCGAGGCGGCCCAGGCGAGCCTGGCTCCGCTGCCCGAGAGCTACCGCGCCCCCTTCCTGCCGGAGCCCCAGGGCGAGCCGGAGAACGTGGTCGAGAGCCTCGGCTGGGGCACCGATTCCGATCTTCTTCCCGCGGAGCCGACGCCCGTCCGGCTTCCCTCCGCGTTCCTCGGCCTCGACTGGTTGACTGCCGAGGAGAGCCCGAAGGTGCTGGTCAGCGTTCGCCCGATCCTCGACGCCGAGCTGGCGGAGAAGGTCGCCGAGCTGCTCGACAGCGCGCCCGGGATGTCGAGCGTCAGGTCCCTCGGCTCGGACGGCGACGTCGCCGCCTTCGAGGCCGAGTACGACGGCCCCGTCGACCGGATGGAAGCCGTCTCCCAGGCACTGAGGGGCATCGGCGCCTCGCTGGTCTCCTCCGGGGACCGCGAGTTCTACCTTGCGATCCAGGGGCAAGCCGTCTGAAGAGGGAGGGAAGGCCCCGGGAAAGGGGGACACGTGCGGCCTGGCAGCAGCCTGGCCGCCGTTCTCCGTTTGAGGGCAACCGCCGCCGGGGTCAGCCCGAGGGTGGAATCCTGACCCCCATCAGGTCGGTGAGCTCGAGCTCCGCCCGGTAGACCCGCTGGGCGGGTCCACGCTGGACCAGTCCGCCGTCAGCTCCGCGGTGAACATGAAGCTCGCCACCGGGCATCGTGATCGTCACCCGCTCGTCGACCAAGCCCTCCCGCATCAGCGCCGCCGCGACGGCGCTCGCGCTGGTGCCGGAGGCGAGGGTGTAACCGGCTCCGCGCTCCCAGATCTCGATCCGCGCCCGGCCCCGGTCGAGGACCTCGACCAGCTGCACGTTGGTCCGCTCCGGGAACATCGGGTGCCGTTCGATGTGCGGGCCCAGCTCGACCATCCGCCGGGGGTCCACCGATTCGCCGAACACCACCGCGTGTGGGTTGCCGACCGAGACCAGTGTTGCTTTGACGGTCCCGGCGGGCGTCTCGATGGTCACCTGCCCCGGTTCCCCCTCCACCGTTGCCGGCAGGTCGGCGGCCCGGAATGACGGGCGCCCGATGTCCAGCTCGCTGACGACCCGCGGGCCCAGGGTCTCCAGCACCGTCACCTGGTTGGCGCGATCCATGGTCAAGATCTCGAACCGTTCCGGCGCGCCGTGCTCGAGGACGGCGTGGGCGGCGGTGATCCGGAGCCCGTTGCCGCTCTTCTGCGCCTCGCTGCCGTCGGGGTTGAATATGCGGACCGACATCGCGGCCGGATCGAAGGCGAGCAGGCCGTCGCTGCCGAGGCCGAACTGGCGGTGGCAGAGCACCGGCAGCAGGGGCAGGAGCTCATCGAGCGGGCCGGGCAGGTCGAGGACCAGGTAATCGTTGCCCAGCGCCTGGTACTTGATGAGACCGGTTCGCATCAGCAGATCAAGCCTATCCGGATGGAAGAAATCGGTCTCGACCTGTGGTTACAATGCCGTCAAATGCGGCTGGAGAACGGCTATCAGTATCCCGCGATGCGGCTGATCCATACTCCCGCCTGCTTCTGTAAGCGCTGAAGACCGGCAAGAACTTCCTCCGCGCCTCCACTTCATAAAGGCCCCGGCGGAAGCCCCGGTCTTCTTCTTTTTTTCAGCCAAGCCATGCCTGGTTGCCAATCTCGGAAACCTGAAAGGACAAAAACAGATGGGAAGCAATGGACACATCGCCAACCCGAACGCCCTGGTCAGCACTGACTGGGCCGTCGAACACCTCAACGACCCGGCAGTCCGGCTGGTCGAGGTGGACGTCGACACCACGGCCTACGAGAAGGGCCACCTGAACGGCGCGGTGGGGTGGAACTGGCGCACTGACCTCCAGGCTCGGCCGGTGCGCGACATCGCCGCCAAAGACCAGCTGGAACAGCTGCTGAGCAGCAGCGGAATCGGTCCAAAGACGACCGTCGTGCTCTATGGCGACAACAACAACTGGTTCGCCGCCTACGCGTATTGGACGCTCAAGTACTACGGCTTCGACAACGTGAAGCTGGTGGACGGCGGCCGCGTCAAGCTGGAGGCCGAGGGCCGCGACTTCAGCACCGAGGCCCCCTCTTACGGGGAGACGGGCTTCAAGTTCAGTGGCTCCACCAAGGAGTCGATCCGGGCCTACCGCGACGACGTCGCCGAGCGGATCGGCAAGGCGGGCCTGGTCGACGTCCGCTCCCCGGGCGAGTACTCGGGCGAGCTGCTCGCACCCGAGAACCTGCCGCAGGAGGGCGCTCAGCGGGGCGGCCACATCCCGACTGCCAAGAACATCCCCTGGGCCAAGGCCGTCAAGGAGGACGGGACCTTCAAGAGCGTGGCCGACCTGCAAGAGCTCTACAGCGCGCAGGGCATCGAACCCGACAAGGAGACGATCGCCTATTGCCGGATCGGGGAGCGCTCGGCGCATACCTGGTTCGTGCTGACCGAGATCCTCGGCTACCCGAACGTCCGGAACTACGACGGCTCCTGGACCGAGTGGGGGTCCCTCATCAAGGCCCCGATCGAGAAGTAGCAAAACTGGCCGCCCGAATCGGGATCGTCGACCACAGCGCTCTCAAGGTGAACCAGGCGGGGATCATCCTCACAGTCCTGGTCGCCTTCGTCGGCAGCGCCTTCTCGGCCTGGTTCGAGCTGCTGATCCCCGCCCTGGCGGTGGTGATGCTGCTCGGCACCTGGAAGCCGGAGCTGGCGCTCTTCAAGCAGGTCTACTTCCAGCTCCTCAAGCCCCGCGGCATCGTCAGGCAGCGTCCGCTGGAGGACTCGCCGACACCGCACAACTTCGCCCAGGGGCTGGGCGGCGTCTTCGTCGTGGTGGCCTCGGCGCTGCTCCCGCTGTTCCCCGCCCTGGGGCTGGCGGTGTCGTTGCTGGTCGCCGTCCTCGCCTTCATCAACCTGGCCTTCAGCTACTGCGTGGGGTGCCAGGTCTACTTCCTGCTCGGACGCACCGGGGTGCTGAGGCAGGCATGAGCTTCGAGGTCCAAGCCGTCGCAATCGGCATCGCCGGGGCGACGGTCGGCCTTACCGCGGTGGCCGCCAGGGTGACCTCCTGGCAAGCTCGCCGGCGTGCGGTAGAAGAAGTGGGCACTTCTGCCGGCGAGCCCTACATCCTCTACTTCACGACCCGGGAGTGCTCGATCTGCAAGACCCACCAGGAACCGGCGCTTCGAAAGCTGGAGGCGACGGTCAGGAGGATCGATGCCATCGCCGAGGCGGACCTGGCCAGGCGCTACTCCATCTACACCGTGCCGACCACCGTTGTCGTGCGTGGCGACGGCACCACGTCCGAGGTCAACTACGGCTACGCGGCGGCCGACAAGCTCAGCCGGCAGCTGGCGGCGGCAGGGGCCACCTCCGCCGCCTGAGCCCCGCGCACTATTCTCAGGCGTGATGTCGCGCCTCATCGCGGTTCTCTCGCTGGCCGCAGTCGTCCTCGCCGCCTGCAGCGCCTCGAGCCTGCTGGATCGGGTTTCGACCATCTCGATCGGCGCTGTCTACCCGCTCTCCGGACCACAAGCGCCCGGCGGCCGGGAGGAGTTCGGAGGCCTCAAGGCGGCGTTGGAGGTGGCCCGCAGCCAGGGCGTCGCCGGGGCGGACCGGGTGCAGCTCACCGTGATGGACGCGGAGACACCCGACCAGGCAGCGGCTGCGGTCGACCACTTGATCGATTCCGACCACGTGCAGGTAATCGCCGGCACCTACGGCAGCAACCTCTCGGTGGCCGCGTCCGCCGAGGCGGAGGCGCGCCACGTCGTCTACTGGGAGACCGGCGCGGTCGCCGACGACGTGACCAACCAGCGCCACTGGGTCTTCCGGACCGTGGCGACCGGCAGCACCCTCGGCAGGATGGCGGCCCAGTTCACGATCCAGGTGCTGATGCCGAAGCTGTCGCTGGCCCCGGCGGCCACCAGGGTCGCGATCGTCCACACCAACGACTTCTACGGCCGCTCGGTGTCGGGCGGTGAGGCGGCCGCGGCGGCTGCTGCCGGCATCGGGTCGGTCACCTCGATCGAGTACAACCCGAACACCCTCGACCCGGCGGCGGTGGTCGCCCAGGTCGCCGCGGCGCGCCCGGACTTTCTCTGGGACGTCAGCTACCTTGACGACGGAATCGCGGTCTGGAAGGCCGTGCTCGCCGACGGCCTCTCGCTCAAGGCCGCCATCGGCACCAGCTCCGCCTTCTGCCTGCCCGAGTTCCAGGCGAGGCTTGGCAACCAGGCGCTGGGCGTCTACGCCGCCGATAAGCCCGACCAGGTGATCTCGCCCGCTGCCCTCACTCCGGCAGCGAGGACATTGCTCGCCTCGGCGATCAAACAGTTCGCCGCCGACAACCACGGCCAGGCGATGGAGATCCCCGGCGTGGCGGGTTTCGTCGGCGGCTGGACGCTTTTCCACGACGTGCTCGGCAGCCTGTCCGGCTCGGTTACCAGCGAGTCGATCCGCGCCGCGGCAACCAAGGTGGACGTGCCCGTCGGCGGCGAGATCAACGGAGGCGGCGTCCGGTTCGCGCCGCCGGGAGCGCCCGACGCCGGCCAGAACCTTCGGGCGGCAGCGGTCGTCGGCCAGTGGCAGACGGGCGGCGTGATGCGGGTCCTCTACCCCTCCGCCTACGCGACCGGGGCACCCGACCTGGCCGAGATGGGCTAGCTCAGCGGCCGCTCCATCAGGGTCACGTCGATCCAGACGTTGAACTTGTGGGCGGCCTGGTGGAGCACGCCCACCTCCTTGAAGCCGAGCGACTCGTGCAGCCGGCGACCGCCGCGGTTGTCGGCCGCCACCTGCGCGACCATCAGCCGGTAACCGAGGCTCGTCGCCTCCTCGACCAAGCGGCCGAGCAGGGCCTTGCCGACGCCCCGGCCCTGCATCAGGGGATCGACGTAGACGAGGTCCTCGACGGTCGAGCTGAGCCCGCGCCGAAGCCAGGGCAGGAGCCGGCCCCAGCCGATCACCCCCTCCTCGGCCTCGGCCACCAGGAGAAGGCTCTTGCTACCGTGCGCCTCCCACCAGTCCCGCGCCTCCTCTTGGTCGAGCGGTTCGGCGTCGAGGGTCGCGAAGGTCTGGTTCACCGCCCAGTTGTAGATGCCCATGATGGCCGCGAGGTCGCCCGCCACCGCCGGACGGACCGTCAGCTTGGTGGTCGCTTTGCCCATTGCCCCTCAAGCGTATTTCAAACTGATACCGGTGAATCCCTCCGGCGAGCAGCACGAGATCGTCTCCGGCGATCTCCGCGCCGTTGTCACCGAGGTTGGAGCGACGCTTCGGTGCCTGACGGCCGGCGACCGGCCGCTGATCGACGGCTTCGAAGTGGACGTCATCTGCAGCGGAGGCCGCGGCCAGCTGCTGCTGCCCTGGCCCAACCGCATCCGGGACGGCGTCTATGAGTTCGCCGGGAGCCGCCGCCAGCTGCCGTTGAGTGAGGCGCAGCTCCACAACGCCATCCACGGGCTGGTCCGCTGGAGCTCCTGGCGGCTCCTCGATCGCTCTTCCGACCGGGTGCGCCTGGGCATCACCCTCCATCCGCAGCCCGGCTATCCCTTCCAGCTCGACCTGACGGCCGAATACGCGCTGAGCGCCGGTGGGCTCCGGCTCGAGGTGACGGCGACCAACAGGGGGACCGCGCCGGCTCCTTTCGGCTGCGGTGGCCATCCCTACCTGAAGCCGGCCGCCGAGCTCGTCGACGGTGGCCGGCTGCGGGTGCCGGCCCGGACCTACCTCGAGGTGGACGAGCGGCTGATTCCGACCGGCCGCCGGCTGCCGGTCGATGGCACGCGCTATGACTTCCGCCGGTCGAGCCCGCTTGGCGACACCGTCCTCGACACCTGCTACACGGACTTCGACGAGCGCCTGGTCGAGTTCGACGGCCGCCACCTCGGGTGGGACGAGGGCTTCGGGTTCGTCCAGATCTTCACCGGGGACACCCTCGACGACGAGCATCGCCGCCGCGGCCTGGCGGTTGAGCCGATGACCTGCCCGGCAGACGGGTTCAACTCCGGCGAGGGCCTGGTCACCCTGGCGCCGGGAGCGTCCTGGGAGGGCGGCTGGTCGATCAGGTGAAGCGGCGGTTGTCCTCGAGCCGCAGCGCCAGCAGCGTGAGCGCCAGGAAGAAGGCCCCCCAGATCGCCAGCTCCAGGACGCTCTTCCAAAGGTCCGGGTACTGCAGGCCCACGCCATTCCAGGCCAGCCGGCCGAGTGGATACATGGGCAGGTACGGGCCCACCCTCTGGATGAAGTCGGGCAGCTGGGTGATCGGGATGAAGATCCCCGACGCGAACGACATCGGCAGGAAGACCAGGTTCACCACGGCCACCGCGGCGGTCGGGCTCGACAGGTAACCGAAGGCGAAGCCCATCAGCAGGAAGGGGATCATCCCCAGCAGCAGGTGCCAGCTGAGGCTCAGCCACCGGTCCAAGTCCATCCGGACTCCGCCGACGAGGAAGGCGACGGCGTAGAGCACCGCCAGCGCCATGACCGCGAAGACCAGCGCGCTCACCGTCTTGGCGACCACCGGGGCGTAGGGGCGCATCGGCGATGCCCGGAGGAGGGCGTCGATCTTGCTGCCGCGCTCGGTGGCCACCGTCACCCCGAACGAGAAGAGCGCCACGTTGACGACCGAATAGGTGGCCAGCGAGGCCAGCACGTACTGGTGCGCCGAAACTCCCTGGTAGACGCCCTTCTGGGTGCCGAGGAACAGGTAGAGAATGGCCGGGAAGGCGAGCGTGAACCCGGTGAACTCAGGCACCCGCCAGAGCCGCCGGAGCTCGGTCAGCACCTGCAGGCGGAGCTGCGGGAGGACCGGAGCGGGCCTTGTCTCAGCGGCCACCGGTCAGGGCCAGCACGGCCTCCTCCAGTCCCGCACCGGTGACCTCCAGGTCGCCGATGGCGACGCCCCGGGAGAAGAGCTCCCGCAGCACCCCTTCGGCGTCGGTGGTGAGGGTCGTGACGCGCCCGCCAGCGATGGTCAGAGTGCCCACCGGCAGGCCGGCGAAGGCCTCCTCGCGGATCCCGGCGGACTCGAAGCTGATCTTCTTGCCGGGGACGCGCGAGCGGAGCTCCTCGGGCGTGCCCTCGGCGATGACGATCCCGTGGTCGATGACCACCACCCGGTCAGCCAGGGCGTCCGCCTCCTCCAGGTAGTGGGTGGTCAGCAGGATCGACTTGCCCATCTCCTTGAAGGCCGCCACCTGGTCCCAGAAGGACCGGCGAGTGGCGGGATCGAGCCCGACCGTGGGCTCATCGAGGAAGAGGACCTCGGGGTCCCCGCAGATGGCGAGCGCAAAGTACACCCGCTGTCGCTGCCCGCCGCTCAGGTCCTTGGTCAGCTTGCCCTCGAACTCCCCGAGGTTGGCCATCTCGATCACCCGGTCGGTGGCGAGCGGCGCCGGGTAGTAGGAGCGGAAGAGGTCGACGGTCTCGCGGACCTTCACCGTCAGTGGGATCCCGGACTCCTGGAGCATGCAGCCGGTCCGGGAGCGGGCGCGAAGGTCGCGGGGATCGGTGCCGAAGAGGCGAGCGGTCCCCGCCGTCGGTCGCCGCAGACCCAGGAGGAGGCTGATGGCGGTGGTCTTGCCGGCCCCGTTGGGGCCCAGGAGGCCGACCAGCTCACCCTGCCCGAGGGAGAAGTCGACCCCCCGCAGCGCCTCGACCGGTCCGAAGGTCTTGGTTGCTCCGACCAGTTCGGCGATGAGGCCGTCCTGTTCAGCCGAGGCTGTAGATCCCCGGGAGTTCGCGGTAGAGGCCGGCGTAGTCGAGGCCGTAGCCGATCACGAAGCGATCGGGGATCACGAAGCCGGTGAAGTCGATCTGGACCGGCATCTCCCGGCGCGCCGGCCGGTCGAGGAGGGTGGCCAGGCGGATGCTGGCCGGGCGGTCGCGCCTCAGCCGGTTGAGGATGTGATTGATGGTCCGACCGGAGTCGACGATGTCCTCCACCAGGAGCACGTGGCGGCCCGTCAGCGGGCCCTCGACCATGTGGGCGAACCTCACCTTGCCCGAGCTGGAGGTGCCGCTGCCGTAGCTGGAGGCCCGTACGAACTCCAGCTCGGCCGGGATGCTCAGCGCCCGGAGCAGGTCGGAGGCGAACACCGTGGCGCCCTTGAGGATCACCACGATGACCAGCGGCTCGTCGCTGTCCGCGTACATCTCGGAGATCTCCCGGCCGAGCTGCCGGACGCGCCGGGCGATCCGCTGGGGGGTGATCATGGCCTTGCCGCTGCCGCGGATCGGGGGCGATTGAGGCGGCGTCATGACCTCGACCAAGGTGCGGTCAAGTCTAGTCTTCCGACCGACGCCTCGACCGGTTGCAGGCGCCTAAAGCGGCTCCTCCCATAGCGGCCGAGACCGCCGTCGAAGTTGACGGCCCGACCGCCGGCATAGACCTCGGGGCGCCCAAGGGAGTGGGGCGTGTGGCCGTGCACCACCCGGCCGGCCCCGGTTCGCTCTAGCCAGCGGTCGAGCCGCCCGGGCATGCGCCTGAACATCCCCCGGGGCGTCAGCGCGTCCCAGATCTCCAGCTCCCTGCCTGGCTCGGCGAGCAGCTCGGCGAAGACCTGGTTGATCGAGGTTGGGCTACCGGAGCCGGCCAGGTCCCAATAGCCGTCGTTGTCGGCGTGCTGGAGGAGGGTTCCGTCTTCCAGCTCGAGCATCGCCGGCCGCCGGCGCAGCCAGTCCTGGAGGGCCTGGTCGCCCCGCAGTTCCTCGAGGTCGTGGCGCTCGCCGCCCGTGTTGAGCCACCGCCGGCGCACGTCGGAATCATGGAGGGCCGCTAGCATGAGCGCCTCGTGGTTGCCCATCAGCACCTCGCTGCTCGGCCGGTCGCGTGCGTAGCGGAGGGCGCCGACGCCGAACGGGCCGCCATCGACCAGGTCGCCCAGGAAGACGGTGCGGACACGGTCGGGCGGGTAGGGGCGGAGCGCGGCGAACAGCCGCTCGAGGTCGCCGTGGACGTCCCCGACGACCACCACGGGAAGGCTCATTCGGCGCCCGGTAGCAGGGGCAGCACTCGCACGGTGCGGGTGTAGGACCCGATGGTCTGCAGCTCGCTGCGGTTCGGCCGCCAGTTCCACCGGTGCTCGAAGAGCCGCTCGGCCTCCTCGCGGCGGAAGGCCAGGGCGCGGGGGTACAAGCCACTGCCTGGTCCTCCGCGAAACACCCAGAAGGAGTCCCAGTCACCGGTCGCCCGCGCGCGCCTCACGTGGGCGTTGGCGTCCCACCAGCCGGGTCCGGGGTCGCGGACGACGTCAGCCAGCACCTCCTCCACCACCAGCTTGCCCACCAGGTAGAAGGCCGGCGGCGCCGACCGGGGATGGAGCCGGGCGAGGAAGACGATCCGGTCACCTTTGGCCGCCTTCCGCAGCGCGAAGGCGCGCGCGGCGCGGCGGCAGTTGTCGCCGTAGGTCTGGACGGGGTTCCGGAAGTCGGGATCGAGGTGGACCGGCACCCGGCCCCACGATTCCGGCGCCTCCTTGGCGATCTCTGGGAGATCGCGGAGCCGCAGCATCGGCTGCCGCCATCTCATCCGCTCGGGAATCGGGATCAGGGTGAAGCTCCCGTCCGCGAAGAGCGGCGAGCGCGCGGTGTGCGAGGCGTTGACGCCGACGTTGGCGAGGAAGACCGCCATTCTGCCGCCATAGATCCTGCCCGAATCGGAGGCCCGGGCGCATCCGGGTAAACTTTCTCCGGTTCAGTAGGGGCGTAGCTCAGTCTGGTCAGAGCATCGGTCTCCAAAACCGAGGGCCGAGGGTTCGAATCCTTCCGCCCCTGCCACTCACGTCTTCCGAAAGGGCCGCTAGCTCAACTGGCAGAGCGCCGTGCTGATAACGCGGAGGTAGGTGGTTCGAGTCCACCGCGGCCCACCAC
>DATLQT010000033.1:0-29674 GCA_035535055.1 Candidatus Dormiibacterota bacterium | reverse complement strand
AGCTAAGTGACGGGGCCGCTCCCGAAGAGCGCCCTGGCAAACCAGGTGGGCTCGAAGGCGTAGAGGTCTCCAAGACCCTCGCCGAGGCCGATCAGCTTGGTGGGCACCCCCAGCTCGGACTCGATCGCCAGCACGGCGCCGCCCCTGCCGGTGCCGTCGAGCTTGGTAAGGACCAGGCCGGTCGGCTCCAGAGCCCGCTGGAAGATGCGCGCCTGGGAGAGGCTGTTCTGGCCGAGGCTGGCGTCCAAAACCAGCAGTGACTCGTGCGGCGCGCCGTCCAGCGCCCGGCCGGCGACGCGGGCCACCTTCTTCAACTCCTCGACCAGGTTGTGCTCGGTCTGAAGACGGCCCGCGGTGTCCACCAGGACCGTGTCGAAGCCGCGGGCTTGGGCCATCTGGATGGCGTCGAAGGCGACCGCCGCCGCGTCGCCGCCCTGCTTGCCGGCGAAGCACTCGACCCCCGCCCGATCTGCCCACGCTGTCATCTGCTCGATTCCCGCGGCCCGGAAGGTGTCGGCGGCGACGATTAGCGGCCGCCTCCCCGAGCCCTTGAGACCGTGGGCGAGCTTGGCCACGGTGGTCGTCTTGCCCGCGCCGTTGACCCCGTGGAAGAGCACCACCGAGGGGTTGGCGGCGAGGTTCAGGGCGCGCGGCGCCGGCGAGAGCAGGGCGACCACCTCCGCCTCAAGCGCCGCCTGCGCCTCCTCCAGCGTGCGCGGCCGGCGCGCGCGGACCGCGCCTGAGAGGCGGGACGCCACCTTGGGACCCACGTCGCCGGCGATTAGCAGCTCCTCGAGGGAATCGTGGAACTCCGCGCTGAGTGGGCTGCCGAGGGCTCTCAGTCCGTCCCGAAAGAGGCTCCGGGTCCGGCTGGCGACCCGGTCCCAGGCCCGCTGCTGCTCAGTGCTCACCCGGGCGGAGGGTTGCCCCAGCGATCCCAGTAGGCGACCTCGGTGACCGGCTTGCGGCGCGCCTCCGCCCAGCGGCCCAGCGGGTAGCCGACGGGTACCAGGCAGAAGGTGAGCTCCTGCTCGGGGATGCCGAGCAGCTGTTTCACCTCCTCTTCGTACTGCTGGTGGATGGTGGTGAGTGTGGTGCCGAGGCCGAGGGCCCGGGCGGCGAGCATCAAGTTCTGGACGCCCGGGTAGACCGACGCCTCGACGGTGCCCCGGCGGCCGCGAGCGGTGACCAGGACCAGGGCCGGCGACTCGCCCAGGTGGTCCGCCAGGTGCCAGGCCGATTTCAACATCCGTGCCGCCTGCTCGTCGGTCCGAGCGGCCTCTTCATAGTGCGCGAGGGCGACCTCGGCCGCCCGGCGGTAGATCTCGCCCAGCCGCTGCTTCACTTGGGGGGCGCGGATGACGATGAACCGGGCCCGCTCGTTACCGCCGCCCGCCGGGCCCCGGGTGGCGGCGTCGATGAGGATCTTCAGCTGACCGTCGGTGACCGGCCGCTCCGGGTCGAGCCGGCGCATAGCGCGGGTGGTCTTGATCGCTTCCAGAACATCCATGTCGGCTCTCCGAGAATGAAGGCTACGCGGAGGCGGCGCGGGAGCCAGCCTGGGGCTGGACGTCCCGCAGGCTGACCGAGACCAGGCTCGAGCGGCCGCTCTCGTCCAGATGGACGCCATAGAGCGCGTTGGCGCTGGCCATGGTCATGGGGTTGTGGGTGATCACCAGTAGCTGACGGCGGGTTCCGATCCGCTGCAGGAGGTCGCCGTAGCGGCCGACGTTGGCGTCGTCAAGGGCGGCGTCGACCTCGTCCAGGATCATGAACGGGCTCGGGTTGACCTCCTCCAGGGCGAGCACCAAAGCCAGGGCGGTCAGGGAGCGCTCGCCGCTCGACAGGAGGCTGATGTTCTGCAGCTTCTTGCGCGGCGGCTGCACCAGGATGTCGACGCCGCTCCTGGGGCCGTCCTCCCCGGGCAGGTGGGCGAGCGTAGCCTTGCCTCCCGCGGTCAGCTCGCTGAAGTACTCCTGGAAGCCCGCCGCGACCGCCCCGAAGACCGCCTCGTAGCGGCTGTCCTCCTCCTCCCGGAGCCGGTTGACGAGCTTTTCCAGGTCGAGCCTGGCCGCCTCGATGTCGGCCAGCTGCTCGGCCAGGTTGCCAAAGCGGGCGGACATCTCGGCGTGCTCGCTCTCCGCCAGCGGGTTGGTCGGCCCGATCTCCTCCAGCTGCCGCTCGAGCTGCCGCATCTCCTTCTCACGGGCCTTTCCGCCTGGCACCTCCTCAGGCGCCTGGCCCATCGGCATGCGGCCGCGGATTTCCTCCATGCGCGCTTCCAGCAGCTCGACCTCGCGGGCGATCAGCTCCAGGTTGCCCTCCAGCGTCCGGAATCGGAGCCGGGCGTCCACCCGAGCCTCCTCGAGCGCGACCAGCCGGCGAGCGACCTCGGCCAGCTCGGCCTCGCCGCCGGGCGACTCCGCCTCGGCCGCGGTCAGCCTGACCCGCGCGTCCGTGACCGCCCGATCGAGGCCGGGCAGGGCCTCCTGGGCCACCGAGAGCGCTGTCTGGGTCTCGTCGAGGCGTGCGCCGCGAGACCGGCGGGCGCCATCGATGGCGACCAGGTCAGCAGAGGTCGCCTCCAGCCGGCGGTCGAGGTCCGCCGTCCGATCGGCCCAGCGCAAACGCTCGACCTCCAGCCGGCGGCGGTCCGCCTCCACCTCGGCGCGAGCGCGCTCCTCGCCGGCGATCGCCAGGCGCAGGCGCTCGGCCTCCTCGGCGGTGGTCCGGGCTCCAGTTTCGAGGTCGCCTAGAGCGGCCTCCGCCTCGGCCTCGGCCTCGGCCGCGGCCGCGAGCTGGGCGAGGGTCTCTTCCAGCCGCCCTCGGCCGCCGGCGGCGGTGCGCAGGGTGGCGGCCTCGACCTCCGCCGTGCGAGCCTCAGCAGCCAGGGCGGCGGCGCGCGCCGCCAGGGGCTCGATCTCCGGGATCCTCTCCCCGATCGCGTGCCTGCGGCTCGCGAGCCGCACCCGCGGGTCGGGTCCGGAACGGCGCAGGAGGCCGTCCCGGTAGTCGCCGTCGAGGCTCACGCTGGGCTCGGGTCCCTTCCCCACGCTCACCCCACCTAGCAGCCGCCGGGCCAGCCACTCGTGGCCCGCAACGGCCCTGACGTGGTCGTGCAGCGAGCCTGGTAGCGGGTCTGGCCCAGGACCTGGAAGGATGACCGTGCGCTGGCTCTCGGCGTCTGAGAGCGCCACGGCGGCATCCTCCTCCCCGTCGGCCACCCAGGCCTCCACCAGCTGTCCCAGCACCGCCGACAGCGCCGCCTCGTAGCCGGGCTTCGGGATGAGCACGTCGCCGACGCGCCTGCGCCCGGCCGCTCTGCCCGGCCAGATCGCCTCCAGACCCTCCAGCTCGGCCCGGATGCGGACCAACTCGGCGGCGGCCGACGCCGCGCGAACGGAGCTTTCGGAGAGGCCGCGAGCAGTTGCCTCCAGTTCGGGCAGTCTCTGCTCGGCCGGCAGCACGGCCGCCTCGAGGCGCGCCGCGGTCTCCTCCAGAAACTGGCGGCGCGTGCGTAGCGAGGCGAGCGAGGAGAGGGCCTGGGCGAGCTCGCGACGGGCATTCTCAGCCGCGGTGGCAGCCTGGCGGGCGGCGCCCGGGTCGGCGCTCGCGGGCAGCTCGGGGTCGGTGGGGACCCCGGCCAGCATCGCCTCAGCCGACGCCAGCTCCTGTGCCAGCTGCCCGCGGACGGCGACCACCGAGGCGGTCCGGCCGTCGAGGTCGGCTAGCTCGGACTGCAGGCCGACCGCGGTCTCGCCGAGGTTGGCCAACCGCTCGCGGGCCATCGCCAGCTCGTGCTCGGCGGCCGAGAGCTCCAGCCGGAGCGCTCCCAGCGCTTGCTGGCGGGCCAACCGCCGGTCCTGGGCGCTCTCCATCTCGGCCCGGCCGGCGCGGAACTCCGACTCGGCCTTCTCGGTCTGCGCGCGGGCTTCCTCCAGCCGTTTCTCCAGTGACTGACGCTGCGAGCTCGCCCGGCGGTGCGCGTCGCGCGCCTCGCGCCACTCCTCCCAGACGATCGACCCCCGCAGCACCTGGAGCCGGGACTCCGCGAGCTCGGCCTCCTTCGCCCTGGTGACCTGCTCGGAGAGTGCGACCAACCGCGGCTCGATCTCCTGGCGCACGTCCTCCAGGCGGAGCAGATTCTGGGCCAGCTCGTTCATCTTGGCGGCGGCCTCCCGGCGCTGCTGCTTCACCGCCCTCACCTGGGCGGCCTCCTCGACCAGTTCGCGGCGCTGCTCGGGAGTGGCGCTGATCAGCGCCTCGATGTCGCCCTGGTTGACGATCGAGTAGCCATCGGTGGTGAGCCCGGTCGAGGCCAGGATGCGCATCAGGTCCCGGCGCCGGACCCGGGTGCCGTTCAGGAAGTAGTCGCTCGATCCGCCCCGCTCGACCCGGCGGCGAATCTCGACCTCCTCAAAATCGACGGGCAGGCGCCCCTCGCGGTTGTCGAGGACGATCGCGACTTCGGCGCTTGGCGCGCGCGGGCTGCGCTCGCCGCCGGCGTAGATGACCTCCTCCATGGTGCGGCCACGGATGTCCCGGGCCTGGGTCTCGCCCAAGACCCATTTGAAGGCGTCGACGATGTTGCTCTTGCCCGAGCCGTTGGGCCCGACGATGCCCACCATGCCGCCGTCGAAGCGGATCTCGGTGCGCCGGGCAAAGGTCTTGAAGCCGTTCAGGTGGATAGCGCGCAGGTACACGACTTTGGGCGGGAGGTTACCAGATGTTGGGGCGGTCAGGGTCGCCGGGCCCTGCGGGTTGCGGGACTCAAGCCCCACTACCCCTGTCCCCGAGGGAGCGGCCGGCAATCGTGAGAGCGATCTCTTCGGCATCTCTTCGGATCTGGCGGAGAAGCCCGCCGGGAAAGTTGCGGTAGCCACAAAAGTACAGGCCGGGCGCCCCCGAGGCGGTCTTGTCGGCGTTCACCGCCGGCTGGCCGTTGTCCCGGAGGACGCCCAGGTGGCCGACTAGTGGCTCCAGGGCGCGGCTGAACCCGGTGGCCGCGATCACGACGTCCACGGCCAGGCGGCGTCCGCCCTTCAGCAGGACATGGCCGACGTCAAAACCCTCCACCGCGCCGACGACCTCGATCCGGCGCTGCTTCAGGGGGTCTAGGAAGCCGACGTCGATGAGCGGGATCTGCGCGTCCTGGAAGATCCGGCTGAAGGCGCCCCTGGCGGGCAGGTCCAACCCGTAGGGACGGAGGTCGCAGGGCGACCTTCTGAAGAAGGAGGCTGATGGAATCGACGGCGCGCGCCGGAAGGCCCCCGAGGAGGATGCCGAGCACCTGCGTCGGGATGCCGAGGAACTCGCGGCGCTGGATGTTCGGCGGAGTTCGGATGGAGATCAACACCTCGCTGGCGCCACCGTCCACCAGGTCGGCTGCGATCTCGGCCCCCGAGTTGCCGGAACCCACCACCAGCACCTGCTTTCCCGTGAAGGGTCCCGGGTTGCGGTAGCGGCTGGAGTGAATGACCTGGCCCTCGAAGTCCTTCCGCCCCGGCCAGGCGGGCAAGATCGGGGAGCGGTTGTAGCCGGTCGCGATGACCACCGCCACTGCGGCCCTGTCTCCGCCGCTGGTCCGCAGCAGCCAGCCCCGGTCGCGCCGATCGACGCGAGTCACCTCAATGCCGGTCTCGACCTCAAGGGCCTGCTCGCGGGCGTAGTCCTCCAGGTAGCGGAGGAGGTCCCCACGGGCGACCCACCTCCCCATTTCGCGGGGTATCGGGCGGCCGGGCAGGGCGGAGAGGGAGCGGACGGTGTGGAGGTGAAGCCTGTCGTAGTGGTTTCGCCAGCTCGTCCCGACGCTCGAGCCAGCCTCGAGGACCCTGCTTCCGATCCCCCTCTGGTGGAGCGCTCCCGCCGTGGCGAGCCCGGCCGGACCGCCGCCGACGACGGCGACTCCGATCGCCTTGCCCGGGCTCAGGCCACTCCCAGCTGCGCCAGCGCGTCCCGGGCCGACTCCTGCTCGGCGGCCTGCTTGGTGCCACCGTTGCCCTTGCCGAGCGGCTCGCTGCCGGCGTAGACGACGGCCAGGTACTCACGCCGGTGGCCGGGACCCTGGCTGGCGACGATGTCGTAGTAGGGCGTCGTCCCGTAGCGCTCCTGGACCACCTGCTGGAGGCGCCCCTTGAAGTTCTCGTCCTGGACTGGCGCCGGCAGAGCCCGGAAGCGGCCGAGGTAGAAGTGGTAGGCGGCGTCATAGCCGGCGTCGAGGAAGATCGCGCCCAGCGTGGCCTCGAACGCGTTGGCCAGGAGAGAGCGCTGGCCCCGTCCGCCGGTGCGGGCCACCCCCTTCCCCAGGAAGAGGTGGGCTCCGAGGTCCAGCTCGGCGGAGAGCGAGGCGAGGGTGTTGGTGTTGACCATCGCCGATCGGGTCTGGGTCAGCTCCCCCTCATGGGCGGAGGGGCGAATCTTGTAGAGGTACTCGGCCGTGATCAGCTGGAGCACGGCGTCGCCGAGGTACTCGAGGCGCTCGTTGTCACGGCGCCCCAGTGACGGGTACTCGTTGGCGTAGGAGCTGTGGGTCATCGCCTCCTCCAGCAGGCTGGGGTCTCGGAAGGCGATTCCGATCTTATGCTCTAGCTCCCGGAGATCGCTGAGAGGGACAGGGGCCGAGGTGGCCTTCAGGAAGACTTCTCCGTGATGTACTCCCAGGCCTGGCCGACGGTGGTGATCTTCTCCGCGTCCTCGTCGGGGATTTCGAGGCCGGTGTTCTCCTCGAACGCGTAGATAAGCTCGACCAGGTCGAGCGAGTCCGCGTTCAGGTCCTCCTGGAATGACGCGTCCATCGTCACCTGCTCGGGCTCGCAGCCGAGGCGCTCGACCACGATGTTCTTAAAGTCGTCAAAACTGATCTTCTGGCTTTCCAAGCTACCGCCTCCAATGGAGCGTCAAATCGCTCGTTACTCTAACAGTCCGGCGAGTTCCGAGATCGCCGCCGGGGCGCCTGCGGCGTGGGCTCCAGCACCCGGCGCCAGCTCCTTCATCATGCCTCTCAGCGCCCGCCCGGGGCCGACCTCGAGGAAGTCTGTCACGCCCAGCTCCGAGAGCGAGCGTACACACTCCGACCACCGCACCGGGGACTTCAGCTGGCGCTCCAGGACGTCCGGGAAGTCGGGTCCCGAGGGATAGGGTGAACCGGTCAGGTTGGCCGCCACCGGGATCGCGGGCTCCGACCAGTCGAGGGGGTCGAGGACCTCCCGGAGTCGCCTCGCCGCGGGCTCGACGAAGGGCGTGTGAAAGGCCGCGCTCACGTTGAGCCGGATGACCCTGCGGGCGCCTGCGGCGGTCAGCGCGCGCTCCGCCTCGCCGAGGCCGGCCAGGCTGCCGCCGATCACCGTCTGGGTCGGCGTGTTGTAGTTGGCCGGCCAGCAGCTCTCGATGCCGGCGAGGGCTTCGGTGACCGCCTCCGGCGCCAGGCCGAGCACGGCTGCCATGGAGGTCTCCCCGGCGGGGACCGCCTCGGCCATCGCCCGACCACGCTGGATGACCGCGGAGATCGTCTCCTCGGGACTGAGGGCGCCAGCGCAGCAGAGTCCCGCGTACTCGCCGACCGAGTGGCCGGCAGCGGCCGCGGGCTCGAGGCCGGCCCGGCGCAGGAGGAGGGTCATGCCGATGCCCACAAAACAGAGGGCGGGTTGGGCGTTCTGGGTGAGGCGAAGCTCCTCCTCCTGGGCATCCACCAGCAGGTGGCGGAGGTCAACCTCGGCGCTGCAGCGCTCGCTGAGAGCCGCGATCTCGGGATCGGCGAGGAGCTCGGCGCCCATGCCGGGCGCCTGTGATCCCTGGCCCGGAAAGAGAAAACCGAGCCTGCGAGGTGCGCTCAGTCTGTCTTGAGAACCTCGCGGCCGGCGTAGTGACCGCAGTTGGGGCAGATCGTGTGCTGCAGGCGCGGATGCTTGCACTGCGGGCAGGGCTGCAGGTTCGGCAGGTGCAGGGCCAGGTGCGAGCGGCGACGGCCCTTGCGTCCCTTCGACAGCTTTACCTTCGGCAGTCCCATGGCGAAGGTAAGAGTTTACCGGAATCGAAGGGCTCTAGCCCTCTTCGACGTCCTCGTCGCCCCGGTTGTCCCGGCCGTCCCGGCCGTCCCGGCCGCCAGCGACAGCGGCAGGCGCCGTCTCGTGGCCTCCGCCGCTGGGCTGGAGTGCCTCCACCCCGCGCTTCACCGTGGCGAGGGTGCGGCCGAGGTGGGCCTCCAGTTGCTGGAGCTGCTCGAGGGCGTAACCCTCCGCCTCGCGGACGATCTGCTCGGCTCGGTTCTGGGCGTCTCGAACGACCTGCTGGGCCTGTCGCTCGGCGCGGCGGAGCACCTCCTGCTCGGAGACGATCGCCTCCGCTTTCTCGTTGGCACGGGAGACAATCCGGCCCGCTTCGCTGTGTGCCTCGGCGATCAGCCGCTGCTGCTCGGACACCGTCCAGTTGGCCTGCTTGATCTCCTCCGGGAGGTTGAAGCGGAGCTGGTCGACGATGTCCATTACGTCGTCCTCGTTCAGCGTCACGCTGGCGGTGAAGGGGATTCGCCGAGCCTCGTGGACCAGGCTCTCCAACCGATCGAGCAGCTCGTCGACCTTTATTTGAACTTCTCCTTGAGACGCTGGGCGACGGCCGGAGGGACGAAATCGCCGACGTCCCGTCCGTAGCTAGCGATGTCTTTGATGGTACTGGAGCTCACGAATATGTGAGCGAAGCTTGACATCAGAAAAATCGTCTGCAGGTCGGGCGCCAGCTTGCGGTTCATGAGCGCGAGCTGGAGCTCAGTGTCGAAGTCGGAGTAGGAGCGAAGGCCCCGGACGAGGGTGCCGGCGCCGATCTCGCGCGCATAGTCGACCGTCAACCCGTGGAAGGAGCTGACCTCGACGTTATCACGGTCCTTCAGCGTCTCGCGGATCATCTCGAGCCGCTCCTCCTCGCTGAAGAGGGGGCTCTTGGCGGGATTCTTCAGGACCCCGACGACCACCTTGTCGAAGATCAGACGGGCGCGCTCGAGGACATCGAGATGGCCGTTGGTGAAGGGGTCGAAGGTGGCCGGGTAGAGGGCCAGCTTGCTGGAGGCTCGACTCATCTGGGCGCGAGGATTGTAAGGCGGCTGGCGCCATAGGCCCGGTCGCGGCGGACCTCGAGCCGGAGCAGCGGCGGCAGCTCCTCGCGCGTCGCCCACTCCAGCACCACGGTTCCAGTGGCGGCCGCGTCGAGGGCTGCCATGAGCTCAGGCAGCAGCGGGTCACGGTAAGGGGGATCGGCGAAGACGACATCCGCCCTGCCCACCTCTGCCGGGTGCAGCTCGACCCAGCGGGTGGCGTCGGCCTGGACCACCCGCGAGCGGTCCGCCAGTCCGAGCTCGGCGAGATTGCGCTTCAGCACCGCGATGACCCTGTGGTCGGACTCGACGAAGGTCGCGGCGACCGCTCCGCGGCTCATGGCCTCGATACCGAGCGCGCCGGACCCGGCGAAGAGATCGATGACGCGGGTGCCCTCGAGCCGGGCGGCGAGGACGTTGAAGACCGCCTCCTTGACTACGCCCTGGCTCGGCCGCACACCCCTGGGGGTGAGCAGCCTCCTACCGCCGAGCTCGCCTCCATGGACGCGGAGCCTCGCCTTCAATTTGAAGGACAGCGGACACGAAGGCGGCCATCGTCGCGGACCTCCCCGATCTCGATCGCGGCCGGAACCGCCGCCTGGAAACGGCCCGCCGCTGCCGCCGGGATCGCCACCAGCAGGCCGCCCGAGGTCTGGGCGTCGCTCAGCAGCAGCTGCTCGACGGGGTCGAGGCCGCCCCAGTCGACCTCCGCCGCCAGGCTCGCATGGTTGCGCCTGGTGCCATCCGGGAAGAGGTCCCGGGCGGCAAGCTCGCGCACGCCATCCAAATAGGGAACTGCACCGGCGTCGATGACGGCGCCCGCGCCGAGATTGCGCAGGTGGCCGAGAAGCCCGAACCCAGTCACGTCGGTAGCCGCCGACGCGCCGACCTCCACCATGGCCGCGGACGCCTCCCGGTTGAGTGCGCTCATGCTGGCGATCGCTGCCGCGGCGACGGGCTCCGGGCAGAGCCCGCGCTTGATCGCGGTGGTGATGATCCCCGTGCCCAGCGGCTTAGTCAGGAAGAGCAGGTCGCCCGGGCGAGCGCCCCGATTGCTGATCACCCGGTCGGGATGGACCTCGCCCGTCACGGCATAGCCGAACTTGGGCTCGGCGTCGTCGATGGAGTGGCCGCCGACCACCGGCACCCCGGCCTCGGCCATCTTGGCGGCTCCCCCGGCGACGATCTCGGCCAGCATCCCGGTCTCCAGGAGGTCGCGCGGGAAGCCGACGATGCTGAGCGCGAAGAGAGGCGCGGCCCCCATTGCGTAGACATCGCTGAGCGAGTTGGCGGCGGTTATCGCTCCGTAAGCGCGGGGATCGTCGACGATGGGCGTGAAGAAGTCGACCGTGGCGACCAGCGCCCGGTCGGGAGCGATCCGGAACACCGCTGCGTCATCCCCGGTCCTAGCACCGACCAGCACCCGTGGGTCCGTCAGTGGTGGGAGCGCCTGGAGGACCTGCCCAAGCTCCACCGGGCTGAGCTTGCAGGCTCAACCAGCCCCGTGGCTGTACTCCGTGAGCCTTATCGCATCGCGAGCCGACATGGCTGAAGGGTACGTGTGCGACCGACAGTTATCCGCTAAAGGCCAGCATCGGCGGGATCGTCAGCAGCCACCCGTCGTCCTGTTTGGCCAGCTGCCATCCTCCCTCGTGGGCATCAAGCGGTGGCGGTGATAGAGGAGAGCAAGGTTGTCAAGGTCACTTGTTCCGCCCCTCGCCCAGTGCGTAATGCGGTGGGCGTTCGTCCTGCTCGCTGGCCTGTCGCAGCCGGGGAAGGGCAGCACTAGCCTCTCGCGTGCAGCGCTCTCGTCCGGGAACCGTTGACGATTCGCTTGGTGCGGCCGACGTTGATGACGATCGAGTCGGAGTCGAAGATGATGACCCGACGCAGGACGGCCACGTCCACTACGACCAACGAAACAACTCAGCTCAGGGACATCTGCTCCAGCAAGTGCTCGACCCGCTCGGCCAGGGCCGGGCTGCCAGCCAGCTCGGGGTCCTCTGCCAGCAGCCTCTCCGCCTCCTGCCGTGCCTCGTGCAGCAGGTGCGGGTTGAGCAGCTCCGCCATCGCCAGGTCGGACGCGCCGTGCTGGCGCGAGCCGGCCAGTTCGCCAGCCCCGCGCACCCTGAGGTCCTCCTCCGCCAGCCGGAACCCGTCCTGCTCACGGGCGACCAGCTGCAGCCGCTCGCGGGCCGGCTCGGCGGGATCCTCCGCCAGCAGCAGGCAATAGGAGCGATGGGCCCCGCGGCCAACTCGGCCTCGGAACTGGTGCAGCTGCGCCAGCCCGAAGCGGTCGGCGCCCTCGATCAGCATCACCGTCGCGTTGGGAACGTCGACGCCCACCTCCACGACGGGCGTGGCGACCAGCACCTGCACCTCGCCGGATGCGAAGCGGCGCATCACCGCGTCCTTGTCCCGGAGCCGGCCGTGGACGAGGTCGAGCTGCAGCTCCGGGAAGACCTCGGTCCTGAGCCGATCGAACTCGATCGTCGCCGCCTTCGCCTCCAGCTTGTCCGACTCCTCTATCAGCGGGCAGATGACGAACGCCTGGCGGCCCGCCGCCACCTCGGCGCGGACCAGCTCGTACGCCTCCTCTCGCCGGTCCGGCGACACCACCCGCGTATCCACCGGCGTCCGGCCTGGCGGCAGCTCGTCGAGCACCGAGACTGTCATATCCCCGTAGAGGGCCAGCGCCAGCGTGCGCGGGATGGGCGTCGCCGTCATCGCCAGGAAGTGCGGCCGGCCTCGGCCCTTGGCGCGGAGCACCTCCCGCTGCCGGGTGCCGAAGCGGTGCTGCTCGTCGACCACGGCCAAGCCGAGGTTCAGGATCTCGACCTTCTCCTCGATGAGGGCGTGGGTGCCGACCAGGAGGGCGGTCTGGCCGGAGGCGACCGCCATCGTCACCCGGCGCCTCTCGGCGGCCGGTAGGCCGCTGACTAGGAGGTCGACCTTGAGGTCGGGGAAGCTCGCCTCCAGGTATGCGCGGAACTTGGTGAGGTGCTGGCGGGCCAGGATCTCGGTTGGCGCCATGACCACCGACTGCAGCCCCGCCGCGTGCGTCATGGCCACCGCGGCGGCCGCCACGGCGGTCTTTCCCGAGCCGACGTCGCCGTTCAGGAGACGGTTCATCGGCACCGGTCGCTCGAGGTCCTGGAAGATCTCCCAAGTAGCCCTCCTCTGCGCGTTAGTGAGCGCGAAACCGACGCCCGCCTTGAAGCGGTCGATCACCTCCTGGCGGTAGGGGACCGGAGTTGCCGGCTCCGACTCCAGCTGGCGCTGGTTGCGTAGGAAGGCGACCTGCAGCGCCAGCAGCTCGCTGAAGCTCATCCGACGGCGCGCCGTCAGCCACTCCTCACGCTCTTCGGGGCGGTGGCCCAGGCGAACCGACTCCGCGATATCCGGGAATCGGTGCCGTTCCCGGGTCCCAGGCGGCAGCGGGTCCGCCAGCTGCGCCGCCAGTGGCAGCAGCGGCTCCACCAGCTCCGACAACTTCTTGTTGGTCAGCCCGGCGCTGAGCCTGTACCTCGGCATCAGCCCGCCCACCCGGCGGGGACCGTCGGGACCGCTGACCCGCTCGTGGTGGGGGTTGCGCATCTCCCAGGCGCTGCCGTAGCCGCTGAGCTTGGCCTCGCCCGCCACCGCCACCCGGTCACCCCGGTGCAGCTGGTTGGCAATCCAGGGCTGATTGAACCAGACCAGGTTGAGCCGGCCGCCTACGTCGTCGACGAGCGTGGCGTCGGTGAGCTTCATGAACTTGCGCTTGGTCCGACGCACGGCGATCGAGGTCAGCGTCCCGATCACGGTCGATTGCTGGCCGGGCCGGAGCTCGCGGACCCGCACGGGCTCGCCGTAGGTGTCGATCCCGACCGGGAGGTCCAGGAGGAGCTCCCGCACCGTCCTCAATCCGAGCTTGGCGAGCGCCTTCTTCTCCCCCGCGCGGAGCCCCGTGAGGGAGTCGAGCGGGGTGTCGAGAGAGGCCACCGGCCGCAGTATAGGATTCGAATCTTGGCCCCTAAACCTCCCTTTACACGCGTCCAGGAGGTGGTCGATACCGTCCACGGGATTGAGCTCCGGGACCGATACCGCTGGCTCGAGGACGTCTCCTCCGACGAAGTCCGCCAGTGGGTGGCGGAGCAGCGCGCCCACACCCGGTCGGTGCTCGACGGCTACCCGTCCCGGGCGGAGATCGCGAGCCGCCTAGCCGAGGCCCTGGGCCAGGGTTCCCTTGGACCGAGTGTTCCCCGCGGCGAGCGCCGCTTCTTCACGCGCCGCGATTCCGGGCGCGACCAGCCGGCGCTGCTGATCGGCGAGGGCGGCGCTGAACGGGTCCTTCTCGACCCGGTGAGGCTCACCGGCGACAGCACCGCCGCCCTCGACTGGTACTCGGTCTCCGACGATGGCGAGCTGGTCGCGGCCGGCATCTCCACCGGCGGCGAGGAGCGATCGGTGATCCACCTGCTGCGGACCTCCACCGGCGGTCTCCTGCATGATCGGATCCCCAATTGCCAGTGGGGCCTGGTCGAGTTCGAGCCCGGCGGGGAGTCGTTCCTCTACACCGTCTTCCCGGCGGGCGACTTCTACGGCCAGCAAGTTCGGCGCCACCGGGTCGGACGCCCGGTGGCGGAGGACGAGCTCGTCTTCCAGCCGGAGGGGAGGACCGATTCCCCGGAGCTCGTCTCGGTCAGCGAGGACGGCCACTGGACGGCCATCACGGTCTTCCGCGGGACCGCCGAGAGCTCACTCTGGCTGGCCGCGTCCGGCGGCGACTTCAAGGAGGTCTTCCGGGGCCGGGAGGCGGTCGTCCAGGCCTGGTTCAGCGGCGGCCGGCTGGTCGCGCTGACCAACGCCGAGGCGCCCAACTGGCGCTTCGTAGAGCTCGACCCCGAGAACCCCGTCGTGTCCAACTGGCGCGACGTTGTCCCCGAGACCGAGCATGTGCTCCTCGACGTCGGCGCCAGCTCCGACCGGCTGCTGGTCCATCACCTGGTGGACGCCTGCAGCTGGGTCTCGGTCCACAAGCTGACCGGCGAGTTCGAGGGGATCGTCGACCTGCCGCCGCTGGCGACCGTCACCGGCCTCGGCGCGCACAGCTCAGCGCAGCAGGTCTTCCTGACGGTGGAGACCTTCACCCGGCCGCCCACGGTGCTCCGCGTCGATCCCGCCACCGGCCGCTTCGAGCCACTCGGGGGGCTGGAGCCGCCTCCCGGCTTCGACGCCGCCGCCTACCCGGTCCGCCAGCTCCGCTTCACGAGTACAGACGGAACGGCGTCGGTGATATTCCTGGTCGGCCGCGCCGAGGGCGCGGGCCCGACCGTCCTCTATGGCTACGGCGGGTTCAACCTCAACCGGACGCCGGCCTGGATGCCGAGCATCGTCCCCTTCTTGGAAGCGGGCGGACTGTTCGCGGTCGCCGTGCTTCGCGGGGGCGGCGAGTTCGGAAAGGCGTGGCACCGGGCGGGGATGCTGGAGCACAAACAGAACACCTTCGACGACTTCATTGCCGCCGCTCAGGCGCTCATCGCGCGGGGCTTGTGCACGCCCGCCACTCTCGGCATCCACGGCCGCAGCAATGGCGGCCTCCTGGTCGGCGCAGTCCTGACGCAGCGGCCCGACCTCTTCGGCGCCGCCGTCTGCCAGGTACCACTGCTGGACATGGTCCGCTACGAGCGGTTTCGAATTGCCGAGCTCTGGAACCGCGAGTACGGCAGCGCGGGCGACCCGGAGCAGTTCCGCTGGCTGCTGGCCTATTCCCCCTACCACCACCTCCAGCCCGACGCGCGCTACCCGCCGCTGCTGCTGCTCACCGGCGAGGACGACGCCCGAGTGGACCCGAGCCACGCTTTCAAGTTCGCGGCCCTGCTCCAGGCGATCCACCCAGAGAGTCTCACCCTGCTCCGGGTCGAGGAGCGGGCCGGCCACGGCCAGGGCAAGCCGGTCAACAAGCTGGTGCCGGAGGAAGCCGACCTCTGGGCCTTCTTCCTGGAGCACTTGCGCTGAGCGGGCACGCGGAGGAACTGAGCTACCGGGCGCTGCTCAGCGTTCCCTCCTACCCGCGGGCGGTCCTCGGCGCTCAGCTGGCGCGGATCGCCGGCCAGATGGGCGGGCTGGCGATGGTGCTCTTCGTGCTGACCCGCTACCACTCGCCGGCGCTAGCTGGCGTGGTCGTCTTCCTCAGCATCTTCCCCGGAACGATCTTCTCGCCGGTGGCCGGCGCGCTCCTTGACCGCCACGGCCGGAGGCTGCTGATAGTCCTCGACTTCGCGCTCGCCTTCGTCACCCTGGTGCTGATCGGCGTCCTCTCGCTGCTGCACCTGCTGCCCATCCCGCTGCTGCTGGTGCTGACCGCGGTGTCCTCGGTCACCTCGCCCCTCAGCAACGTCGGGCTGCGCACCCTCTACCCGATCCTCGTCCCGCGCCGGCTGTGGGAGCGGATGAACGCGGTCGACAGCAACGGCTACGTGATCGCCTCGATCATCGGGCCGCCGCTGGCGGGCGTCATCGTCGGGATCGCTGGCGGCGAGGCGGCGATCATCACCACCGGAGTGATCCTCGGGCTCGGGGCCTTGGTGATGGTCGGGATCGTCGACCCCGAGACCAACACCTCCAGCACCGGGAACCTCCTCCGGGACGCCCTCGAGGGGCTCCGCTACGTGCTGCGCAACCCGACCCTGCGCGGCCTGGCGGCTTCGATCTCGATTGCCAACCTCGCCAACGGGGCCATGTACATCGCCCTCCCCGTACTGGTCTTCCAGCGCTTCCATCAGGGCCCGGCCACCGTCGGCGTCCTCTACGCCCTGTCCGGCGTGGCGGGCCTTTTCACCACGACCTTCTTCGGCCGCCTGGACTCGCGGGGCCGCGAACGGGCGATGCTCTCCTGGCCGCAGATGTCGCTGGTGATCCCACTCGGGATGATCGCGCTGGCACCCAACCTCTACGTCGTCGGCGCCGCGCTGGTGCTCTTCGGCCTGCTGGTCGGCCCCGTCGACATCGCCCTCTTCACCCTCCGCCAGAGGCGGACCGACCCGGCCTGGATGGGGCGTGCCTTCGCCGTCTCGATGTCGCTCAACTTCGCCGGGACCCCCGTCGGCAGCGCCCTCGCCGGCCCGCTGGTCGGCTGGTCGCTGAACGGCACCCTGCTGCTGGCGGCAGCCTGCTGCCTGGTCGCCGGGATCATGGCGCTGGTGGCGATCCCTCGAACGGGCGACTTTGCGGAAGCTGCAACGACACCACCGAGCCCAGCACCAGGAGTGCGCCCAGCACCTGCCCCGGACCGAAGCGGTCCCCCAGCAGGGCAAACGCCAGGACCACCGTGACGACCCGCTCGACGGTGCTGAGGAGCGCCGTCCGGGACGCACCGATCCGCGGCATCGCGGCGAGGAAGGCGCTGATCGCGAATATCGTCGGGACCACCGCGATCGCCATTACCGCCGCCCACTGGGCCCCTCCCACTGGGACCCTGAAGGCGCCCGTGAAGAGCGCCACCAACGTCCAGCTCAGAGCCCTGCCGAGGATCGAGAGGGTGCCGGCGGCGACGCCCGGCACGCCGGCCAGGACGGGTGCTCCGACCAGGACGGCGAACAGGAAGCGCAGGCTGAGCAGCTGGGCGGGGACGATCCCCGACCGGTAGGCGAGCTTGGCGATGATCGCCAGGGTGCCGAAGGCCACCGCCGAGGCCAGCACCAGAGCGGTGCCGGTCGCCTGGGAGCTACTTCTTGACGTAGATCAGGCCGAGGGCTCGGGGGCCGGTGTGAGTTCCGAGCACGGCACCGATCTGGCCGGTCTCTATCTCCATCCCCGGCATCGCCCCAGCCAGCTCGGCCCGTAGCTTGTCTGCGTCCTCCGGTGCGCTGCCGTGCATCACCGCCAGCGACTCCAGCGGCCCCTCCTCCTGGAGGCGGTTGACCATGCCGGCGATCGCCCGGGCACGGGTGCGCGTCCGGTCGAGCGGTTTGATCTCGCCGTGCTCGACCTTCAGCAGCGGCTTCACGTCCAGCATCGATCCGAGCAAGTACTGGATCTTGCTAATCCGCCCGCCCATCTGGATGTAGCGCATGGTGTCGAGCAGCGCGAGGATACCCAGCTTGGGCACCCGCTCCTCGCAGCGCAACACCGCCGTCTCGAGATCGGGGGACTCGGCTGCGACCCGGCAGAGGAACGCCATGGTCATGGTGGTGCTCTGCGAGTCGACGACCCTCACGTCGAGGCCCTCCACCGACTCCGCGCCCAGGCGCGCCGCCTCGCAGGTGGCGCTCAGGTTGGAGCCGATGTGGATGGAGACGACGCCATCGCACTCCTTGGCCAGCCGGCCGTAGACCTCGGCGAAGTCGCCCGGGCTGGGCGCACTGGTTGTGGGGAGCTGCTGGGCTCCCTCGAGGCGCTCGAAGAACTGGTCGTTGGTGAGGTCGACGCCGTCCCGGAAGGTCTCCTGGCCGAAGATCACCTTCAGCGGCACCACCTCGATGCCGTACCGCTCCTGCCAGGCACGCGGAAGGTCGGCGGTGGAGTCGGTTACGACCTTGAACAGGGCAGGGTTACTCGACGCTGAGGATGAACGGGTAGTGCTGCTGGCCGCCGTCATGGACCTCGACCTCGAGACCCGGAAAGTCGCGGCCGATCGCCTCGGTCAGGACCTTCAGGTCCTTGTCGCCGGCGCCCTTTCCCCGGTAGACGGTCACCAGCTCGTACTCCTCCGGCTTGAGGTCCTTCAGCGCCAGGGTCACCACCGAGCCGTAATCACCCCCGCTGTGCTTGAGCTTGTCGTTGGTGAGGGCGATGACGTCGCCCTTCTTGACGGCCACCCCGTTGGCGCGGCTGTCGCGCACAGCGTGCGTCACCTCGATCGTCTGGACCTGGCCCAGCGCACCCTTCATGGCCTCCAGGTTCGCCGTCGCGTCCTTCTGCGGGTTGAAGGCGACCACGGCAGCGATTCCCTGGGGAACAGTGTGGGTGGGTATCAGGTGGACCGTCTTCTGGGTCAGCTCGAGAACCTGCTGGGCCGCCAGCACCACGTTGGCGTTGTTGGGCAGCAGGATCACCTCCGAGTAGGGAGCCGACTCGACCGCCTTCAACATGTCCTGGGTCGAGGGGTTCATCGTCTGACCGCCCTCGACGACCGCGTCGACGCCGAGGCCCTTGAAGATCTCGGTCAACCCCCCACCGGCGACGACCGCCACCAGCCCGATCCCATTTGGGCGCGTCGGCGCCGCCTTGGACTGACTGCCGTTGCGATGGCTCTCCGGCTCGGCCTCGTCCTGGAGGATCACCCGGTGCTGCTTGGACATGTCGTCGACCTTGGTCCGCGAGAGGTTACCGACACCCGAGGCGTAGGCGAGCACAGCCGTCGGCTCGTTGGTGTGGACGTGGACCCGGATCAGGTCCTCGTCCCCCACCACGAGGGCGGAGTTGCCCATCCCGGCGATGGTGTCGCGGATCTCCCCCACGTTCATGCCGCCGCCCTCGATCAAGAACTCGGTGCAGTAGCCCCAGCCCTCCTCGGGGAGTTCGAGGTTGCGCTGCGCGGCGGCCGCCCTGCCTGCGGTCACCGGAGGCAGGGGAGCCGCGTCCTCCGACTCCTCGACCGTCTTGAGGAAGCCCTCGAAGATCACCTGGAGACCGAAGCCGCCGGCGTCCACGACCCCCGCTTCGCGGAGGATGGCCAGCTGGGTCGGGGTCTTGTCGGTGGCCGTCTTGGCCGCCCGGCTGGCCGCACGGATGACCGTGTTGACGCTGGCGTCCGGCTGCCGGGCGGCGTTCTTCGCCGCGCGGCCGGCCTCCCGGGCAACGGTGAGGATGGTACCCTCGGTGGGCTTGATAACTGCCCGGTAAGCGGCGTTGGCGGCCTCCTCGAGGGCGTCGGCCAGCTCCTCCGGAGTCAGGGCCGACTTGCCCTGGACGTGTTTGGCGAAGCCGCGGAAGATCTGCGAGAGGATCACGCCGGAGTTGCCGCGGGCGCCCATCAGGCTGCCGTGCGCGGCCAGCGCCGCGATCTTGCTGATCTCGGCGGCATCCGAGTCGCGGATGTCCTCGACGGCCGACTGCAGCGTCAGCAGCATGTTGGTGCCCGTGTCGCCGTCCGGCACCGGAAAGACGTTGAGGCGGTTCACCTCCTCCTGGTTCGCAGTCAGCCAGCTGAGGCTGCCGAGGAGCGCCAGCTTGAAGAGCGGGCCGTCGACCTGCTCAGCCGTGGGTGCGTTCTTCATGCACCCCCTGCACGAACACATTCACCTCGCCCACAGGCACGCCCAGGAGGCGCTCGACCTCGAATCGGACGGTGCTTTGGAGGTTGCTGGCGACGGCGGTGATTCGGATCCCGTACTCGACGATGACGTAGACGTCGATGGCCAGCTGGCCGTCGACCTCGCGGACATCGACGCCTTTGTCCAGCGTGTCGCGGCGGAGGAGCAGCGCGACGCCGTCCCGGAGGCCGCGGGCGGCCATCCCCATGACGCCGTAGCAGGAAACCGCGGCGTGGCCAGCGACCGCCGCGACCACCGACGGGAAGACCTCGATCCGTCCTCTGTCGTGGGAGTGCCGAAGAAGTCCGGGCTGTTCTTGGTGCCGTTCCAGGGTGCTCATTGCGGATTCAATCCTATGGTACAATCCGGCTTCGACGACCCCCCCTCGGAGTACTGAAACATGGCCAGAAAATGCGAGATCTGCGGCAAGGGACCCCAGTATGGGCACAACGTGTCGCACGCCAAGAACCGCACCAACCGTCGCTTCCTGCCCAACCTCCAGTCGGGTCTCGTGAGCATCGCCGGGAAGACCGTGAAAGCGCGCGTCTGCACCCGCTGCCTGCGCACCCACAGCGCTGTAACCGCTTAAACCCCCGGAGGGGAACCGACCACGTCTGACACGGGCTTCGTCGTGCTCGGCTGCGTGGCTTTCCTCACCGCCTGCGGTGTCCACTACCTAGGCTACCGCCGCTTCCTCGGACAAACACTGCAGGATCCGGATCCTGAGCGCCGGCGGGTGGGCCTCGTCGGTTGGTCGCGCTTCGCGATCGCCTGGCAGCTGGCGGTGATAGTGCTCAGCGTCGCCTGGCTGCTGCCGATCGCGCTCGGCCACCGCCCGGGCGGCTATGCCTGGGTCGCCCCGCCGGCCGGCCTGGTCCTCGGCGCGGCCCTGCCGCTGCAGCTGGTCGTGATGACGATCACCCGCTCCGCAAAGCGTCCTTGAGCGCCTGGATCGAGTGCTCGACCGCGGGCCAGATCCGCTCCTGCGCCTCCGGGAGCGGCGGGTAGCTCTCGGGGTCGAGGCAGGACGCCGCCAGCTCGGGGCGCCCGACCATCTCGGCAAAGAGGAGCGTCCAGGCACGCGGCACCACCTCTTCCACCGCGTAGCCGCCGCCGCCCAGCGCAACCCAGCGGCCCTCGCACAGCTCGTGCGCGAGGTCGTGGAAGCGGCGTCCGACGACCGGCCAGATCCTGGTCGAGCAGCGCAAGTTGGCGAGGGGGTCGAGAAGGTGGGTGTCGCAGCCGCACTGCGTCACCAGGATGGTCGGCTGGAACCGCCGCAGCAGCGTCGGCACGATCTCGTCGAAGCCGCGCAGCCAGGGCTCGTCCCAGGTGAACGGGGGGTAGGCAAGGTTGGCGGCGGAGCCGGTCGCCTCGCCAACCCCCGTCTCGCTCGGGTGGCCGGTGCCGGGGAAGAAGCCGCGGCTCAACTGGTGGAGCGAGATCGTCAGCACCCTCGGGTCGGAGAAGAAGCTGGCCTGGGTGCCGTCCCCGTGGTGGACGTCGACGTCGACTACCGCGACCCGGTGGCCCTGGTCGCGGAGCCAGGCCGCGACCACCGAGACGTCGTTGTACACGCAGAAGCCGCTGGCCATCTCGCGCATCGCGTGGTGAAGCCCGCCGGCGGGGTTGAAGGCGTGGTCGAACCGCCCCTCGTGCACCGCTGCGCCCGCCACCAGGCTGCCGCCGGCGATCAGCGCGCTGGCTTCGTGCATGTCATCGAACACAGGGTTGTCCTCGCTGGCGAAGCCAGCCGCGGCGGCGTCCAGCAACTCATCGCGCTCGACGACGTCGCCGTGGCCGAGCCGCCGCACCAACTCGATGTAGGAGCGCGAGTGGACCAGCGCGAGCTCGTCATCCGTCGCGACCCGCGGTGAGAGCCACTCGGCAAGATCGCCAAGGCCCGTCTCCCGGATCAGGTCCACCGTCAGCTTGACGCGGCGAGGCTGCAGCGGGTGCCAGTCGGCGTGCCGGTAGGCCTGGTAGGCGTCGTCGTAGACGAGAGCCACCCTGCCCGGCACCTGACTACTCTAAGCGCGTGATCCAGGCCGACCTGGTTGTCCACGGAATCGGCCAGCTGGTCACCTGCGAAGCCGGGCTGGGTGAGGGCCCGCTGGGAGTCCTCGAGCAGGCTGCCGTGGCCTCCCGAAATGGCCAGATAGTCTGGGTCGGGCCGACCGGGCGCTGGCAGCGCCGGGTGCGGCCGGCGGAAGGCGCCCGGGTCGTCGACGCGGGTGGCTGCTGCGTCGTGCCGGGCTTCGTCGACTCCCACGTCCACCTCCTCTGGGCGGGATCGCGGGCCGACGAGGCCGCGGCGCGGATCCGCGGCCAGGTCTTCCCCGACGGCGGCATCATGCGGACGGTCCGGCTGACCCGACAAGCCGGAGAGGATGGCCTGGTCGAGATCGGGAGGGCCCGACTTCGTTCCTTCCTAAAGCACGGCGTCACCACCGTCGAGGCGAAGAGCGGCTACGGCCTGACAGTCGAGGCCGAGGAGAGCATGCTGCGGGCGGCGGCCCGCCTCGCTGCCGACGGCCCCCAGGCGATCGTCTCCACCTTCATGGGCGCCCAGGTGGTCCCCGACGAACGGGTGGCCAGCGAGTACCTCGACGAGGTCTGCGAAGTGATGTTGCCCCGCTTCCGCGGACTGGCCGCCTTCTGCGACGTATGGTCCGACCCTGGGGCGCTGGACACAGGGCAGTGCCGGCGGGTGCTCTCGCGGGCGGCCGAGCTCGGCTACCAACTGAAGCTTTCGGCGGCTCAGCTGGCTCCCGGCGACGGCGCCCGGCTGGCGGTCGAGATGGGCGCCGCCTCGGTCGACCACCTGCACTACCTGCGCGAGGGCGACGCCCGGCTCCTGGCGAACTCGCAGACGGTCTGCGTCATTTGCCCGGGCACCGCCGTCAACCTGAGGATGGCCACCGAGGGCTCGGCCCGCGTCCTCGCCGGAGCCGGCGCGCGGCTGGCGGTCGCCTCCGACTTCAACCCCGGGACGTCCGCGTCCGAGAACATGTGCCTCACCATCGGCCTCGCCTGCCTGGAGCTGGGGCTGACGCCGGAGGAGGCCCTCGAAGGCGCCACCATCGGTGGTGCCAGGGCACTTCGCATCCACCGCCGCTGCGGGTCGATCCGGCTCGGTAAGCGCTGCGACCTCGCGCTGCTGGACGCCATCACCTACCTCGAGATTCCCTACCGCCTGGGCGTGAACCTGGTCACCGGCACCGTCTGCAGCGGCCACCTGGTCCACTCGGTTTGACGCTCCTCGAGTCGGTCCCCAACTTCTCCGAGGGACGCGACCCGCAGGTGATGGAGCGGCTGGCAGCGGCGGCCACGGCAGGCGGAGCTTTTGTCCTCGACAGCTCGGCCGATCCCGACCACAACCGGCTGGTGCTCTCGCTGGCCGGTTCGGTGTCCCTGTCCGACGGGGTGTTCGCCGCGGTCGCCGCTGCGGCGGAGAGCATCGACCTCGGACGCCACTCAGGAGTCCATCCGCGCCGCGGGGCGGCCGACGTCATCCCCTTCGTGCCCCTCGGTTCGTCGACGCTCGAAGAGGCGGCAGCGGCCGCCCGCGCGCTCGGAGATCGGATCTGGGACGAGCTCCATGTCCCGGTTCACTTCTACGGCGCCGCCTCCCCGTCCGCGCCTCGCACCCTCGCCGAGATCCGGTCGGGCAACCCACCACCCTTCGACCTCGGTGGGGCTTCGCACCCCACCGCGGGCTCGGTTGCGGTCGGCGCGCGGCCGCCGCTGGTCGCCTACAACCTGGTGCTGAACGGAGTCGAGATCGAGGAGGCCCGCCGACTGGCCGCGTCGCTGCGCGAGTCGGCCGGCGGGGTGCCGGGAATCCTGGCCCTGGTCTTCCGAGTCTCGGCCGGGATCCAGCTCTCGATGAACCTGACCCGGCTCGGGGAGACGCCGCCCGGCCGTGCCTTCGAGGAGGCGTGGAAGCGGCTGCCGCCTGGCGCGACGATCGCCTCCGAAGAGGTGGTCGGCCTCTGCCCCGCCTCCGCCGCCGCCGGCTGCCCGGGAGCCGACGGCCGGCTGCTCGAGTCCCGGTTGAGCGCTGCCGCCGCCCGCGCTGCCGCCCGCGCCTGCCGGGATCGCGGTACCGGCTCAGCCGGCTCGGAGGAGATGGCACGGCTGGCCTCCCGGCTCGAGGAGGAAGGCGAGTCGCTGGCCGGCCTCGGCTTCGACGACGTTCTGGCCGGCGCCGAGCGCTGCGCCGCCCTGCGCCTGGTGCTGCGGGCCGGGCGCGTCTCCAGTGACGGGCTCGAGCTCCTGCTGGCGGTGGCGGGGCGGGGCTTCGCCGAGGCCATCTCGAGTGGGGTCCGCAAAAGCTTCCCGGAACGCATGGCCGCGCTCGACGAGCGCATCGCCGCGCTTGATCCCTGACTAGACTGGGTCGCGGTGGCCACTTTCGTCAGCGTCAATGAGCTGAAGGAACGAGCCGACGCCCTGATCGCGCAGGTCGCCGGAGGCGGCGAACAGGTCGTCATCACGGATGGCGAGCGGCGGCTCGCCATCCTGACCCCCCACGGCGGCCCGCTGCGCGACCGTGCCATCGACAAGGCCGAGCTCGGCTTCGACCTCGCCGCCGGGCTGGCCGGGACCCCCGCCGGCCGCGAGCTGCTCGGCCACGAGCTGGCCGAGGCGGGCATCCCGCTCGCGAAAGGCGCGACCGAGCTGGATGCCATCTACAGCGCGGTCCTCTCGCTCTGCGAGGACAAGGAGCAGGTGTTCCGGGAAGACGTGCGTGCGGTCGCCGAGGAGGTACTCGCCGACGCACCCGGGCGGCTCCGGCTGCTGGCGCTCACCATCCAGACCACGACCGGGATGCCGGCGACGGCCGAGGTGACCCTGCAGCTGGACGACGGGCCGGCGATGCGTCGCCAGCAGGGTGACGGCCCGCTCGACGCGGCATTCAAAGCCATCGAGAAGCTAACCGGTCAAGCCGCCGCCGTCGAATCCTTCGCCGCCTTCTCGGCTACCCCAGGCCGCGACGCCATGGCGGAGGCGGTGGTCGAGCTCTCGATTGGTGAGCGGATAGTCACCGGGCGCGGCGCCTCCACCGACTCCGTGACCGCCGGGGTGCACGCCTACCTACACGCGCTGAACTACTTGACCGCTTTGGAGAGGTGAGCTTCAGCGGCTTGACCGGTTTCACCGGCTTCAGCGAAGACGAACTGGAGTTCTTGGGCTCCCAGCGCCTGGCCCGGCTGGCCACCGTCTCCGCCCGCGGCTGGCCGCAGGTGGTCCCGGTGATGTACGCCCTCACTGAGGACGGCGCCGTCGAGTTCGACGTCGATGGAGCCAAGCTCCGCAACCTCTCCGCTGACCCGCGAGCGGCGTTGGTTGTGGACGCGATGGGGCCCAAGCGCGGGATCAGCATGCAGGGGCGCTGCAGCCTTGTCGGGCCCGAACGGGCTCGGCTCGACCCTGAGCGGCGGATCAGCTGGGGGCTCAGCGGTTCAGGCTAGCTCGGCTCGGGCCGCCTGAAGCTCGGGCGTGCCGTTGCGGGGGCGACCGGTCAGCCCCTGGGTGGGCGGGTTTTCTTAGGCCTCGCGGCCTCGGACTGTCTTCAGGAGGTTGGCCATCTCGATGGCGGTTTCGGCGGCCTCCCGGCCCTTATCGGTCCGCGCCCGGGCCTGCTCTTCGGTGTAAGTGGTCAGCACGCCAAAGACGCAGGGGACGCCGGTCTCCAAAGCCACGTCCTGGATGCCGCGGGCCGCGCCCTCGGCTATGTGCTCGAAGTGCGCGGTCTCGCCCTTGATGACGCAGCCGAGACAGATCACGGCGTCCACCCGGCCCGCGTCAGCCAGGGCTTGGGCGGCGATCGGGATCTCGAACGATCCAGGTACGGACAGTACCGGCTCAGCTTTGGCGCCGTGCTCTTCGAGCGCCCTCAGCGCGCCCTCGACCAGCGCCTCCACGATCTCCTCGTTGTAGCGCGCGGCGACGATGCCGACCGTCAGTCCCCTGCCTTCGAGCGAGCCCTGCCTACCCTTTCTGCCCACGCCTCAGAGGAGATGCCCCATCTTCTCTTTCTTGGTCTGCAGGTAGCGCTCGTTGTAGGGGTTGGCGCTGATCCGGATCGGTACCTGCTCAACCACCTCGAGGCCGATGCCCTCGACGCCGTGGTACTTGCGCGGATTGTTGGTGAGGATCCGCATCTTGCGGACGCCGAGGTCGAAGAGGATCTGGCTGCCGATCCCGTATTCGCGCCGGTCGGCGGGATGGCCGAGCGCCTCATTGGCCTCGACGGTGTCGAGGCCCGAATCCTGCATCGCGTACGCACGCAGCTTCTCGACCAGCCCGATGCCTCGGCCCTCGTGGTGCTTGATGTAGAGGATCACGCCCGAGCCTTCCTCGGCGATGAGCTCCATCGCCCGCCGGAGCTGGGAGCCGCAGTCGCAGCGAAGGCTGCCGAAGACATCGCCGGTAAGGCACTCGGAGTGAACCCTCAGCAGGGTGGGTTGATCGCCGTGGATCTCGCCCATCATCATGGCTAGATGCGATTCCTTCCTCAGGACATCCTCGTAGGCGAAGGCGCGCCAGGTGCCGAACTCGTTCGGAATGCTGGTTATGGCGACGCACTCGACCTGCTTCTCATTGCGGCGCCGGTAGGCGATCAGGTCTTTGATGGCGACGATCTTCAGGTTGTGCTGCTTCGCGAACTTCTCCAGGTCCGGCATCCGGGCCATGGTCCCGTCGTCGTTCATCAACTCGCAGATCACGCCAGCGGGGTAGAGACCGCCGAGCCGGGCGAGGTCCACCGCGGCCTCGGTCTGGCCGGCCCGCATCAGGACGCCACCCTCGGCGGCACGAAGCGGGAAGGTATGGCCGGGCTTGGCGAAGTCGCTCGGCTTGGCGCTCGGGTCGAGGACGTGGCGGATGGTGGCCGCGCGATCGTAGGCGCTGATCCCGGTGGTCACCAGGTGTCGCGCCTCGATACTGACGCTGAAGGCGGTGCCGAAGCGGCTGGTGTTCTTGGTGACCATCGGCTCGATGTCGAGCTCGTCAAGTCGCTCGGCCATGCATGGCATGCAGATCAGGCCGCCACCCGTCTTGGCCATGAAGGCGATCCATTCGGGCGTCACCTTCTCGGCGGCCATGGCCAGGTCGCCCTCGTTCTCCCGATCCTCGTCGTCGACGATGATGACCGGGCGTCCGGCTTTGAATTCCTCGAGCGCTTCCGGGATGGTTGCCAGTGGCATCTCTACTCCGCTATTTAATACCCGGGAAGGTCCGTGACCGTACCAACCGCTCGACGTAGCGGGCGACGACGTCGACCTCGAGATTCACCACGGTGCCGGCGGCGTAGCTCCCCGCGATCGTGTTCTGCAGGGAGTGCGGGATCAGGGCCACCGTGAAGGTGGCCGTCCCGTCGTTCACCCGGGTGACGGTGAGGCTGATCCCGTCGATGGCGATCGAGCCCTTCTCGGCGACGTAGGCGGCGATCTCGGGCGCCAGTTCTAGATCCACCTCCCAGCCGAGTGCCATCGTCCTCACCCCCCTCACCGCCGCCGTGGCATCGACGTGGCCCTGGACGAGATGGCCGTCGAGGAGCCCGTCGGGGCTGACCGGAAGCTCGAGGTTGACGAGGTCGCCGGGCCACAGGGCACCGAGGTTGCTGCGGCGAAGCGTCTCCGGCACGACCTCAGCCCGAAAGGCGCTACCCACGAGCTCGACCACCGTCAAGCAGACGCCGTTGACGGCCACGCTGCCGCCGATCTTCGCCCGCTCGGCCGTCGGCCCGTGGTCGATCCAGAGCCGGCCGCCCCCCGCCTCGACTACCCGCCCGAGGGCGCTAACGATCCCGGTGAACATCACCGCTGACCATGATGTCATCGCCGACCTGGTTTACCTCCAGGTTGACCAGCCGGCCGGCCTCCGCCAGCTTTGCCACGCCCTGGCCGCCCACCGCACCGGGCGCTTCTTTGCCGCCGATCACGATCGGGGCGAGGAAGGCGACCACCCCGTCGACCAGGCCGGCGTCGAAAAGCGCGCCGTGGACGAACGCTCCGCCTTCGACGAGGACGCTCAGGATGCCGCGGCCGCCCAGCAGGTCAAGCAGCGACGGGAGGTCGGCGCGTCCGGTGGCGTCGGCCAGAAGCTCCACCACCTCGACGCCCGTACGGGCCAGCGCCTCCCGCCGATCCGCAGGCGCATCGGCGGTGACCACAACGATCGTAGGAGCCTTCTCCTGGTCCTTGAGGACCCGCGCGGTCTCGGCTGTACGAGCGCGTGAGTCCAAGACGACGCGCAGTGGCTGCCGGGTCGCGTCCGGCAGCCGGTTGGTGAGCTCGGGATCATCCGCGCGGACGGTGTGGGCGCCGACCAGGATGGCGTCGTGGCGCTGCCGGAGGCGGTGACCCTCCTCGCGAGCGGCCTTGCCGGTGATCCATCGGGATTCCCCCGTCCGGGTCGCGATCTTGCCGTCCACGCTGCTGGCGAACTTGACGGTCACCCAGGGCCTGCCGGTCCGCCGATGCTTCAGGTAGAACCGGTTCAGCCGCTCGGCAGCCTCTCTGTCGACGCCTACCTCGACTTCAATGCCCGCGGCGCGTAGGGCCGCGATGCCGGCGCCGGCCACCCTGGAATCGGGGTCCTCCATGGCGACGACAACGCGCTTTGGCTCCGCGTCGATGACGGCCGCCGTGCAGGGAGGAGTGCGGCCCTGGTGGTAGCAGGGCTCGAGGGTGACGTATAGGGTGCCGCCATGCGCCCGCGCCCCGGCGCGCTGGAGTGCGATCCTCTCAGCATGCCTGTCGCCGGCGCGAGCGTGGAAGCCCTCGCCGGCATTCTTTCCAGACGCGTCAAGTACCACCGCGCCAACCATCGGGTTGGGACTGGTCGCGTGCTCGGCAAGCGCGGCGAGTTCGAATGCCCGCCGCATCCACCGCCGGTCGGCGCCCTGCCCTACGCGCGCGTCCGGATCTGTTGGAAGCAGTCCTGGCAGTAGACGGGCCGCCCCTGGGTCGGCAGGAAGGGCACCTCGGTCGTCATGCCGCACACGGCGCAGACTACCTGATGCATGGCGCGCGCCCGGTTGACCGAGCGACCCTCGCGGCGCAGCGACCGGCATTCGGGACACCGGCCGGGCTCGTTCAGCAGTCCCTTGGTCTGGTAGAACTCCTGCTCCCCGGCGGTGAAGGTGAACTCGATGCCGCAGTCGCGGCAGACTAGCGTCCGATCAAGAAACGTGGTCACGAAAGGGCTCCCTCCTGGCTGCTGTGGGCTTCGCGCGTTTGAGCGGCGGCGAGTATAACGCGCGCCACGTAAACAGAAAAGGCCGGACGCACAAGCGCCCGGCCTCTCTTTGCTTCGCAGCAACCGAATTTGGTCTTTGTCGATCTTGCCGTATGCCTTCCGGCGTCTTCTTCGGATCCATTGGTCTGAATTTTGGAAGCGCCTTTCAGCTGTGCTGAAGAGTGAGTTATAGGTGGACAAGCCCTCGGCCGATTAGTACCGCTCAGCTCAAGGGATCACTCCCCTTACACCCGCGGCCTATCAACCTGGTGGTCTACCAGGGGCCTTACCCGGTTATCCGGTGGGAGACCTTATCTTGAAGTTGGCTTCGAACTTAGATGCTTTCAGCTCTTATCCAAACCGGACATGGCTACCCGGCGCTGCCACTGGCGTGACAACCGGTACACTAGCGGTCCGTTCAACCCGGTCCTCTCGTACTAGGGTCAACCCTTCTCAAGTCTCCTACGCGCACGGCGGATAGGGACCGAACTGTCTCACGACGTTCTGAACCCAGCTCGCGTACCGCTTTAATGGGCGAACAGCCCAACCCTTGGGACCGACTCCAGCCCCAGGATGCGACGAGCCGACATCGAGGTGCCAAACCGGGCCGTCGATGTGAACTCTTGGGCCCGATAAGCCTGTTATCCCCGGGGTAACTTTTATCCGTTGAGCGACGGCCATTCCACACCGAGCCGTCGGATCACTATGCCCGACTTTCGTCCCTGCTCGACCAGTTTGTCTCACAGTCAAGCTCCCTTATGCCATTGCACTCTGCGCCTGATTTCCGCCCAGGCTGAGGGAACCTTTGGGCGCCTCCGTTACATTTTGGGAGGCGACCGCCCCAGTCAAACTACCCACCAGGCACTGTTCGGAGCCCCGATCAGGGGCACCGTTAGAGCTAAAGTTCAACGAGGCTGGTATTCCACTGTTGGCTCCACCCGAGCTGACGCCCGAGCTTCAAAGCCTCCCAGCTATCCTCTACACGCTAAACCCCAGTCCAATGCCAAGATGTAGTAAAGCTCCACGGGGTCTTTCCGTCCTGCCGCGGGTAACCTGTATCTTCACAGGTATTGCAGTTTCGCCGAGTATCTGTCCGAGACAGCGC
>DATLQT010000032.1:0-20884 GCA_035535055.1 Candidatus Dormiibacterota bacterium | reverse complement strand
GAAGGAGTTGTTCAGCTCCAGGGTGCGAAAGTGCCGGCAGTAGAACTCGAGCCACTCCCGCTGCGGAACATCTTCGGGATAGAAGGATCGCCGCCAGTCCCTGTACTGCCAACCGGAGGTGCCGATGTAGACCACAGTTCCTAAGGTTTCCATCATTGCCGGTTAGTCTGGGAAGCCGAACCGTGAGCCTCCTGCCACCCCGCACCTACACCGTCGAGGAGGCCACCGCCGCGCTGGCCGACGTCCGCCCGCTGGTGGAGCGGATCGTCGCCGCCTACGCCAACCTGCCTGAGCTCCAGGAGGCCGCGAGGGTCGCCGACTACAAGAGGTCTCGACCGTCCGCTGGGCCGGCTGAGCAGCACGCCTACGAAGCGGCCCAGCGGGTGATGCAGCACGCGGAGATGGAGTTCGCCGAGGACGCCCTCCGCCTTGAACGGCTGGGCGTCGTGCTCAAGGACCCGGGGATTGGCCTGATCGACTTCTACGGCTACCGGGACGGGGTGCTGGTCGAGCTCTGCTGGAAGCTCGGGGAGCCGGCGGTCGAGCACTGGCACCGGATCGGCGACGGATTCCCCGGGAGGCAGCCGATCTGAGGGACTTTCTTCGCAACGGCAGGCTGCTGACCCTGATGCTCGGCCACCTGACGGTGGACAGCTACGTCGGGGTCCTGCCCGTCCTCTATCCGCTGCTGATCGGACGATTTCACCTGAGCCTGGCGACGGTGGGCCTCGTCAGCCTGGCCTATAGCGGGATGGCCGCCATCTCGCAGCCGCTCTTCGGCATCATCGCCGACCGCTACGGCACCCGGATGACCGGCGCCGCGCTGGGTTGGACCGCAGTCACCTTCGCCCTGGTCGGTTTCGTCCCCAGCTTCCCGCTCCTGCTGGTGGTCGCCTGCGCCTCTGGCCTCGGGTCCGGCGCCTTTCACCCGAGCGGCGCGCTCGACGTCCGGGCCCTGCTGCCGGAGCGGCAGCGCAGCGCGGGGATGTCGATCTATGTCACCGCCGGCACGGTCGGGGTCGCGCTCGGGCCCCTGATCGGGATCCTCGTCTTTGGGTTGGCCGACCTCCGCGGGACCGGGTTCCTGGTGATCCCCGGGATTGTCGGCGGCTCATACCTGCTCTGGCGGATGCGGACCCCGACCGGCATCGAAACCCGACCCAAAGCAGCCATCGGCGGCGGCCCAGTGCCCTACCTCGCGCTGGCGGTAGTGATCGGGGTGATGATGTCGCGGAGCTGGACGGTCAGCGTCTTTCAGGCCTTCACCCCGACCTGGTACCGCGAGCTCGGCTACGGCCCCGCCTTCTACGGCCCGCTGGCCACCACCCTGGTTCTCGCCAGCGCGGTCGGGACGGTCGGCTGCGGGACCATCGCCGACCGCTTCGGCCGCCGGGCGGTGATCATCGGGACGCTGGTCCTGAGCGTCCCGGCGATCCTTCTCTTCACGCTCTTCCCAGGACCCTGGGCCTTCGGCAGCGCGATCCTGATCGGCTTCCTGGCCGCCTCGACGGCTCCCCTCATGCTGCTGATGGCGCAGCAGCTGCTGGCCAGCCGCGCGGGCCTCGCGTCAGGCCTGGTGATGGGGCTCGGCTTCGTCACCGGTGCGGTGGGCATACCCATCAACGGCGCCATCGCTGACGCGATCGGACTCCAGAAGTCGCTGATGGCGCACGTCATCCTGGTCCTGGCGACGATCCTGCTCGCCTGGTTCCTTCCCGGCGAGCGCCAGATGCAGGAGCTGTCGGCGAGCCCGGCCGCCGCGAGATCCGACGGCGCCGCGAGATCCGACGGCGCCGCGGTCGGCCTGCCGGCGCGCTAGCTAACCGGCGGCTTTGGCCGCCCGGGGACGGGCCCGGTGGCCGACCTCGGCCCGGACCCGGTCGGCAAGTCCTTCGGCGGAGAGCCCGTGGGCGGCCAGGATGTCGGCCGCTTTGCCCTGCGCCAGGAAGCCGTCGGGGAGGGCTGCCATCCGCACCTTGCCGGCGCGGCCGCTGGGCGCCAGGGCTTCCAGAACGGCGGAGCCGAGCCCGCCGGCGACGCCATCCTCGGCTGTCAGCAGGAGCGGGTAGCGCTCCGACCATTCCCCGACCAGCCGGGGGTCCATCGGCTTGAGCCAACGGGCGTTGATGACGCCGCAGTCGATCCCTTCGCGGGCGAGCAGGTCGGCCGCCTCGCGGCCGACCCCGACCATCCTGCCGATCGCCACGATCGCGGCGTCCGACCCTCGCCGGACCTCCTCCCAGCGGCCGGCGGGGAGGGGCTTGCCGGGCATCTGCGGCATCACGTCGGCGCTCGCCTTCGGGTAGCGGATCGCCACCGGCCCGTCCATCTCCAGCGCCGCCTCCAGCAGGCCGGACAGCTCCGACTCATCCGCCGGCGCCGCGACCGCCAAGTTGGGCACGGCCCGCAGATAGGCGAGGTCGAAGATGCCGTGGTGGCTGGCGCCATCGGGCCCTGTGACCCCCGCGCGGTCGAGGACCAGCACCACCGGCAGTTTGTGCATGGCCACGTCGCTGATGACCTGGTCATAGGCCCGCTGGAGGAAGGTCGAATAGATGCAGACCACCGGCCGGCAGCCGGCCAGGGCTAGCCCGGCGGCGAACGTCACCGCATGCTGCTCGCAGATGCCCACGTCGTAGAAGCGGTCGGGGAACTCGCGGCTGAAATCGAGCAGGCCGGTGGAGGAGGCCATCGCCGCGGTCATCGCGACCACTTCGGGATGGCGCACTGCGGCGGACATGATCGCCTCGCCGAAGACGTCGGTGTAGCTGAGCTCTGACTTGCGCGCTCGCCCCGTCTCGGGGTCGAAGGCGCTGACGCCGTGGAGCTTGTCGATCTCGTCCTCGATGGCGGGACCGTAGCCGCGGCCCTTCTCCGTCATCACGTGGACGATCACCGGCTCCTGGACGTCGCGGGCGCGGCCGAGCACCACCTCGAGGGCGGCGATGTCGTGGCCGCCCACCGGGCCCGCGTACTTGAGACCGAGGCTCTCGAACACGGTGGTCGGCTGGACCAGTTGCTTCAGGCTCTCCTTGAGCCGGTAGGCCGCGGTGTTGGCCGCCCCGCCGACGGCCGGCAGGTCCTTCAACCGATCCGAGATCTCTCCTTTCAGGCGCTCGTAGCGCGGGTCCACGGCAAGGTTGGCGAGGTGTCGGGCGAGCCCGCCGACGGTCGGCGCGTAGGAGCGGCCGTTGTCGTTGATGACGACGATCAGGTTCGGTGGCTGGAGGTGCGCGATCTGGTTCAGCGCCTCGTAGGCCATCCCGCCGGTGAGCGCGCCGTCGCCGATCACGGCCACCACGTGGCCCGGCTCACCCCGCCGTAACCGTGCCTGGGCGACGCCGAGCGCATAGCTCAGGGAGGTCGAGGCATGGCTGTTCTCGACCCAGTCGTGCTCGCTCTCGGCACGGGACGGGTAACCGCTCATCCCACCCGCCTGGCGCAGGCCTTTGAACCCGGCGGCGCGGCCGGTGACCAGCTTGTGGACGTACGCCTGGTGCCCGGTGTCCCAGATGATCGCGTCCCTCGGGCTCTCGAACACGCGGTGCAGGGCGAGGGTGAGCTCGACCACGCCGAGGTTGGGCGAGAGGTGCCCTCCGGTCTCGGAGATGTGCTCGATCAGGAACCGGCGGATCTCCTCCGCGAGCTCCTTCAGCTGCGGCTGCGTCAGCCGCCGCAGGTCGGCCGGGGACTGGATGTCTTCGAGCAAGTGCCTCTTCAAACCGTAGGCCTAACGCGCTTTGGCGGCCATCAGTTCCGCCAGGTGGGCGCAGATCCTGGTCCCGGCCCCGGTCGGCGCGCGCGGGATGGTGGTGAGCTCGCCCTTGTCGTTCCAGGAGCTGGCCGCGATGTCCAGGTGCACCCAGGGCCTGCCCTCCACGAACTGCTCGATGAACATCCCGCCCATGATGGTTCCCGCCTGGCCGTAGTCCCCGTTGCGAAGGTCGGCATAGCGGCTCTGCAGGAGCACCGAGTAATCGGCATAGATAGGCAGCCGCCAGACCCGGTCGCCGGCCCTGTCGGCAGCCTCCCAGACCCGCGCCCAGAGGGCGTCGTCGTTGGCGACGCCGGCCGACGCCGCGTGGCCGACGGCGGTCGCGGCGGCCCCGGTCAGGGTGGCGAGGTCGAGGATGTGGGTGGCGCCGTGGCGGATGGCGAAGGTGATCGCATCCGCGAGCACCAGGCGGCCCTCGGCGTCGGTATTGACCACTTCGACCGTCTTCCCGCCGGCGCCGGTGAAGACGTCCCCTGGCTTCATCGAGGTGCCGCTGGGCATGTTCTCGCAGGAGGCCACCACCGCCATCACGTCGAGAGGCAGCCGCCGTGCGGCGATGACCTCGAAGGCGGCCAGTACGGCCGCCGCCCCCGCCATATCGCCCTTCATCTTGTGCATCCCCTCCGGCTTCTTGAGGGAGATGCCGCCGGAGTCGAACGTGATGCCCTTCCCGATCAGCGCCAGCACCGGGCCGCCCTCGGAGCCCCGGCGGCGGAGCGAGATCAGGCGCGGCGGCACGGCGGAGCCCTGGGCGACCGCCATCAGCAGGTTGTACCCGCCCGCGCGCAGCTCGTCGGGGCCGAGCACCTCGATCTCCAGCTCGTGGCGGCGGGCCATCCGGCGCGCCTCCTCGGCCAGGTACTCGGGGGTTTTCTGGTTGGGGGGGAGGTTGACAAGCTCGCGCGCCCGGTTGGTGGCCTCGCCGAGTTGCTCGGCGGCCACCACCTCTCGCTCGCGGTCGAGCCCGAACCCGAGCAGGACCAGCTCTTCGAGCTCAGTCCGGTCGCGCTGGCCCGACTGACGGCTGCGTTGCTCCCAGGTGCCCATGATCGAGCCTTCGACCACCGCGGCCAGGTTGCCGTCGTCCAACGGCGGGGCCTTGACGACGGCCAGGGTCCGGTAGCCGTAGCTGCGAGCGACCCTCACCAGCTCGTGGTGGGCCCAGCGCATCCGCTGGCCGTCCATGTCGCGCAGGCTGCCCAGTCCGTAAAGAAGCAGCCGCCGGCTGGGGACCTGGCCGGACAGGTGGACGGGCATGATCTCCATCAGCCGGCCCCGGTGCTCGCTGCGGCTGATGATCTCCGCAATCACGCCGCCAAGCTGCCGGTCGAGCTCGGCGACCTCGTCCGGAAGGCCGCGTCCGGCGACGATCGGGATGGCTATTGCGTCCGCCTGGACCGAGAGCGAAGTGAGCGGCGAGAGGGTGATCTTCAAGGCCGGTTCAGGGTATCGAAAGGCGCGGAGTTAAACTCGGCCGAGCACCCCCACTTCTTCGGCGGCATGCGCCTGCCAGAAGGCTAGGCGATGGAGGTGCAGACGGCGCTCGCCTGGTAGCCGGCCGCGGTCGCGCCGCCGCAGGCGAAGGCCCGGCCGCCGAGAATTGCGAGCTGGATCCCGTGCCGAGGGGTGAGCATCGGCTCGTCGGTCCAGGCCGTGCCCCGGAGCCGGAAGACGTGGTTCACCAGCACCGATTCGCCGGCGTCCTCGCCCCCAGCGACGATCACTTGTCCGTCGAGCTGCGCTGCGCCCGCCCCACTGGTAGGGGCCGGAAGGTCGGGAGCCCGGTTCCAGCTCCCGGACGCCGGGTCGTAGCAGTCCACTCTCGCCGTGTTGGGCGAGCGGCCGCCGGCGAGGCAGGCCTGGCCAGCCAGCACGAAGCCCGCGCCGTGGTCGCGGGGCTGCGGGAGGCTGCTGACATCGCTCCAGCTGTTGCTCGCCGCGTCGTAGGACTCTACGGCGGCGACCTCCCCACCAGCCCCTATGCCGCCGAGGGCATAGAGCCGGCCGTCGAGCGCTACCAGGGCCAACGCGCCGCGAGCGTGGTGCATCGGGCTGAGCTGCGTCCATCCTCCCGCGTCGAGACGGAAGAGCGAGGCGAGCGCCACGCCCCCGCTGTTGCCCCCCGCCACGAAGACGGCGCCGTCGAGGGAGGCTGCCGCGGCATGGTCCACGGCGACCGGGAAGGCGGGCCCCGGGCCCCAGGTGCCGTTGTACACGAACACCGAGCTGGTGTCGCGCCGGGCGCTGTCGAAACCGCCGACGACGTAGAGGGCGGAGTCCGTCGCCGCCGAGGCCACCTCCTGCCGCGCCTCCGGCAGCGACGCCTCAGCCTGCTGAGGGACCGGCGTTGGTGTGGCGGAGGGAACCGGCCTGGGACTGGGGGTGGCCGGGCTCGGCGCTGCGGGGTGCCCGGTGGCGGCGGTGGCGCCGCCGCAGGCGACCAGGCTCGCGGCCAGGGCCAGCGCGAGGATGGACCGGATCAGGGCATCATGCCGCTGAGGGGGTGCATCGCCTCGACCATGGCGACCGCCAGCATGAAGGCCATGATGCCGACCGCGATCACGAAGAGGCAGATGGCGACCCTGGCCAGCATGCTGAGCCGGGTGCGGAGCACCGCTTGGTTGATCGTCGCCAGGAGCAGCCCGGTCAGCACCGGCCCGGTCGGACTCACGGCTTCGGGTGGCAGTGGCGCCTCGAGCGGGCCACCCACCGCGACCAGCAGCGGCAGAAGGACGAGGGCCTTTTGCCACCAGGGGCTGGTCCGAAGCCACTGGCTGAAGGTCGGCTTGGCCGGCCTTCCCAGGTCGGCGGACTCAAGGCGGGGAGACGGCTGCGCCACCGGCAGGCGCCCCGGAGGTGGCTGAGCGGACAAGGCCGGCACGTTATATCACGCGACCCCGCGTATCCTCAGCCGAGACATGAAGGCCCTCGTCAAAGCGCGCCCTGAACCCGGTCTGTGGCTGCAGGACGTGCCCGAGCCCGAGCCCGGACGCGGCGAGGTCCTGATCAAGGTCCTGCGGACCGGGATCTGCGGGACCGACCTCCACATCGAGTGCTGGAACGAATGGGCGCGGTCGTCGATCACCCCGCCGCTGGTGGTCGGACACGAGTTCGTCGGCCGCGTCGAAGGCTGGGGCGAGGGCGTCGAGCACCTGCGCAAGGGCGAGCTGGTGGGCGCCGAGGGGCACATCGTCTGTGGCCGCTGCCGCAACTGCATGGCCGGTCGCCGCCACCTCTGCGCCGACACCGTCGGCATCGGGGTGCGTCGCGACGGCGCCTTCGCCGAGTACATCGTCATGCCGGCCGTCAACCTTTGGCCGCACCTCGGCAAGGTCGACCTCGACGTCGCCGCCATCTTCGATCCCTTCGGCAACGCGGCCCACGTGGCCGGTCAATTCTCGCTGGTGGCCGAGGACGTGCTCGTCACCGGCGCCGGTCCCATCGGGATCATGGCCGCGATGATCGCCCGCCACAACGGCGCTCGTCACGTCGTCATCACCGACGTCAGCGATTACCGGCTGGAGCTCGCCGAGAAGGCGGGCGTCACCCGGGCCGTCGACGCCCGGACCACCAGCCTCGGAGAGATCCAGCGCGAGCTGGGCATGAAGGAGGGTTTCGACGTCGGGTTCGAGATGTCCGGCCAGCCCTCGGCCCTCCGGGACATGATCGCCAATATGTCGCACGGCGGACGGATCGCGATCCTGGGCCTCCCGGACCACGACTTCGAGATCGACTGGAACCAGGTCGTGTTCAAGATGCTGACGCTGAAGGGCGTCTACGGCCGGCAGATCTTCGAGAGCTGGTACGAGATGTCCGTCTTCACCCAGAGCGGCCTCGACATCTCGCCCGTCATCACGCACCGCTTTCCCTACGACCAGTTCGAGGAGGCCTTCGCCATCGCGCATTCGGGCCGCTGCGGGAAGGTCGTGCTGGACTGGAGCGGAGCCTCGGCGTGAGCTTCGAGCGCATGCGCGGCGACCTGGTCGCCGAGCTGCACGCCATCCGCGCCGCCGGGCTCGAGAAGCCCGAACGCGTTCTCGAGGGACCCCAGGGCGCCCAGGTGTCCGTCGCCGAGCGCGAGGTGCTGAACCTGTGCGCCAACAACTACCTCGGTCTCGCCGACCACCCCGCGATCGTGGCCGCGGCCAAGGCGGCCCTCGACCGCTGGGGCTACGGGATGGCCTCGGTGCGGTTCATCTGCGGCACCCAGGAGGTGCATAAACAGCTGGAGGCGGCGCTGACCGACTTCCTCGGGACCGAGGACACGATCCTCTACTCGTCCTGCTTCGACGCCAACGGCGGCATCTTCGAGGCGCTTTTGGACGAGCGCGACGCCGTCATCTCCGATGCGCTCAATCACGCCAGCATCATCGACGGCATCCGGCTCTGCAAGGCGCGGCGGCTGCGCTACGCCAACCGGGACATGGGCGAGCTCGAGCAGGTGCTGAAAGACAGCGCCGACGCCCGCTACCGGCTGATCGTCACCGACGGCGTCTTCTCGATGGACGGCTACCTAGCACCGCTGCCCGAGATCTGCGACCTGGCCGACCGTTATGACGCGCAGGTGATGGTCGACGACTCCCACGCGGTCGGCTTCATGGGCGGCAACGGGCGCGGAACGCACGAACACCATGGCGTCATGGGCCAGATCGACGCCATCAGCGGAACGTTGGGAAAGGCGCTGGGAGGAGCGAGCGGCGGCTACATCTCCGGCCGCAAGGAGTTGGTCGCGCTGCTCCGCCAGCGCTCGCGGCCCTACCTCTTCTCGAACTCGGTCGCGCCGCCGATCGCCGCCGCCAGCCTCAAGGTCCTGGAGCTGCTGCGAACCGCCGACGACCTCCGCTCGCGGCTGCGCGAGAACACCGCCTTCTTCCGACGCCGGATGACCGAGCTCGGTTTCGAGATCCTGCCCGGCGAGCACCCGATCGTCCCGGTCATGGTCGGTGACGCCGCCAAGGCCGGCCGGATCTCGGCCCTGATGCTCGAAAAGGGCGTCTACGTGGTCGGCTTCAGCTTCCCGGTGGTTCCCAAAGGACTCGCCCGTATCCGGACCCAGGTCTCGGCGGCGCATTCGCGTGAGGACCTCGAGCGCGCGGCGCTGGCCTTCGCCGAGGTCCGGGCGGAACTCGGCTAGGAGGCAAGGAGGCGCCGGGCGGCGAAGATGAGGATGCGGGCCACCGCCTCAGCCGACCGGTCGTGAGCCAGGTTCTCGTAGGTTTCGAAGGAAGTGAGGGCCAGCAGGAGGTCGATCGCCGCCTGCTGGTCGGCGGGGGCAGGGCGACCGGTCTCGACGCCCAGCCGGCGGACCAGGACCCCGATCGCCCGCCGGCGCCGCTCGTCACGGTTCGACCTCGCAAGGTCGGGATCGAGGAGGGCCAGCGCACGGAGGCGGCGGACCAATATCCGCTCCCGCGCCCAGAGTCCCGTGAAGACCTCGACCAGCGTCTCGAGCCCGGCCGTGGTCTCGCCGGCTCTGAAGGCATCCGGCAGCCGGCCGACGCCGCCCCGAATGGCGAGGTCGTCGGAGAGCGCCTCAACCAGCCCGCGCTTGGAGCCGAACTGGTTGTAGACGGTCATCCGGGACACGTCGGCCGCGGCCGCGACCGAGTCCACGGTGAAGGTCGCGTTCCCGGGCCGGCTCAGCACCGCGCGAGCGGCATCGACGATCCGCCGGCGCGTTTCGGCGGCGGTCACATCGCGCGTCGGCGAGCGGTATTGTCGGGGGCTCAAGACCGGTTGCGGGCCACTCTATGCATTATTAGCTAGACTGGCAATCTAATTGATGGAGGTGCGGAGCTGATGAACGTAGCCCGTTGGGTGGTGAGGGGGTCCTTCCTGGTTCAGCTGCTGCTCGGAATCGGGCTCTGGATCGGCCGGTTCGATATCGCCAAGCCGGTCCACATCGTGGTCGGGGTCATCTTCGTGCTCGCCATGTGGACAGTGGCTGTTTTCGCGCTCCGGGCCGGTGGCAACCGGGTGCTGGGCGCCGTGGTCGTGGTCTGGGGCGTGGGGCTCGCGGTCTTCGGCCTCGTCCAGGAGAGCATCCTCACCGGCGGCGCGCACTGGGTTATCCAGGTGCTCCACCTGGTGGTCGGGTTCGCCGCCATCGGGATGACGGAGGCCTTGGCCGGCCGGACCAGCGCCGTGCGGATTCCGCCGGCCGCCTAGGCGAGGCGCTCGGCCACCAGCTCCAGCACGTGCGCGACCCGGACCTCGCGGCCGCGGTTGCGGGCGCCTCCGCCGATGTGCATGAGGCAGCCAGGATTGTCGGAGGCGAGGATCGCGGCTCCCGTCTTGCCGAGCGCCTCCAGCTTCCAATCCAGGATCCGGCCCGCCACCTCCGGCCATTCGATCGAGAAGGTGCCGCCGAAGCCACAGCAGTTGGCGATGTCAGGCAGGTCGACGACCTCGTAGCCGGCCAGCTTCAGGACCCGGCGTGGCTCGGCCTTTAAGCCCAGCTGGCGGAGCGTCTGGCAGGAGTCGTGGTAGGCGACCCGAGTGCGGGGGAGATCGGCGCGGACCAGGTCCGGCCGCGCCTCCAGCAGCTCGAGGACAAAGCGGGTCGAGTCGCGCATCCGCGAGGCGACCGCCTCGCGTTCCGCCTCGTCCACGCCCCATTCGCCCGCGTCCATGGTGAAGGCGCCGAAGCAGGACGCCGAGGGCGTGATGATCGGTCCCGTCGAGCCCGCCAGCGCCGCCTGGAGCTGGCGACTGAGCTTTGCCCCCAGCTCGAACTTCCCGGCGTTGGCGCAGATCAGCCCGCAGCACCACTGCTGGGGCGGGAACTCGACCCGGTAGCCGGCCGCGCGGAGGATCCTCTCCAGCGCCTCGCCCTCGCCCGGCAGCACCCGGTCCACCAGGCAGGAGGCGAAGATGGTCGCCGTCTGTGCGCCCAAGCCTGGTGGCTGGACCCGGTCGCGGAAGGGTTTGGTCGTCAACGCCGCCGGCGCGCCCGGCAGCAGGCCGCTGAAGGGAGCGGCCATCCGCAGCGCCGGGTCGGCCAGCGACGACGCCCAGAGGTCGAGCATGCCTTGCTTCCAGGCTGGCTTGCGGGCGCTCCGGCGGTGCTCGAGGATCTGGCGCGGCAGCGGGATGTTCACCGGGCAGATCTCCTGGCAGGCGTTGCACTGGACGCAGAGCGAGTTGGGAAAGTCGTCCACCGCGTGGCCGTGGTGGAAGGGTGTCAGGACCAGGCCAATGGGGCCGTTGTAGATGTGCCCGAACTGGTGGCCGCCGACCGCCATGAAGGGCGGGCAGGCGTTGGAGCAGGCGCCGCAGCGGATGCAGGTCATCGCATCCCGCATCACCGGGTCGTGAGACATCTCCGTGCGCCCGTTGTCGAGCACGACGCAGTGCATCTCGCGGGGACCGTGGACGCCGATCGCCAGCGATTGCTCGATGTCGCCGCTGCGCGAGGGCCCGGTCACGAAGTTGACGTAGGCGCTCATCCGCTGGCCGGAGCCCGAGCGCGGCAGCATCCTCAGCATGGCGACGGTGTCGTCGAGGTCGGCCACCACCTTGTCGATTCCGAAGAGCGCGATGTGAACCGGCGGCAGGGTGACCGTGAGGTCGGCGTTGCCCTCGTTGGTGACGATCATCACGGTGCCCGTCTCGGCGATCGCGGCGTTGGCGCCCGAGATGCCGACCGACGCATTGATGAACTTCTCGCGCAGCGAGCGGCGGGCCTCGTCCTGGATGGCCTTGATGGTCGGCTCGACGCCGAACACCGCCGCCGCGTCCTCCTTCGTCAGGTGGATGGCCGGCGCGATGATGTGCGAGGGGTGGCTGTGGGTCAGCTGCACCATCCGCTCGCCGAGGTCGGTCTCGACCACCTCCATCCCCAGCGACTCGAGGTAGGGGTTGAGGAGGATCTCCTCGGTCGCCATCGACTTCGACTTGGTGACGATCCCGGCACCCGCGCGCTGGCAGATGTCGCCGATGATCCGTCGCGCCTCAGCCGCATCGCGGGCGTAGTGAAACTGCCCGTCGACCTCCTCCAGCCGCCTGCGGAACTGATCGACGAGCTCGGGGAGGCGGTCGAGGTTGGCCATCCGCCGTCGCTTGAGCTCGGTGCGGCCGGCTTGGAAGTCGTAGCTGGCAAAGCCTCTGTTGCGGCGCTCGCGCAGCCCGACCATCGCCTGGCGCAGCGCCCTCTGGAGACTGGGGTCGTTGAGCGCCTTCCGAACGCGCTTACGGAAATGGCGCCGGCTTTCGTTCGGTGAGGTCGTCCCGGCGTGGTCGGCCATTCCCCCGAATCGTAACTGTGCTAACAAGTCGGGTCATGGAAACCCGGGTTGCGGTGATCGGCGTGGGAAGGATGGGCGGGCGGATGAGCCGCCGGCTGCTGGCGGCCGGTCACCGGGTGACGGTCTGCGATGCGAGCCAGGAGCTGGTGCGGCAGCTGGTCGCCGAGGGCGCGGTCGCGGCCTCCGGGCCAGGGGACGCCGCCCGGGAGGCAGAGGTGGTGATCCTGAGCCTGCCGACGCCGGCGATCGTGGACGCGGTCGTCGGCGGGGAGGACGGCGTGCTGAGCAGCGCGATGCCCGGCACCGTCATCGTCGACATGAGCACCGGCGACCCCGGCACCGCCCGGCGAGTGGAGGCCGCCTGCCGGGCGGTCGGCGTGAACTTCCTCGACGCCCCCGTCAGCCGGGGGACGGCGGGCGCCGAGCAGGGGACGTTGCTGATCATGGTCGGCGGGGACGCCGAGGTCCTCGAGGTTGCGCGGCCGGTGCTGGCGTGCCTCGGCACCGATATCCTCCACGTCGGCGGGCCCGGCAGCGGGCAGGTGGCCAAGCTCTGCAACAACATGCTGGCCGCGATCAACATGCAGGCGCTCGGCGAGGTTCTGGTCACCGGCGTCAAGGCGGGCGTCGACCTGGAGACGCTGGCGGGGGTGCTGACCGGAGGGACCGGCGGCAGCTGGGTGCTATCCAACCAGCTGCCGAAGACCGTCTTCGCGGGCAACGACGCGACGACCTTCGCCATCGACCTGATGCACAAGGACGTCTGGCTCTTCCTTCGCGCGGCGGAGGAACTGGGGCTCGCCACGCCGCTGGCGGCGACCGCCGCCCAGACGCTCCGGATTGCGAAGGCGGAGGGATACGGAGAGCGCGACTACAGTGCGATCGTGCGCTACTTCGAGGCCCTGGCGCAGATCGAGCTGATTCCCAGCAAGGAGGCTGCGCGGTGATCGAGGTCGAGCGGACGGTAGGGAAGATGCTGATCGGCGGCGAGTGGGCGGATGCCGCCGACGGGCGGACGATAGAGGTGGAGAGCCCCGGCAACCGGCGGGCGATCGGCGAGGTGCCGCGGGGCGGCGACGCCGAGGTGGACCGAGCCGTCAGGGCCGCGGCCGCCGCCTTCCCGGCCTGGAAGAGGACGCTGCCCCGGGAGCGCGGGAGGCTCCTCTCGCGCATCGCCGAGGACCTCCAGGGCGACGTCGAGGGCCTCGGCCGGCTGGTCGCGGCCGAGACCGGCAACGCGATCCGCACCCAGTCGCGGCCGGAGGCCAACAGCAGCGCCGACGTCTTCCGCTACTTCGGCGGCCTGGCCTCAGAGCTGAAGGGCGAGACGATCCCCCTCGGTGAGTCGATCCTCAACTACAACCTGCGCGAGCCGATCGGCGTGGTCGGCGGCATCATCCCCTGGAACTCGCCGATCCTGCTCGGCTCTCTCAAGATCGCGATGGCGCTGGTGACCGGCAACACGCTGGTGCTGAAGGCCGCGGAGGACGCGCCGCTGGGAGTGCTCCGGATCGCCGAGGTCTGCAACCGCTACCTGCCGCCGGGCGTGCTCAACGTGGTGACCGGCTACGGCGTCGAGGCGGGCGCGGCACTGGCGGCCCACCCCCTGGTCGGCAAGCTCTCCTTCACCGGCTCGACCGAGGTTGGGAAGGAGGTTATGCGGCGGGCGGCGGACCGGATCGTCCCCGTCTCGCTGGAACTGGGCGGCAAGTCCCCCGCCGTCGTCTTTCCCGATTCGGACAATGACAAGGTCGCCGAGGGCGTCATCAGCGGGATGCGGTTCACCCGCCAGGGCCAGTCCTGCACGGCCGGCTCCCGGCTCTTCCTGCACGAGTCGATCTACGACTCCTTCATGGCGCGGCTCACCGCAAGGCTGGCGGCGATGAGGGTCGGTGACCCCCTCGATGAGGCGACCGACATGGGCGCCATCATCAACCGCAAGCAGTTCGACCGCGTCTGCTCGTACATCGAGGACGGGCTCGCAAACGGGGCCCACACCGTGATCGGCGGGCTGCCTCCGAAGGACGGCCCGCTGGCGGAGGGTTATTACGTCCAGCCGACCGTCTTCGACCAGGCGGACAACGGCTGGCGGATCGCCCGCGAGGAGATCTTCGGGCCAGTCCTGGTCGCGATTCCCTGGAAGGATGAGGAAGAGGTCATCCGGATGGCGAACGACAGCCACTACGGGCTGGCCGCCTTCGTCTGGTGCCGCGACATCTCCCGCGCGCTCCGGACCGCTCACGCGATCGAGTCCGGCTGGGTGCAGGTGAATCGGGGCTTCGGCCAGCTGCCGGGGATGTCCTACGGGGGCGTGAAGCAGAGCGGGATCGGACGGGAGTTCTCCCTCGAAGGCGCGCTGGACGACTTCACACACCGCAAATCGGTGACGGTGGCGCTGGACTTCTAGCCGGACGCCTCCGTTGCGGCCCGCAGCGGCGGAACTACGGCAGGTTGATGGTCCTCACCTGGGGCTGATCGGCAAGCGCCGATCGCAGGTCCGCCTCGTCGCGGACCGGAGCCAGGCAGAGGGTGCGCAGGCAGACGACCGCGTTGTCGGGCGCGCCCGGCTCCAGCACCACGTAGGGATTCGCCTCCAGGGCAGCCCGCGCCAGGGCCGCGTTGGAGGTGGTCACCTTCACCGGCTCGGCGAGGTAGCGGTCGTAGGCTCGCGCCCAGCCGGCGGCCATTAGGCCGTAGCGGTGGGGTAGCTGCGCGACCGATTCGAGAGCGCGCCGCCCGCGCTCGGCGTGGCCGCTGCCCGCCAGCTGGTCGAGCTCGAAAAGCGCAACCGCGATCACCGAGTTCTCGCCGATCGGCTTGAGACGGTCGCCGAGCCTGCCCAGCTCGCCATGGGCGGAGCGGTCGAAGTAGCCGCCCAGCTCGGGGTCGCCATAGCCCGACTCGAGGTGCGCGGCGAGCTCGTCCGCAATCTCTAGCCAGCGCGAACCGAGCCCGGCCGAAAAGGCCCGGACCGCCGCCAGCAAGGCCCAGGCCTGGTCTGTGAGCTGGCCCCCGACACCCTCGGCGTGGAGCATCCCTCCCCAAGCGCTGTAGGAGGCGCCGAAGACGGATTCGAGCAGCGTCGATGCCCGGTCACGGAGCGCCGGCCGCCCGAGCCGGGCGTCGGCCTCGAGGTAGGCGACCGCGAGCATGCAGTTCCAGTTCGAGTACGCGCGCCGGTCGACGAAGGGCGCGGTGCGGCTCGAACGGCCCGCGGCGTCCGCCCCGTAGTACTCGTGGTCGGCATCCTGGCTCCCGGCGTACAGGCCGGTGGCCGGCTCGCGCAGCACCCGGTCGAGATAGGCGGTGGCCGAGTCGAGGATCTCGCCCTCGCCGGCAAGCGCGAGCGCGGAGACGAGGCCCGCGTGGTCCTCCAGCATCTTCTCGAAGTGCGGAACGGTCCAGTCCTGGGTTGTCGAGTAGCGGAAGAAGCCTCCCTCGACGTGGTCGTAGGTGCCTCCGCCGGACATCTGGCGGAGGGTGAAGCGAGCCATCTCAAGCAGCTCCGGCTCGGAGCGCCGGAGTGACTGCTCAGCCAGCAAGGCCAGTGCGTCCGTCTGCGGGAACTTCGGCGAGCCGCCGAAGCCGCCGTAGGTCTTGTCGTAGGAGTTGACGACCGCGGCCAGGACCGCGTCCACCAGCCCGGGGTCGAGGGTGCCGGCGCTGGAGGCGATGATGGTCGCGGCCTTTCGGCGGGCCTCCAGGACCTGGGTTCTGATCTCCGGCCGATTGCCGCGGTAGAAGGACTGGACCCGCTGCAGCGCGGCCAGCATCGCCTCCGGCGGCAGGTAGGTGGCGCCGGTCAGGATGTCACCCTCGGGCGTCAGGAACGCGGTGGTCGGCCAGCCGCCCATGTTGTAGCGGTTGTTGACGTCCGGCCGGATGTCGTTGTCGACCCGGACCGGCACGTACGCCTCGTTGATGGCGGCGATCACCGCCGGCTCCGAGTAGGTCGTCTCGTCCATCACGTGGCACCAGTGGCACCAGACGGCTGAGATCGCGAGCAGGATCGGCCGGTCGAGCCGCCGCGCGTCCTCGAAGGCCGTCTGGCCCCACTCGTGCCACTCGATCTCCGCCGCCCGGTTGGGCCGGGGTGAGAAACGGAAGGCGCTCATTCCCCCAGCCTATAGAGGGGGTTGACGGGCCCGTGGCCTCGGCCGAGCTCGAGCGAGTGCCGGATGGCCCCGGTGATGAACTCCTTGGCTTCGCGGACGGCCTCCAGGGGGGCCATGTCCCAGGCCAGGCCGGCGGCGATCGCCGCCGAGAAGACGCAGCCGCTGCCGTGGGTGTTCGGAGTCGGGAATCGCTCCGCCGAAAGCTCCTCCCAGGTCTCGCCATCCCAGAAGATGTCCAGCGCGTCGCCGTCGGCGTGACCGCCCTTCAGTACCACCGCCCGGGGTCCGAGCCGGAGCAGGGCACGGGCTGCCTGGCGCCGCTCCGGCAGCGTGGCCACGCGCTCTCCGAGCAGCGCCTCTGCCTCCGGCAGGTTGGGAGTGATCACCATTGCCAGCGGGAGCAGGACCGAGCGGAGGGCGTCAATCGCATCCTTGCGAAGGAGCCGGGCGCCGCCCTTGGCGACCATGACCGGGTCCACCACCAGCCGGTCGATCCCGTGCTCGCGGAGGGCGAGCGCCACCGCCTCGATGATCTGCGCGCTGGAGAGCATCCCCGTCTTCGCCGCCTGGACGCCGATGTCCTCGACGACCGCGTCGACCTGGGCCCGGATCAGCTCCACCGAAAGCTCCTCGATCGCGGTGACCGTGACCGTGTTCTGGGCGGTGATCGCCGTCACCGCCGAGGTCCCGTGAACGCCGAGCGCTGCGAACGTCTTGAGGTCGGCCTGGATGCCCGCGCCGCCGCCGGAGTCGGAACCGGCGATGGTGAGGGCGACGGGCAGATTCACGCGGTCACGAACCGGCGCGCGACGAGGTAGACGAGCGCGGCCACTCCGATGCTGGCGAGGCCGCTGAGGTCGGCGCCATGGAGGCCGCCGATCAGCCCGTCGTTGAAGAAGCTCGGCTTGCTGACCAGGTTGCTGAAGAGGTTGTCGTAGTTGACGAAGAGCAGGCTGACACCGGTCCCGGCCAGCCAGGCCAGCAGCGCCGCCAACGGCCTCGCGCGCCCCTCAAAGACGAAGAAGCTCAGCAGAACGACCGCAGCCCAGGCGGGAGCCCAGAGATAGGTGAGGATCAGGAAGTCCTCGTAGGCGAGGTGGAAGTCGCTGACGAGGACGGCGTAGGCCGCCAGTGCGGTGCCAAGCAGGCCGCAGCCGAGGGCGGTCTGCCAGCGGCGGAGCCGGATTCCCATCGCCAGCGTGACCAGCCCGGCGGTGTAGACGTCCAGGTAGTTGGCCCAGATCTCGCCGACCACGACGAAGACGAAGAAGGGGATCGAGACCCAGGCCGGGGAGTGGGCGCTGATAACCGCCAGCAACCCCTGGCTGCCGGCCAGCTTGGCGTCGATGGTCGGCAGCAGGAGGCCGAAGAGCCCGAGAAGCAGCATCGGCAGGGTGACGCCGACGACCGGCCAGAGGGTGACGTAGCGCCTCGGGCATTCGGCTGGCAGGTAGCGGGAGTAGTCGCTTGCGAAGGGGTACCAGGAGGCGACCAAGGCGAAGCAGGTCATGAAGCCGAGCACGAAGGCGCCGGGGTAGTCGGCGCCGCCGACGGTCGGCCCCTGGCTCCAGTGGAATTGCGGGGCCAGGAAGGCGAAGAGCAGGACCGAGAGCACCGTGAAGGCGACCGCTCCATAGGTTTCGAGCACCTTGATCGTCTGGTGACCATAGACAGCCACCACGACGCTGACGGCGGCGATGACCAGCACCAGCCCGAAGGTCAGCAGGCGGTTGCCGCCACCGAACAGCTGCGCGCCCGCCTGGGCGGCGATCACGCAGTCGACCGCGAACCAGCCGACGGCAAGGAAGAGCGTCAGTGCCGCCCCCAGGTATGAACCGCGAAGCCCGAAGATGCGCCGCGTGAAGACGATCTGGGGCTCGCCGCTCGCCGGGCCCGTGTGACTGAGCAGCCCAAGGACCAGCGCGGCGGCGACGGTGCCGAGCGCGGTCGCCGCCAGGCCGTCCCAGACGCCGAGCCCGTAGTAGGTGGTGAGGAGGCTAGCGGTGAAGAGGCTGGCGTAGTTGAGGAAGGCGCCGGCCCAGAGGAAGCCAAGCTCACGGGGCCGGCCATGGCGGGCGGCTGCTGGGATCGGCTCGATGCCGCCCTGCTCGACCTTGCCGAACTGGTCCGCGTCGACGACGGGCGCACCGATCTCGCTCATGAAAGCTCTCCCTCCGCTGGCATTACCCAGTTCAGGTTCATGCGGTCGGCGCGCGGAGCGCCCTCTCAGCCCGTTCCCGGGCTCCCGCTTACGAGCTCGATTTTAGGAGGGTGTCGGACTCGGCGTTGGTGAGGGAGTGGGTGCGGTCGTCGGGGTCGGAGCCGGCGACGGAGTTGCGGTGGGCGCGGGAGTTGGCGTTGCCGTCGGCGTTGCGGATGAGCTCGGCGACGGGGTTGCGGCCGCAGGTGCTGGCGGGGGCGAGGAAGTGGGTATCGAGGTCGAGACAGCCTGCGACGGGTAACGGCCGCTGCAGTATGCGGATCCCGACAAGGTCAATGGAGCGGAGCTTCCGGTGTGGGCTCCATCAGAGGCGTTCATGACCCAAGAACCGTTGGTCCACAGGTAGTTCTGGCTCGACTGCTCGGAGAACTTGCCGCCGGTAAGAGACAGTGAGCGTGTGACCGGTGTAGGCGTCAGGTTGGGCGTCGTCGCACTTGTGCTGTAGCGCGGGTCGGTCGATCCCAGCGTGAAGCTGCCATTGTCGGTGGTGTTCAAGTTGCAATTGGCGTCCACCGCATCGACCTCGAAGGTGGCGGCGCCGTTCTGTACCACCTGGGCACCCATGGATGCGGAGGACAATGTGGAGGACAACGTGTAGCTGGTCTGCAAGTTGGGGATGGCGAACTGGGCAACTGCGCCGGCAACCACCGAGATCGATGCGGGTTGATTCGTGCCGTCACTCGCGGTCAGCGTGTACGTCCCCGGCCCGGTGATGGTCGCAACAGCCGAGCCCGAACCGTTGAGGATTGCCATGGAGCCAGGCACGCCTGTTGTCTGCTGTGGCGCGCAGTTTGCTACAGGGGAAGACGAGGCGGCGCCAGATGGGGTAACAGAAATCGTCCCATTGGCAGGATTGCCATAGGTGTCGACCGCACCCGTGATGCTCATCGTGAAGTTCCCCGAGGCCACCGAGCGCGGAACTGTGAAGATGAAGGCACCTGTCGGTGACGCCGCCATCACGGTGTAGTTTCCGGTGCTGGTCAGAGACCTGTTCCTAGTATCCGTAAGGGTGATGGTCTGTGGGCCAGCCGTGTACAGATTCTCCGCGCTGTCGCTGAAGACGCCGCTGCTGAAGTGTGCACTGCCGGGGTGCGTGAAGGATCGATCGGAGGACGTGAATGTGCCCATCCCGTTATAGCCAGTGGCGAGGTTGCAATAAGCATCGGCTGCATTCACGGCCGAGACCGCGTTGTTGCCAGCCGTGACCACCGAGTATGCGGGGTTGAACGTGTACTGCTGTGCCGGACCTGCTATCGCCTGGAGGGCCAACGCGGAGTATGCGACGCCGGCTCCAAAGGTGACATACAGCCCGCTGCCAGCTTGATCCATGGTAACCCTCGCGGTGCCCGCGCCCGCCACGATCGAGCTGGTCGCCGAGTTCGCGCTCAGGTTGCAGTTGGCCGCCTGCGGGGCGGGGTTGCTGAAGGTGACCCCGGGTGCTTCGGTAGTGCTGACCGGGTTCCCGAACTGGTCGGCCAAGCCCGAGACATTTACGGTGAAGGTCTGCCCCACACCGACTGACGACGGCCCGCTGACGGTGAAGGAGCCGCTGGGCGAACCTGGATTGGTCTGGATCTGAACTGCCGTGCTGCCGCCGTCCGCATTATCGACGCGACGCCCAGAGGCGGTTGTCCCGCTCAGCGTGCCCAGTTCGGCCCGACACGTCATCACGTCGAGGTGAACCGGCAGTGAGCTGAAGGTGAACGGCTGGCCCAGGGTGCCGCCGATGATCGGCCCGCCCGCGCACGAGCCGGTTGCTCTGATCGCCTGCTGCAGTCCGGAAAACGTGATGGAGTCAGGCGATTGCGGCGTGTAGGAGCCGAGGTCGTTCCCATTGACGTCGACTGCGCGCAGCGTAAGCGCCGACGTGTAGGTGACGCCTGGTGAGAGGGGACCCAGGATGCCGTTGATCGACGCTGCGTGGATTCTGGTCTGCGTAGGGATCGGGCCAGGCTGATTGGGCTCGATCCGCAGGATGTAATGGTCGAATGAGCCCGGCGAGGCATAGGTGAACGTGTTCCCGGTCTGGGCCGTCACCTCATAAACGGTCGGATTCAGCACATTGACGTAGACTCGGCCGGCCGGCTGAGGTGGCGTGAGCAGCCGGATCTGGGTGTTGGAGTCGATCACAAAGCCGGCCGCCGCACGGGGCAGATAGCCGCGAGGCGGATTAGACCACTCCGGGTCCGAGCCTGGAATGGTCCCGATGGTCCACCCGCTGAGGTCGCCGGTCTCGAAGCCCCCGTTGACGACCAGGCCGAGATTGCTTGAGCCCGAGTAGAGGCCGATGTCGTCGAGGAAGAAGAAGTCGGTGTCTGGGGAATCGTAGCCGTCGCCGTGAGCCGCAAAGTAGAGCTGAACGGTCCGGCCATCAAAGCTGGAGAGGTCGTAGGTAAGGTTGGTCCAAGCCTCTTGGTGGCCGCAGAGCTGGTCGCTGCCCGCCAACGTCTGCAGCGTGTTGCCGGAGGTGTCGCGAACCAGCACCGTCAGATAGTCATAGCCGCTGTCGAAGCAGAAGTCGCGGTAC
>DATLQT010000031.1:0-67061 GCA_035535055.1 Candidatus Dormiibacterota bacterium | reverse complement strand
TGAGCAAACGATCCGGGACGTAATGCAGGAGAAACAGCCACACGGCGGCGAGCAGCAAGGTGCTGGCCAGCATGAGGAAGCCGGCGTAGCTGAGGGTGAGTTTCAGGCGAACGCTCAGACCAGGGGGTCTATCCACCGTCGCCTCCGGCAGTGGCATGCCGATCCTCATGCTCACCGCGGCCGACCGGCTCGATGACAAGACCACGGGCTTCGAACTCGGCGCCGACGACTACCTCACGAAGCCCTTCGAACTCCAAGAACTCGTGCTTCGTCTCAGAGCCCTCGACCGCAGGCGCGCCCACAACAGGCCACCCGTGCGGGAGATCGCCGGTCTGCGTTTGGACCCGTTCCGCCGCGAGGTCTACCGCGACGGCCGCTACGTAGCGCTCACCCGCAAGCAGTTCGCGGTGCTCGAAGTCCTCGTCGCTGCCGAAGGCGGTGTCGTCAGCGCCGAGGACCTACTGGAACGGGCCTGGGATGAGAACGCCGACCCCTTCACCAACGCCGTGCGTATCACCGTCTCGGCACTGCGCAAGCGACTCCGCGAACCCGGAATCATCGATACCGTGGCCGGCGTCGGGTATCGCATCATCACTCAACCAGATACCGAACCTGAGGGAGGGGGCCGTGGATAGAGCCCTTGGTCTGAGCGTTCGCCTCAAACTCACCCTCAGCTACGCCGGCTTCCTCATGCTCGCAGGTGCTCTGCTGCTCGCTGCCGTGTGGGTGGTCATCCTGCATTACCAGCCCAACGTGGGAATGAGTCCCGGGGGCCCACTGGTCCGCTCCGTCCTCCTGCGCTCTGTCGCGACATCGGTAGCCGCACTGATGGCGTTCCTCCTGCTCTTCGGCCTGCTGGGAGGTTGGATCCTCGCGGGCCGCATGCTCGCCCCCCTGGCCCGAATCACTGACGCCACACGGATGGCTGCGAACGGGTCGCTCTCCCACCGCATCCGGCTACAGGGCCGCAGAGACGAGTTCCGCGAACTCGCCGACGCCTTCGACGCCATGCTCGCACGGCTCGAGGCGCACATCGCCGACCAGCAGAGATTCGCAGCCAACGCCTCCCACGAACTGCGCACCCCACTGGCGATCACGCAGACACTGCTCGACGTGGCCCGCAAGGATCCGAGCCGCGACACCGCGAACTCGTCGACCGCCTCCACGCCGTCAACACCCGGGCGATCGACCTCACCGAAGCATTGCTCCTGCTCAGCCGCGCCGACCGGCGGTCCTTCACCCGAGGAGACGTCGACCTGTCCCTCGTAGCGGAGGAAGCCACTGAAACTCTTCTCCCCTTCGCTGAAAGACATGGCGTCACCATCGAAACCTCCGGCGACATGACCCCCACCATCGGCTCGCATGCGCTCCTGCTGCAGCTGAGCACGAACCTCGTACACAACGCGATCGTCCACAATCTGCCTGAACGGGGCACCGTGTGGGTCGCGACCAGCGTTCGCTCCAAAACCGTGGTGTTGACCGTCGAGAACACCGGCGAGAAGCTCACCCGGCAGTCAGTCTCCACGCTTGGCGAGCCGTTCCGGCGTGGCGCCGGACGCATACACAGCGACCACGCGGGTGTCGGCCTCGGCCTGGCCATCGTCAAAAGCATCGCCCAAGCACACGACGGAACCCTCACCCTCAGCCCTCGCGCCGACGGCGGGCTCTGCGTCACAGTGCGACTACCCGCCGCGCCGCCGCGGACTGGACCTGAAGTGGTGGGAAGCCGCATCGCTGGCGGACCGAGCCTTGAAGCAGACCACGTGAACTCTCAACGCTATGTCTAGATCCACGATCAGGCGCGATTAATGGGATGGGTGTCAGGTCAGGCGCAGCTTCTGAATTCGAAGTAGCCCTCCGCACCGCCAATCGATTCCTGATCCGTATTCGAAATCAGGGTTTGGCTGGGGACTAATCCAACTCCGCAGGGGTCACTCTGCGGGGGACATGGGGGACATGAGCCAGAATGGCGCCAATGTGAGCCATAATTGTACTACAGTGGCTCGCGTGAACCTTGATTCGTACGTCGACAACCTCCGGCAACAGCTCCTTCTGGCGGCCGACGCGGGCGGCGCGGACGTCCGCGCGCTTGCCGAGCGGCTCCTCCCTCCGCTCGATTCGGCCACCAGGCTGGTGCTGCTCGAGGCCATCTCAGCAGCAGCTGACGAGATCACCACCGACCTGGCCCCGGGCTCCGTCGAGGTCCGGCTTCGCGGGCTGAACCCAAGCTTCGTGGTGACCGCGCCATCCGTCGAAGAGGCCTTCGACCGGCCGTTCCCGACGCTGGCCTCGGGCCGGGTCGACGCCGAGGACGGAGGCACCTCGCGGATCAACCTCCGCCTCCCCGACGCGCTCAAGGTCCGAGCTGAGGAGGCCTCCGGGCGCGAAGGGCTGTCGCTGAACGCCTGGCTGGTCCGGGCCGCGACCGCCGTGCTGGAGTCTGACGAACGGCGGCCCGGGCCGCGCGGCAGCCAGCACTACACGGGATGGGTGCGATAGCGATGAGCGGATCGAAGACATTCGAGACCCCCGAGGCGATCGCCGTGACTCTCTCGCTGAACGTCGCCGACGTTCGAATCAGCGCCGGCGAGCGCATCGATACGGTGGTCACGATCACTCCCAACTACGCTTCTAGGAAGGCCGACGTGGAAGCGGCAGAGCAGACCCGCGTCGAGTTCGCCGGCGGCCGGCTGCTGGTCAAGGCTCCCCGCTCCTGGAAGCAGTACACGCCCTTCGGCGGTCGGGAGTCGGTCCACGTCTCCATCGAGCTGCCGACCGCTTCCAGCGTGGAAGGCGAGGCCTGGGCGGGCGACCTCAGCTGCATCGGGACGCTGGGCGAATGCCGCTACACGACCGGCGCCGGCGAAATCCGACTCGAGCGCGTCGGGCCCACTCAGGTCAGCACCGGCGCCGGCCGCGTGAGCGTTGACGTGGCCGAGGGCAAATCGGAGATCACCGGGTCGGGACAGATGCGCCTCGGCGAGCTGAATGGTCCCGCGGTCGTCAAGAACCACAACGGCGCGATCTGGATCGGGCTGGCCGCGGACGACCTGCGCTGCAGCTCCTCCAACGGCGACATCAGCATCGACCGCGCGCTCGGGGCGGTCGAGGCCAGGACCGCCAACGGTGACGTTCGGGTCGGCGAGGTCGTCCGCGGAACCGTCGCCGTCAAGACCGCCTACGGCCGGCTCGAGATCGGGATCCGGGAGGGCACCGCCGCCCTGCTCGACGTCTCCTCCAGCTTCGGCCGCGTCGAGAACTCTCTCAGGGCCTCGAACGGCCCCCAGCCGTCGGACGAGACCGTCCAGCTGCGAGCGCGCACGTCCTACGGCGACATCGTCATCCACCGTTCAAGGGAAGCCGCCCAATGACAGTCGCAACGCCTTCGCCCCCGCTGACAGCCGATCAGGCCCAGGGGCGCGTGATCCACGTTAGGGGTCTAGCGAAGTCGTACAAGAAGCTGGAGGTGCTCCGCGGCGTGGACTTCGACGTAGCGCGGGGCAGCATCTTCGCCCTGCTCGGCTCGAACGGGGCGGGCAAGACGACGGTCGTGAACATCCTGTCCACGCTGCTCAGGGCCGACGCGGGGACTGCCAGCGTCAACGGTTTCGATGTCGCCACGCAGGCTGGCGACGTGCGGGAGTCCATCAGCCTCACCGGACAGTTCGCGGCCGTCGACGAAATCCTCAGCGGGCGAGAGAACCTCGTACTGGTCGCCCGGCTGCGGCACCTCAAGGACCCGGGCACGATCGCGGCTGACCTGCTCGATCGTTTCTCGCTGACCGAAGCGGCCGCGCGAAGGGTGGCGACGTATTCAGGTGGCATGCGCCGCCGCCTCGACATCGCGATGAGCCTCATCGGGAATCCACCGGTGATCTTCCTCGACGAGCCGACGAACGGGCTCGACCCCCAGGCGCGCCTCGAGGTGTGGCAGGCCGTCAAGGAACTCGCCGAGCAGGGCACGACGGTGCTGCTCACGACGCAGTATCTGGACGAGGCCGAACAACTGGCCGATTGCATCGCGATCCTCCACGGGGGTCGGATCATCGTGAATGGCACCCTTGCCCAGCTCAGGCAGCTGCTGCCGCCCGCGAAGGTCGAATACGTCGAGAAGCAGCCGACTCTCGAGGACGTCTTCCTCGCCATCGTCGATGACGACGGCAAGAACGGCGATGCCGCCAGTGACCGCGCCGCCGGAACGGAGTAAGGAACAATGATGACCAAGCACCTCTTCGGCGACACCACCGTATTGCTGGGACGATCCCTGCGCCACATCGCGCGCAGCCTGGACACCATCATCACGACCACGATCATGCCGATCGCCTTCATGCTGCTGTTCGTCTACGTGTTCGGCGGCGCGATCAGATCAGGGTCGGCCTCGTATGTGAGCTACCTGCTGCCGGGCATTCTGGTCATCACGATTGCGTCGGGGATCTCCTACACCGCATACCGGCTCTTCCTGGACATGAAGAGCGGCATCTTCGAGCGACTCCAGTCAATGCCGATCGCACGGTCGTCGGTGCTGTGGGCGCACGTGCTGACATCGCTGGTCGCGAATCTGATTTCGCTCGCGGTCGTGGTGGGGGTCGCCCTCCTCATGGGCTTCCGCTCGGGGGCGGGAGTGCTGGCGTGGCTCGCGGTCGCCGGCATCCTGATCGTGTTCACCCTGGCGTTGACGTGGATCGCCGTTATCCCCGGCCTGACCGCGACGACCGCCGACGGCGTGAGCGGCTTCTCCTTCCCGCTCATCTTCCTGCCGTTCGTGAGCTCGGCATTCGTGCCCACCAACACGATGCCCGGCCCTGTGCGCGCCTTCGCCGAGCACCAGCCGGTGACATCCATCGTCAACGCGATCCGCGACCTGTTCACACAGCAGCCGGTCGGCACCTCCATCTGGATCGCCCTTGCCTGGTGTGTCGCCACCCTCATGCTCGCGTACATCTTCGCCAGGGTCATCTACCGCCGGAGGATCGCTTAGCTCGTGATCCTCCCCAAAGACCGCGACCCTCGCCTTGTGACGATCCGCCGCGGCGGGTCGCTCACCGATTCGGATCACAAGCTCCTTGCTTTGTGGGCCGCGTCGTGCGCGGAGCACGTCCTCGATCTCTTCGAGTCGGCTCAGCCTGGGGACCGGCGACCACGTCGCGCCATCGAACTCGGTCGGGCCTGGGCTTGCGGCGAGGTCACCATGACCGAGGCTCGTACGTCGGCCGGACATGCAAACGCCGCAGCCAGAGACCTGGTCGGGGCCCCCAGGCATGCGGCGCACGCTGCGGGCCAAGCCGCGGCCGTCGCGCACGTCGCCGCCCACGAGCTGGGTGCGGCCGCCTACGCGATCAAGGCGGCGCGCGCTGCGGCTCCGGAAGGAGAGGACGCGAGCGCCGGCCGGCTCGAATGCCGGTGGCAGCGCGACCAGCTTCCGCGGGCGATTCGCGAGCTCGTAATCGACGACCAGCGGCTGCGAAACGGCATCTGCTGGTTGATGTTCGACTGCTGAATAAGGCCTCGTCTGGCGCCCGGAGCAGCTCCGCGGTTCGGATCACCGGAGTGCTGGTGAGGGCGATGCCTCAGGAGAAGTTGCGCAGCCGGCCCCAAACCCTCCCGACCGGCGCGTTGAGCTGGCAGAAGGTGACCGGGGCGCCCTGCTCCAGGCCCTTGACGCCGTAGGGCACCGTCAGGTGCCCGACGAGTCTTGCCGTGGTGCACATGAAGGCGACGTCGGACGGCCGGTAGTCAACCATCAGCGCCGACGTCGCGGTGAGGTTGTTTGGCAGCCAGTACCAGTCGCTCAGCTGCGGGCTGACGACGGCTGGAAGCGCCTTCGGATCTCCATAGAACTGGACGGCTTCCGGCACGCCGTAATAGGCCGAAATGATGACCGCGTCGCTCCGGTCGGACGCGGGCAGGTCGTCGTAATAGGTCGTCACCTGCGCCGCGACGTCTGCCCACCCGACGCTGTCCGCGAAGACCTCGTTGATGGTGTCGAGACGGGTGGCGTGGATCCGGCTCGGCGGAGTGACCGGCACGACGAGGAAGAAGAAGACGGCGAACTCGACCAGGCTCGTGACCGCGACCGCTGTTTCGAGGCCGATACGGAGCTTTCGGCGCTGGACCCGGGAGACCACCATCAGCCCCTGCGCCATCGCGATCGGGATCGCTCCCGCCGCGTAGTAGGACTTGCCCACGAAGAGGAAAAGCAGCAGGGGGACCGCGCAGGCGATCGCCATCGGGCGCAGCCGCCGGCTGTGGAAGAGCGAGATCATCCCGGCCAGCCAGAGCGGGATCAGGAAGCAGAAGTAGACGCCGAACTCGATCAGGTAGCTGACCGGCCCGCCGCCGCCACCCGCGTGGTTGGTGATGTAGAGGAGGGATGGGTAGCCCTCGACGACCTGCCAGGTGAGGTTGGGCGCACAGATCATGAGCGCGGCCGCGACCCCGATCCACGGGTATCGGGTGCGCAGCTCACTCCTCAACGAGGGGGTTGCGAGGACGGCGGCGACGATGCCGAGAATGAGCCCGGCGATGGTGTACTTGGTCTCCAACCCGATCCCGAGCGTGATGCCGAGGTAGACCCAGTACCGCGGCCGACGGTCGATCACGAGACAGAGAAACCAGTAGATGGACACCATCCAGGTCACCTGGTCGAAGGTCACGGTCTGGAAGACCCAGTTCGAGCCGAGGAGGAAGGGCGCGGCGATGGCGGCAAGCAGCGCCAGCCCCTGGAGCTTCAGTGAGCCCTCAAGCCGGCGGACGTAGGCGCCGGAGAGCGCGACCAGGAAGCCTCCCAACAGCGAGGGGAGGAGGCGAAGTGCCTGCGGGCTGATCCCGAGCAGTCCCGTTTCCAGTCGGGCCAGGAGCGGGACCAGGGGTGGGAAGTCGACGTACCCGAATGCCAGGTGGCGGGCGCAGTCAAGGTAGTAGAGCTCGTCGGTGTGGAAGCCGAGGGTGCCGTTGGTCGCCAGGTGAACGGCGATGGTGCCCGCCGCGGCGCCTCCGAACAGGAGGAGGTCGGTCGCGGGAGTGCGTGGATGGACGGTCGCAGCGTGCGAGCCTGCCAAGGTCGCCGCCGCCCGATCGTGGGCAACTTTCGAGTCCCTTCGTCGCACCGCCGTCTCGACCTAGGGCAGGCGCCCGAGGCTGGTCAGAGCCTGTGCTTCCATCGCGACGACGGTCGGTGGTGTCTGGCCGACCTGCACGTCGCTGAACGTCAGGAAGGTCGCCCCCTTGAGGAGGTAGATGGCGCTCCCGGAGATGGCGTGCCCCGAGAAGGTGCCCGTGGCCGTGCCGGCCGCGCCTCGATCCGCACCCGTGATGGTGGAGACATCAGTGACGTTAAAGCTGACGCTGGCACCCTGACCCACCCCCTGTTGGAGCGCGGCCTGTGCCTGTGCCTGCTCCTGCGCCCATCCCGCCTGCGCCGTCGCAGCGTCCGCGGCCACGGCGTCCAGGACCATGAAAACGTTCACCGTCTGGTAGCCGTAGACGCATATCTTCGAGCCTCCGCTGGTGTCCTCCCGTCCCGCACCGTAGGAAGCGCCGCTCAGCACCGACGCCTCCTGGCTCGTGACCAGCTGGCAGGGGTCGAGCGTTTTGGCCACGCCGGTCGGGTTCGGACTCGGAGTCGGAGGCGCCGCTGCGATTGCCGAGGCTGCGGCCGAGGGCGTCGGTGTGGGGGTTGGCGAGCCGCCCGTGCTGCAGGCCACCAGCAGCGCTGCCGCCGGCAGGGCAGACAGGCTCCAGCACCAGGTCGTCCGTCGCAGGTTCGCTGCCGGCATGATTTCTCCCTCCTTGGTTGGGCGGACCGAGTGCGTGAGCCGGCAAAGTGCTCCGCATCAATCTTGTGAGGCGGTGGGGCCTCAGAAGTAACCACGTCGCCAGAAGAAGACGGCCAGGCCGCCCTGGGTCAGGACCATCAGGCAGACCGTCAGCCAGAAGGACGTCTCGCCGGTGATGTGCTGCACGAGGAACTGGTGGTTCATGCCGAAGAAGCCGCTGATCGCCGTCACCGGCAGGAATAGCGCCGCCACCATGGTCAGCTGCTTCATGGTCGAGTTGAGCCGGTTGTCAGCCCCGGCCATGTAGACCTCCATCACCGAGTGCGCCAGGTCGCTCAGCGAACGGGCGGTGTCGTGCTGCCGCTCGACGTGGCCGAAGAGGTCGCGGTAGTAGATCAGGAGCTGCTGGTCCTCGGGCGCGATCGAGTGCGTGATCAGGTGCTGGAAGAGCTCGTGCAGCTCGGCGAGGTGCTTGTCGAGGTCGATGACCGTCTGGCGGAGGTCGTAGGCTCGGTTCAGCAGGCGCCGGGTCGGACGGGAGAGGATCGCCCGTTCGAGGGTGTTGATGGCTACCTGGAGCTCGTCCAGCAGCGTGAAGTTCTGCTCGACCAGCTGGTTTAGGACCAGGAACTGCAGGAAGGCGGGCTTCTCACGGGCCAGCTCCGGGACCTGGCCCAGCCGGCGTCGAAGGTCGCCGAAAGCGGGCTCGGTGTGGGCGTGGACGGTCACGACAAAGTGGCGGCTCAGGTAGACCTCCAGGTCGAGGAATTCGAGCTGGCCCGCCGTCCAATCGACCCGCTGCAGCACCATGAAGGTGTAGCCCGGGTAGTCGTCGATCTTCTGGCGGCGGCTGTGCTTCTGGATCTCCTCCAGCGTCAAGGAGTGAAAGCCGAAGCAGTCGCGGAGCAGCTCGATGTCCCAGGCCGTCGGCTCCTCGATGTCCACCCAGACGACCATCTCGTCGTCCTTGAGCGCCTTTTTCACCATGGCCGCGTCGGGGTCCTCGACGACGCCCTCGGTGCTGGTGAGCCACCTCATCGGTTCATGTGTCTAGGTGGACCAGGGTTCACGTTCGGCGGCAATTGTGCCGTCCCGCGAAGGTCTGGGCAAGCGGGAACGGTTACTTCTTGTCAGCTGGACTTCCCCTTCAGGAGGTCCAGGATCTGACCCTGCTGCTCGAGCATCTGCAGCTGGCGCACGTTCATCGTATGGAGGGCGGTCAGGGTCTCGTGGTCGGCCTCGGCCCTGGCGTCCTGGCTGGCGGAGATCACGTTCTGCCCCACGATGATGATCGGGAGTAGGACCAGCTGGAGGAAGGTCTGCGCGATCCAGGCCACGATGATGATCGGGCTCCGCGAGGCGATCGCCGCCGGCAGCGAGATGAAGGTGAGGGCGGCGAAAAGATAGGCGGCCCACATCGTGCCGACGCCTTTGGTGACCATGAGCGCGACCCGGTTGTTGAATTGCCCGACGGGACCCGCGCCGTGAACCTTGTGGCGGCCGGCGCGGCTCGTGACCAGCCTCGGCACGTGCGTCGTGGGCGACTTGAGCACCTCCGCGACGGCGGTCTGGTGCAGCGCGTTGGATTCGTAACCGTGTTCTTTCTCGCTCACTCTTCGGGGAAGCCCTCCAAATTCTCGGGACCGGGTGTCCGCGCCATCCTAACCTCGCGATGGCCCGGCTCTTACGGGCCACGAGGTAACCTTTTGCGAGATGGGCGTCGAGCAGTGGGCGGCAGTTGACGAGTACCTGGGCCGCCTCCTCCTGGCTCCGGATCCGGTGCTCGACCAGGCGCTCGCGGACAGCAGGGCCGCGGGGCTGCCGGCGATCAACGTGGCCCCCAACCAGGGCCGGTTCCTGGAGCTCCTGGCGCGGATCGCCGGCGCCCGGGAGATCCTCGAGATCGGGACCCTCGGCGGCTACAGCACGATCTGGCTCGCCCGCGCCCTGCCTGCCGGCGGTCGGCTTCTGAGCCTCGAGTTCGAGCCGCGCCACGCCGAGGTGGCCCGCGGCAATCTCGCCCGGGCCGGGCTGTCGGAGAAGGTGGAGGTCCGGGTGGGATCGGCGATCGACACCCTGCCGCTGCTCGAAAGCGAGGGACGGGGTCCCTTCGACCTCGTCTTCATCGATGCCGACAAGCCCACCACCGCCGACTACGTTCGCTGGGCCGTGCGGCTCGCCCATCTCGGCACCGTCATCGTCGTGGACAACGTGGTTCGCAACGGAGGGGTCGCCGATCCCACGAGCCGCGACGCCGACGTCGAGGGCGTTCGCCGCGGGTTGGAGGCCATGGCCGCCGAGCCTCGTCTCAAAGCCGCCGCGCTGCAGACTGTCGGCGTTAAGGGCTACGACGGCCTGGCGATCGCGCTCGTCGTCGACTAGCTGAAATTCGACTAGCCGTTGACCGCTTGACCCGGCTTTCCGCCGGGTAGGCTTGCCGCATGAGGCCGCAGGTGCTCTTCGTCTGCGTCCACAACGCCGGCCGAAGCCAGATGGCGGCCGGGTTCCTCCGCCGCCTGGCTGACGGCCGCGTCGAGGTCCGCTCGGCGGGCAGCGAGCCCGCCCCGAGCCTCAACCCCAGCGCCGTGTCGGCGATGGCCGAGGTCGGGATTGATATCGCCGGCGAGCAGCCGAAGCTACTGGAGACGGACGCCGTCCGGGCGTCGGACGTCGTCATCACCATGGGCTGCGGCGACACCTGTCCCATCTTCCCGGGCAAGCGCTACGAGGATTGGGACCTCGAGGACCCGGCGGGCAAGGACCTCGCCACCGTGCGTCGGATCCGCGACCAGATCCGCGACCGGGTGGCCGCCCTCCTCGAGGAGCTTGCGCTAACGGCCTAGGGCGAGGCCGCCGCCGCGAGGATCGGAGCCGCCCCGCAGCACTCCCTCTTCGGGGTCGGCCGAGATCACCTGGGCAGACCCGCCGGCCTGCCAGGGCCCAATCGCCTTTACCGGGTGGCCGCGGCCTGTGAGCGCGGCAAGGGTGGCGGCCGGGACGCGGTCCTCCACCGCGAGCGTCTCCTCCGAGTCCAGCGTCCAGGGATCGGTCGTCGGCCCGTGGGTCCAGCGCGGCGCCGACACCGCCGCCTGCGGATCGGCTCCGTGGTCGAGCATCTCGCTCAGGACCTGCAGGTTCCACTGCACCTGTCCGTCGCCGCCGGGCGTCCCTCCGACGATCGCGGCGCGCCCGTCGCGGGTCGCCAGGTAGCAGTTGAGGGTGCTCATCGTCCGCTTGCCCGGCGCCAGCCGGTTGGGGTGACCGGGCTCCAGGGTGAAGCCGCGGCCGACGCGGTCGTTGAGGAGGATGCCGGTCCTGGGAACGGCGAACCCGGCTCCGAACGCGAGGGAGAGGGAGTGGATGAAGGAGACCGCCATGCCGTCACGGTCGGCCACGCAGAGATAGGTTGTGTCGCCCTCGGCGTCCGGCAGGGCCGTCGCCGCTCGGGTCCGTTCCCGGTCGATCTGGCCGGCACGGGAGGCGGCTTGCTCGGCGGACAGCAGGCGCTGGAGATCGAAGTCGACGAAGCGGGGATCGCCGGCAATTGCGAGCCGGTCTTCCACGGCGAGCTTCTTCGCCTCGACCTGCAGGTGGATCGCCTCGGGCCCGTCGGCCGGCAGCTCGGCGAGGTCGAACTGTTCGAGGATCTTCAGCGCCTCGAGCACGATCATCCCCTGGGAGGGCGGCGCCGTCTGGTGGACCCGGGTTCCCCGGTAGTCGATCGAGGGGGCGGCATAGACGTCGACCCGGTTGGAGGCGAGGTCGGCCGCCGTCAGCAGCCCGCCGCCGGCCGCGATGGAGGCGGCGATCGCCTCCGCCAGCCGGCCCTGGTAGAGGACCCGGGAGCCCTCCAGCGCGATCGTCTCGATGCTCCTTGCGAGGTCCTCCTGGATCAGCACCCGGCCCTCCCGGACGCCACCGTAGATCCGGCTCGACTCGGGGTCGGCGGCCAGCCGGTCGCGGTGCGCGCTGAACAGGCCTGCCAGCCTCGCGGAGACCGGGAACCCGCGGTCGGCGTGCCGGAGGGCCGCGGCGAAGTGCTCAGAGAACCCAAGGCGGCCGTACCTCGTCGCCAGCTCCTCCATCACCGCCACCGCGCCGGGCACGCCGACCGACAGGGGTCCCGAGACCGGGATGAGGCGATGACCGCGCTCGGCGAACCACTCCGGGGCGGCGGCCATCGGCGCGGCGCCGCCCGCTCCGACCCCGATCACCTCGCCGTCGCGAGGATCGAAGACCAGTGCGAAGGCGTCGCCCCCGGGACCGCACATCATCGGGAGAACGACCCAGGTGACCGCCGCCGCCGCCAGCGCGGCGTCGACCGCGTTCCCTCCCGCGCCGAGGATCTCGAGAGCCGCCTCGGTGGCCAGCGGGTGGCCGGTCGCGGCCATGCCGCCGATGGCCACCGCGGGGGAGCTCACCTCACTAAGGTACTAAAGGCTGGCCGCGAGCTTCACCTGGCGGCGCAGGACGAGGCGGCTGCCGATGTTGACCAGCAGGACGAGGGCGACCAGCACCAGGGCCGCGCCCCAGGCGGTCTGATTCAGGTCGTTGTAGGGCGTCAGCGCGTCGTGGTAGACGACCAGCGGCAGCGACGACATCGGCTTGGTCGGATCGAGGCTGAAGAAGGGATTGCCGAGGGTCGTGAAGAGCAGCGGGGCCGTCTCCCCGGAGGCTCGCGCGACGGCCAGCAGGCAGCCGGTGATCACACCCGGCGCGGCGGCCGGCAGGATCAGCTGGAGCGAGACTCGCCAGCGGGGAAGGCCAAGCGCCAGCCCGGCCTCGCGGAGGCCGCCGGGGATCAGGGACACGGCCGACTCGGTCGTCCGCATCACCACCGGGAGCATCAGGACGGCCAGCGCGAGCGAGGCGGAGAGGGCCGAGAAGTGGTGGAAGGGGGCCACGAAAAGCGCGTAGGCGAAGAGCCCGATGGCTATCGACGGGCTGCCGACGAGGACGTCGGCCGCCAGGCGGATCCAGCCCGCAAGGCGCGCGCCGCCGTACTCGGCCAGGTGCACGCCGCCGACGATGCCGACCGGGATGGCCATGAGGGAGGCGAGGGCGACCATGATCGCCGTGCCGGCGATAGCGTTTGCCACGCCCCCGCCGGGGATGCCGGTCGGATGCTCGAGGTGGCAGCAGGTGAAGAAGGTCATGTGCTCGGCAGCCGGGAGCCCCTTGACGATCGTGTACCAGAGCACGAGGCCGAGCGGGACCAGGGCCAGGATCGCCGTCGTATAGACGACCACCGTCGCGATCGCGTTGATTGCCTGGCGGCGCCAGTTCACAGCTTGGGCTGGTCCGAGATCGCGCGGAGCAAGAGGAGTGCGGCCAGGTTCACGGTGAGTGTGACCCCGATCAGGACCAGGCCAAGCTCCGCGAGGGCGGCGCTGTGGAGGGGAGCGGTCGCTTCGGTGAACTCGTTGGCGATCACCGACGCCAGCGTGTAGGCGGGTTCGAACAGGTGGGGCGTGATCGCCGGCCGGTTGCCGATGATCATGGTCACCGCGATCGTCTCGCCGAGGGCACGGCCCAGCGCCAGGATGGCGGCGCCGAAGATTCCCGCTCGGGCGGCGGGAAGGATGACCCGCCAGGTCGTCTCCCACCAGGTGGCGCCGAGCGCCACCGAGGCCTCGCGGAGCCCGCTGGGTACAGCACGGATAACGTCGCGCGACACCGACGCAAGGGTTGGAAGGACCATCACCGCGAGGACCAGGCCGGCCGAGAATAGGCTGGTCGGGCGGGGCGTGCCTCCGAAGAGGACGAAGGCTCCCAGGTGCTGAGAGACCGGCAGCTCGATGTGGCGGTACACGAAGGGGCCCATCACGTAGAGGGCCCAGAGTCCATAAACGACGCTGGGGATGGCGGCCAGCAGCTCGACGCCGATCCCGATCGCGCCGCGGATCGGGGCCTGCCCGGGCTCGACCAGGAAGAGCGCCACGCCGACACCGACGGGAACCGCGAGCAGCAGCGCCAGCAGTGAGGTGGCGACGGTGCCGTAGATATAGGGGAGGGCGCCGAAGCGGAGCCTGACCTGGTCCCAGACCTGCGCGGAGAGGAAGCCCGGACCGTAGTGGATGACGGCCGGCCATGCCTGCTGAAGGAGTACCACGAGGATCAGCAGCAGAACCACCGGCACCACCAGCCCGACGCCGCCCGTCACCCTCTGGAAGTTCTCGGTTCGAGTCAACTCAGATCGTTACGACTTCTCAGGGCGCGGGTCGGCCGGGCGGTCCAGCCGGTAGCCGGCCCCGCGCACGGTGACGATCGTGAAGGGGGCGGTGTCGGCGAACTTCTCTCGCAGCCAGCGGATGTGGACGTCGACGGTCTTGCTCTCGCCGCTGAAGTTCTCACCCCAGACCTCATGGAGCAGGCGCTCGCGGGACTGGACGCGACCGCTGCTGGCGAGCATGTGGCTCAGCAGGTCGAACTCACGAGCGGTGAGCTTCACCTCCTGGCCGTCGAGGGTGACGCGGCGCGCCGCCCGATCGATGCCGAAGTTGCCGAACTCGTCGCGCTCGGGGACCGATTTCTCGCCCTCGCTGCGGCTGCGGCGAAGGACGGCGTTGACCCGCGCGACGACCTCGCGCACCGAGAACGGCTTGGTGATGTAGTCGTCCGCGCCCAGCTCGAGGCCGACGATCTTGTCCACCTCGGCGTCGCGGGCGCTGATCATGAGGATCGGCACCTGGCTGCTCTTGCGGAGCGCCCGGCAGAGCTCGAGGCCGCCCATGCCGGGCAGCATCAGGTCGAGGAGGATCAGGTCCGGCTTGGCCGTCCGGGCCGCCCGCAGGCCGGTCGTCCCGTCCGCCGCCTCCAGGACCGAGAAGCCGGCCGACGCGAGGTGGTACTTGAGCATGTCGCGGATGCCCTCGTCGTCCTCGACGACCAGGATCCGCGCGAAGCCGGCGGCGAGCGGCGCGGTGGCGTTCATCCCAGCTCCACGACCTGGCCGGATTCGAGGAAGACGATGTCCTCCGCCACGTTGGTCACCCGGTCGCCGATCCGCTCCAGGTCGTGGGCGACCAGCATCAGGGTCACCGCCCGCAGCACCTCGTCGCTGTCGGTGGTGCCCTTGGCCATCTCGGCGATGATGTCGTCGAAGGCGCGGTGGTAGAGGCGGTCGATCTCGTCATCCCTCGCCGCTATCTCACGTGCCCGGGGTTCGTCCTGCTCGATCAGGGCGTCGAGTATGTCGTGGACCTGTTCGACAGCGAGGTCGCCCATGAGCCCGAACTCCGCGCGGATCTGGTGATCGGGCAGCCCGCACAGCGTGCTCGTCATTCGGGCGATGCGCACCGCGTAGTCGCCCATCCGCTCGAGCTCCGCGGCGATGTAGAGCACGCCCATCAGGTTGCGCAGGTCGCGGGCGACCGGCTGCTGGGTCGAGATGACGATCATCGCCTGCTCCCGGATTTGCCGGAAGGTCTCGTTCATCGCCTGGTCGTCGCGGCGCACCTTCTCGGCGAGCGACCGGTCGCGGCGGCGGAGCGCGTCGACGGCGTCGGCGATCTGAGACTCCAGCATCCCCGCCATCCGCAGCAGCGATTCGCGGAGCTCTTTGAGCTCCAGCTCGAACTGTTCTCGGGCCAACCTGCGGTGCTTCTTAGCCGAACCGGCCGGTGATGTAGTCCTCGGTCCGGCGGTCGCGCGGCCGGTTGAAGACCTCCACGGTCGGCCCGAACTCCACCAGCTCGCCGCAGCGATCCTCGGGGTTCATCAGCATGAAGGCGGTGAAGTCGGCGACCCGAGCCGCCTGCTGCATGTTGTGGGTGACTATGACGATCGTGTAGTCGGCAGCGAGGCGGTGGATCAGGTCCTCGATCTTCAGGGTGGCAATCGGGTCGAGCGCCGAGCAGGGCTCGTCCATCAGGATCACCTCCGGCTCGACGGCGAGGCAGCGGGCTATTGAGAGGCGCTGCTGCTGGCCGCCCGAGAGGCCGGCAGCGGGCTCGTCCAGGCGGGTCGACACCTCGTCCCAGAGTGCGGCCCCCTCGAGGCTCTCCCGGACCGCCTTCTCAATGCGCTTGCGCGGCCAGCCCAGGAGCTGGGGAGCGAAGGCGACGTTGTCGCGGATCGACATCGGGAAGGGGTACGGGCGTTGGAAGACCATGCCCACCCGCTGGCGAAGCTCGAGCAGCCGGCGCGTGGTGAGGACGTTCTCGCCGTCGACGGTCACACTTCCCTCGGCTCGCGAGTTGGGGACCAGGTCGTACATCCGGTTCAGCATCCGGAGCAGAGTCGACTTGCCGCACCCCGAGGGGCCGATTAGGGCCGTCACCCGTCGTTCGGGGATGTCTAGGGTGACGTCGCGGAGCGCCCGGAAGCGGCCGTAGAAGAAGCCGACATCCTTGAGCGCAACCTTGACCTGCGGTGCGCCATCGAGGGCTCGGAGCCCGGGCCTCGCCGGCGACGCCTCGCGCAACTCGGGATCTACCTCAGCCACCTTTCCGAAGATTAGGTTCCCGCAGGTTAAGGCTGGGTTATGAGGTTGTTATGGCTCCGCAGGAAGCGCGAACCCGAAGACCTGGCCGCCGCCTTCGGCGGCCGCCGTCCAGACCCTCCCGCCCATCAGCAGGACGAGGTGCTTGGTGATCGCGAGCCCCAGGCCGCTCCCGGCGACCTCCCGCGAACGGGCGGGGTCCACCTTGTAGAAGCGTTCGAAGATCCGATCCCAATGCTCGGGCGAGATCCCCTGGCCGTGGTCGCGGACCGTGACCAGGAACTCACCCTCGGCGCGCTCGGCCCGAACCTCGATCGGGGTCCCCGGCGGCGAGAACTTGGCGGCGTTGTCGAGAAGGTTGGCGAGCGCCTGGGCGACCTTCTCCCGGTCGGCCGTGATGGCCAGCGCCGATGCGACATCCACCCGGACCTCGCGGTCGAGCCCGATCCGCCGGCCCACCTCGGTGAGCAGCTCGGCGAGGTCGAAGTGGCTCCGCCGCAGTCCGCTCTTGCCGGCCTCGATGTCCGCCAGCTGTCGCAGGTTGTCGACGATCGCGGCCAGGTGGTCCGCCTCGGCCAGGGCCCGTTTCGTGAAACGCCTGCGGTCCGCGTCCGCCAGCTTCCCGCCCAGGCTCTCCGCGGCGAGACGGAGCGACGTGATGGGGGTCCGGAGCTCGTGCGAGAGGTTGGCGACGAACTCTTGGCGGACGGTCTGGAGACGGCGCAGCTCGGTCAGGTCGCTGAGGAAGGCGACGACCTCGTCGGGGTTGACCCCCGGCACGACGGTGACCTGTACCGTCGCCGGCCGGTGGACGAGCTTGATCTCGGCGTGGAGGTCGCCGCCGTGCCGGATCGCCGCCTCGAGCCGCAGCTCGCGGGTCAGGATTATGAGGCTGTCTGGCACCTGCTCGGCGGCGATGTCGAAGAAGTCGCGGGCCGCACGGTTGGCTTGCAGGACGAGCAACCGTGGGTCGAGCACGAACGCCATCAGAGGCACTTCCTCGAACAGCGCATAGGCCGTCCGGGCGGGTCGCGCGGGCGCCGGCTCCGGTGGCCGCGAGCGGAGCCGCGTGAAGGGGTTCCAGCTCACGGCGCGGAGTATATGGGCCCGCTTGTGGCCTGCAGATTTAAGCCACCAATAACCCTGCCTTAATCACCCCCCCCTAGGCTGCGGCTCGAGGCCGGTGTGCGGGGGGTACCCCGACATGCCCGGAATGGAAGCGAAATAAAGGGAGCGAAATCGAGAACAGATGCGTCGAATGACACCACTTCGAACCTTGCTGGCCGTGCCGGCGATGCTGGCGATCGTCGCCTGTGGGGGCAGCACGCCCACCCCCTCGGCCAGCAGCACGCCGGCAGTGACCGACGTCGGCTCCGGCAGCATCAGCGGCGCGGGGTCGACGTTCGTCGCCCCCTTCTACAACCAGGCCTTCTACGAGTACAACCAGAAGTACCCGAACGTGGCCGTGAACTACCAGGCGATCGGATCGGGCGGGGGTATCAAGCAGTTCACCGCGGGCACGGTCGACTTCGGCGCCACCGACCTGCCGATGACCTCCACCGAGCTCGCCGCCGCGGGCGGTGATGCCGTCCTGGTCGAGGTCCCGACAGTTCTGGGAGCAGTCTCCGTCGCCTACAACCTGCCCGGCGTCGACAAGTTGCAGCTCGACGGTGCGACCCTGGCGGACATCTACCTGGGCAAGGTCAAGACCTGGAACGATCCCGAGATCACCGCTCTCAACCCCGGCGTGACGCTTCCCAGCAAGCCGATCACCGTCGCCCACCGCTCCGACGGCAGCGGCACGAGCTATGCCTTCACGGACTACCTCGCCAAGGTCAGCCCGGCCTGGAAGAGCGGGCCGGGCGTCGGCAAGTCGGTCAGCTGGCCGGTCGGCATCGGCGGTTCGGGTAACCAGGCGGTGGCCCAGGCGGTGCAGTCCACCGAGGACGCGATCGGATACGTCGAACTCGCCTACGTCATCCAGTCGCATATGCAGCAGGCCTACATGAAGAACGGCGCCGGCAAGTTCCTCCAGGCGAGCGCCGCCGGTGCCACCGCAGCCGCCGCCGGCCTCAGCAATGTGAGCGCAACCAACTTCTCGATCACCAACATGGACGGCGCCGACGCCTACCCGATCGCGTCGTTCAGCTGGGTTCTGCTCAAGAAGTCCTACTCCGACGCGCAGAAGACGAAGGCCCTCGTCTACCTCTTCAAGTGGCTCACAACCGATGGCCAGACCTTGGGCAACACGCTCGACTACGCGCCGATTCCCAGCCCTGTCCAGGCCTACGCGCTCGCCCAGCTCAAGCTGGTGACCGCCGGTGGCACGCCGATCCTGAAGTAGCTTTCCCTTCCTACCCCGTGGAGCCGGCCTTTTCAGGCCGGCTCTTTTCTTTTCATCGAGTAGGCGCAGGCCAGGCTGCAGAAGCGCAGGCCGCCACTGACGACAGCGCCATCTCTGACCGGTCCGGCACAGCCGGCGCAGTTCGCCGAGTCGATCCGCCAGGTCCGGACCAGCCGACGGCCTGGCCGCCATGGGCGCCTCCTTGTTGTCATGGGGTCAGGGTGCGCGGCGCGGGTTAAGCCCAAGGTCAGAGCAGGCCAATCGACGTTTAACGCCCGCTCAACGAACCGTTAACTCACAGGCCCTGGCGTTCGGGCCGTGATCGGCAGCGCGCTCGTCCATGGACCCCGGATCCTCGTCATCGCCGAGGACCAGCTGTTCGGCGAGCGCTGCCGGCGGGGGATGGAGGCCGCGGATCATCAGGTGCAGGTTGCGCCCGGCTGGTGGGTCGGGGCCCACCTCGAGGGCTTCCGGGTCCCCGACCTGGTCGTGGTGGACGAGCTGCTGGCGGACCTCGACGGCCTCTCCGTGCTGGCGATCCTGAAGGCGCACCCGAGCACGGCGTCCCTGCCCGTCGTGGTCGCCGCCTCGCGCGCGCGCGACGACCTCACAACTGCGCGCGGGCCGGCTCGGAGCGGTCGCGATCGTGCTCAAAGCCGAGCTCATGGCCGGACGGATCGAGGCTTACCTCAGACCATCGAAGAGGGAACCGGCGAGCTGACCGAGCCCGCGCTCGCGCCGGCGTCGACCGGGAGCACGATCCCGGTCACCCAGCGCGCGTCGTCGGAGGACAGGTAGACGACCGCCCGGCCGACGTCCCAGCCGGTGCCCTCAGTCTGCAGCAGGGAGCGCCGCCGTCGCGTCTCGCGCATCTCGTCGCTCATTCCGCGCGTATAGACCATGGGCGTGTAGACCATCCCCGGCGCGATCGCGTTGACGCGGATGCCGGACGGCCCGTGGTGGGCCGCCATCGCGCGGGTGAGGCCGATCACCGCCGCCTTGGTGGTGGGGTAGAGGAGCGACGGATGGCCGCCCTGCAGCCCGGCCACGGATGCGAGGTTGACGATCGAGCCGCCGCCCTGTTTCAGCATCTCCGGGATCGAGTGCTTGGCCATCAGCATCATCGAGGTGACGTTCACCCGCATCGCCTGGTCCCACGCCCCTGGGTCGACCTCCACCGCGGTGCCCGGCGGACCTCCGACCCCCACGTTGTTCACCAGCACGTCGAGCCGCCCGAAGGTCGCCACCACGCCCGCCACGGCCGCCTCGCAGGCGGACGGGTCGGTGACGTCAGCCTCCACCACGGTGGCTCGCCCGCCCTCGGCCTCGATCATGGACAGAGTCATCTCGGCCCAGTCGCGGACCGAGTCGAGGAGGCCGACCGCGACTCCCTCGCGCGCCAGCAGCACCGCCGCCGCGCGGCCGTTCCCGATGCCGTCGCCTCGCGAGCCGGCGCCGGTGACCAGCGCGACCTTACCTTCGAGTCCTCGTCCCATCTCTCGAACCCCGGAATCAAACCGGATTGGCCGGGCCCGGTTTCGGGTACCATTGTCGTCGCCGGCTCCGGTGAGTTGTGGAGTTTGGCGCTTTCCGCCGTGGTCGTCTCTCAGAGTGTTCTTCTCGAACAGGCCCGTGCGTTAAGGGAAACCATCGATATCGTTCGAGAAGACAGGAGAAACCGACGACATGCAGACAGGAACCATCAAGAAGCTCGTCTCCGACCGTGGCTTCGGCTTTATCGCGGCTGAGGACGGCAAGGAGTACTTCTTCCACCGCAGCGGCACCGAGGGCGACTTCGACAGCCTGAACGGCGGCGAGAAGGTCACCTTCGAGATCGAGGCGAGCCCCAAGGGTCCGCGCGCGAAGAGCGTCCGGATCGCCTAATACTCGGGACTTCCGGAACCCCGCGTGGTCGCACGAGACCGCGCGGGGTTTTCTTTTCCGCCGGCGACCAAGACTGAAAGAAAATGACGATTAGCCTCCGCCGCGACATCCGCAACCTCGCCATCATCGCCCACGTCGACCACGGCAAGACGACGCTGGTCGACGCGCTGCTGAAGCAGAGCCACACCTTCCGGGAGAACCAGGAGATGGGCTCATTGATCATGGACTCCAACCCGCTCGAGCGCGAGAAGGGGATCACGATCCTGGCCAAGAACACGGCCATCCGCTACCACGACACGGTCATCAACATCATCGACACGCCTGGACACGCCGACTTCGGCGGCGAGGTGGAGCGGGTTCTGAACATGGCCGACGGGTGCCTCCTTCTGGTCGATGCGGCCGAGGGGCCGATGCCGCAGACGCGGTTCGTGCTTCGCAAGGCGTTCGAGGTGGGGCTGCGGCCGATCCTGGTCATCAACAAGCTCGATCGGCCGCTTGCCGACGCCAAGCGCGCCCTCGACCTCGCCCATGACCTCTTCCTCGAGCTCGCCGAGAACGCGGACCAGCTCGACATCCCCGTCCTCTACGCCATCGCCAAGGAGGGCCGCGCCGGCCTCCAGCCGGATGAACTGGAGGACAGCCTGGAGCCGCTCTTCAGGGCCATCCTCGACCACGTCCCGGCGCCCCTGGTCGAGGAGGGAGCGTTCCAGATGCTGGTCGCCAATCGCGGCTACGACGACTACACCGGCACGCTGGCGATCGGGCGCATCTCGCGCGGGTCGGTCCGTCCCGGGCAGTGGGTCGCGGTGCTGACCGGCGACGAGGGCGAGCCCCGTCGCGTCAAGGTCGGCCAGGTGCTGCTCTACCGCGGCCTCGGCAAGGAGCCGGTCGAGGAGGCGAGTGCGGGCGACATCGCCGTCCTGACGGGCCTCGAAGAGGTGACGATCGGCGACACCCTAGCTGACCCCGAGGCGCCCGAACCGCTGCCGCGGATCGCCATCGACGAGCCGACTGTGAAGATGACCTTCGGCGTCAATACCTCGCCCCTGAGCGGGAAGGAGGGCAAGTTCAGCACCTCGCGCCAGCTTCGCGCCCGACTCTTCCGCGAGCTGGAGGTGAACCTCGGCCTACGCGTCGAGGCGACCGAGTCGGCGGACCGCTTCCTCGTCAGCGGCCGCGGCGAGCTGCACCTGGCGGTGTTGATCGAGACCATGCGCCGAGAGGGCTACGAGCTGGAGGTCTCCCGACCCGAGGTGATCACCAAACACGCGGAGGGACGACTCCTGGAGCCGTTCGAGCACCTCACCGTGGACGTGCCCGAGGAGTACCTGGGCGCCGTCAGCGAGGCGCTCGGGCGCAGGCGCGGGGAGATGGTCGAGATCGCCTACGGCGACTCCGGGGTCCGCCTTGACTACACCATCCCCACCCGTGGCCTGATCGGCTTTCGAAACACCTTCCTCACCATCACCGGTGGGACCGGGATCATGGGCTCCCTGCTGCTCGGCTACCGGCCCTGGGCCGGCGATTTCCGCGAGCAGCGCAACGGCGCCATGACCGCCTCCAGCCCGGGCAACGTGCTGGCGTTCGGGCTTGCCAACGCCCAGGAGCGGGGCTTCACCTTCGTCGAGCCGGGGGAGCAGGTCTACGAGGGGATGATCGTCGGCATCCAAAAGCGCCCGGGCGACATGCAGGTCAACGTTTGCAAGGAGAAGAAGCAGACCAACATGCGCTCCTCGACGGCGGACATCATGGTGCGCTTGACGCCCGCCACCAAGATGTCGCTCGAGCAGTGCCTCGACTTCCTGGCCGACGACGAGCTGCTGGAGGTGACGCCCAAGCACATCCGACTTCGCAAGCGGCACCTGACCGAGGTCGACCGCGCGCGGGCCCACCGGGCGCAGGGATGACGGCGCTCCGTCTCAACCACGTCAGCATCCACGCGCTCGACCTCGACCGGTCGGAGGCCTTCTATCGTGAGCTGTTCGGCATGAGGCGCATCCCGGCGCCCCACTTCGGTCACCCGGTTCGCTGGCTTAAGGTCGGGGATTCCCAGCTGCACCTCTTTCAGCGCCCGGTGGAGGCGCCCAGCAACCACCACTTCGCGGTCACCGTGGACGACCTCGAGGCCGTCTACCGCACCGCCCGCGACCGTGGCTGGCTGGACACCGCGCGCGTCCGCCGGCTGCCCGACGGGGCCGCCCAGATGTATGTCCGCGACCCCTCCGGGAACCAGGTGGAGGTCAATGCCGCCGACGCCGACTCGCTCGACACCGCACTCGTCGGCGAGCTGGTCCCGGTCGGCGGCGATGAGGGCGCCAGGCTCTTTCTCTGAGTCGGACGGGCGTACCTGGCTTCCCCCCGGTTGGGCCATCCGCAGGCTGTAGCCTGCGGAGTCGTGGAGACGAGCCGGATCAGCGTCCGCCTGTGCCGACCGCTCGACCTCGCCGCCACCCTCGCGCGCTCCCGTCTGCCAAGGGTCGCCGCGCCCGGCGCCTGGCGGGCGACCCGGACCCCTGCGGGCCTCGCCACCGAGCGGCTCTGGCTGGACGGTGACGTGCTCCGGGTCGAGGCCTGGGGCCCGGGCGCCGATTGGCTCTGCGAGCACGCCGCCACCCTCGTCGGCGAGGACCGGGAGGCGCCGCCCTTCGAGCCCCGGCACCCGCTGCTGGCGGAGCTGCACCGCCGGCACCGCGGCATTCGGATCCCGCGGACCGAGGCGGTCTTCGAGGCACTGGTGCCAGCGATCCTGGAGCAGAAGGTGATCGGGGTCCAGGCCCGATACGCCCACCGGCGGCTCCTCGCCGAGCTGGGCGAGACCGCGCCCGGCCCGCTGCCGCTCCGGGTGCCACCATCGCCGGAGAAGCTGTCCGCCACGCCCTACTGGGCGTTCCACCGCTGGGGGGTGGAGCTGCGCCGCGCCCGGACCATCATCGGTGCCGCCTCCCACGCCGGACGCCTGGAGGAGGCAGCCGCGATGTCGCCCGCCGACGCCCGCCGGCGGTTGACCGCGCTCCCCGGCATCGGCGCCTGGACCGCGGCGGAGGTCGCGGTGGTCGCCCTCGGCGACCCCGACGCCGTCTCGGTCGGCGACTACCACCTCCCCAACCTGGTCAGCTGGGCGCTGGCGGGGGAGCCGCGGGGGACCGACGAGCGGATGCTGGAGCTGCTGGAGCCCTACCGAGGCCACCGGGCGCGGGTCGTCCAGCTCCTCGAGATGGCCGGGATCACCGCTCCCCGGCGGGGACCCCGGCTGCCGCTCGCCAGGATCACGCGCATCTAGGCTCCGATCGCGGTGAGGTGTGCCCCCAGGACGGCGGCGTCGGTCTCGCCGAGGTACTTGCCCTCGATGCTGCCGTCGGCGCGGATGAAGACCGTCACCGGCAGCACGCTGACGCCATAGAGGCGACCGACGGCGCCGTCGGGGTCGGCGGCGACCGGCTCGTTGACGCCCACCTGGCGCAGGAAGGCGCGGGCCGCCGAGGCGCTGTCGCGCTCGTCGACCAGCAGGACCTTCACGTGGTGGGAGGCCGCCTCGCTGGCGATGAGCGGCATCTCCTGGCGGCAGGGCGCGCAGCTGCTGGCCCAGAAGTTGACGATCAGCGGTCCGCCGCCGAAGTCGGCCAGCGCGACCCTGCCGCCGTTCAGCCCCGCCACCGAGAAGGCCGGCGCCCGGCCGCCGCCTCCCGCCGAGGGGTCGCCCAGCGCGGCGGCGGTGCGGACCTGGTCGGCGACCTGGGCCGCGTCCCAGCCGTCGCCGTGGCTGTGCAGCTCGCTGAGGCCGACCGGGCTCAGGACGGCAGCCAGACCGCCCGGCACGCTCCCGGCGTCGGGAATTCCGGTCTCGACCTGGTGGAGGAAGCCGTTGGCGTCGAAGACGCCGAGGAAGTTGGTGTGCGAGTCGGCACCCGAAAGCTGCACTCCGAAGGTCGACCAGAAGGCCTCCAGCTGGGCCTGGCTGCCGGTGAGAAGCGGCCAGCTGGTGTCGGCCAGCTGCGCGTAGGCCTTCAGCGCGGCGACGTCGTCCACGGCGGGGTCGGTGCTCACCTCGAGGAGGTGGACCGAGCTGGGGACCTCGCCGCGAAGCTGATGCAGGATCGAGGTGTAGAGGGGGCAGGTGTCGTGGCAGGTGGTGTGGAAGGCGGCCAGCACCAGGACCGAGCCGGCCACCGCCTGGCGGCTGACGGTCTGGCCGTCCTGGTCCACGAGCGCGAAGTCGGGCAGCGATTTGAGCCTCCCCTGGAGGCCGAGGAGGCCGTCGTTGAAATCCTGCCCGCCGGCGTAGGCGGCCTGGGGGACGCCTCCTGCCACGCTAATCAGGACCGGTTCGACCTGGCCGGCGCGGATGGTGATCGACGCCTTGAGGTCGGCCGAGGCCAGCCGGATGCCGTCGTACTCGGCGGGGGCCACATCGACCTCGGCGGCCGTGACCGTCTTTGGGGCCGCTGGCACCGTGGTGTTGGAGAGGTGGGCGAGGGAGCTCCAGCCGGCTGGGGAGTGCAGCTCGATTTGGGTATCGCCGATGCTGTCGCCCGAACGGGAGCTCAGCTCGACCAGCAGGGTGCCGCCGCTGGCCGGGTTGAGATGGATGCCTATGAAGGCGGAGACCAGGCCGAGCGCCACCAGCGTGGCGGCCGCCGCCATCCCCAGCGCGCGCCGGCTCACGAGCCGAGCCTCGCCAGGTAGCGGTCCAGCGTCGGCGCGTCGAGGGGGCCGGCGTAGCGGTCGCGGATCGTGCCCCCGGCGTCTATGAAGTAGGTCTCGGGCGGACCGGTGACCCCGTAGCGCAGATAGCCGGCCTGGCCGTCGATGCCGTCGGAGTAGGGGACCTTGAACTCGGCCTCGAAGGCCCTGGCCGGGCCCGCCGAGTCCTCGATGGCGGCGCCCAGGAACCCAATTTCGGGGTGGGCCTGGGCCGCGGCGGCGAGGATCGGGGCCTCCTGCCGGCAGGGCCCGCACCAGGAGGCCCAGAAGTTGAGGACCAGCGGCCGCCCACGCAGCGAGGCGACCGTGACCGTGTCGCCGGTGAAGGTCTGGACCTCCAGCTCAGGCGCGGGCCTGCCGGCCGCGACCGAGGAGGCGCCGGCGGCTGGGTGGGCGAGGCCCCAGCCGAGCACCGCGAAGAGGCCGCCGGCGAGGGCGCCGGCCACCGCCCAGCCGGCAAGTCTCACGCGAGAGACGGATCTCAACCTCATCCCTTGGCTTCGCACCTTACTAGGCGGCCGAGTGCCGGTCCGCCCCGCGGCTGCCCGGTACGTTCGCCGGTAGGGCCGCAACCCGGATCGTCGGACCATGGTGGGCGCTCAGAGGCTGAAGCGGATCCGTCACCTCGTCCTCATCGCGCTCGCCTTTGGCGCCGTGGTGTTCGCGGTCCAGGCCGCCCGGCGAGGCGCCCAGACCCCTTCGAGTTCGCGGCTCGGAATAGACTCAGTTGCATGACTGAAGCCGTGATCGTCGCCTACGGCCGTTCCCCGATCGGCCGCGCTCGGAAGGGTTCCCTTGTCGATGTCCGCCCCGACGACCTCGCCTCCTACGTCCTCGGCAAGGTAGTTGACAAGGTGCCCGAGCTGAACCGGGCCGAGATCGAGGACGTGATCTGCGGCTGCGGGCTGCCGGGTGGCGAGCAGGGTCACAACATCGGCCGGGTGATCAGCATCCTCGCCCATCTCGACGTGCCGGGCGTGACGGTCAACCGCTACTGCTCGTCGTCGCTGATGACGACCCGGATGGCCGCCCACGCCATCAGGGCGGGCGAGGGTGACGTCTTCGTCAGCGCCGGCGTCGAGTGCGTTTCGCGCTACGGCAGCGGCTACCCTGACGCGCCCGACACCTACAACTCGCGGCTGGTCCCTGGCAACAGCGAGGAGTACCCGGACATCTACATCGCGATGGGCCAGACGGCCGAGAACGTCGCCGAGCGCGAGAACATCAGCCGCGAGGAGATGGATCGCTACGCGGTCAAGAGCCAGGACGCGGCCGTCAAAGCACGCGACGATGGCTTCTTCGACCGCGAGATCATTCCCGTGCCGCTGCCCAACGGGGAGACCTTCAGCAAGGACGACGGCCCCCGGCCGGGCACCAGTGTGGAGGCTCTCTCCCAGCTCCAGCCGGTCTTCCGGGAGAACGGCAAGGTCACCGCCGGCAACGCCTGCCCACTCAACGACGGGGCCGCCGCAGTCGTCGTGATGTCCGACACCAAGGCGAAGGAGCTGGGCATCAAGCCGATCGCCCGCATCGTCTCCACCGGCGTCTCCGCCCTGGAGCCGGAGTTCATGGGCCTGGGCCCGATCCAGGCCTCGCGCGCCGCGCTCAAGCGCGCCGGGATGACCATCGACGACGTCGACATCCTGGAGATCAACGAGGCCTTCGCTGCCCAGGTGATCCCCTCCGCTCGCGCCCTCGGCGTCGATCCCTTCAGCGACAAGTTGAACCCCCATGGCGGCGCGATCGCGCTCGGCCACCCGTTCGGGATGACCGGCGTCCGGATCCTCTGCACGATCCTCAACGGGCTCCAGGAGCGCGACCAGACGATCGGGCTGGAGACGATGTGCGTCGGCGGGGGACAGGGGATGGCGATGATCTTCGAGCGGCTGAACTGACCGCTGCCCCGTACGGCTCCTGGCGGTCGTCGATCACGGCCGACCTGATCGTCGCCGGGACGATTACGCCGTCCAGCCTCTGGTTCGACGGCGAGGACCTCTACTGGAGCGAGCAGCGACCCGCCGAGGGGGGTCGGGTGGTGATCGTCCGCCGCTCCGCCGAAGGCTCGATCAGCGATGTGACTCCTCCCGGCTTCAACGCCCGAACCCGGGTCCACGAGTACGGCGGCGGCGCTTTCGCCGTGGACGCTGGCACCGTCTGGTTCAGCAACTTCGACGATCAGCGCCTGTACCGCCAGGACGCCGGCGGCGCGCCGCGGCCGCTGACGGAGGCGGTCGACCGCCGTTATGCCGACTTCGTCGTCGACCGTTCCCGCGGCTTCCTCTACTCGGTGCGGGAGGACCACGCCGACCAGGGCCGACAGGCTGTCAACGTCATCGTCGCTCTCGGACTCGACGGCGAGTCCGAGTCGGTGGTGATTGAGGGCAATGACTTTTACTCCAATCCGCGCCTGGCGCCCGACAGCCGGCATCTCTGCTGGCTGACCTGGAACCATCCGAACCTGCCCTGGGACGGGACCGAGCTCTGGGTCGGCGAGCTCGCCGTCGATGGCTCGGTCGGTAACCCCCGGATGGTCGCGGGCGGCGGCGCCGTCTCGGTCTTCCAGCCCGAGTGGTCGCCGGGCGGCGATCTCCACTACGTCTCCGATGAGAACGGCTGGTGGAACCTCTACCGGCTGGAGGAGGAGGGCCCTCGCAACCTGACCGAGACCAGCGCCGAGTTCGGCCTGCCGCAGTGGGTCTTCCGGCAGTCTACCTATGCCTTCGCCGGCGATGGGCGGATCGCCTGCAGCTGGATCGAAAACGGCTCCGGCGGCTTTGGCGTGCTCGAGCACGGCCTCCTGACGAGCATCGAGAACGGGTACACCTCCTTCGGCTACGTGGTCGCGCGCGCCGGCGACGCCTATTTCTGCGCTGGTTCGCCGAAGCTGCCGATGGCCGTCGTCCGCCAGCCCCTCGACGGAAGCCCGCCCGAGGTGCTCCGCTCCTCGCTCCAGGTCGCAGTCGGTCCAGACTGGCTCTCGGAGCCGGAATCGATCGAGTTCCCGACCGAGGACGGGCGGACGGCCTTCGCCTTCTACTACCCGCCGCTCAACCCCGATTTCGAGCCTGCCGACGAGGCGCCCCCGCTGCTGGTCCACTGCCACGGCGGGCCGACCGCGGCGGCCACCTCGCTTCTCAACCTGCAGATGCAGTACTGGACCAGCCGCGGCTGGGCGGTTGTCGACGTGAACTACGGTGGTTCCACCGGCTACGGCACCGAGTACCGCCGGCGCCTCAACGGCAAGTGGGGCGTCATGGACGTGGACGACTGCGTCAACGCCGCCCGCCACCTCGTCGCGCAGGGACTGGCCGATCCGCGGCGGGTGGCGATCGCGGGCGGTAGCGCCGGCGGCTACACGACGCTCTGCGCGCTCACCACGCGCGATTACTTCCGGGCCGGCGCCAACTACTTCGGGCTGAGTGACCTGCTGCCCTTCGTGAAGGACACCCACAAGTTCGAGTCCCGCTATCTCGACTCCCTCATCGGGCCGTGGCCGCAAGCGCGTGACCTCTACGTCGAACGGTCGCCGCTGACCCATGTGGAGGCCTTCGACTGCCCCCTGATCGTGTTCCAGGGCCTGGAGGACAAGATCGTCCCGCCCAACCAGTCGGAGCTGATCGTCGACGCGCTCCGTCGCAAGGGCCTGCCGGTCGCCTACCTCGCCTTCGAGGGTGAGCAGCACGGCTTTCGGAAGGCGGAGAACATCAAGCGGTCCTTGGAGGGCGAGATGTACTTCTACTCCCAGGTGTTCGACTTCGACCTGGCGGACCCCGTCACCCCGGTCGAGATCGAGAACTTCTGACCGGCTCGCCATCGCGGCGGCACCTTACTTGATATCTTTGCTATCAAGATGAACCTTCCCTCGGTGGCGGCTTCGGCGCGGGCGTCCTGGCCCGGGCGGCTCTTTACCAAGCTCGGCCAGGACAACGCCTTCAATTGGGCGGTGATCATCGCCTGGAACTTCCTCCAGTCGCTTTTCCCGATCGTGCTGGTGATGGCGGCCGTGATCGGCCTGCTCCTCGGCCGGGTCGGGGTGGGGTCGCAGAGGGTCTACTCGACGGTGATCTCGATCATCCCCGACCACGCCGCCCAGCAGCAGGCCCTGCAGGCCCTGAGCCTCTTCCACCAGAGGAGCGGGATCTTCTTCCTGGTCGGCTTCGCCGGCCTCGTCTGGAGCGGTGCGGGCCTCTTCCGGACCATGGAGCAGGCCTTCGCGGTGATCTATCACACCCACCAGCGCCCGCTGCTGAAGGGAGTGCTGATGAGCATCGGCATGGTCTTCCTGCTCACCCTTTTCGGGGGCCTGATGCTCGTCACCACTACCCTGCTCGGCCTGCTCCACCAGCTGCCCTACCTGCCGAGCCTCCTCGCCAACGGGCTCGTGGCCTTCCTCCTGCAGGCGGCGATCGGCGTCGGCGCCGGGTTCGCGCTCTTCCTCTGCATATACTTCGTGGTACCCAACCGCCGCCAGGACTGGGGCAAGGTCTGGCCGGGCGCGCTCCTTGCCGGGGCGCTCTTCGAGGTGCTCTCGCTTGTCTTTCCGCTCTACCTGCGCCTCACCGGCACGGCCGCCACCTACGGAAAGAGCTTTGGGCTGCTCTTCCTGCTGATGGTCTACTTCTACTTCCTCGGCATCGTGACGATGCTCGGGGTCGAGGTGAATTCGATGCTCTACCCCGTCCCGGTCGAGCAGCCCAACGGCCGGGAATCGCTGGTTAAGCCCACGCAAGCCGATCGGCCCGCCCCTCTCGCGGCGCCGCCTGCGGCGGAGAAGTCCCCCCGGCCAGAGCCGCCGCGGCACTCCCCTGTCAAGGGGATGGTCGCCGTGGTGCTCCTCTGGCTGGCAGGCCCGCTGCGCCGGCGAGCGAGGCCCTCGTAGCAGCCGGTAATCTTCAGCGTCGTGGACCTGGGCCTGGCCGGCAAATCGGTGATCGTCACCGGGGGCGCCAACAACATCGGGCGCGGCATCGTCCTCGGCTTCGCCGCCGAAGGCGCCCGAGTGCTGATCGCCGACATCGATGAGGCGCGCGCGGTTCAGGTCGCCGACGAGGCCGGCGGCGGCGCCGCCGCCCACCGCACCGACGTCTCCAGCTGGGAGTCGACCCAGGCGATGGCCGCCCGCGCCATGGAGATCCACGGCCGCATCGACGTCCTGGTCAACTGCGCTGGGGGCACCATCGACCGGCTGTTCATGGAGAAACCCCGCGAGGAGTGGGAGCGCGAGGTCGCCATCAACTTCTGGGGCTTCATCAACTGCACTCGCGCCGTCCTCGACTCGATGGTCGAGCAGCGCGCCGGCGCCGTGGTCTCGATCGGTTCCGATGCCGGCCGGATGGGGGAGTGGCGAGAGACCGTCTACTCCGGCGCCAAGGCGGGGATCATCGCGATGTCGAAGTCGCTCGCGCGCGAGGTCGGCTCCAAGGGCATCCGCCTCAACGTCGTCTGCCCGGGCTTCATCCCCGGCCGGAAGGACGCCGGCGGTGACTTCGGCGAGGGATCGATGTGGTCCGGCAGGCAAGGCGAGCAGTTCAGCGACGAGGTGCTCGAGAAGATCGCCAAGAGCTACCCGCTGCGCCGCCTCGGGCGACCCGAGGACATCGCGCCGGCGGTGATGTTCCTCGCGTCAGACGCCGCGTCATACGTAACCGGCCAGACGCTCAGCGTCTCGGGCGGCTACACGATGGCGTAGCGGGCAAGCGGGGCCCCTCTTCCTGATCTCGGCGCGACGCTATCCCGACCGGTCAGGCGGGCTTGGCCTACGCGGGTCTGTTGCGGGCGCCCTCCGCGTACATGGCGTCGATCAGATCGGAATAGTTCTCGCGGATGGTCTTCCGTTTGATCTTCAGCGACGGCGTCCGCTCCCCCTCCGACTCCTCGAAGTCGCGCGGCAGTAGACGGAAGTATTTGACCGTCTCCCAGTGCGCAAGCTTGGCGTTCACCGAGTCCACCGCGCCCTGGACCGCGGCCATGACGCGGGGTTCGTCCACCATCTCCGGCGGGTTACCCGCCAGCCCCAGGTCGCCGAGGACGTTGTCCCACTTCGGCACGATCAGCGCGGTGACGTACGGCCGGCCCTCGCCGACCAGGACCGCCGTCTCCACCATGGCCGTGGCCTGGAGGGCGGACTCGATCGGCTGCGGAGCCACGAACTTGCCGTCCGACGTCTTCATGAGGTCCTTTTTGCGGTCCGTTATCCGCACGAAGCCATCGGAATCCACCTCTGCGATGTCCCCCGTCCTGAGCCAGCCGTCCTCGAGAACCTCGTCCGTGGCCTCCTGGTTTTGGCTGTACCCGCGCATCACCCCGGGGCTCTTCACCAGCAGCTCGCCGTCCTCGTCGAAGCGGATCTCGACCCCCGGCATCGCCTTGCCCACCGTGCCGTAGCGGTGGGAGCCAGGACTGTTGGCGATGGCACCTGAGGTAGTCTCGGTCATGCCCCAGCCGTTGTAGATCGGGATCCCGAGCCGCCAGAAGAAGGATTCCACCGACTCCGCCAGGGGCGCACCGCCGCTGACGAACATCCGGAGCCGGGTTCCTCCGATCCGTTGCCGGACCGGTTTCAGGATCACCCCGCCGAGCGGGCCGAGCCGTCCGGCGACGGCGGAGTTGAAGAGCCAGCGTTTCCAGCGCGGCTGCCTGGCGACCTCGGCCTGGATGCGGTCCACGATCTTCTCGAACATCCGCGGCACGCCCAGCAGCACCGTCGGGTTGACCGACGCGATGTCCTCGGCCAGACGGTCCAGCCCGCGGGAGATGAACCCCTGGCCGCCGGCCAGCAGGCCCACCACCAGCCCTGACTGGCGCTCGAAGACGTGCGAGAAGGGCAGGAAGGAGATCATCACGTCCTCGCTGCCGACCGGGAAGACCTCCAGGCTCGACCGCGCCATCTCAACGAAGTTGGAGTGGGGGAGGACCACGCCCTTGGGGTCGCCGGTGGTCCCCGAGGTGTAGATGATCGTGGCGACGTCGGAGGGTTTCAGCGCTGCCAGGCGGCGCTTCAGCTCAGCTGACGCCTCCGCCGGCGGCCCGCTCTCCATCCATCCGGCAAGGTCGTCATCGACGGCCATGACCGTCACATCCTTCGGCAGCTTGGCGACCAGCTCGGGGCTGCCCGAGATGGCGAGCCGAGCGCCGCAATTGGCGGAGATCTTGGCGATGGAGTCGGGGGTGCTGGTCGGGTAGACCGGGACGGTGACCCCGCCGGCGGCCTGGATCCCGAGGTCGGCAAGGATCCACTCGACCCGGTTTTCGGAGATCAGTAGCACTGCCTCGCCGGGTTCGACGCCGAGCCCGACCAGCGCTCCCCCGATCCGCTCGACGCTGCGGGCGGCCTCGCTCCAGCTGACCGCCTGCCAGCCGCCCTGCGCCCAGCGGTGGGTCATCGGCCGCTCACCGCGGTTGCGGGCCTGCTCGAAGAAAATCCCGACGATCGTCCCCGCCGTCAGCTCTCCTTCCAAGCTACCCGACCGTGTAGCCGAGCGAGGTGGCGGACCTCCGGAGGATGCCGAGCGCGTCCTCGACCCGGGCCGGGTCGGCGCCGGTGCAGCGGAGGGTCAGCTCCTTGCTCTCGAAGTTCGGGTAGGAGCCGACGGCCACCTCCGGGTGCGTCTCCTCGAGCTCCTTCAACACCGGGTAGAAGCGGCCCTCGACGGCGAACCGGATGCGCAGCTCCCGCACCGTCAGCGCGGTGCCACCGGCGAGGTAGCCGGGCTCGATCTCCTCGGCGAAGATCGCCTTCATCTCGGGCGGCACGCCGGGCAGGACGAAGATCCGGGTGCCGTCCACCTCGTAAACCGGGGAGGGCGCGCTGCCGATCCGGTTGCTGAGGACCGCGGCCGCCCCGGCGGGGATCCGGGCCATGCGCAGGTGCCCCTCGTTGAGCTCGGCACTGTCGATCAGCCCCGCCTTCAGCATCCGGTGCAGCCGGCCCTCGATCCGGTCGCGGACCTCCTCGACCACCACCAGCTCGCGGCCCAGGGCGGCGGCGAGGGCGGAGAAGGTGCGGTCGTCGGGCGTCGGCCCGAGACCCCCGGTGAGGAAGACTGTGTCCACCTCGGGGTCGGCCAGGTCCCGGCGAACCTGCTCCACGATCTCCGGCTCGCGGTCGCGGATCTGGCTCGTCCTCTTGAGGGCGACGCCGAGCGCCCGCAGCCGCTGGGCGATCCAGTTGGAGTTGGTGTCCACCGTGTAGCCGCTCAGCAGCTCGTCGCCGATGGCGATGATGGCAGCGGTCATCTTCAGCTGGGGCCGCCCCCTCTTGCCCATAGCCCCTCACCGATTGCGATGATCGCGCCCGTCACCACCAGCAAGGTAGCCCTCCGGTAGGCTTTTCAGTCGGCCTTGATCGAAGTACACGAACTCAGCAAGAGCTACGGAACCCGGGTCGCTGTCGACGAGATCAGCTTCTCGGTGCCGCAGGGGGAGATCCTCGGCTTTCTCGGCCCCAACGGAGCCGGCAAGTCGACCACGATGCGGATCCTGACCGGCTACCTGTCCGCCACCTCGGGAACGGCCTCGGTGGCCGGGTTCGACGTGTTCAGCAACCCGCTCGAGGTCCGGCGCCGCATCGGCTACCTGCCGGAGAGCAACCCTCTGTACAACGAGATGCGCGTCGAGGGCTACCTGGAGCTCTGCTGCAAGCTCCGCGGGGTGGCGCCGTCCCGGCGCCGGGGCCGGATCGACTACGTCCTGACCGCGTGCGGCCTCGAGGACCGGCGCCGCGAGGTGATAGGGAGACTCTCCAAGGGGCTTCGCCAGCGCGTCGGCCTGGCGCAGGCGGTCGTCCACGACCCCGATCTTTTGATCCTGGACGAGCCAACCAGCGGCCTCGATCCCGCCCAGACGCGGGAGACCCGCGACCTGATCGTCGCCCTGGGCAGAGACCACACGGTGATCCTGAGCAGCCACATCCTTCCCGAGGTGAGCGCCACCTGCGACCGGGTGGTCATCATCAATCGCGGCGTGCTGGTCGCCGACGACCGGCCCGACGACCTCGCTCGGCGGATGAGCGAGGGCCACGGGGTCGACGTTGAGATGATCGTCCGCGGCGACTCCGAGGCGGTCCTCAAGAAGGTGAGCGCGATCAAGGGCCTGGACTCGGTCGAGGCCACCCCGCTGCCCGCAGGCGAGTGCCGGATCGCGGTCCACAGTACCGGCGCCGACCCCCGCGAGGACCTCGCCCGGGTGGTGGTGCGAGCCGGTTTCGGACTTCGCGAGCTCCACTCCCGGAGCCTCAGCCTGGAGGACGTGTTCATCTCCCTCACCACCGAGGAGCCACAGACATGGCCCGCGTGAGGAAAAAGCCGGCCGCCGCCCCGGAGCCGGCGGTCGAGGAGACTGTCGCCGACGCGCCGGCGCCGGAGCCCGAGATGGAGCCCGAGCCGGACCCGGAGGCGGTCGCAGAGCCGGCCTGGGTCCGAGGAGGGATGTACGAGCCGATCTACGGCTCGGGCATCACTCGCGTGCTGGCCATCGCCGGCCGCGAGGTGGGCAGCTTTCTGGTCTCTCCGATCGGCTGGGTCATCACCCCGGTCGTGATCCTCATCGTCTCCTGGTTCGGCTACCTGACGCCGGTGCTCGTCGGCAACCAGGCGAGCATGGATTCGGTCTTCAGCCTGGTCGCGTTCCTGCTGATCCTGCCCATCGTCCCGCTGACCACGATGCGGGTGCTGGCCGAGGAGCGCCGCCAGGGCACGCTCGAGATGCTGCTGACCTCCCCGGTCCGCGACTGGGAGCTGGTGGCGGGCAAGTGGCTCGGGTCGCTCGCCTTCTTCGGCCTGATGTTCAGCTTCACGCTGGTCTACGTCGTCCTCTTCCTGGTCTACCTGCCGCATGTCAGCGTCCACCTGCTGGGCGTCCCGCTGAGCTTCGGGGACGTCGACCTCGGCCTCCTGCTCTCCGGCTACCTCGGCCTGCTCGCGCTGGGCGCGTCCTTCATCGCGATCGGCGTGCTCTGCTCGAGCATCACCCAAAACCAGATCGTCGCCGCCTTCCTGACTTTCGGCGCCCTGCTGATCCTCTATTACTGCGGCACCGCGTCCCAGTTCCTCGCGCAGCCCTACGCCGGCTTCTTCGACTACCTCGGAGCCTCCAACCGCTACCAGGGCTTCAGCCAGGGCCAGATCGCCCTCAAGGACGCGGTCTATTTCCTGACGCTGACCTTCGGCTCGCTCTTCCTGGCGACCCGCGTCCTCGAGTCGAGGAAGTGGAGATGAGCGGCTGGGAGCGGCGGCTGGCGATCGGCTGCCTGCTGCTCGGCGTCGTCCTCCTCTTCGTGGGCGGCTCCGACGTGCTGGTGGAGCAAAAGGTCACCGGCAGCGCCTCCTACCCTCTGATCGCCGGCCTGGCACTGGTGATCTCATACGTGATCCTCGACCCGACTGCGGCTCGCGACCTCGTCTCCAGCCGGCGCTCGCGCTTTGGGACCCTGAGCGTGCTGGTCACCGCGGTGGTCGTCGGGATCCTGGTCGCCGTCAACGTGCTGGCGGCGCGCAGCAGCCAATCGCTCGACCTGACCCGCTACCAGATCAACACCCTCGCCCCGGAATCGGTCGACGTGGCCCACCGGCTGACCTCGGAGGCCGACATCACCCTTTGGGACAACAGCAGCGATTCCTCCTATCAGACCGTCGACACCCTGCTCGCCCGCTACCAGGCCGCCTCGGCGCGCATCAAGCTCACGGTCATCGACCCCAACAACGATCCCGCGACCGCTCGCAGCCAGGGCGTGACCGCTCTCGACACCGTGGTCATCCGCTACCAGGGCAAGAGTCAGATCCTCGGGGCCGGCAGCCAGGGTGAGTCCGACATCACCGCCGCGCTCTTGAAGCTGGAGTCGGTCCGCACCCCGGTCGTCTGCTGGGCGGGCGGGGACGGCGAGGCCGACCTCACCAACACCGACCCGCTTCTCGGCTACTCGGAGGCGTCGAACCAGATCCTAAAGGACAACTTCACCATCCAGAACCTGCTCCTCTCGCAGGCAGCCACCATCCCCACCAGCTGCGACCTGGTCGCCATCGTCCGGCCCACCGCCGTCCTGCCCGATGCCACTGTGAAGGTCCTCACCAGCTACCTCGCGGGCGGAGGCCGGCTGCTGATCGCGCTCGACCCCTGGCAGGACACCAAGGTCATCGCCAGCTACAACAGCGTCCTGGCAGCGTTCGGGCTGGCCTTCGACGGTGGCCTGGTCGTACCCGACGCCGCCGACCACGCCAACAACGAGCCCACCGCCGTCGCGGTCGTCGACTACGGCAGCTCGCCGATCGCCACCGGCCTCAACAACCGGGTCAGCTTCTTCCCCGAGACGACCGCCATCAACTCCACCTCGAACGCCGCCGTCACTACGACGGCGGTCGCCCAGACCAACTCCAGTTCCTTCCTCATCACGACGCCGCGCCAGCCGCCCTTCACCCAGCAGACGGGCGACAAGGCCGGCCCCTTCACGATCATGGAGACGGGCGAGATGGCCGGGACGGGCACCCGCAAGTCGCGGGTCGTGGCCGTCGGCACCGGCGCCTTCGCCGAGAACGAGGCGCTCCTCGCGCAGGGCGAGAACGTCCAACTGCTGACGGGCTCGCTCGACTACCTGACCGACCAGGAGCAACTGATCTCCATTCCCCCCAAGCCCTCCACCGCCAAGACGTTGAGCCTCACCCAGGAGCAGCAGAACCTGAACCTGTGGCTCACCCTGCTGCTGATGCCACTGCTGGTCGCCCTCGGCGGCATCGCCGTCTGGTGGCGCCGCCGCCTCACCTGACCCCGCCCAGATGACCAACTGGAAGGGAGCGGCCGTGCTCGGAGCCGTCCTCGTGGCCCTCGCCGTGTACGCCTTCGCGACCCGCCAGGGCCCTGCGACCCCGCCGCCCGTCGTGCTGCTGCCCTGCGTGCCCGGCCAGACAGTCGAGTTCAAGCTGGCGGGCTCCGACGGCAAGGTCATGGACGCCAGGCGCGCCTCGCCCGCCGGCGCCTGGCAGCTGGTCGCGCCGGCTGGGCCGGCGGCCGACGGGACGGCGGTTGACGACCTCGTCTTCGCGGCCGAGTCGATCGCGCCGACCGCCACCATCAACCGGCCGCCGGCGTCCGGCGGGCTCGGTCTCGACCCGCCGTCGCAGGTGGTGACCTGCGCCTTGCAGGGGGGCCGTTCGTATACCCTATCGATCGGCGGTCAGAACTTCGACGGCAGCGGTTACTACGCCCGCGTGGGCGTAAACGCCAAGCTGTACGTCATCCCGTCCGCCCCGGTGGTGAAGTTCCGCGGAGCGCTGGACAACCCGCCGGTAGCGCCGTCCCCATCCCCATCGGGCAGTCCGAGCCCGAGCCCGTCCACGTGATCAGGACATAGCGAAGAGGAAGAAAGAAGAAGAATGGATTCGACAGTACTGCTGGCGCTCGCCGCCGGCGCCCTTGCCGTGATCTGGGCGATCGTGCTCACCGTCCTGGTGATGCGCAAGGCGCCCGGGAACGCCCGCATGATCGAGATCGCGGGCTTCATCCAGGAGGGAGCGAGCGCCTACCTCAACCGGCAGTACATCGTGATCGCCGGCATCGGGGTGGCGATCGCGATCGTGATCTTCTTCTTCCTCGGCTGGCAGACCGCCGTCCTCTATCTCTTCGGCGCGGGGCTGAGCGCGGGGGCCGGCTACGTGGGCATGAACGTCGCCGTGCGGTCCAACCTGCGGACCGCCGAGGCCGCGCGGAGCGGCCTCAACGCGGCCCTCAGCGTCGCCTTCCGGGGTGGCGCGGTGACCGGCATGATGGTGGTCGGGCTCGGCCTCCTCGGCGTCGCCGGCGGTTACCTGGTCTTCCACAACCCGACCTACCTGGTGGGCCTTGCCTTCGGTGCCAGCCTGGTCTCGGTCTTCGCCCGGCTGGGCGGTGGCATCTACACCAAGGCCGCCGACGTCGGCGCCGACCTGGTCGGCAAGGTGGAGGCGGGCATCCCCGAGGATGACCCCCGAAACCCGGCGGTGATCGCCGACAACGTGGGCGACAACGTGGGCGACTGCGCCGGCATGGCGGCCGACCTCTTCGAGACCTACGCGGTGACCATGATCGCCGCCATCCTCCTCGGTTCCCTGCTCTTCGCCGCGCAGCCGGGCTGGGTGGTGTATCCGCTGCTGCTGGGGGGCGCGTCGATCGTCGGCTCGGTGGTCGGCACCCTGGTGGTCCGGATCTACTGGCCGGGCTGGATCATGGGCTCGCTCTACGTCGGCCTCGTCGTCGCCTCGCTGATCTCGATCGCGCTCTTCTGGTTCATAACCAACAGCTTCGTCAGCGGCAACAGCTTGACCAACGCCGCCAAGGGCGGGGTCAACGACCCCTCCAACCTCTTCTGGTGCGGCGTGATCGGCGTTGTGATCACCGTCCTGATCGTCGCCATCACCGAGTACTTCACCGAGACCCGCTACCGGCCGGTGCAGCTGATCGCGCAGGCCTCCACCACCGGCCACGCGACCAACATCATCGCCGGGCAGGCGATCGGGATGATGGCCACCGCCCTGCCGGTGGTGACGATCGGCGTCGGAATCATCTTCGCCTACAACCTCGGCGGCCTATACGGCATCGCGATCGCCGCGGTGGGGATGCTCTCGATGACGGGCATCGTGGTCGCCATCGACTCCTACGGACCGATTACCGACAACGCCGGAGGCATCGCCGAGATGGCGGATCTGCCCGAGGAGGTGCGCGGCATCACCGACCCGCTGGACGCGGTGGGCAACACCACCAAGGCCGTCACCAAGGGTTACGCCATCGGCTCCGCCGGCCTCGCCGCGCTGGTCCTCTTCGCCTCCTACACCCAGGAGCTGACCAAAGCCGGCCACAGCTATAGGTTCGACCTCAGCAACCCCTCGGTCATCGTCGGTCTCTTCCTGGGCGGGATCCTGCCCTTCCTCTTCGGCTCCCTGGCGATGCTGGCCGTCGGCCGGGCCGGAGGCCTGGTGGTGGAAGAGGTCCGCCGCCAGTTCCGGGAGAACCCCGGGATCATGGAGGGGACGGTCCGGCCGTCCTATGGCCAGGCGGTCTCCATCGTCACTGCGGCGGCTCAGAAGGAGATGATTATTCCCGGCATCATCCCCGTCGCCGCGCCCATCCTGGTCGGCTTCATCCTCGGCCCGATCGCCCTCGGCGGCATGCTGGTCGGGGCCATCGTCACCGGCCTCTTCCTGGCCCTCCAGATGACCTCCGGCGGGGCCGCCTGGGACAACGCCAAGAAGTACATCGAGGAGGGCAACCTCGGCGGCAAGGGGTCCGAAGCGCACAAGGCCTCGGTCACCGGCGACACCGTCGGCGATCCAAACAAGGACACCGCCGGCCCCGCGATCAACCCGATGATCAAGGTGGTCAACATCATCGCCATCCTCATCGCGGCCTCGGTCGCTGCCCACTCGCTGCTGCACTAGGCTTCGGCGGCGATGCCGCCCAGACGAGTTCGCAGGAAGGCCGCGCCGCGTGCCCAGCGCGGTCCCGGCCGGCTTCGGCGGTACCTGCTGCTGGAGCTTCCGGCCTGGCTGCTGGTGGGCGTCAGCGTCGCCTACGCGATAGCCGCCGGTGGCGGAGGCTTCGGGGCCTACTTCGAGTTCGCGCTGCTGGTCTCGGCGGTCGCCTGGCTGCTCGCGGGCAGGATGGCCAGCGGCACCTGGCGGAGCCTGCTCTTCGGCGTGGCGCTGGGGACGATGGCCCTCTTCAACCTCCTGGCCGGCGACTTCGTGGGCATCCCACTGGGCGCGCTGCTGCTGCCGGTCACCATCTACCTCGGCGTCGTGCTCGTCTTCCTCGAGCTCGACGCCCGCCTGCCGGGTCGCGCCGCCGCCGTGATCGGCGTGCTCCTCTCGGCAGCCGTCCAGCTGCTTGCACTGAGTTTCCTGCTGCGGCACACCTAGACTTGAGCACCGAGGAGGGCCTGCCCCGATGGATGACTACTCGAAGGAGATCGCCGACCTCCGCCGAGAGATCGACCGGTTGATCGAGGCGGAGGCCGAAGCCCAGGAGATCGCCGAGCTCGAGCTGCAGGCGCGGGTCCTGGAGGCGATCTACGGGCAGGCCGAGGTGCTCTTCGATCGCGGGCGGGACGAGCCCGACCTCCGCCGGCAGCTACGGATCCGCGGCTACGGCGAGTGGACGCTGGACAACGTCTACGCCTTCGTCTTCGAGACGGCGGTGGAGCTGCCCGAGGTCGAGACCAAGGCCTTCCTGCAGGGCATCTCGCATACGGATTTCGCCGGCCTGCTGATCGCCTCGTAGGATTCGGCCAGCGAGATGAGTGAGCTCCACAACGCCGCACTGCTCCTCGACCGCAACCTGGAGGCGGGCCGAGGGGACAAGGTCGCCATAACCTGGTCGGGCGGGACCGTCACCTACGCCGCCCTCCACGGCCTCGCCTGCGCCACCGGTCTCAGGCTGCGCGAGCTCGGCATCCGGCGGGAGGAGCGCGTCCTGATCGTGATGGACGACTCCCCGGCCTTCGCCGCCGCCTTCTTCGGCGCGATCCGGATCGGCGCGATCCCAGTCCCCGTCAACCCCCTCCTACAACGCAGCGAGGACTACGACCACTACCTCGCCGACTCCCTCGCCCGGGCGACGGTGGTCGACGGGATGACCGTCGACAAGGTGAGGGGAGCCGTCGTCCGGGCGGCCGAAGCGATCCCGCTGCTCGGCGCGGACGAGATCCTGGCCCTGGCGCCGGTGGACACGCCGGCGGCTCCGACCCGCCGGGACGACATGGCGTTCTGGCTCTACAGCTCCGGCTCGACCGGCCTGCCGAAGGCGGTCGTGCACCTCCAGCACGACATCGAGTACACCTGCGAGACCTATGCGCGCAAGGTCCTCGGGATCCGTGAGGCGGACGTCACCTTCAGCACCACCAAGCTCTTCCACGCCTACGGGCTGGGCAACAACCTGACCTTTCCCTACTGGTTCGGCGCTTCGACCATCCTCCACTCCGGCCGCCCGACGCCGCCGGCGGTGCTGGACACCATCGAGGCGCTCCGGCCGACGCTCTTCTTCAGCGCCCCGACGCTCTACAACGCGATCCTCAACTTCGAGGGCGCCAGGGGGCGCGACCTCTCCTCCATCCGCCACTGCGTCGCCGCCGCCGAGGCGCTGCCAGCCGAGGTCTGGAAGCGCTGGAAGGAGGCCTACGGGCTGACCATCCTGGACGGCATCGGTTCCACCGAGATGCTCCACATCTATTGCTCCAACCAGCTCGAGGAGGTGCGGCCCGGCTCCAGCGGGAGGGCGGTCCCCGGCTACGAGCTGAAGATCCTCGACGAGGATGGCGCCCCGGTCGCGCGGGGCGAGGCCGGCGACATGTACGTCAAGGGAGACAGCGCGCTCGCCTTCTACTGGGGACAGCACGAGAAGACCAAGCAGAGCGTGCTCGGCGAATGGTTCTTCACCGGCGACCGGTACCGTCAGGACGACGACGGCTTCTTCTGGTACGAGGGCCGCTCCGACGACATGATCAAGGTCAGTGGGCTCTGGGTCTCACCGGTGGAGATCGAGGGCGTCCTTCTCGAGCACGAGCGAGTCGACGAGAGTGCGGTGGTCGGCATCGAGGTCGACGGGTTCACCCGGATCAAGGCCTTCGTGATCGCCCGGGGAGAGAGCGATCCGGAACTAGCCGCCGAGCTCCAGGAGCTCTGCCGGTCGCGCCTCCAGCGCTACCAGTACCCTCACCTGGTTGAGTTCGTGGCGGAGCTGCCGAAGACGGTGACCGGGAAGATCCAGCGCTACAAGCTGCGCGAGCAGGCTCCCCTTGCCTAGGCGCGTCGCGGTGGTCCCCGGCGACGGCGCCGGCAAGGAGGTCGTGCCGGAGGCGGTCAAGGTTCTGCGGGCGCTGGGCGCCGACCTCGAGTTCGAGGATTTCGAGGTTGGCGCCGACCGCTTCCTGGCGACCGGGGTCGCCCTCGACGACGCCACCTTCGAGCAGTTGAAGGGCGCCGAGGGCATCCTCTTCGGAGCCGTCGGCGACCCGCGGGTGTCCGAGCCCTACGCGGCCGGCGTGCTGCTCCGGATGCGCTTCGAGATGGACCTCTGGGCCAACCTCCGGCCCGCCAGGCTCTACGACCGGCGACTCTCGCCGCTGCGGGACGAGGAGCGCGGAATGGTGGACCTGCTGGTCGTCCGCGAGAACACCGAGGGCGTCTACATCGGAGCCGGCGGCCGCTTCAAGAAGGACACCCCGGACGAGGTCGCGATCCAGGAGGACATCAACACCTACAAGGGCGTGAACCGGATCCTAGAGCACGCCTTCACCCACGCCAGGCGGGACGTCTGCATGGTCGACAAGTCGAACGCGATGGGCTTTGCGGGCGGCCTCTGGCAGTCGCGCTGGAAGGCGGTCGCGGCGGCGCACCAGGAGGTGACGACCCGCCACCTCTACTCCGACGCCTGTGCCATGGAGCTGGTCCGCGATCCCTCCCAGTTCGACGTCATCGTCACCGGCAACCTCTTCGGCGACCTGCTCTCCGACCTCGGGGCGCAGCTGATCGGCGGAATGGGCGTGGCGCCCAGCGCCAACCTCAACCCGGACACCGGCCAGGGCCTCTACGAGCCGGTCCACGGTTCGGCGCCGAAGCTGGCCGGCCGCGGCATCGTGAACCCCGTTGGGGCGATACTGAGCTCGGCGATGATGCTCGCCCAGCTCGGCCTCGTGGCCGAGGCGAAGGCGGTCGAGAGCGCCGTTGCCGCCACGATCCGGGCCGGTGACTGCACCGCGGACCTGGGCGGAAGGCTCTCGACCTCCGAAGCGGGCGACGCCGTCGCCAGGAACCTGTAAGGAGAGGTCAAGGAATTCCGATGGCCATGAACATGACCGAGAAGATCCTCGCCCGCGGCGCGAGACGCGAGTCGGTCAGACCGGGCGACCTGATCCTGGCGAAGGTGGACTTCGCCATGGGCCACGACCTCACCATCCCTCCCGCCAGCAAGATCATGCGTGAGCAGATGGGCGCCCTCAAGGTCTGGGACCCGGAGCGGCTGGCGGTCGTCCAGGACCACTTCCAGCCCGCCAAGGACACCGCCTCGGCCGCCCTCGGGAAGACCACCCGCGAGTGGGCCAAAGGGATGGGGATCAGGTGGTACTTCGAGGTCGGCGACGGCGGCATCTGCCACACCGTGCTGCCCGAGCGGGGGCTTGTCCTGCCCGGCGAGCTGATCGTCGGCGCCGACTCGCACAGCTGCACCTATGGAGCCCTCAACAACTTCGCGACCGGGATCGGCTCGACCGACCTCGCCTGCGTGCTCTCGCTCGGCGAGCTCTGGTTCCGCGTCCCCGAGACGCTGAAGTTCGTCTATCACAACCGCCTCGGGGAGTGGGTGGAGGCGAAGGACCTGATCCTCGCCGTCATCGGCCACCTCACCGTCGACGGCGCTCGTTCGATGGCGATGGAGCACACCGGCGAGGCGCTCAAGCACATCGACATGGAGGGTCGCCTGACGATGACCAACATGGCCATCGAGGCGGGTGCCAAGAACGCGATCATGGAGTACGACGAGGTCACCGAGGAGTTCCTCCGGGGCCGCGCCAAGCGCCCTTATACGCCGGTCTCCTCCGACCCCGACGCCGAGTACGAGCGGGTCTTCGAGTTCGACGCGGAGAGGGTCGAGCTTTCCGTCGCCAAGCCGATGTCGCCCGACGCCTACGCCCCGCTCTCCGAGGTGGCGGGCACCAAGCTGGACCAGGTCTTCATCGGTTCCTGCACCAACAGCCGGATCGGCGACCTCCGGCGGGCGGCCGCAGTCCTCAAAGGCCGCCACGTCCATCCCGACACCCGGCTCCTGATCACACCCAGCTCGACCGAGACCGCCAAACAGGCCGAGCGAGAGGGGTTGATCCGGATCTTCTATGACGCCGGCGCCTCCTGGACCGTCTCCACCTGTGGCGCCTGCCTCGGCGGCCACATGGGCGTGCTGGGTGAGGGCGAAACCTGCCTCAGCACCACCAACCGGAACTTTCCGGGCCGGATGGGCCACCCCAAGGCCCTTGTCTACCTCTCGAACCCGGTGGTGGCGGCCGCCTCCGCGGTGGCGGGGGAGATCATCCACCCGGCCGAGATCATGAAGCGAGAGCCGGTGGGCGTATGACCGCCGAACGGGGCCTCGTCCTCCGCGGCAACGTCTGGAAGTTCGGCGACAACGTCGACACCGACCAGATCATCCCGGCCCGCTACGCGATCTACTCGTTGGACGAGAAGGTGCTCGGCGAGCACGCGATGGAGGACGTGCCCGACAACGCCGGCTGGTCGAAGAAGGTGACGGCGGGAGACATCCTGGTCGCCGGCTCCAACTTCGGCTGCGGCTCCTCTCGGGAGATCGCCCCGGTCGCCATCCGCGCCGCAGGCATCAGCGCGGTGATCGCCGACTCCTTCGCGCGGATCTTCTTCCGCAACGCGATCAACATCGGCTACCCGATCCTCCAATGCCCGCAGGCGGCGGAGGCGGCGCGGCAGGGAGACCAGCTGGAGGTAGACCTCGAGGAGGGGATCATCCGCAACCTCACCCAGGGCGACGAGTACCGCGCGGAAGCCTTCCCCGAGTTCATGACCGAACTGATCCACATGGGCGGCCTGGCCCCCTGGGTGCGCAAGCGCCTGGCTGAGAAGGAAGCCGCCGGCAAAGCATGAGCGACGACGGGCCCGTCGAGCTGCAGGAGCCGCTCGAGGAGCTCGCCCGCGACCCCCGGCGCTTCTCCCACGACCTGGTCTTCCCTCCGGTCGAGAAGATCCGCGTCTACGACGACACCCTACGTGACGGCGAACAGATGCCGGGCGTCGCCTTCAGCCCGCATGACAAGTACGAGCTGGCTCGTTCGCTGAGCGACATCGGCGTCCACCTCATGGACGTCGGTTTTCCCGCCGTCGGCGGCAGCGAGCGGGAGACCCTGAAGCTGGTCCTCGAGGGCAAGCGGCGCGGCGAGCTCCGCCCAGACCTCGAGGTGGTCTGCATGATGCGGTCCAACCCGGCCGACATCGACGCCACCTTCCGCGTCATGGACGAGCTGGGTTACCCGCGCGACTCGGTGACTTACTTCATCTTCTCCAGCGCCTCCGACCTGCACGTGAAGTACAAGCTGGGCCGGACGCTGCTCGCCCGGGAGGGAATCCCGACCAGCGAGTGGCTGGAGTTGCCGGTCAAGTTCTACCGCGAGGCGAACCTGCGGATGATGTGCGAGGCGATCGCCTATGCGAAGTCGCAGGGCGCGAAGGAGATCGAGTTCGGTGGCGAGGACGGTTCTCGCGCCGACGTCTCCTACATCTCGGAGATCCACCGGGAGGGTTTGAAGGCGGGCGGCACGCGGCCCTCGACTCCGGACACGGTCGGCTGCTACTCACCCTTCGCGGTCCGCGAGTACATCCCCGCCATCAAGGCGGCCGCGCCCGACGCCCCGCTGGTGGTGCACTTCCACAACGACCTCGGGGTCGGCGCCTGGAACACGGTGATGGCGCTGGGAAGCGGAGCGGAGGTCTTCACAACGTCGGTCAACGGCATCGGCGAGCGCACCGGCAACGCACCCATGCACGAGGTGCTGCTGCAGCTCCGCTACCTCTTCGGGATCGAGATTCCCGGCTTCCACTACGAGAAGCTGCGCGAGCTCGGTCACACGCTGGAACGGCTGAGCGGGATCCCCGTCCCGCCAACCGCGCCCGGGATCGGCCACAACGTCTTCAGCCACGAGTCCGGCATCCACACCGCGGGGATGCTGATCCACCCGGCCATCTACCAATTCATCCCTCCCTCCGACCTTGGTACCGACATCCGCTACGTCTACGGCAAGCACTCGGGCGCCGTGGTCATCGAGCACGCGCTGCGGACCAACCACCTCGCCTACGACTCGGAGCTGGTCGGGCAGGTGATGAACGAGGTCAAGCGGCTGCGCGAGGAGCGCGCCGAGCGGGCCGACTTCCAAGGGTTCTCGCGGTCCTACTACGGGCACCTGGATGGGATGGGCGTCAGCGAAGAGGAGGTGGTCGAGATCGCCGCCGCGCTGGCGGAAAAGCCGACCGCCTGAGAAATGGAGGCCTCCCAAGCCCCGGCCCCCGGCAGCCGCGAGGATTTCCTTCGCATCCATCGCCTGATGGCCCTGACCAAGGCGCTCGACGACCGCATGCACATCCTGGTCAGGCAGGGCAGGGCGCCATTCGTCGGCTCAGCCCGCGGGCACGAGGGCATCCAGGTCGGCGCGACGGCGGCGCTGGACGGGCCTGATGACTGGTTGGTGCCGCACTACCGGGGGCTGGGCAACGTGGTGACGATGGGGATGACCGCCCGGGAGTGGATGCTGGCGGTGTTCGCCAAGGCGGCAGACCCGCTCACCGCCGGTCGCAACATCCCCGGTGGCTGCTTCGGTTTCCGGGAGCGAAGGGTCGTGACGGTCTCCCAGGTGGTGGCGAGCTGGCTGCCCAAGGCGGCCGGGATGGCCTACGCCGCCAAGCTCCAGCACCGCGATTCGGTCTTTCTCTGCAACTTCGGCGACGGCGCCACCTCGACCGGCGACTTCCACGAGGCGCTGAACTTCGCCGCGGTCCACAAGCTGGCGGTGGTCTTCGTCTGCGAGAACAACGGCTACGCGATCTCGGTCCCGGTCTCCCGCCAGGCCGGCAACCCGGAGATCTGGCGGCGGGGAGCCGGCTACGGGATGGCGGCAGTGCAGGTCGACGGCTCCGACGTCCCGGCCGTCTACGCCGCGGCCCGCGAGGCCGTGAGCCGAGCCCGGGCGGGCGAGGGCCCGACCCTGATCGAGGCCCGGATCCGCCGGATCAATTCGCACACCTCGGAGGACAACCAGGCCAGGTACCGGACGGCGGAGGACATCGCGGAGGCCCTGGCCCATGATCCCGTGGCGCGCTTCGAACGCTGGCTGGGTGAGAAGGGCTGGCTGCCGACCGCGGAGGCGGACAAGATCCGCCTGGAGTACGAGCGGGAGTCGAGCGAGGCCGCTGACTGGGCCGAGGCTCAGCCCGACCCGCGGCCCGAGGACACGCTTAGCAACCTCTTCGCGCCCGCCTAGCCTAGCCTTAGCCTAGCCTAGCCTAGTCGCCGGCGGTCTTGCGGCAGCCCCAGGGCCCGACGCGTATGCGCGCAACCAGCATCCAGGCGAAGAGCGCCAGGGCGAGGATGGCAAGGAGAAGGTTGGGGACCAAGAACGCCGGCGGCCCGGCGGTGCCGCCCAGCAGGCCGGCGATCGTGACCGGCACCCCGAGAGACACCAGGCCCAGCACCAGCAGGTCGGCGGCAAAGAGCCAGGCGGGCCGCATCGCCAGGGTCAGCAGGCCCAGGACGATGTAGACGAGCGCAACGGCGATGGCCACCCCGAGTCCGACCGCAACGCTGCTCTCGATCACCCGCCGGACCTCTTCCGGCGTCAACCCCGGTTCTGCCGCTCGACCACGGCCAGGGTCGACTGGCGCACGAAGTCGTGGCTCAGCGTCGCAAGCACCAGCTCGAAGAGGCCGGCGAGGAGCAGGTAGGAGCCGGCCAGCAGTTGCATGCGATGGGCCGTCTTCGTCGGCTTCCAGCGATGGCCCTGGTCCGGAGGCCAGCCGCCGCCATCCCACGCAGAGTGGTCGTCAGCCGATATCTGGCCCACCCGGACCGGATTTGGCACCTCTCAGTGATAGCATAACTGTCACTCAAGGATCCACCACGGGAGCCCAATGAACGCCAAGACCTCGCCCGGCCCGACGCTGGTCGCCTACTTCAAGACGGTCGCGGAGGCGCGCCAGTGCGTCCTCGACCTCCATTGCGCCGGCTTCAGCGAGGACCTTCTCGGCTTCACCGACGATCCCGCAGGGGCGGTGGTCACCGTGCTGCCGGGCGAGCGCTACGGCGACGCCCGGCGCATCCTCCGCCGCGACCACGGCCGGCAGGCCGCCGCCCGACCCGGCTCAGCCATCCGCGGCGCGGTGGAGAGGGCGCTCCGCCGGCTCTGAAAGGAACCGCATCCGGCCTGGGGATGCAACGAAATGGGGACGGGCAGCCGTCCACCTGGCGGCGCCCCGAACCTCGAACGCCGGGGCACTTGGAACCGCCCTAGCTAGGATTGGTCTCCTGGTGGCCGCGGAGGGCGAGATAGTCAGGGTGGGCGTGGTCGCCGACACCCATTGCCCGGAGTTCCTCGACCGACTGCCCGGCCGCGTGGCAGAGCTGCTGGCCGGGGTCGACATGATCCTCCATGCCGGGGACATCACCTCCCTGGAGACACTCGCCGAGCTGGGTCGGATCGCCCCGGTCGAGGCCGTTCTCGGGGATCACGACTCGGGCCTCGACCTGCCCCGGCGCCGTCTGATCGAGGTCGAGGGGCGGCGCATCGGCCTGCTTCACGGAAATCGGAGCCACCTCTTCGAGGAGCCGGCGACCTTCCTCGGCACAATCAGCCTGGGGCTCTGGTGGCCGACTCTGGGGCTGGAGCGATTCCTGCGGGGCGCCTTCCCCGACGCCGACGTGGTGGTCTACGGCCACACCCATTTCGCCTCCAGCCGCCGGGTCGGCGGCGTACTCCTCTTCAACCCTGGGCCGGTCTACCAGGTGACCCCGTACGAGGCCGACCGCCGGCTCGCCCGGGGCCCGAGTTGGTTCGCCTGGAGCTGGCTGCAGGTGATCCGCCACCGCCGTGACCGTCCCCGGCCGTCGGTCGGGCGGCTGGAGATCGGCCCGCGAGGGATCACCGCCTCGATCCTGCCTCTCTAGACTTCGCCTCCCAGATGAGGAGAGTGCTGGCGGCCGTGCTCCCGCTGCTCACCGTCGGCGCCCTAGCCTGCGGCTCGCCGGCGCCCGCCCTCCATCCCGACGTGCTGCTGATCGCCTCCCCAGACGGCAGCCGGGTCGTCGTCCGCAACGTCGGCGGCGCCATCCTCGGCCACCTGCCCGCGGGTATCTTGGCCCTCTCCCTGACCGGCGGGGACGACATCGCGGAGGCCTATCTCGTCACCGCATCGGCGTCCGGGACGGTGGCCAGCTCGGTGGTGCCGAGCCAGCGTTACGCGCTCACTCCGATCGCCTCCGAGGCCGCCGCGCCAGCTGCGGCCCTGCTCCTGCCCGCCCCCCTCCTGACGGCCTTTGTCGGGCGCAAGACAGTCCTCGTCGTCTACACCGCGGACGGCACCCTCACCGGCTACCAGCATGGTTCGCCGATCTGGTCCGAGGCGCTCGGTTCCGGGCCGGCCCGGCTGGTGGCCGTCGGCGACCGACTGCTGCTCGGCCGGCAGGGCGATTGGCAGGAGGTGGCGGTCGAGACCGGGGCCATTGGCCAGTCGCTGCTGAGCTCGCAATGTCCGCCGCCCGGTCCCATCGCCCAGGTGTCCGGCAGGCTGGTCTTCGACTGCGGGGGGACTTTGGCCCCGCAGGGCGCCGGCGTCCCGGCGGAAACACCGTTCGTATTCACGAGCGGTCCCGCAACCTTCCTCGCTTTCCCTGACGGAGAGGTCTGGCGGCTGCTGGCCACGAGCATCCGGAAAGCGTTCCAGGTGCCCTCCTGGGTGAACCCGCCGGTCGCCTCCCTCGACGGCTCCGAGCTCTACCTGCCCACGCCGGCGGGGGTCGAGCAGGTGAACGTCGCGACGGGCCGCCAAAATCCACTGACGAGCCCGGCGGGCCACGACCCATCGGTCGCACTCAGCCGGGACGGCAACTTCCTCTACGCCCTCGCCGGCGGGGTGCTGCGCACCTTCCGGCTCGACACTGGCAGGCAGGTCGCCTCGGTCGTCGTCGGCGGCTCGACCATCGACCGTGTCGTCGGCGGCTAGGCTTCCCACTGGTAGATGACCCGCCGGCTGCTGCTCCTGCTCGTCTTCATTTCCGGAATGACCTCGCTCGGGGTCGAGGTCGGCGCCTCCCGGCTGCTGGCGCCGTACTTCGGCACCAGCCTCTACGTGTGGGGCATCCTGATCGGGCTGATCCTCCTCTACCTCAGCATCGGCTACGTCGTCGGCGGCCGGCTCGCCGATCGCCACCCGAGGGAAGACCTCCTCTTCCAGATCACCGCCGTCGCCGCCATCTGGATCGGCCTCATCCCGGTCGTCTCCTATCCCATCCTGGTGGAGAGCCAGCAGGGCTTTGCGACGCTCAGCGCCGGCCTCGTCCTGGGGACCCTGCTGGCCGTGGTGGCGCTCTTCGCCGTCCCCGTGATCCTGCTCGGCTGTGTCTCTCCATTTGCGATCCGTTTGCTGCTGGAGGACGTGAAGACGGGTGGCAACACGGCCGGTGCGGTCTACGCGCTGAGCACCGCCGGCAGCATCCTGGGCACCTTCCTGCCGGTCTTCTGGTTCATCCCCACCTACGGCACGCGGCCGACCCTGATCGGGTTCAGCCTCGCGCTGCTGGTTCTGTCGGTGGCCGGGCTCTGGCCGCGCCGGAAGGTCTACGCGGTCTTGGGCGTGCTGGTGCTGGCGAGCGGCATCTTCGTCCAGGGGTTCGGCGTCAAGCCGCCGGTCGCGGGTCGCCTGGTCTACGAGAAGGAGTCGCCTTACAGCTACATCCAGGTGATCCAGGTCGGCGCCCAGACCGAGCTGCTGCTGAACGAGGGCGAGGCGATCCACTCGATCTACGATCCCAACCAGGCGCTGACCGGCGGCCCCTGGGACTACATGCTGTTGGCGAGTTACTTCCGGCCGGCCCAGGCGACCGAGCCCAAGCCCGTTGACGTTGCGATCATCGGCCTCGCCGGCGGCACCATGGCCCGCCAGTTTCAGCTCGCCTACGGCGGCTCCGTGCACCAGACCGGGGTCGAGATCGACCCCGACATCCTCGCCGTCGCCTACCGCTACTTCGACCTCGGCAGCTCGGGCGTCCATCCCGTCGTCCAGGACGGCCGCTACTGGCTGGCGACCGACCACCACAAGTACGACGTGATCATCATCGACGCCTACCGGCAGCCGTACATCCCCTTCTACCTCACCACCCGGGAGTTCTTCCAGCTGGCCAAAGACCACCTGAAGCCGGGCGGGGTCGCGGTCGTCAACGCCGGCCGGACGCCGACCGACTACCGGCTGGTGGCTGCGATCGCCAGCACCATGAGGGCGGTCTACCCCTCGGTCTACCTGCTGGACGTGCCGGCCTTCTCCAACACCCTGGTCTACGGCACCGACGAGCCGACGACTGAGTCCGACATCGAGCACAACCTCGCCCTGGCCAGCGAGCCGCTGGTGCAGCAGGTGGCGATCAGCGCCCAGAGCCAGGGCGACATCCGCCCCTCGCCGTACCACGGACAGGTCTTCACTGACGACCTCGCGCCGGTGGAGCAGCTGATCGACTCGATCATCTTCGGCTTCATCAGCGGCCAGCATTGAGCCGCCGCGGGCGCGGGAGGAAAGGCTAGCCCCGCTCCATCCGCGGCCTCTGCCCGGCGATCTCCTCTCCCGGCTCGAAGCTGTGTAGGCGGACCCGGCCGGTGGCGATCATCCGGCCCTCCTCGTCGACGATGTCGCACTGCCAGAGGTGGCTCCGGCGGCCGCGGGTGATCGGCGTCGCGGTCGCCGTCAACCGCCCGCCGCGGATGGCGCGAACGAAGCTGGTGTGGTTCTCGAGGCCGGCCACGGCGCGACCCTCGCGGGAGGCGAAGAGGTGGGCGCCAACAGAAGCGAGCGTCTCGATGATGCCGCAGTAGACGCCGCCGTGGACGATTCCGTAGCCCTGGTGGTGCCGTTCGGAGATCTCGATGGTGGCGACCACGCGGTCGGGGGTCGCTTCGGTGAGGTGGAGGCCCATCTCCTTCACCCAACCGTTCGGCGCCGAGTTGATCATTTCCAGGAAGTTTTCGCTCATCTGAAGGCTGAGGTTAGCCGGAGAGAATGAAGAGGCCGGCGGGTTGTTAACCCGGCCGGCCTCTCCCACGCTGCTCGCGGAGCTTTCCGCCTCCGACTCCGGGAGTCAGAGTTGGAATGTCGGTTGCGTTTGCTAGAGGACAGTCCCCTCAAACACTCCCGGCGGGCAAACGAGGCGGTTGGCTCCACGACTACTGTGATCCAACAACACCTCACCTCCTTTGCCTTTCAAGGCAGTGAACTTCGGGCTGAGTATACACTCGCCCCCGATGCCTTCCCGGCCCCGCCCGCCGGCCTTTCGAGATCGAAATTGGCGTTGTTGAGGCTGGTCCGAAGGCTGCTGAAGAAGGCGGACGGGCGCTACCTGCTGCTTTACTCCAAGAAGCCGTGAGCGAGCTCCGCTGGCACCCGCTGCTGCGCGAGTGGGTGACGGTGGCGCCGGCCCGCCAGGACCGGACCTATCATCCCGACCTCGCCCACTGCCCGCTCTGCCCGACCCGTCCCGGGATGCCGGAGACCGAGATCCCCGAGCCCGACTACCACATCGCCGTCTTCGAGAACCGCTTCCCGAGCTACGACGAGCGCCAGGGTCGCTGCGAGGTCGTCTGCTACACGTCCCAGCACGACTCCTCTTTGGGCGCGCAGAGCGTCGCGCACATCCGCGACCTGGTGGAGGTCTGGCAGGACCGTTACCGCGAGCTGAGCCTCCTGGCCGAGGTGAAGTACGTCTTCATCTTCGAGAACCGCGGCGAGGAGATCGGGGTGACGCTCTCCCATCCCCACGGGCAGATCTACGCCTATCCCTTCGTGCCGCCGGTGGTGCAGCGCGAGATGGAGGCCAGCACCGAGCACTTCGAGGAGACCGGCGCCTGCCTCTACTGCGAGATCCTGGAGGGTGAGTGGCAGGGTGAGCGAACGGTGGCCGAGAACGACCGCTGGCTGGCCTTCGTGCCCGAGTTCGCCCGCTGGCCGTACGAGGTGCACCTGGCGCCGCGGGAGCACGTGGGCGACCTCACCGAGCTGAGCGCGGGTCAAGCCGACGCTTTCGCCCACATCTTGAAGGTGCTGCTCCAAAAGTACGACCGTCTCTTCTCCCGGCCGCTCGCTTACGTGATGGCGATGCATCAGCGGCCTCCCGGCGACGCGGGCGGCCACTACCACTTCCACCTCGAGTTCTATCCGCCCAACCGGACCGCCGACAAGCTCAAGATGCTGGCCGGCTCCGAGCTCGGTGCCGGCGCCTTCATCCTCGACGCGCGCGCCGAGGACACCGCCAAGCGTCTGCGTGAGGCCTGAAGCCGACTCCCGGTTCGAGTCCGCCTTCGGCGGAGTGCCGCGCTGGCGGAGCCGGGCGCCGGGTCGCGTGAATTTGATCGGCGAGCACGTCGACTACCTGGGCGGGAAGGTGCTGCCCGCCGCGGTCGACCGCTATGTCTGGCTGGCCGGAGCGCCCGCGCGCTCGTGGGAGGTGAGCAGCGAGGTTGCGGGCGGAGAGGCCTATCTCAAGGCGGTGGCCGCCGAGCTCGGTGCCGGGCCGCAGCGGGTGGCGGTGTCGGAGACAGTGCCGGCCGGTTTCGGGATGAGCTCTTCGGCGGCGCTGCTTGTCGCCGCCGCCGCCGGGCTGGAGCCCGAGCTGGATGGAAGGCAGGCGGCGCAGCTCTGTCAGCGCGCCGAGCAGAAGGCGACCGGGGTGATGGTCGGCGTGATGGACCAGTTCGCCTCCGCGCTCGGCCGGCGCGGCCACGCGATCCTCCTCGACTGCGCCACCCTCGACCACCGGTACATTCCCTTTCCAGCCACCATGCTGATCGTGGTGGTCGATTCCGGCGTGCGCCGCAACCTCGCCGACACGCCTTACAACCAGCGTCGCCGCGAGGCCGAGTCGGGGATGCCGAAGCGCCGGCGCCACGTCGACTCCGAGATCGCGCGGGTCGGCGAGTTCACGGCGGCCCTGGAGCACGGTGACGACTCCCGCTGCGGCGAGCTGCTGAAGGAGTCGCACCGTAGCCTCCGCGACGATCTCGAGGTCTCGACGCCGGCGGTGGACGCCATCGTGGAGCGGGCGTGGAGCATCCCCGGCTGCCTCGGGGCCAGGATCATGGGGGCCGGCTTCGGCGGCAGCATCCTGGCCCTCGTCGAGCGGGGCGCCGAGGAAGCGTTCGCCGCCGGGATCGGCGCTCCCAGCGTCGTCTGCGCCACCGCGGATGGGGCATTCGTCGGATGACAGAGCGCGAACCTGCCGGGGTCGGTGCCACTTGGCGCCGGGGCCGCCCTGCGGCGGGCGGCTTCTGGTGCGAGGTCGGCGGTCGGTGAACGACTGTCTCTCATTGCCGCTGCGGCAGGGTTCGGGAGGCATCCGGCGACTCGAAGGGTTCGAGTCGCTCTGGCTGCCCCTCGGCGAGGGTGAGGCAGAGGGCCTGCCGGCCGGCAGGGGCAGGGGGTGGGAGCCCGCCGAGGTCCCCGGCCAGCGGTTGGCGGTTGAGGGCAGGAGCTCGCTCTGGTACCGCTGCAAGTTCGCCCGCCCCGACCACTCGGGCCGGGTCATGCTGCGCATCGGCGGTGCCTTCCTGGCGGCCAACGTCTGGCTCAACGGCCGTCTGCTTGGGTCTCACTACGGCTACTTCGCGCCCTTCGGCTTCGACATAACCTCCTACCTGGCCGCCGACAACCTGCTCGTCATCTGCTGCGAGTCTCCGATCGAGACCGACCTTGCCCGCAAGAAGCACGTGATGGGCATCTTCAACGACGGAGACAGCCGCCCCTACCCGCCGAGCGCCTATTTCAGCCTTCCCGATCCCTACCGGTGGGAGGTGCCGGTCGGCCTTTGGCGCGGCGTCGAGCTTGAGTACCTGGGACCGGTCGCGCTCGACTGGCTGCGGCTCCGGCCGCGGCTGGAGGCCGGCGATGTGGGAGTCGTGGAGGCCGAGGCCCGGCTCCGCAACCTGGACGGCCGCGACATGGCGGGCGAGATCGCGTTTGAGCTCCAGGGCTTTGGCGGCCGCCCGCTCCGGGTCGTGCGCGAGTACCGGATACCGGGTGGGCTGGAGCTCACCGTGCCCTTCTCTCTGACGATGCCGCAACCGCGCCGCTGGTCTCCCTGGCGGCTCGGCGAACCGAACCTCTACCAGGCGGCGGCGACGGTCACCGTGAGCGGCCGTGAGTCGGTCAGGGTCGAGGAGGACTTCGGCTTCCCTGACCTCCAGGTCCGCCCCCGGCCGGAGGGCTGGGAGGTCCGCGTCAACGGCTCGCCGTTCTTCCTGCGGGGGGCCAACTACCAGCCGGACCTCCGTCTCGATCGCCTGACTGCGGATCGCTTCCGGGACGACCTGCAGCTGGCGCGGGAGACCAACCTCGACGCGCTCCGCGTCCACGGCCACGTGCTGCCGGAGGAGTTCTACCGCCTGGCCGATCGGGCCGGGATCCTGGTCTTCGCGGACTTTCCGCTGACCGGGGCGTACGCCTACCACGCGACTCCCGAGGAGGGCCGCTTCTTCGAGGCGGCGGTCCGCGAGCAGGTGCCGGAGATGGTCGAGCTGCTGCGTAACCGGCCCTCGATCGCGCTTTGGACCGCCCACGACGACCCTCCATGGATCGCCGGCAACGCGTCTTTGGCCGACGTCCATTCGGTGCGGCAGAACTACTCCATCGACCAGGAGGCGAGCGCCCTCTTCGAGAAGCTGGACCCGAGCCGCCCTGCCTTGGCCGGCTCCGGCGATCTCGACAGCATGATTCGCGCCGGCTGGGGTGGCGGGCCCTGGTCCGAGATCGCCGACCTTGAGCCCCGCGTCGTCTCCGAGTACGGCGCCCAGGCGGCGCCCTCGCTCGACTCGCCGGTCTGGGAGGACCTCGGCCATGCCTGGCCGGTCGCGGACGACGACCCCGCCTGGCTCTACGCCGGGTTCCAGCCCTTCGCCTGGACCGAGAGCGGGGCCGGCCTGCCCTCCGACCACGAGTCATTAGCCGCTTTCGTTGAGGCCGGCCAGGCCTACCAGGCGTGGCTGCTTCGCTACGCCACCGACCAGTTCCGGATGCGGAAGTTCGAGCCCTGCTGGGGCGCCTTCGCGTACCAGTTGGTGGATCCCTTCCCGGCCATAGGGTTCGGCGTCGTGGACTACGCCCGGGTCCCCAAGGCGGGGCTCCAGGCCCTCCGCGAGGCGATGGCGCCGACGCGCCTGATCATCGAACCGATCGGGTTCCAAGCGGTCTCGGGTGCGCTCCGCTACCGGGATGGCGCGCCGGTCGAGGCCCGCCTGGTGGTGGTCAACGACGATTTTGACGCCAGCGGCACCGCCCGAGTGCGCTGGAGCCTCCATCGGCGGCGGGCGCCGGAGCGGACCGGAATCGCCTTCGTCCGCGACGCCCTGAGTCGCAAGTCCTACTCGGGCGCGGCTGAATTCGAGCTGCCGCTGGCGACCGAGCCGGCGCTCCAAGTCGGCCGACTGAGCCTCGCCGTCGCCGGCGAGGGCGAGTACCTGCTGAGCGGGGAGCTGGTGGTCGGCTCGCGACTCGTCGACTCGGTCGAGCTGCAGGTCGAGGTCTCGGCCGAGCCGGCGGCTCCACGCCGCCGGAGGCCGCTCCCTGGCTACCTGGCCGACCGGCTGGTGGACCGCAAGAGCCTACGGAGCGACCCGCGCGGGTTGAGCCTCGAGCTGCTCAACCAGACTCGGCCCGCGGCGCTGACCGAGGTGCACGGGATCTCGCTCGACGGCGCCCCCGTCGACGGCCAGCACCTCCTGGCGGAGATCAGCGGGCGTATCCTGCCGATGCCGAAGCGGTTGGAGCTGCCGATGGGAAGGCGCGTTCGCCTGCTGATCGACCTCGGCGCCCCGCTGCGTGGCGGACAGCACGTCCTGGAGATGGATCTCACGGTGCCCGGCGTGGCCAGCGGCAAGCTTCGCCTCCAGGGGTTCGTCTCGCCTGAAGAGCTGCGGCCCGCGCCATCGCCCAAACGCGGCTGATCTTGACTCGCACATGGCTGCTGCCATACTTCTGCACGCGGGACGGCTCTCCAGTCCCCGATGACGCGCGCATACAGATAGCCAAACGGAGGCCCTCCCGGTAATGGATCCACAGACTGGCAAAGCGGTTGCTGCGGTACTGCTCTTCCTCGTACTCGTCGTCGGCTGCATCTTGCTGCTGCGGCGGATGGGACGAGCCCGAAGGACCAAGGCCGCCGCGGTCGCTCCCCCGGCGGCGCCGGTCTCGGCGGGATCGCCCGCCATCCCGCCCCCCATGGCCGGTCCCACCGCCGGGGCCGGCGCCGCCGCGGCCGGAGGCTCGGTTCCGACCTGGGCCCCCCCGCCTGCGGCCACTCCGCCGGCGCCGTCTCCGCTGGCGCCGGCCGCTCCGCCTATTGCCACACCGGCCACGCCGCCTCCCGCCTGGGGAACACCGGCTCCAAGCGCGTCTTCGAACGCCGCGCCGGCGCCAGCGCCCGCCTGGGAGGCGGCGACCGCGCCACCCCCCGCCGCCGCGCCGCCGGCGGAGTCCACTCCTGCCTGGGCCGCACCGGCCGCCGCCGCCCCGGCCGCCCCGGCCGCCCCGGCCTGGGAGGCCCCCGCCGCTCCTGCTGCACCTCCAGCCTCGGCCGCCCCCGCCTGGGAGGCGCCCGCGGCCGCCGCCGAGACGCCGCCGGCCACCCCTGCGGCTCCCGCCTGGGAGGCGCCCGCGGCGGCGGCCGAGACGCCGCCGGCCACCCCTGCGGCTCCCGCCTGGGAGGCGCCCGCGGCCGCGGCCGAGACGCCGCCGGCCACCCCTGCGGCTCCCGCCTGGGAGGCGCCCGCGCCCGCGGCCGAGATGCCGGCCACCCCTGCGGCTCCCGCGTGGGAGTCGCCCGCGTCCGTCACCGACGCCGCCGCCTCGTCCGCGGCTCCCACCTGGGAAGCGCCCGTGGTCGACACCACCGACGCAGCCGCTGCCCCGGTCGAGGTCGAGCCGGCCACGCCTGCCTGGGAAGCCCCGGCTCCAGTCGCTGAATCCCCGGCTGCGGGCGAGCCGGCGGCGGCTGCACCCGCGGTCGAGTCTGGCACGCCCGCGTGGGAGGCGCCCGCCGCGGCGGCCGCGCCCGCCGCCGAGTCCGCCGCCCCGGCCTGGGAAGCTCCCGCGCCGGCTGCCTCCGAAACCCCCGCCTCGACCTGGGCGGCTCCGGTGACCGACCCGGTGACGGTCGAAGCTCCCTCCGCGAGCCCCGAGACGCCGGCGGCGCCGGCGTGGAAGGCGCCCGCCGTCGGGGCCGCCCCGGCCGGCGAAGCAGCCGAGCTTCCGGCGCCCGAAGCCGCGGAGTCCCCAGCTTCCGAGGCTGCGCCCTCCACCGAGAGCGGAAACCTCGACCAGGCCCTGGGTGGTAGCACCATGGCGATGCCCTCCTGGCAGCCCGAGGCAGCGCCGGACCAGGCCGCGGCCACCCTGACGCCTGAAGAGCTCGGCTCGGCCGCGGCGGCTGCCGCGCCGGCCGACCCCGCAAGGGCTGAGCCGGACGCGCCCGCCACCCCGGCCTGGGAAGCACCCGCCGCCGAGACTCCGGCGGCAGCGCCGGCTTGGGATGCGCCCTCCGGGACACCGGCGAGCGACGCCGTGCCGGCGGCCGAGTCTGCTCCGGTTGCCCCGGCGTGGGAAGCTCCCCCGGCCGAGCAGCCACCCGCCGCGTGGGCCGCACCCGCCCCGCCGGAACCTGCCGCGGCCGAGGCTCCCGCCACCGGACCGAGCTGGGACGCCTCCGCCGGGGCGGGCGAAGCCGCTGCTGCGGGGCCCGAGGCTCCTGCGACCGGCGTCGAGGGGATGGGCGCCGCTCGTTCCGAGGGCACCATGTCGATGCCGACCTGGGCTCCGCCTGCGGAGGCCCCGGCGCCCGAAGCCCCTTCTGCCGCCCCCATCGCCGATGCCGGCGTGGACCGGACCATCTTCGTCGACTCCTCGGCGGTGACCGGCCCCGTTGCCGGAACCGGCACCCAGGCCATGCCAATCCTCGCGGAAGGCGAGCTGGTGATCGCCTCGGGCCCCGACAGCGGCCACAGCTTCAAGGTCGCCGGCCCCGCCATCCGAATCGGCCGCGCTCCCGACAACGACCTCGTCCTCCGCGACCCGGCCACCTCCGGGCACCACGCTCGGGTCGAACGCCGCGGCAACCAGTTCTTCGTGGTGGACCTCGGCTCGACCAACGGGACCCTGGTCAACGGCGAGGTGGTGATGGAGCGCGAGCTGAAGAACGGGGACGCGATCACCATCGGCCAGAACGCGGTCAACTTCGCCGTCCACTGATGCCGCTCTGTCTGGCCTGGGCGACCGACCCCGGCCTGGAGCGCGAGGAGAACGAGGACTCGGTCTTCGTCTCGGCGGACTCCGGCCGGCTCGACGCTCTCCTGCTGGTCGCGGACGGAATGGGCGGGCACGCCTCCGGCCAGGTCGCGAGCAGGATCGTGGTCGACACCGTCGCCGGTGAGGTGAGGTCGGACTCGGGGGTGGACCCCGCCAACCTGCCGGCCGTCTTCGCGCGGGCCAACACGGCGGTCTTCGAGGCCTCGCAGGCGGACTCGGAGAACGCCGGGATGGGCAGCACGGTGGTGATGGCGGCGATCCGGGACGGAAGGATGGCTCTTCTCAACGTCGGCGACAGCCCCGCATATCTCTTCCGCTCGGCGACGGTTACCGAGATCTACCAGAACCACAGCTGGCCATCTGAGCAGGCGCGCGCGGGGATCATCAAGCCCGAAGAGGTCGCCAACCACCCGATGAAGCACCGGCTGGCGCGGGCCGTCGGCGTCTGGGACCACGTCAAGCCCTACACCACCCAGCTCGAGCTGGAGCCCGGTGACGTGGTCTTGCTCTGCAGCGACGGGGTGGAAGAGGCAGGAGTGACAGCCGAGGAGCTGCGGGTGATGCTTGAGGGTGACGACCTCGACGCCGCAGTGAAGTCGGTGATAGCGCTCTGCCGCGAGCGGGGCGCGCCCGACAACGTGACGGTCGCGGCAGTCCGGGTCGAGGCGGGGAGCTAGTAGGCCCGGGCGATCAGCTCGGCCAGGTGCCAGACCGGGATCGACCGCCCGCGGCTCTTGAGACCTGCCAATAGCTGCATCTGGCAGCCGGGATTGGCGGTGACCACCACCTCGGGATCGACCGACAGCAGCCCTCCCAGCTTCTCGTCCAGGATCCGTTCGGACATCTCCGGCTCGAGCGTGCTGTAGATCCCAGCCGAGCCACAGCAGATGTCGGCGTGGGGCATCTCGACAAAGTCGACGCCGGGGACCGCGCGCAGCAGGTCCCGGGGCTGACGGGTGATCCGCTGGGCGTGGGCGAGGTGGCAGGGGTCCTGGTAGGTGACCCGCAGCCTGACCTCGTGTTTCGGTTCCGGCAGACCGGCCTGGGCCAGGAACTCGAAGAGGTCGCGAGTCTTCGGACCCAACTCCGAATAGAAGTCCTTCAGGTGAGACGAACAGCCGGCGGAGTCGACCACCAGCACATCGAAGGACTTGGGGTCGAACACGGCCTGGTTCTCATCCCGCAGGCTGCGAGCAGTCTCGAGGTCGCCGTTGTGGGCGAAGAGAGCCCCGCAGCACCTCTGGTCGGGGGGAAACCAGACCTCGCAGCCGGCCAGCTGGAGCAGCTTCACCGCGGCAGCATGCGACTCGGGAAACATGATCGGCATCACGCAGCCGGTTAGGAAGGCGACGCGATGGCGGCGCGGGCCGATCGCCGGGGCCACCGACCCGGCCGGCGGCCGGTAGGGAGCGTGCAGTCTCGGCAGCTGGCGGCCCTGGGGCACGAGGGAGGTGAGGCCGACGGCCTGGGCGGCCCTGGTCAGCACTCCCGCCGCGCGAAGTCGCGCAGGATGGGGGAGCAGGGCTCGCATCGCCAGCGTCGAGACCGTGCGCTTGCGGTCGAACCCGCGAAGCCTCTCGACCTCGGCGCGGCCGTGCTCGATGATCCGGCCGTAGGGGACGCCTGACGGGCAGACCGACTCACAGGTGCGGCAGCCCAGGCAGAGGTCGATGTGGCGGGCCAGGTCGGCCGTGAACGGCAGCTCGCCGCGCTGCCACTGGGTCATCAGGTAGATCCGGCCCCGCGGCGACTCCGTCTCCAGGCTGGTCGCCCGGTAGGTGGGACAGTAGTTGAGGCAGAGCCCGCAGTGGACGCAGGTCGAGAGGTCGTCGTCACTGGGGGCATCGGGGCCCTGGAAGACGCCCGCGTTCTTGACGTCGATCGCCTGGACGGCCATCAGACCAGGTACCTGCCCGGTGACAGGGTCCGCCGCGGGTCGAAGGCATCGCGAAGCCTGCGCATCAGGTCGATGGTGGCGGGGGGGCGGCCCCAGGCCCCGACCTGACGCTTGAAGTCGGGCGGCGCGGCCAGCAGGACCAGCGAGCCGCCCTCCGCCTCCGCGGCCTGCCTGACCGCCACAAACCGGTCGGGATCCTCGAAGTCGAACCAGTGGGCGACGCCGACACCGGGCTGGGCCATCCAGCGGGCCGGCTCTGGGAGCATGCGAAGCAGGCCTGACAGCGCGCCGCGGCGCACCGAGAGGCGCGCCCAGCGCTCGGCCCCGTGGCGGGCGTGCTCCTCCCAGAAGCCGTCGTCGGCGTCCTGCCATCCGAGCTCGCGGCGGATCCGACGAGTTCCCTCCTCGGTGCCGGCGATCCGGCCGACCAGGGTCAGCCCGCCGCCGAGCTGGAGCAGCTCGAGGGCGACCGGCGGCATTGCCAGCGAAAGAGCGCGGTCGGCTTGCGCCCACGCCTCCTCGAGGCCGGGCCCGGCCCAGCCCAGGCTGAGCTCCGACAGCGGCTTCGGGTAGACCTTGAAGGAGGCCTCGACGATGACCCCAAGGCTGCCCAGGGCGCCGAGGTGGAGCTTGTTCAGGTCGTATCCGCTGACGTTCTTGACGACGCGGCCGCCCGACCGGGCGAGCCGCCCGTCCGGGAGCGCGACCCGAAGTCCCACGAGGTAGTCGCGCGCGGTGCCGTAACGGAGTCTCAGCGGCCCCGACCAGCCGCTGGCGAGCAGCCCGCCGACCGTGTGGCCGGGGCCGCCGAAGGGGTCGAGAGGCAGGAACTGGCCGGCCCTGGCGAGCTCGGCTTGGAGCGCCTCCAGCGGCATGCCCGCCTCGACGGTCACGGTCAGGTCGGCCGGGCTGTAATCGACCAGCCGGTCCATCCCAGAGGTCTCGAGGGCGAGGTCGAAGCGCTCCGGCGGGTCGCCCATCCCGAGCGCCCGGCCGCCGCCGACCGGTATCACCGCCAGGCCGGCCGCCGCCGCCTCCCCGAGTGCAGCCGCCAGCTCCTCGGCACTGGCCGGACGGGAGGTCGTCGCGGCCCCGAGCCCGTCTACCACCAGTTCGCCTCGGCGGCGACGCCGCTGCGGGCCACCAGGCGGGCGTCGCGGCGGGTCGGGTCGGGGAAGACCTTGCCGGGGTTGAACATTCCCTTCGGGTCCACGACGTCCTTCACCCGGTGCATCTGCTGGAGGTCGTCGGGCGTGAAGATCCAGGGCATGAAGGCGTTCTTCTCGAGGCCTATGCCATGCTCGCCGGAGAGGGTTCCGCCGGCGTCGATGCAGGCCCGCAGCATCTCCTCGCCCGCCTTTTCGACTTTGTCCATGACGCCCGGCTCGCGGAGGTCGAAAAGGATGTTCGGGTGAAGGTTGCCGTCGCCGGCGTGGAAGACGTTGGCCACCGGCAGCCGGTAGTGGCGGCCGATCTCGCCCACGCTGTGCAGCACCTCCGGCAGGCGCGTCCGGGGCACGACCCCGTCATGCAGGTAGTAGTTCGGCTTGATCCGTCCCAAGGCTCCGATTGCGCCCTTTCGGCCCGCCCAGAGCAGCTGGCGCTCGGCGTCGTCCGCCGCCAGCTTGCAGGCGAACGCCTCGTTGGCCTCGAGGATCCTCCGGATCTCGACCATCAGCTCCTCCGCCGACTCGGTCAGACCGTCCACCTCGACCAGCAGCACCGCCCCCGCATCGGTCGGGTAGCCGGCGTGGTAGTGCGCTTCGACGGCGCCGACGGTGACCTCGTCCATCATCTCCAGCGCCGCCGGCACGATCCCGTGGCCGATCACCGAGCTGACCGCGTGGCTGGCCGTCTCGATGGTGGGGAAGGCGGCCATCAGGGTCCGCACGGCCTCCGGGATGGGCAGCAGCCGGACCTGGATCCGCGTTATCACGCACATGGTCCCCTCCGAGCCGACCAGCATCCCGAGGAGGTCGAGGCCGGGCCGGTCGGGGTCGTCGCCGCCCACCCACCGGATGCTGCCGTCGGCCAGCACCGCCTCCATCCCGATGATGTGGTTGGTCGTGACGCCGTAGTAGAGGCAATGGGGTCCGCCGGAGTTCTCGGCCGCGTTGCCACCGATGGTGCACGCCTTCTGGGAGGAGGGATCCGGCGCGTAGAAGAGGCCCTTGCGAGCTGCCTCGACGCTCAGGTCGGCATTGACGACGCCGGGCTCGACCATCGCCGTCCGGCTGACCGGGTCGATCTCGAGGATCCGGTGCATCCGGGCCAGCGAGAGCGCGATCCCACCGCGGATCGTCACGGCGCCGCCGGACAGCCCGGTGCCCGCGCCGCGCGGCACCACCGGCAGGCCGTGGGCGCGCGCGATCTTGACGACGGTGGACACCTCCTGGGCGCCGAAGGGGAAGACGATCGCGTCGGGAAGCGAGCCGGTGATCGAGGCGTCCCGCTCGAAGATGACCAGGTCGTGGGGGTCGGAGACGACGTGGTCGGCGCCGACCGCCTTTCGCAGCTGCTCGATCGCGCCCCGGTTCATGGTCATGCCAGCGGAGCCTCCACGGCCGGGTCGTGCTCGAAGGAATCGAAGCGGCGGGCGAAGCTGCCCGGAAGGGAGGCCGACTCGGCCCACTCGCGGCCGGGAGCTAGAAGGTCGAGCCAGGCTTGACATTCAGCGTCGGAGGGCATCGCGTCGGGCCGCTCGAAGAGCACGTCGTAGATCCGGCTGTGGGGCGACACCTGGATGGTGTACCAGACCGACAGTCCGTCCTCGGTCCGCGCCCGGTGGCGATCGTCGACCTTCCGGTTGACAGGCAGCCTGAGTGGCCTGGCCTCCGCTTCCGCGCGGAGACGCGCCGCCTCCGCCGGCCGGGACTCCCGCTCCACTGCACCGGAATCATACGGCCGGTTTCAATCGCCCCATCAGCCGGGCCAATGGTGATATCGGAATCGTCTATGCCCGCGACAAAAATGATCGGATGAGCGTTAGATTGAATTGCAGACATGGACATCGTGCTCTACGGACGCGCCGGGGACCCCGACTCGCAAACGATGCGGGACTACTTCGAGTCGCGCGGCATCGACTACCGGATGCGGCGGATCGACGTTGACGGCGAGGCGCGCCGCGAGTGGGAAGACCTCGACGGGCAGGTCACCCCGGTCATCACCATCGACAGGACCCGCATCGTTCGCGGTCTGGACCGCACCCGGCTCGACTCCTTCATCGGCATAGTCGGCTGCTAGCCCAGCGCTAAACTCCGAGCGTGGATTCACGCTCGCGAGTGGAGGCCGCGCTTCGCGGCGACAGCGTCGACCGGGTCCCGGCCGGCGCTTGGGGTCACACCTACCGCGAGGAGTGGTCGCCCGAGGCGCTGGCGAAGGTCACCGCCGAGCGTCAGCGCCGCTACGGATGGGACTTCGTCAAGTTCCAGCCCCGCGCCAGCTGCTTCGCCGAGGCCTTCGGCGCCCGCTACCAGGGGTCCAACCACAGCCTGCGCGCCCCGCGGGAGCTGAGCCATCCGATCCATGGCCACGCGGACTGGCGAGATCTACCGGCCGCCAAAGCCGGCTCGCCGTCGCTCGCCGATCAGGTCGAGGCGCTGCGGCTGACCGTCGCCGCGCTGGGGCCGCAAGTGCCCGTCATCCAGACCGTCTTCTCCCCGATCACCGTCGCCGGCTATCTGGTCGGCAAGGACAAGCGGCGCGCAGTGCGCGACCTGCGCCGGGACCCCGACGAGGTGCTGCCGGCGCTGGAGAGGATCGGCGAGACGATGATCGAGTTCTCCCGCCGGTCGGTGGAGGCGGGGGCGGCCGGGATTTTCTACGCGATCTCCGGCTACGCCAGCGCCGGGATGCTGAGCGCTGACGAGTACGACCGCTGGCTCGCTCCGCTCGACCACAAGATCGTGGAGGCCATCCCCGCCGAGGCCTGGTTCAATGTCCTTCACCTCTGTCGCGGCCATCTCCACTTCGACCTGGCCCGGCGGCTCCCCGTCCAGGTCGTGAGCTGGTCGATCCACGACGGCGGCAACCCGGGTCTGGCCGAGGGGCGCCGGCTCTCCGGCAAGGCGGTGATGGGCGGTCTCGGCCAGCGGACCACGCTCTACCGCGGGACGCCGGAGGAGGTCAACGCCGAGGTCCGAGCAGCGGTCGTCGACACCGGCGGTAAGGGATTCCTGCTCGGGCCCGGCTGCTCGGTGCCGCCGGGAGCGCGAAGCGAGAACATGCTGGCGATGATGAAGGCGGTGGCGGCGTGAGCCGCCCTGTGGCAGGCCTGGCCGAGATCGTCCTCTGGACGCACGACCTCGAGCGGTCGCTGGCCTTCTACCGCGATTTGTTCGGCCTCGAGCTGGTCTCGCCGCCCGAGCTTCCCAACCGCTTCCTCAGCACCGGCGAGGTCTCCGGCGGCGTGCCGGCCATGATCGTCCTGGTCCCTCACCCCGACGGCGCCGGCGGCGGCTTCCCGGGCCCGAAGAGAGAGCGGGTGCTGCACCATCTCGCTTTCAAGGTCGCGGTCGCTCAGTACGACGAGCTACGGGACCGCTGCGTCGCGGCCGGGCTCGAGGTGCGGGGCGGCGTCCACCCGGTGCTGAGGGGGGTGCGCACCTTCTACGTCGACGACCCCATGGGCAATGAGGTGGAGGTCATCGCGCCCGAGGCGTGAAGGGCCGCCTCGTCTCGGTCCAGGTCGGGCAGCCGCTCTTTTTGGGTCCGGACGTCGGTCTCGAAGAGCCGCTGAATCACCGCTGGCACTCCGCCTTCTTCAAAGAGCCGGTGGCCGGGCCGGTTAGGCTCGGCCGCACCAACCTCGACGGCGACCGCCAGGCCGACCCCCGCGTCCACGGTGGGCCGGACATGGCGGTGCTGGCCTACTCGGCCGAGCACTACCCCCTCTGGCGCGAGGAGCTCGGAATCGCCCAGATCGGACCCGGGGGCTTCGCCGAGAACTTCACGATCAGCGGCCAGGACGAGCTCACGGTGAGCATCGGCGACGTCTACCGGGTGGGCGGCGCGCTCGTCCAGGTCAGCCAGCCGCGGGGTCCCTGCTACAAGATCTCCTACCGCTGGAAGCGGCCCGACCTGCTGGGACGCTGTGAGTCGAACGGCCGCCACGGCTGGTATCTCCGGGTGCTCGAAGAGGGCCCGGTCGAGGCCGGCGACGCCGTCGACCTGCTGGAACGGCCGAACCCGGGCTGGACGGTGCGCCGGGCCGCGGACGCCTACCGGGCGCGCCGAAAGGACCGCGTGACAGCGGCCGAGCTGGCGCGGATCATGGGTTACGCCACCCGGCCGGCTGAGAGGATCCTGACCGGCCGCTGACCTCGTGGACGCCGCCCACTTGCCAGCGGGGGCCGGGACACTACACTCCGGAGCCGCGGGCCCGTAGCTCAGCCTGGACAGAGCGGGGGACTCATAATCCTCTGGTCGCTGGATCGAAGCCAGCCGGGCCCACCACCTTTCGTATTCGAAACTGCCGCCAGGACAGCATCGGCGGGCTGGTTAGGAGGTGGTTGACCGCAACCTTGACCGCAACCGCGGTCGGAAGCCTCCACGCGGCTGAGGGCCGGCCAGTATGGTTCAGCCGCACAAGACCTCGAAATCAGCCGTTTTGAATAGAAGCGTACTGAAGCATCCGTAGCATCCTGATAAAGGGGATGACCGGGATGCTTCGCTAGGAACCGGCCTTTTCGAGGTCTGGCCGCCGGGCTCCAAAGAGCGCGTCGAGGCGCCCTGCCGCGTCGGCCTGGAGGGCGGGCACGACGTGGGAGTAGGTGTCGGCGGTCAACCGGATGCTGGCGTGACCGAGGATCTCGGCGACCACCTTGAGCGGGACACCCTCGGCCAGTAGCAGGCTGGCGCAGGAATGGCGCAGGTCGTGGAAGCGACGATCTGCCAGCCCGGCGGCCCTGAGAGCGGCCTTGAAGCTCCGAACGGCATTCCGCGGCTC
>DATLQT010000030.1:0-38399 GCA_035535055.1 Candidatus Dormiibacterota bacterium | reverse complement strand
TGCTTCGAGCTTGGCCCTTTCGGAAGGCGAGAGTTCGATGACGTATGGAGATCTTCTCGGCACTTGCTCCTCCTTTGGGGCGGGCAAGAGACAGAATAGCTCACGACGGTCGTCTATACGCCATCGTATTTACGACGGAGGTACTTAGCGGGCCCGCTTTGCCCGAGCGGGCGGCTGCGAATACCCGTCCGCCGGGAATCGAAAAGACCCAAGGAGGAAGGGTGAATTGGTGGTGGGCCGATTCCAAGTCAACAGTGGCTCACTGCCAGGGCACGCGGTTGGTGCGCTCCGGGGTGGGCAGCTCCAGCCCGGACACCCGCGCGTAGAGCGTGTACAGCTCGAGGAGGACGTGGGCGGTGGCGCCGTACATGGCCCCCGCCTCGAAGTGGAAGATGGGGGACAGGTAGCGGCCTAGGTCCACCGCCTGATAGCGCAGCCGGCCCTCGAAGAGGTCGGCGAGCAGGAAGCTCACCAGCTCGTCGACCTCGCCCGCGGCGGGCGCAGGCGGCGGGCCCGGCAGGACCTCGGCCACGACGGGGTTGAGCGTGAAGAGCGAGGTCGCCGTCGGCACCGCCGCGAGGCGGCCGACGATCCGCAGCCGCGCGCGGGGGATGCCGAGCTCCTCCTCGGTCTCCCGCAGAGCGGTGGCGTCGAGGTCCACGTCGCCGGCCTCGCGCTTGCCGCCCGGGAAGGCCATCTCCCGCGAGTGGTGGCGCATCCGATCCGGCCGCCGGATGCACCAGCCCGCGACGCCGTCATCGGTGTCGCGCAGGGGCAGGCAGACCGCGGCCTGGATCCGCTCCGGCCCGCTTCCGTCGCGGTGGGCGCGGCTCTCCCAGCCACGCAGGGCCTCCTCGAGGTCAGCTACCGAAACGCGCTTCATAGGCCGTCAGGTTGCAGCGGAGGAGGGTGTCGTCGTCGAGGCCGAGTAGGTCGTGGGCGATCCCGAACTCCTCCGAGAGCGTGGTGTCGGCGACGGTCCGGGAGTCGGTCGAGATCGTGCAGCGGACTCCTGCGGCCAGGAGTTCGGGGAGCGGATGGAGCCGCAGCTCCGGCACCGCCCCGCATCTCCAGTTGGCGGTAGGGCAGAGGTCGAGGACCACGCCCTCGTCGCGAAGCCGCTTTACCAGCTCCGGGGAGGCCGCCGCGCTGACGCCGTGGGCGATCCTCTCGACCCGGTAGTGGTCGAGCGCGGCGGCGACCGAGGCGGGGCCGGCGGCCTCGCCGGCGTGGCAGGTCAGCCGCAGGCCGGTGGAACGGGCGGCGGCGAAGGCGTCCCGCATCGAGCCGTCGTTGGGGTACCGGCGCTCGTCGCCGGCGAGGTCGAAGCCGACCACGCCGCGCCCGGCGAAGCTCCCGGCGACGCGGGCCAGTTCCAGGTTCTCCTCCGGCGAGTGTTGGCGCATGGCGCAGACGATCGCAACCGCCTCGATCGGGCTGGACTCGAGGCCGGTGACGACGGCGGCGATCACCTGCCCAAGGTCGAGACCCTGCTCCAAGTGGAGGCGCGGCGCCCAGCGGACCTCCAGGTAGTCGACGCCCTCGGCGGCGCAGTCCTCGCACAGCTCGCGGGCGCAGCGCTCCAGGTTCGCCTCCGTCTGCAGCACCTCGATCGCGTCATCGAAGTACGAGATGAACTCGGCCAGCGAAGCGCAGGAGGCCGGTGCCACCAGTCGCAGTGGGCGGCCGGCCAGCTCCTCCGCGGTCGAGGGACGGAGCGCACCGTCGAGGTGACAGTGCAGCTCCGCCTTGCGCCAGCCGCGGTAGTCGGTCAGCGGCGGCCTCTCAGCCGGTCGCCAGAATGTCGTTCATCTTGGTCGCCGCGTCGTCGAGCCCCGTCTTGGGGTCCTTGCGGAGCGCGGCGATGTTGTTGATCTCCGTCGTGAGCGCGTCGCGCTGCTCGTTGCTGGTCGGCACCGATGGCAGGACGATCAGCTCGCCCCTGCTGAGCATCCCGGCGCCGATCGCCTGGGACGGGTTCTGGGCGTAGAAGCCGCTGCTGAGGCTCTTGAAGGCCGAATCCCGGACCGGCATGTAGGAGGTGTTCTGGGCCCAGGTCGCCGTGTTCGCCGCGCTCGTCAGGTACTTCATGTAAACGACCGCGCCGTGCTGAACGTCGTTGGAGGACTTGTTGAAGACGCAGAGGTTGGCGCCGAACATCTCGTCCTTGACGCCCTTGTCGCCGGCCGGGAAGGAGGCCTCGGCGAACTTGAACTTCGTTCCGATCGGCTTGACGATGAACTGGTAGCTGACCTGGGTCGAGATGTACATGGCCGTCTTGCCGTTCTGGAAGTCCACCTGGTCGGCGAAGTTCCCGGCCGGGATCGGCTTCACCGCGCCCGACTTGATGGCGTTGTACCAAAGGGTCATCGCCTGGATGCCGTCGGCGCTGTTAATGGTCGTCTTGGTCGGGTTGGTCGGGCTGTCATACATCTGCCCGCCGTACTCGTAGAGCATCGACAGGAAGGTGTCCAGGGAGGGTCCCTCGGCTCCGGTCACGCCCGTGGCGGGGTCGGCCAGCTTGGCGGCGTCGCTGAAGAACTCGGTCCAGGTCGAGGGGGGGCTGGTGATCCCCTTGGCGGCGAACAGGTCCTGGTTGTAATAGACGACGGTCGTCGACTTGTTGAAGGGGAACTGGTAGTAGGTGCCGTTGATACGAGCCGCGTTGAGCATGACCGGAAAGATGTCCTTCAGGTCGCTGCTGGAAAAGCCATCGGCCGCGTTGATGTAGGGCGTCAGGTCGGCCAGCGCCTTGGAGGAGCTGTAGCTGGCCGCGTCGGTCTCGACGCACTGCGCCAGGTCCGGCGCCTGGCCGGCGGCGAGGTCGGTCAGCACCGCCTTGTTGAGGTCGGTGTAGGCGCCTTTGGCGACCAGGTTCACGTGGACGTTGGACTGGCTCGAGTTGAACTGGTCGGTGAGGGTCGTCAGCTCGGTCTGCAGGTTCCCACTCAGCGCATGCCAGAAGGTGACCTGGACCGCCGTCTTGAGCGCCCCCAACTGGGGCGGTCCGCTGCTGGTGCCGCTGCCCCCGCCGCCGCAGGCGACCACCAGGGCCGCAGCCAGCAGGCTCAGCCATCTACCTCGTCTCATTTACGGAAGCCTCCTCTTTGAATTATGGGACTGGTCTTAACCGCGGATACCGCTGGCTGCGATGCCGCCGACGATCTGCTTTTGGGCCAACAGGAAGATGATGAGGATCGGAAGCGTGACCATCAAGCTCCCCGCTGCGTGGAGGACGGGGTTGGTGGCGTCCGCGTAGCTGAACGCCTCCAGGCCGACCTGGACCGGCCGGTAGGCGTCGCTGTTGGTGACGATGAGAGGCCAGAGGAAGGCGTTCCAGCTGGTTACGAAGTGGAAGAGGGCGATCGTTATCATCGGAGGCCGCGCCAGCGGGAGCGCGATCGACCAGAGGAAGCGCAGGTGCCCGGCGCCGTCCAGCTGGGCCGCCTCCCACAGGTCGTGGGGCAGCCCGAGGAAGAACTGCCGCATGAGGAAGATGCCGAACACCGAGGCGCCGAAGGGGACGATCTGGGCCTGGTAGCTGTCGATCCAGTGAAGGCCCGCCAGGATGATGAAGTTGGGCACCAGGGTCACCTCGGTGGGGACCATGTAGATGGCCAGCACCAGCCCGAAGATGAAGGTCCGGCCGGGGAAGGGCATCGACGCGAAGGCGTAGCCGGCCAGGGCCGAGGTGAACAGCACCAGCAGGGTGGTCCCAGTGGCGACGATCACGGTGTTCAGGAAGTAGCGGGCCCAGGGGATCTGGAGGTACTGGCCGGTCGAGGGATCGGGCCGCAGGCCGACCGCGGTCAGGAAGTTCTCGAAGTGGCCGAGCGGGTAGAGGATGGGGGGGAAGACAAAGACCGACTGCAGGGTCCCGAGCGAGATGACCACCATCCAGTACAGCGGGAAGGCGAAGAGCGCGGCCAGCGGCACCAGCAGCAGGTAACGCGGGGCCAGATCCAGGACCCGCCGCAGGCGGCGGTTCACCGGTAGAACACCCGGCGGGAGAGAAAGCCCATCTGGAGGCCGGTCACGGCCAGGATGATCAGGAAGAGGACGACTGAGATCGCCCCCGCGTAGCCGGCGTGAAAGAAGCTGAAGGCCTCCACGTATAGGTAGTAGCCGATCGTCTCCGCCGCCTTGTCGGGCCCGCCTCCTCCGGAGGTCGCGCCGCCCACCCCGCCGGTGAAGACGAGGATCGGCTGGACCACCTTGAAAGACCCGATGATGTCGATCAGGAGCACGAAGTAGGTGGTCGGGCTCAAGAGCGGCCAGGTGATCCGCCAGAACCGGGTCCAGGCGCCGGCGCCATCGACGCGAGCCGCCTCCTCGAGCTCGGGTGGCAGGTTGGAGAGCCCCGCCAGGAAGATCACCGCGTTGTACCCGGCGTACTGCCAGACGCTGTAGAGCATGATCGCGGGCATCACCCACTGAGGTGAGTTGAGCCAGTCGATCTTCGGCAGCCCGAGCGCGTGGAACGCCGCGTTGAGGACGCCGACATCGGGGTGGTAGATGAAGCTGAAGATGATCGCCGTCGACACGATCGGCATCACGTAGGGGGCGAAGAAGACGGTCCGCAGGAAGTCGCGCAAGGGCATCGACTTCTCCAGCAGGAGGGCGAGCAGGAGGCCTAGACCCATGCTCACCGGGACGGTGACGGCGACGAAGTAGACGGTCTGCCAGACCGCCTTGCGGAAGACGTCGTCGCGGAGCAGCAGGCGGGCGTAGTTGGCGGTGCCGATGAAGTCGCTGCTGCCGCTGATGAGGTCCCAACGCTGGAAGGAGAGCCAGAAGATCCAGAGCGCCGGGATGAGCACGAAGACGATCAGCAGGAACATCGCCGGCGAGATCAGCAGGTAGGCCGAGAGCGCGTCGCCGCCGCCCGCCCCCGGCCGGCGTCTGCGGCCTGCCCTGGCAACCAAAGTCGCCGCCGGACCGGCGGCAGTCGGGTCCATCTCGTCAAAAATAGTGTCGTGCCGGGCACCACGCTTCGATTTCTTCACACGGGGAACCCGACCGGGCTCAAGTTCCTGTTGGAGTACGGCGATGCCCGCTGCCTTTTCGACTTCGGCCAGGAGCACTCGCCGGGCCGCACGCCCTTCTCGCTGGGGCTCGAGCCGCGGGCTGGTCGCGAGCTGGCCGACCTGCTCGCCGTCGGCGCCGCGCCCGCCATCCCGGGCGTTTACGCGGGTGAGCCCTGGGATCAGCGCACCCATCTCTTCATCTCCCACCTCCACCTCGACCACTCGGGCCTGATCCCCCACCTGGGACCGGATGTCCCGCTCTTCTACCCAGCGGCCGTGGAGGACCTTCGGCGGGCGGCGTCCGACTGCGGCTACCTGCGCTGGCGCGAGCCGGGCGGGAAGGCGGTCGGCGACGGTGAGGTCGTGTCGGTCGGCCCGATCCAGGTCCGCTTCCTGGCCGTCGACCACGACCTGCCCGGCGCCAGCGGTTTCCTGGTCGAGACGCCGGACGCGGCCATCGCCTTCACCGGCGACCTGCGCCTGCACGGGCTGCACCCCGAGGTCACCGAGGCCTTCATGACGGCCGTCAAGGGCGTGGACGTGCTGATCCAGGAGGGCGTCACGCTGGGGATGCCGCCCCTCGACCCGGCCCAGCCTCCGCTGACCGAGGCGGGCGTGATCGCCGGGCTCGGGCGGGCGGTCGCCGAGTCACCCGGGCTGGTCATCGTCAACTGCTACGGGATGAACCGGGAGCGCGTAGCAGGCCTCGCCGAGGGCTGCGCGGCGGCCGGCCGGACGCTCTTGATGGAGCCGCAGATGGCGGCGCTGGCCGGTTGGGAGGGAGTCATCGGCGACCTCGAGCCCGCCCGGCGGGAGCCAGGGGCCCACTGCCTCCAGCTCGGTTTCGAGTCGCTGCCGCTGCTGATCGACCTCCGGCCGCCGCCGGGATCGGTCTACATCCCCTCCGGCGGGGCGCCCTTCGGGTCCTTCGACCCCCGCCAGGCGGTGGCCGACGCCTGGGTCGAGCGGTTCGGGCTCGCGAACCGGCCGCTCAACTCCTCCGGCCACTCGCGGCCCGCCGACGTCGCTCGAATCGTCTCCGGCATCCGGCCGCGGGTGGTGCTTCCGGTGCACAGCCGCGCGCCCGAGGCGCTGTCGGTGCCCGGCGTAGAGAGCTTCGTCCCCCAGGCCGGCCCGACCTACCGGGTGGCCGACATCCTGGCCCGGCCGCAGCCTCGAACGCCTATCCCAGATCCCACCCGGATAGTTCGGCGCCGAACTCGTAGGCGGTGAGGTCGAAGCTCACCGGCGTGACGCTCACGTACCCCTGCTCGAGGGCGAGAGCGTCGGTGTCCTCCTCGACGTCGCTCATCCGGTAGCGTCCGGCGGCCCAGTAGTAGGGCACCGAGCGGGGGTCGGTGCGGGCGTCGAAGCGCTCTTCGTAGGCCGACTCGCCCTGCCGGGTGATCCGGACGCCCCGGATCTCGCCGGGAGGCAGGTTGGGCACGTTGACGTTGAGCAGCACCTTGCGCGGCAGGCCGCGGGCGAGGACCTCGGTCGCGATCCGGCGGGCAAAGATGGCGGCCGTCTCCCAGAGCGGGTTCTGGAAGGCGCCGACCGAGATCGCGATCGAGGGGATGCCCAGGATCCGCGCTTCGGTGGCGGCCGAGACCGTGCCCGAGTAGATGATGTTGGTGGCCGTGTTGGGGCCGAGGTTGATCCCCGATACCACCAGGTCGGGTGGATCTTTCAGGAGGGCGCCAACCGCCAGCTTGACGCTATCGGCGGGCGTACCGTTGACGGAGTGGCCGCGGAGGCCGCCCTCGAGCTCGACCTCCTTCACCCGCAGCGGCGTGAGGGTGGTGATGGCATGGCCGACCGCCGACCGCTCGGCATCGGGGGCGACCACCGTCACCTCGCCGAGATCGGCCATCGCGGCGGCCAGCGCGCGGAGGCCGGGGGCCGTGATGCCGTCGTCGTTGGTGACGAGGATGCGCGTTATTCGGAGACCCGCAGCACGACCTTGCCGAATTGCTCGGCGCTGTCTAGGTGGGCGAGCGCGCTCTCCACCTCGGCCAGCGGAAAAACGCTGTCCACCACCGGCTTGACCCCCTGTCCGAGCATCTCGAGCACCCCGTCGAACTCGCTCGCATTGCCCATCGTCGAGCCCAGGATGTCGGCGTGGCGGAAGAAGAGCCGCGGCCACAGGATCGTCACCTTGGGTCCGCTGGTGGAGCCGCAGGTGACGATCCGGCCGCCCATCCGAACCGCCTTCAGGTCCTCGTCGATGGTCGCCGCCCCGACGGAGTCGAAGATGACGTCCACGCCCTGCTTATCGGTCAGCTCGCGAACGGTGTTCGACAAGCCCTCCGTCCCGAACGCCTCCTGGGCGCCCAGCTTTCTTGCCTGCTCCTGCTTGGACTCCGAACGGCTGGTCGCGAAGACCCGCGCGCCCAGGAAGCGGCCGATGAGGATGGCGGCGACGCCCACGCCGGCGCCGGCTCCGACCACCAGCAGGGTCTCGCCCGGCTGGAGATGGGCCCGGGTGGTCAGCATCCGCCAGGCAGTCAGGAAGGTCAGCGGGAAGGCGGCCGCCTCCTCCCAGCTGAGTCCGGCCGGCTTCGGGTAGACCATCCGCTCGGGCACCTGGAGCCGGGTGCAGGCGGTCCCGTCGGTGTGCTCGCCGAGGATGCCGAAGTGGGGGCAGTACACCTCCTGGCCCGCCCGGCAGGCCTCGCAGGTGCCATCGGAGACGGTGGGGAGGAGGACGACCTCGTCGCCCGCCTTCCAGCGGCCGCCGGTAGATTCCTCGACGACCCCGGCGCCGTCAGCGCAGATCACCCGGGGCGGCTCGATGCGCTGGGCGCCGTGGGCCATCCAGAGGTCGAGGTGGTTGAGACTCGCTGCCCGGATGGCGATGGCGACCTGCCCGTCCTGGAGTGCCGTCCGGGGACGGTCGCGGAGCCTGACACCGGCGGGCCCGATGGGCTCTTGGTACTCGGCCGACAGTCCCTCGCTGCTGATGCCCATCCGCCCTCAATGGTAGTCAGTGGTCGGCGATCGATTACCGGCCGTGCTCGGAATCGTCGTCGGATCGTTCGCCGACCTCATTACGTTCTACGGCCGTGATCAGGGGAGCCCTGGTGGCGGCATTCGTCATCGCCATCGCCATCGTCACCGCCTCCCCGGTCGCAGCCTCGCCGCTGCCGCTGCCCGACCCGGTGCGGCCGCGCTCGGCCTCCCCCTACCCGCCCCAGATGCCCGCGGCGGGGATCAGCGGCCAGTACGGACCTTCGGGCGGAGGCTTCCTGAGCCTGCCCTGCGTGGGCGATTGCCACTTCGTCACCTCCAACTTCGACCACTGCAACCCGAACTACTCGATCGACGGGGTCATCTGCCGATTCGACGGTACCGTCGCCTATGCCGGCAACGGACGCGACCCCCAGGCCAGCACCGGTTACGCGATGACCTCGGGCGGGACCGACTACCTCTATTACGACGGCCACGACGGCTGGGACCTCGGGCTCTACTACGAGCCCGTGCTGGCGGCTGCCGGCGGGACCGTGACCTATTCGAACTGGGCGGTGCCGGGCTGTTCCACCTGCAGCTCGGGGCTGACGATCAGGATCGACCACGGCAACGGCTTCGACACCTATTACGGCCACCTCTGGCGGCTCGGCGTGTCGACCGGCCAGCAGGTCAGCCGGGGCCAGGTGATCGGCATCTCGGGAGTGACCGGCGCGGCCACCGGCGAGCATCTGCACTTCGGCGTCTACCGCCACGCGACCTGGGTCCCAGTCGACCCTTTCGGCTGGGAGGGCAAGGGGCCCGACCCCTGGCCGGAGGACGCCGGCAACCTCTGGCTCGGGGGCGCCGCCAGGCCTCCGGCGATCGTCCTGCCCTCGGTCACCGCTGCGGCGACCACGACCGGGCCCGACGAGAGCCAGATCGCCGTCAGCTGGTCGAGCCCCGGGCCGGGAGTGTCCTACGACGTCAGCGAGTACGCCGACGACGGCGCCGCCACGCCCATCCTCAGCTCCTCCACCGCGACCTCGACTTTGGTCCAGGGCCAGCCCGGACACAGCTACTGGTTCTTGGTCAGCGCTCGCACCGCGCTCGGCGAGACCGACTCCAACGCGACTGCGGCGCTGACCGTCCCCGGCCCCGGCTCGTCGCCCCGCTAGGCGAGCAGCAACTTCGAGAGGGACTCCTCGAAGGCGGCCAGGGGCGCCTCCAGCTCCTGGCCCTTGAAGCTGAAGGCCGCCGCTCGCGCGTGGCCGCCGCCCCCGAATCGCTCGGCGATGGCCGACACGTCAATTCCCCGGCCGCGGAGTGAGACCGTCCGCTTGGCCGGGTTGACGATCGCGGTTCCGGCGGCGTCGAGCGCCGTCATGAGCCGCTCGGCGAGGTCGGACTGGTACTCCTCGGCGTAGCAGACCGCCCACCGGTTGCCGCCGCCCTCGACGATCCAGGCCTGCTCGACCTTCTTGGCCAGGTACTTTTCGCGTCGCTCATCCTCCTGCTCCATCAAGAGCAGCTCGCCCTCGCGGAAGTCGACCGAAGGGTCGGCCGTGAAGCGGGACTGGAAGCGCTCATGGCCCAGCAGTCCGAGGAGGCCCGCCAGCCGCGCAGAGCGCTCGTCCGAGTGCCGCCAGAGGTCGTGGTCCTCGACCAGGCGGGCAAAGTCGGCGAAGGGGGCCGGCCGGCCGAGATGGTCGAAGAGCAGCCCGGTGGCGCTTCGGGTTTCATCGATCGTCGCCCACCGGCGGGCCGCCAGGTGGCTCGAGGAGCGGTGATGGTCGAGGAGCGTGAAGTGGCCGCCGCCGGCGATGTAATCGTCGATCCTGTTCGCAGTCTCCTCGGAAAGCCCGTGGTCGGTCACCACCACCGCCCGTTCCGACTCCAGCGCGGCCAGCACCCTGGCGTCGATCCGGCCGTTGTCGACCAGCTCGACCCGACCCTGTCCCGGGCGTGCGCCGCTGAAGAGCACCGCGCAGCCGGCGCCGTCGAGGTCGGTGTGCGTCAGGAGCAGCTTCTGGGTCATTGGAGCCTACAAAGGCAACGCTACACGGAGCATCCGGACGGCCCCGTGATGGCCTGAACCTAGAATTGATTTCTTGATCGCGGAAGGGCTGGCGGGCAAAACGATCCTCATCACCGGCTCGACTGGCTTCCTCGGCAAGTCCATCGTCGAGAAGCTGCTCCGGTCGGTGCCCGACGTCGGCCGCGTCAACCTCGCCATCCGCCCCAGCCAGCGCCGCTCGGCGGCCGAGCGGTTGGAGAAGGAGGTCCTCTCCAGCCCCGCCTTCAAACCACTCCGGGAGAAGCTCGGAGAGGAGGCCTTCGCCGCCCTGGTCAAGGCCAAGCTGGCGGTCGTGGAGCTGGACCTGGGACGGGAGGGCCTCGGCCTCACCGAGACGACCCGCGAGCAGGTCCTCGGCTCCGACATCGTCATCGCCTCGGCGGCCGCGGTCGAGTTTGACAACCCCGCCGACCTCAGTGCCCAGACCAACCTCTTAGGCGCCTCCCGGCTGGTCGACACCCTGGCCAGGGGCGGCACCGACCCTCACCTGGTCCACATCTCGACCGCCTACGTCGGCGGCATGCTGCGTGGCCTGGTTCGCGAGGAGCTGCCGCTCGACCCCGGTCTCAACTGGCGCCACGAGGCGCAGATCCTGAGCACCCTGCGGCCGGTGGTGGAGGAGGAGTCGCGCAGTCCCGAGGTGCTCGAGAAGCTGACCCAGCAGGCCCGCTCCCGGATGGGGCCGGCGGGCACTCCGGCGGTTGCCCGGACGGTGGAAAGGCTCCGCGACCGCTGGGTCAAGGACCGGCTGGTCGAACGCGGCAGGGTTCACGCCCGCTCGATGGGCTTCAGCGACATCTACTCCTTCACCAAGGCGATGGCAGAACGCGCGGTGGTCGAGCTCCACGGCAACCTGCCGCTCTCGATCGTCCGGCCTTCGATCATCGAGAGCGCGCTGGCCGAGCCGTTCCCGGGATGGCTGGAGGGCTTCCGGATGGCGGAGCCGATCATCCTCGCCTACGGCCGCCGGGTTCTCGAGGACTTCAGCGGGCTGCCCGACGCGGTTCTCGACATCATCCCCGCCGACTACGTCGTCAACACGGTGCTGGCGGTCGCCGCCGCGCCGCCGCCCAAGGGCGAGTACCGGATCTACCACTCGGCCTCCGGCAGCCGGAACCCGCTGCGCCTCCGCCGGATGCAGGAGGAGTGCGAGGTCTACTTCGAGAAGCATCCCCTGCGCGACCGCTACGGCCAGGCGATCGGCGCTCCGAAGTGGACCTTCCCGGCCCGGCAGGAGCTGGAGTCGAAGGCGCGCGCCGCGCTCCGGGTGGTGGAGGCGATGCAATGGGTGGTCGAGCGGATCCCGATGACGGGGATCGCGAGCTACTCGGACGAACTCAACGAGACCCGCGGCAAGATCGAGCGCGGCCTGAACCTGTCCGAGCTATACGGCGTCTACACCGAGGTCGACTGCGTCTACGACACCCGGAACACGATGTCGGTCTGGGACCGGCTGCCGAAGGGCGAGCAGGGGGTCTTCCCCTTCGATCCCGCGCTCTACGACTGGAGCCACTACTTCCAGGACGTTCACCTGCCGACGGTGATCCGGATGTCCCGCGCCGAGACAGGAATCCGCAAGGGCAAGCAACCGACCGGCAGCACCGCGCCCGCCGAGTCGCGCGACCTGGCGCTGCAGGCGATCCGCAAGCGCGCAGGACGTGCCGACGTGCTGGCCGTCTTCGACGTCGACGGCACCCTGGTGGAGACCAACGTCATCGAGTACTTCGTCTGGATGCGGCTCAAGGCGCAGCCGGTCCGCCAGTGGCCCGACTTCCTGGCCGGCCTGGTTCGGGAGGCGCCGCGCTGGCTGCAGCTGGAGCGCCGCTCACGCGCCGAGTTCCAGCGCAGCTTCTACCGTGAATACGAGGGCCTCGAGTACGAGGACATGCGCCAGCTCGGGAGGGAGGCCATGAACGCGGTGACGCTGCGCCGCCTCTATCCCGAGGGCGTGCGCCGGATTCGCGAACACCGCAACGCCGGCCACCGGGTGCTGCTGCTGACCGGCGCCCTCGACGTGGTCGTGGAGCCCCTGGCGGAGCTTTTAGAGGTGGAGGTCGACTGCGCGCACCTGCTGGTCAAAGACGGCGTCCTGACCGGGGACCTGGAGGCACCGCCGCCCGCCGGGGAAGCGCGCGGAACACTGCTCGAGGAGTATGCGGCGCGTCACAACCTAAACCTCGCCGAAAGCTTCGCCTACGCCGACTCGCTGAGCGACCTGCCGATGATGGAGCTGGTCGGGACCCCGGTCGTCATCAACCCCGACGCGCGGCTGTCCACGGTGGCCGGACAGCGCGGCTGGCGGATCGAGCGCTGGTCGATGCCGCCCGGCAACTGGAAGCTCCCCGTCCCCGATCCGCGATCGAAGGAATATCGATCGCAGTTTGCGTAACTGAGATGCTGGCCTTGACCTTCGACCGCAACATCCCCGCCTACGCCCTCGTCAAGGCCGCCGGTGGGCGTCCTTCGGTGGCCACCAGCCCGCTGGCGCTGCTCCACCTGGAGGACATCGAGCCGCCGCGGCTGCCGGGACCCGGCTGGCAGTTCGTGCACCCGCAGGTGAGCGGCATCTGCGGCTCAGATATAGCCGCCATCACCGGTCACGCCTCCTTCTACATGGACCCCCTGACGAGCTTCCCCTTCGTCCCCGGCCACGAGCTCAGCGGACGCCTCGACGACGGCACCCGGGTGGTGGTCCAGCCGGTCCTCGGCTGCGCGGTGCGCGGCATCGACCCGCCCTGCCGGATGTGCGCGCAGGGCCGGATCGGGCTCTGCGAGAACGCCACCGAGGGCGTCATCGACACCGGGCTGCAGACCGGCTACTGCCACGACACCGGCGGCGGCTGGGGCGAGCTGCTGGTCGCCCACTCCTCGCAGCTCTACGAGATCCCGGACTCGCTGGGTGACGAGGCGGCGATGCTGACCGAGCCGCTCGCCTGCGCGATCCACGCCGCGCTCCGCACCGGCGCCCAGCGGGAGGACACAGTGCTGGTGATGGGCGCCGGCTGCCTCGGTCTGATGACGGTGGCGGCGATCAAGAACCTGACGCCGCCCCGCAAGCTCATCTGCGTCGCCAAGTACCCGCACCAGGCGGCGCTGGCCAAGAGCCTCGGCGCTGACCAGGTGGTGACGCCGGACGAGGTCTACCAGCGCGTCCGCTTCGCCACCCAGGCCCGGCGGATCGACACCGTGGACAACCTGCTCGAGAAGCGGCCGGTGCTGCTGGGCGGCGCCGACGTCGTCTTCGAGTGCGCCGGCAGCGCCTCCAGCCTCGGCGACTCGGTGCGGCTCGCCCGGGGCGGCGGCAAGGTCGTCCTGGTCGGCATGCCGGGCAAAGAGGAGGTCGACTGGGCGCCGATCTGGCAGCGGGAGCTGCAGGTGACCGGCGCATACGCTTATGGCGTGGAGGCGAACGGCAGGCGAACCTTCGAGATGGCCCTCGAGCTGGCCCCGTCGCTGAAGCTGGAGCGGCTGGCCGGACCCTACTTCGCGCTCGACGACTACCGCGAGGCGATCGAGTACGCGATGGCCTCCGGCCGCATGAACGCGATCCGCGTCGCCTTCGACCAGAGAGGCAACTGAATGCCCAGACCAGGCGCCGTCGTCGAGGTTGACCGAAACACCCCGCCGACGCTCTTCCACTTCGGCGAGGGCTTCCGACTCGAGCGACTGCCGCTCGGGTCGCGGATCATCTACCCGGCCGACCCGATGGAGCCTATCGCCCACCCCGAGCGGGCGATCCGGCGGGCACTGGCCCATCCGATCGACGACGACCCGCTCGCCGATCTTTTGAGGGCCGGCATGAAGCTGACCATCGCCTTCGACGACATCAGCCTCCCGCTGCCCCCGATGGCCTCGCCCGACGTCCGCCAGCTGGTGATCGAGGAGGTCGTCGACATGGCGGCCCACGCCGGGATCGAGGACATCGAGCTCATCTGCGCGATCGGCCTCCACCGCAAGATGACCGCCGACGAGCTCCGCCACGTGGTCGGCGACCGGGTCTTCACCACCTTCTGGCCGGACCGGCTCTACAACCACGACGCCGAGGACCCCGAGGGCAACGTGCTGATCGGCAAGACCGCCAACGGGGAGGAGACCTGGCTCAACAAGCGGGCTCTGGAGTCGGACCTGGTCGTCTACGTCAACCTGACGCTGGTCCCGATGGACGGCGGCCAGAAGTCGATGTCAACCGGTCTCGGCTGCTACCGGAGCATCAAAGAGCACCACACAGTCCACACGCTGCTGCACTCCAACAGCTACATGGACCCGCCGAAGTCGGCGCTCCACGACTCCTGCATCCGGCAGGGCCAGCTGATCGAGGACGCGGTGCGCGTCTTCCACATCGAGACCAGCGTCAACAACCACGCCTTCCCGGCCATCGCCAACTTCCTCCAGAAGCGGGAGACCGACTGGACGACCTCCGACCAGGCGACCTTCTACGCCATGAAGCAGGCGACCGACCTGGCGCCGCCGGACATCAAACGCTCGATCTTCCACTCCATGCTGGCGCCCCACGGGCTGACCGGCGTCAACGCGGGCCAGGTGGACAAGGTCCACGAGAAAACGCTCGACACCGTCAGGGCCCAGCTGCTGGTGCCGGTCGAGGGGCAGACCGACATCGTCACCATGGGCGTGCCCTACCTCGGGCCCTATAACCCGAACTCGATTCTCAACCCGGTGCTGGTGGTCTGCCTCGGCCTCGGCTACCTCTTCAACCTCTACCGCAACCAGCCGGTCGTCCGCGAGGGCGGGGTGGTGATCATGGAGCACCCCTGCCGCTACGAGTTCCACTCGGTCCACCACCCGAGCTACATCGACTTCTTCGACGAGGTGCTCGCCGACACCACCGACTCGCACGAGATCGAAAAGCGCTACGAGAAGCGGTTCGCCGAGGACCCCTGGTATCGCCAGATGTACCAGCACTCGCACGCCTACCACGGCGTCCATCCCTTCTACGCCTGGTACTGGGCGGCTCACGCCCTGCAGTACCTGGGCGACGTGATCGTGGTCGGCGGCGAGCGGTCGACAGTCCACCGATTGGGGTTCAAGGCCGCAACCACACTCGAGGACGCGCTCGAGATGGCCGAGCAGACAGTCGGCCGCTACCCGTCGATCAGCCACCTGCGCACGCCGCCGCTCTTTCTGGCGGACGTCGAGGTTTGACCTAGGTGGCAGTTCCGGCCTGGTACTCGGGCAGGGTCGGTTTGTCGGCGCTGGTCGCCGGCGCAGGCGGCATGGTCGCCGACTACCGCAAGCTGCGCCGGGGCTTCCACTGGGACACGCCTCGCCCCGCCGGCTGGCCGGAGGCGGCCCGCGCCGCGCCCGACCGGCCGACCGACCTCGGGTGGGCTCGTACCGAGCCCTTCCGGAGCATCCGCTGGGTGCTCCAAAAGGGGATTCTCAACCCCTTCACGGAGGCGATGGCGCATCCGACCGTGGAGGGCGAGGAGTGGGTTCAAGAGCTCGACCGCCCGGTGATCCTGGCCTCCAACCACACGAGCCACGCCGACACCCCGCTGCTTCTCTACGCGCTCGGGGACCGGGTCCGCGAGCGAACCGTGGTCGCGGCGGCGGAGGACTACTTCTACGGCCGCCGGATGATCGGCTTTCTGACCAGCCTCTGGCTCAACACCTTCCCCTTCAGCCGCACCGGCAGCCCGCGAGAGGTGCTTCACCGCTCCGGCCAGCTGCTGAAGTCGGGCTGGAATCTGCTCGTCTTCCCCGAGGGCACCCGCTCCGCCGACGGTGCTCTCCAGCCATTCACCCCCGGTATCGGCCACCTCGCGACCGAGAACCGGGTCGACGTGATCCCGATGCACGTCCGCGGCGCCCACCGGATCATGCCCAAGGGCCGCGACCTCCCCCTGCCGGCGAAAGCGACGATCAAGATCGGCAAGCCACTCCGGGTGGGCGAGGGCGAGACCTCGCGGGCGTTCTCGGCCCGGGTTGAAAGGGCCGTCCACGAGCTCGCCGACGGCACCCATTCGAACGAGGTCGAGGGCTCCTGGATCGAGCGCTGGCAGGCGACCGAGCCGCGTCCGAGGTCGCGCTTCTGAACCGTCCGCGTCGGCGGTATCGGAAGCGACCTCCCCTGCTCCAGGTTCGCCTGCACCTCGGCGGGTAGACTCTCTTAGTTCTTTGGCACGTTCATCCCGACCCAACTCGAGAGGGCGCAAGCCGGCGCGCGCCCGGCCGACCGTCGTCGCACCCGAGGACCAGAAGGAGGAGGCGATCGCCATGGAGGCGACCGTCACCCAGGCCCTCCCCAACGCGATGTTCGAGGTCGAGCTCGAAAACGGACACAAGCTGATCGCCTATGCGGCCGGCAGGATGCGCCGCTTCTTCATCCGGATCACCCCGGGCGACCGGATCCGGGTCGAGCTATCGCCCTACGACCTCACCCGCGGCCGGATCGTCTACAGGTACCGGGACTAGCCGCTAGAAGAGATCGCTCTCCGCGATGAGGGTGATCACGTTGCCGTAGAGGTCCTTGACGTGGGCCTGGATCATCCCCGTCGCTTGCAGCGTGGGGTGGTCGACGATCTCGACCCCGGCGCGTTCGAGCCGCTTGATCTCCGCGCCCAGGTCCTCGGCGGCGAGCAGGAAATGCGGTGAGAAGCCGACCTCGGCCTCGAATCGCTCGGCCAGCTCGGGCCCATGGATGTCGGGGCGGCTGAAGATCAGGCGCCAGGTCGCACCCTCGGGAGCGGCGGTCGCATAGGAGAACTCGTCGTCTGCGTGGTCGGTGATGACGCGGAAGCCGAGCTTGTCGGTGTAGAAGTCGAGCGCCGCGCGGACGTCAGGGACGTACATGGCGAATATCGCTTGGGTTGAGAGCATGAGAGAAGATATACAACAAGCGATGTCAGGTTTCCGCGTCGACCGCTACGGCCCCGGGGAGTCCGCGACCGAGTTCGAGCCGGGCGACTTCATCCTCACCCACCGCCGGCACCTGGTCTCGCGAATGATCCGCATCGCCCAGAAGATCAGGGGCCGCGAGCGCAAGTACTCCTACTGGAGCCATGCCGCGGTGATCGTCGACCGTGACGGCTCGCTGGTGGAGGCCGAAACGCACGGCGTGGTACGAACCAACCTCTCCAAGTACCAGGAGCGCGAATATCACCTGGTCCGCATCGGCGACAGCGCCGACCAGCGGGACAGGGCCCAGGTGGCCGCCTTCGCCGAGAGCCTGGTCGGCCAGCCCTTCGGCTTTCTCGACCTGTTCAGCGTCGGGCTCTCGCTGCTGACCGGCGCCAAGGTCAACGTCTCCTACGAGTCGCACCTCATGTGCTCGGCCCTGGTGGCCCGGGCCCTGGAGCGCACCTCGGCGATCTTCGGCGACGAGCCGGCCCACATGCTGCCCGCCGACCTCGCCCGCTACTACGGCGTCGAGGCGCCGGCGGCCTAGGCGGCCAGCGCGGCCTCCAGTTCGAGGCGCGAGGGCTCGACCAGCACCCGGCCGTCAGGGAAGAGGATGGTCGGGACGGTGCGGAAGCCGCCGTTGATCTCCTGCACCAGGGCCGCGGCCCCGGGCTCGCGGTCGATGTCGATGTACTCGTACTCGACCTGGCGCTGGTCGAGGACGTGCTTGGCCATCCTGCAGTCGCCGCACCAGGTCGTGGCGTAGACCTTGATCATTTCTCTCGAGTTCAATGCGAGTTGGGCGGCCGCTTATTCCGCTTCGAGCAGGCCGAGCTCGAGGAGGCGTCGAACGGTCTGCCCGGCGGCCCGGCGGTAGGCGGCCAGCTCCGCCCTCGGGATGCCGACCTCCTTGGCCGCCATGCCCACCGCATCGGCAACCGTCCGCTTCCCGTCGAGGTGCTGCAGCATCTGGGCAAGGGGCAGGTCGATGGAACCGCTGAACCCGAAGCCTTCGGTCATCGCCAACCGGGTCTCCAGCGGGTGCCAGCCACCTTCGGGACCCTGGACCAGCGACTGCTCCAAGCGGTGGCCCGGCGCCAGCCGCCACCGGGTGCCGAACAGCGCCTCCTCGTCCGGTAGGGCGCGCAGCAGGTCCTCGGCGGCGAAGACGCGAAGGATGTGGTTACCGGCCGAGCCATGGGCCTCGCGAAGCGCGTCCGAGCGGCGCCAGTTCCGCCCGCCCGAGCGGCGCCTCATGGTGACCGAACCGAAGCCCACCGCGTCGATGCCCTGCTCGCTGAAGTAGGCGGTCCAGCTGTCGACGGCGGCGGCGAACCCGGCCAATCCCGCCGGCGTCTCCGGCCGGTTCCACTTGGCGGCGTGGGTCAGGGGGTCCTCGGTCAGGTAGTGGAGGAACCAGGCGTCGCACGGCGCGCTCCCCAACCAATCTTCGAGGGTCTCCTGCCAGGGGCGGTCCCCAACCTGCGCCCAGCTCACCAGCATCTGGGCAAAGCCGCCCTCGGCGAGGTGGAGGCCAGCCTCGCCGACGATCTGGCGGCAGAGGCTGTCTCCTGCCATGCCACTGTCGCGGTAAAGGAGCCGGGACTCGGGCGAGATGACGTAGGGCGGGTTGCAGAGGATGAGGTCGAAGCGGAGGTCTCCGGCGGGTTCGAACAGGCTACCGAGGCGCGTCTCGATGTTGGAGATACCGTTGAGGCGAGCGTTGAGCCGCGTGAACTCGAGGGCGCGCGGATTGATGTCGGTCGCAATCACCTTCGCGCAGTGACGAGACATCAACAGCGCCTGGATGCCTCCGCCACAGCCGAGGTCGAGACCGAGCGCCACCGGCCGGCGCACGGCCAGGTCGCTGAGTAGAACGGCGGGGTTGCTGATACCGGTCACATGCTCCAATCCGGCTGCATCGCTATGCGGGTCGGAAGTCACGTAAAGGTCGCCGTGGGGCACCAGTCGGGCCCGGGCCCGCAGCGCCCCGCCGCGGCGCTCGACGATCCCGAGCTCCTCCAGAGCGGCCGCCGGCAGGGCCGGCAGGCCGCGATCCCAGGCGGCGCCGTCGACCTCCAGGTCAAGCAGGAGGAGGCGCGCCGCCAGGTCGAGTGGCGAGCTTCCGGCAAAGCGGCGCTCGAAGACCACCCGATCGTCGGCACCGCTTGATAGGGTGCGCTCTCCCCCGATCAGGTTCCGGATCGCCGGCAACGTGTAGCCAGCCTCGCGGAGGGCGGGGGCGACCAGCTTGGCGGGGTCGCCGGCAGTCATCCGGGGGTTAGGGTTGCACAACAAGACCCCACGCGTTCTCGACTGATCCGAACCGCTTTGCGTGCCTTACCATCGTGTCGCATTCGCAATCGGCTCGGTGAGGGAGGGGTCAAGGACATGAACGAGTCAGGCCGCGCCACGCGGCGTGGCATCTTGAAGCTCGGAGCCATCGCCTTAGCGGGCGTTGCGGGCGCCGCCGGGATCGGAGCCGCAGCCGAGTACTCGCGCAGCGCTGCCGGCGTCGAGGGGGCTGTGGGAACGCCGCCCCGTCTCCATGGCAGCAGCTGGCACCTCCAGGCGGCGGGCCTAAAGCGCGGAGTGCTGCCCAAGCCTGGCGACCGGGTCACCATCACCGGGGTTCTCAGCGCGACACCGGACGGGCCGCCATTGGGCTCCTTCTTCGCCACGTCGATGCACCTGGACATGCCTGGAGCGACCGGTCCCGCTCGGGCCGAGATGCAGATGCACACGATCCAGCTGCCCGAGGGCAGCCTGGTCGGAATGGGCACCGCGGTGGGCGGAGCGGACGCGACCTACGCCGTCATCGGAGGCACCGGCCGCTATGCCGGCGCCAGCGGCAGCTATACCGCCGTCCAGCGGCCTTTCGAGGTCGGCGGCAATGGCACCGCGGAGCTGACACTCGACTTGAAAATGAACGGGGAGGGCCGGTAGATGGCGGTGGACTGCTTCCTCACGATCGAGGGGATTACGGGCGGGACAATTGATTCAAAGCAGCCCAACGGGATCAAGCTCATAAGCTACAGCTGGGGTGAGGAGAATACGGGGCGCCTGACCGGGAGCGGAAGCGGCGGCGGAGCCGGCAAGGTCTCGATGCAGGATTTCCATTTTTCGAGTAACACCAGCATTGCGTCACCGCTACTGTTCTTTGCTTGCGCCTCCGGCCAGCACATCACCGGCGCGGTGTTGTCAGTCCGCGACGTGGCGACTGAGTCAACCTCTTCCACCTCGGCGTCTCTCGTCTACAAGCTCAGCGACGTGCTGGTGACGTCCTTCAGCAACACCGGGCCCGATGGCGACACCTCTCTAGCGACAGACCAGTTCTCCCTTTCCTTCGTCAAGATCGAGGTCGACTACACGCCTCAATTCGGACGCGCCATCTCCGCAAGCTGGAATCTCCTCCAGAACGCGAAGGTCTAGACCAAGATCTGAAGCGCCGCCCCCAGCCCGGGGCGGCGCTTCTTCTTTTGCGGCAGGCGGGGACGGAGCGTCAGACCCCGATCGGGTGCCAGACAGTCTTCATCTCCATCAGGTCGGTGATGGCTTGGAGGGTGAGCTCTGAGCGGTTGCCGTTCGGCCCGATCACCCGCTTGACGTTGGCGGCGCCCGCCTCCTGGACGGCCGTCAGCTGCTCGGGCGTGCAGCCGGCGGCGTCGATCGCGTTGACGTCCATGTGGGCCGCCAGCCAGGACAGCAGCTCCTTGCGGTAGCCGGTCAGCAGGTTCACGACGCCGGCCGGAAAGTCGGAGGTGGCCAGCACCTCGCCCAGCGTCAGCGCCGGCAGCGGGGAATTCTCGGAGGCGAGCGCCACCACCGTGTTTCCGCCCGCCAGGGCGGGCGCGATCCGCACCACCAGCCCGGCCAGCGACGGCTCCTCGGGGGCCACGATGCCGACGACCCCGGTCGGCTCCGGGATGGTGAAGTTGAAATAGGGCCCGGCGACCGGGTTGACGGTGCCGGCGACCTGGGAGAGCTTGTCGGTCCAGCCCGCGTACCAGACAAAGGCCTCCACCGCGGCGTCCACCTCCCGGCCCGCGCGCTTGCCCCCGCCCAGCTCGGCGATGAACTGGCGGCGGCGGCCGTCCAGCATCTCGGCCGCGCGGTAGAGCACCTGCCCGCGGTTCATTGCCGTCCGCCCGGCCCAGCCCTCGAAGGCGCCGCGAGCCAGCTTGACCGCGTCCCTGAGGTCCTTGCGCGACCCGCGGGGGACGTTCACGCCTTCCACCTCGTAGGAGCGGCCGGACTCGGATCGCACGAACTCGCCGCCGATGTAGAGCTTGTAGGTCTTGCGCACCTCGACGCGAGCTTCGGGCACCGCTAGTTCAGCTCCAGATAGGGCGCCAGCCCGTGAAGGCCGCCCTCGCGGCCGTAGCCCGACTCCTTGTAGCCGCCGAAGGGCGAGGTCGGGTCGAAGCGGTTGTAGGTGTTGGCCCAGACGACGCCCGCTTGCATCCTCTGCGTCATCCAGAGGATGCGCGACCCCTTCTCGGTCCAGATCCCCGCCGAGAGGCCGTAGGGCGTGTTGTTGGCCTTCTCGACGGCCTCGGTGGGCGTTCGGAAGGTCAGGACCGAGAGGACCGGCCCGAAGATCTCCTCCCGGGCGATCCGGTGCGACTGGGAGACGTTGGTGAAGATCGTGGGCGGGAACCAATAGCCCTTCGCCGGGAGCTCGCAGGGAGGCTGGTAGATCTCGGCGCCCTCCGCGCGGCCGGACTCGACCAGGCCCTCGATCTTCTCCAGCTGAGCCTTTGAGTTGATGGCGCCGATGTCGGTGTTCTTGTCCAGCGGGTCGCCCAGGCGCAAGGTGTCCACCCGGCGCCGAAGCTTCTCCAGCAGGGCTTCGGCGATCGACTCCTGGACCAGCAGGCGGCTGCCGGCGCAGCAGACGTGGCCCTGGTTGAAGTAGATGCCGTTGACGATGCCCTCCACCGCCTGGTCGAGAGGCGCGTCGTCGAAGACGATGTTGGCGGCCTTGCCCCCGAGCTCGAGGGTCAGCCGCTTGCCGCTGCCGGCGATCGAGCGCTGGATCTGCTTGCCGACCTCGGTCGAGCCGGTGAAGGCGACCTTGCGGACGCCGGGATGGGCAACTACAAGGGAGCCGGTTTTGCCCGCGCCGGTGACGATGTTGACGACCCCCGGGGGAAGCTCGGCCTGCTGGCAGACCTCGGCGAAGAGCAGCGCGGTGAGCGGCGTTGTCTCGGCCGGCTTGAGGACGACGGTGTTGCCCGCCGCCAGCGCCGGCGCGATCTTCCAGGCCAGCATCAGGAGCGGGAAGTTCCAGGGGATGACCTGGCCGCAGACGCCGACCGGCCGATGGTCGCAGTTGGGGAACGCCCACTCCAGCTTGTCGGCCCAGCCGCCGTAGTAGAAGAAGTGGGCGGCCGCCAGCGGGACGTCGACGTCGCGGGACTCCTTGATCGGCTTGCCGCCATCCATGGTCTCGACGACCGCCAGCTCGCGCGCCCGCTCCTGGATGATCCGGGAGATCCGCAGGATGTAGCGCGCCCGCCGGGCGGGGTTGAGGCGCCCCCAGGACTCCTGGGCCCTGGCCGCGGCCCCGACCGCGGCGTCGACGTCGGCCGCCAGCGCCTCGGAGACCTCGGCCAGCGTCTCCTCGGTGGCGGGGTTAACGGTCGGGAACCGCTTGCCCGAGAGCGGTTCGACAAAGCGTCCGCCGATGAAGAGCCCGTAGCGGTCGGCGATGCGGACGTGGTCGATCGCCTCCGGGGCCGGTTGGTACTCGAAGGTCCTGCTGGCGAGGGCGGACTGGGGCCGCTTGCTGATTGCCATTCCGGCTAGTCGATGGTGAAGTAGTCGCCCGACTGGTAGGCGCCCGACTTCTCCTTCGCCAGCTGCATCAGGCAGTCGTTGAGCAGGCTCGAGGCCCCGATCCGGAATCGCTCGGGCGTCATCCAGTCGGCCCCCAGCGTCTCGTAGAGCAGGACCAGGTACTGCACCGCCTGCTTGGCGGTGCGGATGCCGCCGGCCGGCTTGAGGCCGACCGCGCGCCCGGTCTCCCGGTGGAAGTCGCGGATCGCCTCCATCATCACCAGGGTCACCGGCGGCGTGGCGGCCGGGTTGATCTTGCCGGTCGAGGTCTTGATGAAGTCGGCCCCGGCCGCCATCGCCAGCACCGAGGCGCGGCGGACGTTGTCGTAGGTGCCCAGCTCGCCGGTCTCCAGGATCACCTTCAAGTGCGCCTGGCCGGCCGCCTCCTTGATAGCGACGATCTCGTCGTAGACCTTCTGGTAGTCGCCGCTCAAAAAGGCGCCGCGGTCGATCACCATGTCGACCTCGTCGGCGCCGGCGGCCACCGCCTGGCGGGTCTCGGCCAGCTTCACCTCGAGGAAGCTCTGCCCCGAGGGGAAGGCCGTCGCCACGCTCGCGACGCGGACCTCGCTGCCCCGCAGGTGCTCGACGGCGACGTGGATCATCGAGGGGTAGATGCAGATCGCCGCCACGCTCGGGATGGTGGGGTCGGAGGGGTCGGGTCGGACGCCCTTCGCGCAGAGCGCCGCCACCTTGCCGCGCGTGTCGGAGCCCTCCAGGGTGGTCAGGTCGGTCATCCGGATCGCCAGCTCCAGCGCCCATACCTTGGAGGCCTTCTTGATCGAACGCTTGCCGAGCGCGGCCGCCCGCTCCTCGACCGCGACCTGGTCGACGGTGCGGACGCCGCCCATCACCGATCCGAGATGCACGAGCGAGGGCACGACCGCCATGGTCGCGAGATTACTCCCCCGCTTTGGGCGCTACCTCCGGACGGTCTGGAAGCAGTCGGTGCAGTAGACCGGGCGGGCGCCCGTGGGCAGGAAGGGCACCTGGGTTGGCTTGCCGCAGCTGGAGCAGATGACGTCGTGCATCTCCCGCGGTCCGCGCTCGCGCGCGTCGCCGCCTCCCGTCCGCCGGGCCTGCCGACAGTCGTAGCAGCGGCGCGGCTCGTTCATGAGCCCGCGCTGGGCATAGAACTCCTGCTCGCCGGCGGTGAAGGTGAATTCCCGTCCGCAGTCGCGACAGGCCAGGGTCTTGTCAGTAAAGCTCACGTCCGAAGTCCTCCTAGATAGTTCCTTGTCGCTTGCGGGAGGCTGGGACGGAGAGCTCGGGGGAAGGTTCCGCTTGCGGCGCCGCGGCAAATATAAACCCGAATCCGGCAGAAAGTTGAGGTCGGTTCGGTCGATATTCTTTTTAGGTGGTGCAGGACTTCTCAGTCGGCGCCCGCAACGCCGTCCGCAACTGCCTCAACGTCGGCGAGCGGGACCGGGTCGCGGTCATCAAGGACCGGGTCTCGGAGGAGATCGCGCAGTCGATCGAGGACGAGGCGCGCTCGACCGGGGCGGAGGTGCGCTCGTGGGTGATGGAGGACCACCTCCAGCGGCCGGCCACCGAGTTCCCGCGCTCGATCGCCGGCGAGGTGATCGCGTTTCGTCCGACCGCCTCCTACTACGTCGGGACCGGCCAGGAGGGCGAGCTCGCCTTCCGGATGCCGATGCTGAAGCTGCTCACCCAGGAGCTGAACTGCCGCCACGGCCACATGATCGGCATCGACGCGGAGCTGATGCGAGACGGGATGGCGGGCGACTACGAGGAGATCTATCGCGTCACCCAGCAGGTCTGGAACATCGCCAAGACCGCGTCGAAGATCGAGGTGGCGACCAAGGCCGGGACCGACCTGGTCGCCACCTTCCGCAAGGACTGGCGCTGGATCCCCAGCGACGGCCGTTTCTGGGAGCAGGGCCGCTGGGGCAACCTGCCGGAGGGCGAGACGTTCACCGCGCCGCTCTCGGTCGACGGCGTCATCGCCGGCGAAGAAATGGGCGACTGGTTCACCGAGAAGTACCGGCTCCTGGACCCGCCGGTCATGATGCGCGTCAAGGGCGGCCGGCTGGTCTCCTTCGAGACGCCGGACCCCCAGCTGCGCGCCGACATCGAGGGCTACATGAGCCAGCACCCGATGAGCAACCGGGTGGGTGAGTTCGCCATCGGCACCAACGTCGGGCTTACCCGGATCGTCGGCAACTTCCTGCAGGACGAGAAGTTCCCGGGCGTCCACATGGCTTTCGGCGATCCCTACGGCCACGAGACCGGCGCCGACTGGGACTGCCCTTCGCATGTTGACGTGCTGGCGTCGCACGCGACCGTCCACGTCGACGGCCGAAAAATAATGGAGGACGGCCACTTCCTGATCTAGGAGGCGGCCATCCTCGCGGTGTGTCGGCGCACGCTCAGACGGCGGCGGCTTCGGCCTCCGGCTCGAGCTCCGGGACGGGGGACTCCTCGCCCACCGCGGCACCCGGTTGGCGCCGGGCGCCGAGCAATGGAACGCTGGGCATGAAGACGGTCGCGACCAGGGTTATCAGCACGAAGACCAGGGCGATCAGGAAGATCTCGTGCATGGTCTGGGCCAGGCCCGCCTTGACCGCGACGATGGCCTGGTCGAAGAAGGGCCGGAAGGGTGCCGGCAGCGATGCCCGCTCTTTGGCCAGGTTTGCGACGTTGAAGATCTGCTGCGCCCCGCCGGCGCCCTGCGGCAGCTTGAAGTTGCTCTTGAAGGCTGCCGGCAGGCTGAGCTTGTCGATCTGCGCCTGGATGTTGGGCCCCATGCGGTTGGCGAGGATCGACCCGAAGATCGCGGTCGCCAGGGTTCCTCCGAGGTTCCGGAAGAACTGCATGTTGCTGCTGACGACGCCGAGGAAGCGGCGCTCGACGGCACTTTGGACCGCGTTCAGGTAGAGCGGGAAGGTGACGCCGAGGCCGGCGCCGACGATCACCAGCGCGGCGGTGACCTGCGCCTGGGTGGAGTGTACGGAGACCTCGGACAGGAGGTAGAGGCCGAACGCCATGACGGCCGTGCCGATGGTGCCCAGCCACTTGTAGTGCTTGATTCGGACCATCAGCTGGCCGCTCAGGACGCTGGCCCCTATGAGGCCGAACATCATCGGAGTGATTAGGGTGCCTGAGTTGGTGGCGCTGACGCCGAGCACGCCCTGGAAGACGAGTGGCACGAAGATGATGGCGCCGAACATCCCGAAGCCGGAAAGCGTGCCGACGATCACCGCGACCGCGAAGGCCCGGTTTCGGAAGAGCGCGAGGGGGACGATCGGCTCGGCCTCGAAGTGCTCGACGACCACGAAGGCGACCAGCAGGACCAGGCCGCCGACCAGGGGCAGCAGCGTCTGCCAGGAACCCCAGCCATAGGTGGCGGTGTTGGAGAGCGAGACCATGATCGGGACCAGGCCGGCCATCATCAGGAAGGCGCCGGCGAAGTCGATGTCGCGCCAGGTCGCCTTGCTCCGGACGTAGGGAAGGAAGGCCAGCAGCAGCGCCAGGCCGAGCACGCCGGCCGGGATGTTGACGTAGAACACCCACCGCCAACCCCAGTTGTCGGTGATGAACCCGCCGGCCGCCGGGCCGATGACCGAGGCGAGGCCGAAGACGCCGCCGAAGACGCCCTGCATCCGGGCTCGGGTGCGGGGGGTGAAGATGTCGGCGAGGACTGTGAAGACGGAGGCGAAGAGGATGCCTCCGAAGAGGCCCTGCGCGCCCCGGAAGATGATCAGCTCGTTCATGTTCTGGCTGAAGCCGCAGGCCCAGCTCATGGCCATGAACCCTGAGATCCCGATCAGGATGAAGGGCTTGCGGCCGAAGAGGTCGCCGAGCTTGCCGGCCACCGGCACCGTCACCGTCGAAGTGACCAGGTACGCCGTGGTCACCCAGGCGTACTGATTGAAGCCGTTCAGGTCGGCGATGATGCGTGGCATCGCGGTGCCGACGATGGTCTGATCGAGGGCGGCCAGCAGCAGCGTCAGCATGACGCCGACGGTGACCAGGATCAGTCGGTTGCGGGACATCTCAACGTTGGCGGTCATACCCTCTCCAGCTCCTTCGGCGCGGTCGCGCTCATGCTCTTGACCAGCTTCAGCAGCAGGTGCCGAAGCTGGGCCAGCTCTTCATCGGTCATACCGGCCACCAGGTCGTGGGTCGAACGGCCCTTCTCGGTTCCCAGCTCGGCCAGCTTGGCCGCGCCGGCGGGGCTCAGCCGCACCCGCGTCGCTCGCCGGTCGTCCGGGTCGGGGAAGCGCTCGACGAGGCCGTCGCGCTCCAAGTGGTCGACCAGCCCCGTGACGTTGCGGGGGGTGACGTCGAGGGCCTCGGCGAGGTCCCCCAGAGTGATCTCCCCCACCCGGTTGAGCCGGACGATCAGCGCCAGCCGGCTCTCGCTTAGGCTGTGGCGGTCAAGCCACCGGTCCATCCGGTGGCGAAGGCTGTGCGAGGCGGCCCGCAGCGCGGCGAGCGTCTCCCCGGCCAGCCGGTCGGGCGCCGGTGAGGGATCGAGGAACTCGCGCACCCTCCGGTCGTAGAAGAGCCCGTCAGGGCCACAGTCGATGTTGGTCTCGAGCTTCTCTTGCATTGCTGAAGCGCTTCAATATTACCTGCTTCAGCTTTATTCCAAACCCATTCAGCTTTCGCCCTCAGCCATCGTGCACCGGCTCCGGTGCGGTCCTCATGACGAAGAAGACGGGGCCGAAGAAGAAGGCCGCGGAGATGGTGCAGATCACCGCTCCGATCGCAATCGTGGGCACCAGGCCGATCCACGAGCCGACGGCACCGCCGAGCAGGAAGCCCAGCGGACGGGGGCCCCAGAAGAGGGTGCGCATGGTGGCGTTCATCCGCGCCTGGAGGCGGTCGGGCGTGATCAGCTGGCGAAGGGTCAGCTGCGCGACGTCGAACATCCCAGAGGCCAGGCCCTGGATCGAGAAGGCCGCGTAAAGGGCGGGGACGCCGAGCCCCAGGCCGGCTCCCGCCATCAGGAAGATGGGCAGGGCGCAGGCGAGCTGTGACAGGAAGAGCAGGCGGCCGAAGCCAACCATCCGGGTCACCCTCTCCCGGGCCAGGGTGCCGGCGACAAGGCAGATGCTGGTGACGGCGAAGAGGATTCCCACCTGCGCCGGCGTCATCCGCAGGACCCGGTAGCAGAAGAGGAGCAGGATCGCCTCGATCATCCGCCAGCCGATCGTGAAGGTTGCATTTCCGGCCGCCAGGCGGCGAAGCACGGGGCTGCCGAAGACGAAGCGGAGGCCCTCGGCCAGCTCGGTCCGGAAGCTGGCGCGCGGTCCCGGCGCCGCCGTGGGCTCCGGCTTCCTGATCAGGAGCACGGCCAGGGCCGAGAGGAGGTAGGAGGCGGAGTCCACGGCCACCGCCATCGCCGCGCCCACCTCCTGGATCAGGAAGCCGCCGATCGCCGGCCCAACTGTCCCGGCGATCGTCTGGGTCACGGAGAGCCGGGAGTTGGCGCCCATGATCCGCTGCCGGCTGACCAGCGCCGGCAGGTAGGCCTGGTAGGCGACCTGGAAGAAGACGTTGAAGATGCCCGTCAGGAAAGCGGCGGCGTAGAGCTGGTAGAGGGTCAGTTCCCCGGCGGCCGCCGCGACCGGGATCGACCCCAGGATCCCGAAGCGGGCGAGGTCGCAGGCGATCAGGATTGGGCGCCTGCGCACGCGGTCGGCGAGCGGGCCGAGCAGCAGGCCGACGCCGATGAAGGGCAGTGTCTCGAGCGCCCCCAACAGCGAGACCTGGAAGGCTCCAGCGTGGAAGAGGAAGATCGCCGCCGTCGGGATCGCGAGGTCGCTGACCGCGCTCCCCAGCGTGCTCGTGGTCTGACCCGCCCAGAGCAGGAGAAAGGATCGGTCCCGCTCCAGCCGCTGCATCCTCGCGAGGGTACGATTCCGGCTCGTGGTCGGGTCGATCGGGTCGCTGGTGCTGGATGTCACGATCGCCCCCGAGGGCCAGCTCCGGCTGGACGACGACCGCGACGCCTCGATCAAGATCGGCGGCGGCGGCCAGGCCGCCAACTTCTGCGCCTGGTCGGCCGCTCTCGGCGAGTCGGCGCGCCTGGTGACACGGGTCGGCGACGACGACCTCGGCCGCCGGCTGGTCGGCGAGATCGAGGCCGGCGGGGTGGAGGTGAAGGCGGTCAAGAGCGCCGAGCCGACCGGCGCGATCGCAGTCCTCATTGGTCCCGGCGGCGAGCGCACCTTCGCTCGCCAGGAGCGCTCCGCCCTCGGCCTTCGCCCGGAGGACGTCGACGAAGCCTGGTTCCAGGGTCTGCAGCTGCTCCACGTGCCCGCCTACTCGCTCTTCGCCGAGCCGCTGGCGTCCACCACGCGTAAGGCCGTCGAGATAGCACGCGCGGCGGGCGCCCTGATCTCGGTCGACCTCTCCTCCGCGGTGGGTATCCGCGAATACGGGGGCGCCCGGCTGTCCCTCGACCTGACCATGCTGCGCCCCGAGCTGGTCTTCGCCAACGAGGCGGAGGCCGCCGAGCTTGGTGCCCCGCTGGAGGGGATGGCAAAGGTGCCGGTCATCAAGCTCGGCGTCCGCGGCGTCCGGGTCTTCGGCCGCCGGGTGCCCGCCTCAAAGGTGGACGCCGTCGACGCCACCGGCGCCGGGGACGCCTTCGCCGCCGCCTTCTGCGGCGCCTACCTGGACGGCGCCACGCCGCTCGAGGCGGCGGGCCGGGCGGTACTCGTCGGCGCCTTCGCGGTGACCCGGATGGGAGCTCGGCCCTGAGCAGCGAGCAACCCGGGCCACTGGCGCTCTCGCGCGAGGTGACCGCGGCGCTGGCGGAGGGCCGCCCGATCGTGGCCCTCGAGACCTCGATCGTCGCCCAGGGCCTGCCCGCTCCCTACAACCTGGAGGCCGCCTTCGGCTGCGAGCGGGCGATCCGGGAAGCCGGCGCCGTCCCCGCCACGGTCGCGGTCCTCGACGGCGCGCTACGGGTGGGCATGGCCGAGGCCGAGATCCGACGGCTGGCCGAGTCGGGCGAGGCGGTCAAGGTCAGCACCCGCGACCTGGGAGCGGCGGTGGCACTCGGCCGCTCGGGCGCGACGACGGTCTCGGCCACGGTCCGCGCGGCCGGCCTGGCCGGCATCCGCTTCCTCGCGACCGGTGGCATCGGCGGCGTCCACCTGGGCCACCCCGAGGACCAATCGGCCGACCTCTTCGAGCTCGCCTCGACCCCGGTGGCCGTCTTCTGCGCGGGCGCCAAGACGGTGCTCGACATCGGCCTCACGATGGAGCGCCTGGAGTCCTACCAGGTGCCCGTGCTGGGCTGGCAGACCGATGACCTGCCCGGGTTCTACCAGCTGCGGACCGGCCACCCCGTCACGCCCCTGGCCGGGCCCGAGGAGGCCGCCCGTGTGCTGCGGGCGAACTGGGGGCTGAACCTCAAGGGCGTAGTGATCGCCGTGCCCCCGCGGGGTGAGCTGGCGGACGCCGCCCAGCTGGTGGCGCGGGCCGTATCCGAGGTGGGGGAGGTCAGCGGCCAGTCGGTGACCCCCCGGCTGCTGGCGAAGGTCGCCGAGCTGTCCGGCGGGCGCTCCCTCCGCCTGAACGTCGACCTGGTCGTCAACAACGCACGCGCCGCCGCCGAAACGGCTGTCGTCTTCGCCCGCCTGTAGCCCACTTTGATCGTCGACGGCCATCTCGACCTCGCCTGGAACGCGCTCAGCTTCGGTCGAGGCTTCGACGGCGATCCCGCCCCCGGCTACCTGGTCAGCCGCAGATCGCTGGAAGCAGCCGGGTCGACCTGGTCTTCGCCACCCTTTTCGCCGCGCCGGAAACTGACCCCGAGCTGGCGGAGACGGGCCAGTCCTACCGCACCCCGAGCGAGGCGCGCCTGCTGGCCCTGGCCCAGCTCGGCTACTACCGGGCGGTTGGGCCGCCGATCGTCCGGACGCGAGCCGCCCTCGCCCGCCCGGGCCTCCAGGCCGTGGTCCTGATGGGGGCCGCGGACCCGATCGAGACGCCCGCCCAGGTGGAGGACTGGTGGGAGCGGGGCGTCCGCATCGTGGGCCCGGCCTGGGACCGGACCCGCTACGCCGGCGGAACGCACGCCCCGGGGGGTCTCACCGCGACCGGCCGCCGGCTCCTTGAATCGATGGCTGCCGCCGGCATGATCCTCGACCTGAGCCACCTGGCCGAGCAGGTGGTCGAGGAGGCAATGGCGGCCTGGCGCGGACCGATGATCGCCTCCCACTCGAACGCCCGGGCGCTGGTGGACGGCGACCGTCAGCTGGTGGACGCCACGGCGGCGGAGGTCGGCCGCCGGGATGGGGTGCTCGGCGTCAGCTTCTATCGCGGTCACCTCCGTGCCGATGGCGCCCGGCCGGGGCTGGATGACGTCGTGGCCCACCTCCTCCATTTGGCGGCCGCAGCCGGTGGACCCGAGCACGTCGGGCTCGGTTCCGACTGCGACGGCGGCTTCGCCCGGGTCCGCGACCTCCGCCCGCTCCTGCGCCACCACTTCTCGGAGGGGCAGGTCGAGGGGATCATGAGCGCCAAGTGGCTGGCCTTCCTAAAACGCGCGCTGCCAACTGGATAGCATTAAGCCCGCCTTGGATTTCCCGGTTTACGACGTCCTGATTGTCGGGGGTGGCGGCGCGGGGCTCCGGGCTGCGATCGCCGCGGCCGAGACCGACCCCGGCCTCCGGATCCTGATCGTCTCCAAGGTCTACCCGATGCGGAGCCACACCGTCTCCGCCGAGGGCGGCGCGGCGGCCGCCCTGCGGCCGGAGGACAGCTGGGAGACCCATGCCTTCGACACCATCAAGGGCTCCGACTACCTGGCCGACCAGTTCGTCGTCGAGACCTTCGTGCGCGAGGCTCCGACCGAGGTCGTCCAGCTCGAGCACTGGGGCTGCCCCTGGAGCCGCGACCCGGACGGCAAGATCTCGGCGCGGCCTTTCGGCGGCATGACCACCTGGCGGACCTGCTTTGCGGCTGACAAGACCGGTTTCCACATGCTCCACACGCTCTTCCAGACCTCGCTCAAGTACGACCGCATCGAGCGCCTCGACGAGAGCTTCGTCACCACCCTGCTGGTCGAGGACGGCCGCTGCGTCGGCGTCGTCGCGCTGAACCAGCGAAGCGGCGAGATGAGCGCGGTCCGGGCCAAGAGCGTGATCCTCTCGACCGGCGGGAACGGCCGCATCTACGCGTTCAGCACCAACGGCCAGATCTGCACCGGCGACGGGATGGCGCTGGCCTACCGGGCCGGCGTGGCGCTGAAGGACATGGAGATGGTCCAGTTCCACCCGACCGGGCTGCCGTCGACCGGCATCCTGATCACCGAGGCCGTTCGCGGCGAGGGCGGCTATCTCTACAACAACAAGGGCGAGCGCTTCCTGAAGGACTACGTGCCGACCAAGATGGAGCTCGGGCCGAGGGACATCATCAGCCGGGCCGAGGTCTCCGAGTTCGAGAAGGGCAACGGGTTCAAGGGCGAGTACGGCGACTACATGCATCTCGACGTGCGCCACCTCGGCGAGGCGACGATCGACCGCAAGCTCCCCTTCATGCGCGAGCTGTGCCGGGACTACGTCGGCATCGACATCGTCACCGACCCGATCCCGATCCGGCCGGTCGAGCACTACATGATGGGCGGCGTGGACGTGGACATCCACGGCGCCACCTCGCTGGCCGGGCTCTACGCCTGTGGTGAGGTCGCCAACGTCGGCATCAACGGTGCCAACCGGCTCGGCTCCAACTCGCTCAGCGAGTGCCTCGTGTTCGGGGCGGCCGCCGGCCGCGCGGCCGCCCACCGGGCGCTGGAGGCGAAGGCCCCGACCGCCAACCCGGTGGACGCGCTCCTCCGCGACGAGACGCGCCGGGTCGAGAAAAAGTACCGGGAGGCGAGCGGCGGGACCGAGAAGATGGCCGACATCAAGGCCGACCTCGGCCGGTCGATGGACTCCAACGTCGGGGTCTTCCGCACCGAGCAGGGGCTCAAAGAGCAGGTCAAGACGATCGAGAAGCTGCGCAAGCGCTATGCCAAGCTAAAGATCGAGGACCGGAGCCACGTCTTCAACACCGCGCTGACGGGCGCCATGGAACTCGACTTCATGCTCGAGCTGGCCGAGGTCATGACGGCCTCCGCGCTCAACCGCAGGGAGTCGCGCGGCGCCCATGCCCGCCGCGACTTTCCCGAGCGCGACGACGAGCATTTCCTCGCCAACACGATGGCTACCTACACCACCGGGGGCCCTCCCACGCTGACCTTCCGGCCCGTCCGCATCACCCACTGGGAGCCGAAGGCCCGCTCCTACTGATCGAGGAAAAGGAAGAAGACAAGTTGGCGGAAACGGTCACCATCAAGGTTCAGCGCTTCAACCCGGAGACGGACACAGAGCCGCGCTTACAGACCTACGAGGTCCCCTACAAAGAGGACTGGGTCCTCCTCGACGCGATCACCTATATCAAAGACCACCTCGACCCAACCCTCAGCTACCGCTGGTCCTGCCGCATGGGCATCTGCGGATCCTGTGGGATGAACGTCAACGGCTACCCGCGCCTAACCTGCTCGACCCACCTGCGCGACTTCCGGGCGGGGATGACGGTCGAGCCGCTGGCCAACTTCCCGGTCATCCGCGACCTTGTCATCGACATCGACGACTTCATGGCCAAGCTGAAGTCGGTCAAGCCCTGGATCGTCCGCCAGCTGGAGCAGCCCCTCGGCGCCGGTGAGTTCCTCCAGTCCAACAACCAGGTCGACAACTACCGCCAGTTCAGCCAGTGCATCAACTGCATGCTCTGCTACGCCGCCTGCCCGGTCTATGGGATGGAGAACGAGTTCCTCGGGCCGGCGGCCATCGCGCTCGCCAGGCGCTACAACAACGATTCTCGCGACCAGGGCGCGGCCGACCGGGTGAAGGTCCTGGCCGCCTCGGACGGGATCTGGGACTGCTCTTTCGTCGGCGAATGCTCGGCCGCCTGCCCAAAGGGGGTCGACCCCGCCAAGGCGATCCAGCAGACCAAGTTCGACACCGTCAACGGGTTCGTGATGGACGCGATGCTGACCCCCTTCGGAGGCCGCGGATGAACGAGGGGGAAGCGGCGCTGGCCGCTCCTCGCACCTACCGCCGAGCGCTGAGCGGCGGCTGGTTCCTGAGCCGGCGGAGCTACTTCCTCTACGTGGTGCGCGAGCTGACGGTCGTCTTCATGGTCGCCTGGCTGGCTTGGTTCCTCTACGAGGTCCTGCTGCTCAAGCAGAACGCATTCACCAGCCTCAGCGGCAACTACGTGGTGCTCGCCTTCAGTGCCGTCTGCCTCTTCTTCACGCTCTGGCACGCGATCACCTTCCTCAACCTCAGCGGGCTGATCCTGCGGGTCCCGCTGGGCGATCGGTTCGCGCCGCCGTCGGCGATCAAGGCGCTCTCCTTCGGCGGGCTCATCGGGGCCACGTTGGTCGGCGGCGCGGTGATGATCTACCTCGGCTACGTGAAGCTCTGAAATGAGCACCAGCGACCGGCACTGGCACCAGCGGGCGGATCTGAAGCCGGACTACGGCCACTCGCTCTGGTGGTTCATGTTCGCCAACGGCGGCGCCATCGCGGCCATCCTGCTCCCGGTCACCATCCTGGTGGCAGGGGTGCTGGGCCCGCTCGGCGTGCCCAACTGGATGGAGGACGCGAGGCACTTCGGCTGGACGCTCTCCAACCCCCTGATCAAGCTCTACCTCGCGGTCTTAATCTTCCTCACCTTCATCCACGCCGCCCACCGGATCCGCTACGCCCTCTTCGATTTCGGCCTCCGCGGCTCGGTGGTTGCGCTGGAGTGGGCCTGCTACGGGCTGGCGATCGTAGCCACCGTGGCCGCCATCGCCCTCATCGTCTTCACCCCTTAGGAGGGACTGCCGATGGCCGCCAGGGACTCCTACCACGAGATCGCCGCGGCGGTGACCGACGGCCACGAGGTGGTCGCCTCCCAGATGTTCGGGATGCCGGTGCTGAAGGTCCGGGGAAAGGCGTTCGCCGGGCTGCACGGTGAGGTGATGACCTTCAAGCTCCCCTCGGAGGAGTTCCAGAAGGCGATGAAGCTGCCCGGCGGCGGCCCCTTCGAGCCGATGCCCGGACGCGCGATGGGCGGCTGGGTCCAGGTGTCGACCGCCAGCGAGAAGGAGTGGAAACCGCTGACCGAGCAGGCGCTCGCCTTCGTCTCCTCGATCGTTCCGGCCGGCAAGCCGGCACGGAAGGCCTCGAAATCGGCCGGCAAGCCCGCTAAGAAGTAGCCGCCCAGCGACGCCGGAAGGCCTCCCCGGCGTTGCGCAGGGGCCGGCCATGGCCGAAGCAGGCGACCTCGAAGTCGAGGCGCGTGAGCCGTGCCAGGCTCCGCTTGGCCTCCTCGAAGTCAACGTAGAACGGCATGTAGGCGAGGCGGTCAGGTGCCAGCAGGCGTCGCCGGCGATCAGCAGGCCGCGCTCGGGCCAGAGCAGCGAGAGGTGGCCGTCGCTGTGGCCCGGGGTGTGCACCACCCGCAGCCCGCCGGGCAGCATGTCGCCGTCCTCGACCTCGTCCTCGACCTCGGCCGGCTCGAGCCTGGTCGGGCGCGCCATGGCGCCGTTGAGGACCGACAGGGGCCCGCGGAAGGACATCGGCCGGCCGCGCCGGCCGTTGCGGACCTCCTTGGCATCGGTCGGGTGCATGACGGTCCTTGCGCCCGTCTGCCGCTTCAGCTCGGCCAGGCTGCCGTAGTGGTCGGGGTGGCAGTGGGTGACGATGATCCGCTGCAGGTCGCGCGGTTGATGTCCCAGCTCGCGGATGGCGGCGAGGATCGGTGGGGCGCTGCTGCTGATCCCGGCGTCGACCAGGGTCAGGCATTCGGCGTCGAAGAGGTAGGTGTTTACCCCCGGAACCGGGGAGACTCGATGGACGCCCTTGACGACCTCTTGCAAGCGCTCGTTCCTTCAGCCGATCTCGGCGGCGGTGAGGTGGGTGGCGTCGACGAGGCTGCTGACCATCCGGCGGTCGAGGTCGAGGTTGACCCGGACCACCGTCACGCTCGTGTAGTAGGGGATCAGCCGCAGCCCGGCGGGCACCTCGAGGCCCATCAGGCTGCCGGCGTAGCAGAGGATGGCGACGCCGTGCGTCACCATCGCGACCCGCCCTCCCGGATGGGCCCTGGCCGCCTCGTCCACCGCCTCGCCCATCCGCTGGGCCACGGCACCGGCCGATTCGGTGAAGCTCTGGTGGCGGTTGAGGATCAGCTGGACGGCGGCGGCGGGATCGTTCTCGATCTCGCGCAGTCGGGGGTCGAGGGCGACCTTCTCGCCGATGGCCTCGGCCGTCTGCCGGGCGCGGGCGGAGTCGCTCGAGTAGACGGCGCTGACACCCTTGGCCCTTACCCGCTCGCCCAGCCGTGCGGCCTGGGTGAGTCCGAGCGGGCTGAGCGGCGGGTCGGCGGCGTCCGCCATGTCCTGGTAGCAGTCGCCGTGGCGGATGAGCCACACCTCGGTGGTTGCAGGGACGCCGATGAGGAAGGCCTGCTCCACCCGGCGCATGATCCGGGTGAACTCGGCGGCGGCGTCCTGGGCGCCGTGGGGACTCCTATCGGCCATGTCGGGCAGGTTATCGCCGATTGCTAGGATGGGCGCCGGATGCCCTGGCCCCGGTTCTTTCTTCCCGGCATCGCCTTCCTGCTGACGGCCGCCTGCGCCGCCGGCCCGGCTTCTCCGCTGGCCGCGGCATCGCCCACAGCCACGGCCACGCCCACGTCCGTGCCCACGCCCATTCCGACCGAGTCACCCGGCGAGTCCAATGCGCCCTGGGCCCTTGACCTCGACCTGAGCGGCGACCTGACCGCCCACGTCACGGGGACCGCGCCCTCTGACACCGCGGTGCAGAACGACTGCACCGGCGCCGATTCCATCCGACTGGGCAGTTGGGCTTCGACGATGGCCTTCACTTCGGGCACGACCCGGTACGCCCTCTACCTGTTGGTCAAGGACTACAAGGGGGCTTCGGTCTTCAACTCGGGTGTGAACATCGAGGTCGCCAGCGAGGACCAGTCACAGGTCTGGCAGAACCAGCCCAGCGACCCCGTGACCCTCACCGTGGGGTCCGCTCAAGACTCTGGACTGCTCGAGGCCGAGCTTTCCAACGTCGCCGACACCTCGCGCAAGCTGACGATCGCCGGGCACTGGAGCTGCCACTCCTAGCCGGCTTGGCTGCTCGGGGCGCGTCGGGACGTTCTTTACCGGCGCTTTGCCCCCCGCCGCCGACGCCGTACTCTGACCCCGCCGCCCCCCCGGTGGTTGGCTCAAAGGGGGGCTTTCGGTCGGTCAGCGACCCTTCCAGGTCGGCTTGCGCTTCTGGAGGAACGCGGACATCCCCTCCTGGGCGTCCTCGCTGGTCGCGTTGCAGGCGATCGCCTCGGTCATCAGTCCGTAGGCCTCGCCCTGCGACAGCTCGACCTGCTGGTAGAAGGCGGCCTTACCGCTTCGCACCGCCAGTGGTGAGAGCGAGCCGATCTGCGCTGCGAGCTCCAGCACGGCCGCGTCCAGCTCGCCGGCGGCGACGACCCGGTTCACGAGCCCCCAACGCTCCGCGGTCGCGGCGTCGATGAAGTTGCCGGTCAGAACCATCTCCAGCGCTCGCTTGCGGCCGATCGCCCGCGAGACCGGCACCATCGGCGTGTAGCAGAAGATCCCGTTGCGGATCCCGTTGGTGGCAAAGCGCGCGTCGGTCGAGGCGATCGCCAGGTCGCAGGAGGCTACCAGCTGGCAGCCGGCCGCTGTCGCGATGCCGTGGACCGAGGCGATCACCGGCTGCGGGATCGACTGCACCGTCGCCATCAGGCGCTCGCAGGTGGCGAACGTCTCTCGCTCCTCCTCCACCGTCCTGTCCACCAGCTCCTGGAGGTCGTGGCCCGCCGAGAAGGCGCGGCCGGCGCCGCGGAGCACGATGACAGCGGCGTCGTCCCGCTTCCCGAGCTCGGCGAGCTCGGCCGTCAGCTCCTCCATCAGGCCGACGGAGAGGGCGTTGAGCTTCTCCGGCCGGTTGAGGGTGACGACGACCGTCGGGAGAGTCTCCTCGACCAGCAGGTTCTGGAAGGCCACGGCCATATGCGCCGAGTCTAGATAATTCAGCGCGGCATGGAGGTGGAGTTCGACGGTCGCTGCTTCGGCTGCGGGCCGCTCAACGAGGATGGCCTGCAGATGACCTTCCTGTCCGACGGGGAGGTCTCTGTGGCCGACTTCGAGGTGCCCTCCCGCTACCAGAGCTGGAAGGGTGTCGTCCACGGCGGCATCGTTGCCCTGCTGCTGGACGAGGCGGTTGGCTGGGCGGCCTGGCACCGCGGACACCCGGGCGTGACCGGTAAGCTCGAGGTCCGCTATCGGCAGCCGCTCCGGATCGGCGAGCGGATCCGGCTCACGGGGCGGGTGGAGAAGGTCCGCCGAAGCCTCGTCTACGCCAGCGCCACCATCAACCGGCTCGCCGACGGCGAGAAGGTGGCTGAGGCGACCGCCACCCTGATGGAGGCCAACCCGACGGTCGATAGGTGAAGCCGCAGCGGCCTTTCCGGCGCGCCACGTAGAATGCTTCGGGCCGCAGGACGGGGGCTAGCGCAGTACGGCAGCGCGCTCGGTTCGGGACCGAGAGGTCCCGGGTTCAAATCCCGGGCCCCCGACCATCGAACCGCCGTTCGCT